>DATNPJ010000034.1:0-376189 GCA_036703295.1 Coleofasciculaceae cyanobacterium | reverse complement strand
GACCAGTTCCCAGAAAATGTAAATCTGGAACAGGTTGGTACTGAGCACCAGACCCAGCATGGAGAAGTTGAACAACGCCAGATAGGCGTAAAACTTAGCGTAACCCTCGTCATGCTTCATGTAGCCGTGGGTGTAGAACTGAATCCAGAAACTGATAAAGGTCACGACGAAGAGCATCATCACGGACATGGAGTCCAGCAGGTAGCCTATCGACAGGGTGAAATTCCCGGCCGTCAGCCAGCCGAAGTTGCGTTCGAGGGGCACCACATGCTCGCCCTGGCCAAACAACCAGAACAAAGCGGAGATCGTGTGCACAAATCCCAGCGCCGTTGCCAGCAACACCAGCCCGGCGCAGATTTCACGCTTGGGAATGAAGCCCAGCGCACGCCCCAGCACAATGATAAAGAAAGCCAACAGCGGATAGATGGCAACCATCCAGATGTTATTTATATCGAACCAAGGCATCTCGTCAGCTCCAAATCCTAATACTTCAGAAGATCAAATTTTTCGACATCCGCCGTCGCGCGCGAGCGGTACAGGGCAATCACGATAGCCAGACCGACACTCGCTTCCGCCGCGGAGACGGTCAGCACGAAAATGGCAAACACCTGGCCGAACAGGTGATCGCCCGGTTGCAGGTAGTTATTGAACGCCACCAGGTTGATATTCACCGCGTTCAGCATCAACTCAACGGCCATCAGCACACGAACCACATTGCGGCTAGTCAGTACGCCGCCCAAGCCGATGACGAACAGCAGCGTGGCCAAAATTACATAGTGGTTCAAACCGATTTGGGTCACAAAATCCGGCATTATTGCTCTCCTTCCCGGGTGCCGACGCCAACCATCGTCGCGGGCTCTGTCTCTTCCAGGCCGCCAATTTCCATCTGCGGGGAAAGCCGCTGATCAGTGGGGGAACCAATTTGGCGACTGGCACGAATCGCTTCAATCGCCTCTTCTGATGGGGCGCTCTCCCGGTCAATTTCAAACCGAAGACCGGTTTCCAGCTCGCTGGTTTCCACAAAGCGTTTTTTCGCAATGATGATAGCGCCGATCATGGCGGCCAAGAGCAGGATGGAAGCGATTTCAAACGGCATCGCGTAGGTCATGAACAACAGCTTGCCCAGCTCTGTGGTGCTGCCCTGGGTGGCCATCGTCTGAATGAACTCAGGGGTGCGGGACAGCGAGGCATTTGCCGGGAAAGCACCGGCCACCGCACGAATCAGCAGGCCAAAGATATACAAGACAACGATACCGGAAGCAATACGGGCGACCGGGTTGCTGCGTTGCTGGGGCAGCGGCCTGTCACCGGTAAACATGATGGCAAACAGCATGATGATGGTCAGGCCGACCGCATAGATAATCACCTGGGCAATGGCCAGGAAGTCCGCGTTGTTCAGGACGAAGACCCCGGCAATCGAGAGAAAGACCACAATCAGGCACAGGGCCGCATTGATGATACTGCGGCTGAGAACGGCGCCGAGGGCCGCTCCGACCGAGAAGAGGGCAATGGCCCAGAATATCGCACTATCGACCATAAATCGATTTCCTTGTCATCGGTGTTTGATTCTTCTAACAGCTTGGTTCTTCCATTTGGCCCTGCCCCGGCCGGGCCTTTTCCTGCTTACTATGGGTGCTCTACCTGTGAAGCTGTGTTCGGGGCAATTGCAATCAGGGGGATTCCGGTTTTATTCGACCTGCGGCTCCATGCCATGCACAAGACGCCAGTGATCGGAGTCCTCGCCGGACAGGGTCAGGTCCTTCTTATCCAGTACCAGCGCCTGCCGGGAGTAGTCGGCCAGCTCGAAATCCGGCAGCATCTTGATGCAGTCCACCGGGCAAACCTCGGTACAGTTGCCGCAGAAGATGCAGCGACCGAGATCGATGGTGAACATATCGATGACCGGCTTCTTGTTGGCATCCCGGTGCATTTCAATCTGGATGAGATCGTTGCAGGGGCAGACCCGCGCGCAGGCCTGACAGCCCACACAGAGATCAGTCCCGTCGGATTTGGTGAGCAGGCACAGGCGACCATGAAAACGATCGCTGAGATCCGGCATCACTTCAGGGTATTCCAGCGTCACCGGAGGGCGGAAGTAATGGCTGAGCACGGTTGCCATGCCCTTACCAATTTCCATCAGGCCCTCAACAACCCGGTTCCCTTTAAATTCGTTATTTTCAGCTTTGGGAGTCGTCATACTCATCGCTGCGCTAACCTCGCTTCCAGTTTTTCAGTCAGGAGTCGGCTCATCAGGATAAAGAAGGAGCCGAAAACCACAACCGCAATCACGATGGAGATGCCCCAACTCATCACGGTAGAGCCGTTCAGAATCGGCAGGAGCTGCCCCTGGGCACTCTGGATAAACAGGTACTTCTGGATGGCGATGATGAAGATATTCAGCAGGGACAGCGGAATCAGAAACTTCCAACTGAAACCCATCAACTGATCCGGCTTCAGACGGGGCAGCGTGGCGCGTACCCACATCGCCAGGAAGATGAAGAGATAAGTTTTCATCATGAACCAGAAGAGCATCTCGCACTGCAAGGCCAGTTGCAATGGGCCTGTCATACTGGCGGATTGTTGCCCGGTGATCATCTCGACGACGAACTGAGGCAGCGGCGGGTAGTAGCCCCCGAAGAAGAAGGCCACCGTCAGCGCGCTCATCGCAAACAGGGCGGCATATTCGGCCAGGAAAAACAGTGCGAACTTCATGCCGGTGTACTCGGTGTTGTAGCCGCTGACCAGCTCACTTTCCGCTTCCGGCAAGTCAAACGGCACCCGGTTGACTTCAGCCAGCGACGAGATAAAGAAGATGAGCAGACTGATGGGGGTCAGCACAAGCCAGTACCAATTCCAGAAACCGCCTTGCTGGGCTTTCACGATATCGGCAATGTTCATGGTGCCGGTAAACAGCACCACACCCAGCACCGCCATCACCAACGGAATCTCATAGCTGATGGCCTGGGCCGCGCTACGCATCCCGCCGAGCAGGGAGTACTTGTTGTTAGAAGCCCAGCCCGCAAGCACCAAGCCCACCACCGACAGGGAGGAGATGGCAAAGATGAACAAGGCTCCCGCAGGCAACGCCACCGCCAGCAGTTGATCCGTAAACGGAATCAAGCCGAAGAACACGAAGGTCGGCAGGAAGAAAATGGCCGGACCCAGTGTAAACAGGATGGGACTAGCGCCTGCCGGAATGATGTCCTCTTTGAACAACAGTTTCACGCCATCGGCCAGCGTTTGCAGCAAGCCCCACGGACCAACCCGGTTGGGGCCCTTCCGCTGAGTGAGCCAGGCCAGCACCTTACGCTCCATCAACACCATGAAAATAACCGAAGCCTGGGCCACGATGGCAATCAGCGTGAATACGATGACACCCCACAGCACCAGCAGCAACGGCCCAAACTGGTTCCAGTCGATGTTCCAGTTGAGCGCGCCGGTCAGCTTGCCCAGCAACTCCGGAAGCCAGCGTGGAAAGTCTTGGGGAATACTGCCCATTTGGGCAAACGGTGAAATATTCGGTGAAACATTCATAGTCTAGCGGTCCACCTCCGGCAAAATAACATCCAGGCTACCGAAAATCGCCATCAAATCGGGATACAGGTTACCAATCATCAGCTCGGGCAGCACGGAAAGGTTTGAGAACGATGCGCCACGCCATTTCACCCGGTAGGCTTTCGGCGTTCCGTCACTAATCATGTAGCAGCCCAGCATCCCACGCGGCGATTCCACCGTGGAGTAAGCCTCACCCGCTGGCGGCTTGTAGGTCATCAGGTTGACCTTCTGACCCCAGATCTGCCAATCGAAATCGATATCCGGGACGGCCTTGGGATCTTCGCCGCGTTCCTTGGCCGCAGCGCGGGCCGCTTCGATTTCCGCCTGCTTGTTGCGGATGTTCTGGGTATCGCCGCCTGTAATTTTACCCAAGGCCTGCTTGATAATCTTGATGGATTCCCGCATCTCGGCCATCCGGACCAGGTAACGGTCGTAGACATCGGCATGTTTGCCGACGGGAACCTCGAAATCGACCTCGTCATAGCAGCAGTAAGGGCGATCTTTCCGCAGATCCATCGGCACACCGGTCGCCCGCAGGCTGGGGCCGGTCACGCCATACTTCATGCAGGTTTCAAAATCCAGTCTGCCCACGCCCACTGTTCGATCCAGAATAATGGGGTTCTTGGTGACGATGGCTTCGTACTCGTCGATGCGATCAGGCAGGCTATCCACCACACGGCGGCATTTTTCAATCCAACCCGGCGGCAGATCGGCGTTCACCCCGCCAAATCGGTAATAATTATACATCATCCGCGCGCCAGTCAGGTCTTCAAACAGCTTGAAAATCTCTTCCCGCTCGCGGAAAGCATAGAACAAGGGGCTGGTGGCGCCCAAATCCAGCAGAAAAGTTCCGAACCACAACAGGTGGGAAGTGATCCGGTTCAGCTCCATGGTGATCATGCGGATGTATTGCACCCGTTTGGGCACTTTCAGCTTGGCAATGGCCTCAATGGAGGTGACATAAGCATAGTGATCAAAAAAGGAGGAGAGATACTCCACCCGGTCCAACGTAGGCTGGTACTGGAAGTAGGAGCGGGACTCGGCCATTTTCTCCTTGCTACGATGCAAGTACCCGATCACCGGCTCCATGTCCTTGATGACTTCGCCGTTCAGCGTGGTAATCAACCTCAAAACCCCGTGCGTGCTTGGGTGCTGAGGACCAATGTTCACCACCAGGTCCTCGGTCTTGAGGCCGTGCTCGGTAAAGACTCCTGGTACTTGCGGGATTTGCGTTGTACTCATTGGCAGTATCCCTTCCATCTATCTTTCATTCCACACCAGGCGCGGATCATCGACTTTGTAATCCTTACGCATGGGGTGTCCCAGCCAATCACTGGGCATCAAGATACGACTAAGGTTCGGATGGCCGTCATAGCAAATCCCGAACAAGTCATAAGTTTCGCGTTCATGCCAATCGGCAGCAGGCCAAACCGGCATCAAGCTAGGCAAACGCTCATCTACAGCCGTCACTTTAATGGCCAGATACTGGTGCGACTGGGTGTTATAGAAATGATAGACCGACTGCAGACTGGTCTTCCAGTCCACCCCACTGCAAGAAAGCAGCAGATCGAAGCCGCAGTTGTCGCGGATGAATTTTCCAGCCCGTAACAGGGCATCCGGAGCCACATCAATCATCTCGATGCCAACCGCATCCTCACCCAGCGGGGCGAATGGGATTTTGGCACCTTCCAGGGCCTTGCCCACTTCGCCGACTGGCGGCGGAGGCGCGACTTCGGCAGCAGGGGCGGCAGGCTTAGACGCCGGCGCGCTGCCGTTCTCTTTCTTCTCTTCGCTCATGGCGGTACTTGATATTTCCTCTGACTAACGGAATCTTACCTTCGGCCTGCATCTCATCCATCGGATAGCCCAGTTTCTGGACACCCCAACGGACATCGGGCTGGCCTTCCTTCGGCAACAGCACTTCACCAGGACCCAACCGGACGCGGGCAATGTGCTCGGAGGCCCGCTTCTTGCGGTCCACGATACTTTCGGTCCGGATTTTCTTTTGCAACTGAATCAAGGCATCCAGCAGCGCTTCCGGACGCGGCGGGCAGCCGGGGACATAAACATCCACCGGAATCAGGCGATCCACGCCGCGAACGACCGAGTAGGAATCATTCTCGTACATCCCGCCGGTCACCGTGCAGGCGCCCATGGCAATGACGTACTTGGGTTCCGGCATTTGCTCGTAGAGCTTCACCAGCGCGGGCGCCATCTTGTGAGTGATGGTGCCTGCCGTGATGATCAGATCCGACTGGCGCGGGGTGGCCCTAAAAACTTCGGAACCGAAACGTGAAATATCGAAGTTGGACGCACTGGTGGACATCATTTCGATGCCACAGCAGGACGTGGCAAAGGTCATCGGCCAAACCGAGTTGGAACGCGCCCAGTTGTAAACTGCATCAATGGTTGTGACCAGGATACCGGAGCTTTCCAGTATCTCCTGGATTCCTTCAACAACTTTTTCTCCGAAAGACATCTGGATTAACCTCCCTTTGGCCGTCTCGGCCTATTGCCACCGGAGAGCATCACGTCTCCAGGCATAGACGAGGCCGATAATCAGAATTCCGATAAAGACGAACATTTCAAGAATCGGCAGCATGCCCCCACCCCCGGGGAACTGCTTCTCGAAGGACATGATCAAATCGCTGAACGCCACGCCCCAGGGATAGAGAAACACGGTTTCAATATCGAAGAGGATGAAGAGCAGGGCGTACATATAGAATTTGACATCAAATTGGACGTGCGAATCGCCAAAAGGTGTCATCCCGGACTCATAAACGACGTTTTTCCAGCCGCCCGGATACTTAATCTGGACCACTTGGGAAAGCCCCATCAGCAAGAACGGGGTGATGCCTGCAAAGAGGAGCAGGAGGATCAGTAAGGAATAACCGGTTAGATACATAGCCTTATCCGTGTTCTCCAAAACGCTTTGTACGCCGACTGGGATATACTGCCATCAGTGCTTCCCAAAACTATCAGCCAACTTCAGGGATTATGGGGGGATTTTTTCGAGATATGCCGCCCTGACTGAAAGGCTTGCCTGAAAAAACTGCTCTAAAATCCGCGAACTAGTATCATTAAAAGATAAACGTTTATATAGGTCAAATTTTTGGGTAGCGGACCCTATTTCTATCAATGATACTACGACCTTCACCCAGGCTATTAGCCTCCCTGCGAAACCTGAAAACCAGCTTTGCCCTGCTGGGCCTCCTTTGTGCACTGGGGCAACCCCACGCACAGGCGGATCCAATCTTGGACAAGGCGCAAAGCATGTTGAGCCAGGGCCGTTCGGAAGCAGCCACGGCGATTTATGCGAAATACCTGCAACTGCATCCCACATCTTTGCCCGCGCAATGGGCACTGGCGGAAATTGCCATTCGCCGGTTCGAATATAGCGAAGCCCGTAACATCCTGGAGCATGCCTTGGCCCAGCACCCGGAATCGGCGGAGACTGCGGCCATGTTGGGACGGATTTACCAACTTCAGACCAATTCTCCGGTTGGAAAGGCAGCCAATAACAGCCGGGATTTCAGCGCATTGGCGGATGAGCATTTCAAGCAGGCCCTCATGCTGGGGCCCAATCGCCCATTGGTGCTGACTTATTTGGCCGAGTGGCAAATCCAGCAGAACGATCTGGTTTCCGCAGACAAGAATCTGCAGCAGGCGCTAAAGCTCCATCCCGCGTTTGTTCCGGCATTACAGGGCCAAGTGCGGTTTTATATGAAGGCGAAGGATTTAAAACGAGCACGTGATGCCGCCATGCATGCCCTGGAGCTGGATCCCGTCAACGTGGAAAGCTATTTTCTGGTGGCGCAACTACTCGCCATGGCCAACCGTCCGGCAGAAGCTGTCACCTATGCCCTGAAATCGGAGCAGTACGATTACGGGCGTATGCCCGAGCGGGATTACTTCCTGGCCAGCCAGTATGAACGGCTGGGGGAATTGGAACAGGCCATTCAGTATTACGAAAACCTGATTGCCTACACCCCGAAAGACGCCTCGGTGTGGCAGAAGCTGGGCGAGCTATACGACAGAACCGGCCAGGCCAATAAAAGCCTGGATGCTTACCAACGCGCCATGATGCTCAATCCAGCGTTGCCGGCGCAGTTGGTTGCCCAAGCCCGCGAGAATACCCGTGCGGAGCGAACGGAAGTGGCGCTGACCCATTGGCGTCGGCTGCTGGCACTGGGGAAAGTGCCTGCCGAAGTGGCCGATGAGGCGTATGGCGCGATTGCCGGACTGCACACCCTGTACCAGTTCTACAAGCCGGGGCAGATTCTTCCCGGGGCGGCCCAGGACATGGAACTGCTGGAAGACGCCCTGGAGGCAGACCCCAAAAATGAAACCCGGCAGATGGATGTGCTGAAACTGCAGATTGTGCTCAACCATAGCATTACCCCGGCCATCCGGCAAAGCCTGGTACGGCTCAGCGCGGCCCAGGATCCGGCCATCGCTGGGGAGGCATTGTTCTTGCTGGAGGATTACGGCAAGGCCACCGAGGAATTTGAAGCGGTGGACGGCCAATCCGCTGATGGCTATATCCGTCTGGCGGACCGGTTGCTGCTGGACCAGGAGTTGACTTTTTCCAGGGTCTTTTACCAGCGCGCCTACGAACTATCCCCTTCCTCGCAACTGGAAGCCACCATGAAGCGTATCGATGCCAAGCATTCGCTGGCTGAACAGCGTGTGGAAGAGGGAAATCAGATGTTCCAGGCGAAAGACTATGCCGGGGCCATCGCCCGGTATGAGGAAGCCGCTCGCATTTACCGCCAATGGGACAACGTGTACCTGCGCCTGGGCGATGCCTGCCAGCAAACCAAACAATGGACCAAAGCCAAGGCAGCCTATGACAAGGCCATCACGCTCTCCCCCAGCCTGATGGATTCACCGGGCTTCAGCAAGAACTATGCCAAGTTGAAGAAGAAGGTGGCTACCCGATAACCAGGCCAGCAACTACAAGCGCAACGGGTCACCCCACCAGCCGGAAGACAGCCACTGTACTGGCCTACCCGCGACTTATGCTGGAGAAATCACCAAGGGCCTAGTGACTAGAGGTTTTATGTTCCGTCTTGGTCGCTTCAGTCGAGGGGTGCGTCGGAACAGAATGAGAAGGAGCCGCGACTTTGACCGCTTCGGTTGGCGTGGTATGAGTAGAGGAAGTCGTTCCAACGCTCTTTTCACCGGACGACTCCTGTGTCAGCGGCTCTTCCGTTTTTGGTTTGGTTTTGGGGATCAGCACTTTTTCGGTACCGTCCTTATCCTTGATAATCACCCGCACCGGGCCATCCGTCGTACCCATTGGCTTGTCCGGTACAACGGGCAGCGCATGAATCACCGGTTTGTCACCCGGCTTTGAGCTTTTTTGGGTGACGGGTAGTTCGTTGAATGCCTGCAAACGGGGATTGATGAGGGCACTCATCTTCTCGTTATAGATAATGATATCCACCCGGCGGTTCTTGGCCCTGCCTTCGGACGTCTGGTTGGTGGCTACCGGCTGGGTGGAGCCGTAGCCCACTGATACCAGCGAGCCGGGGTTGAATCGCTGACGGTCGATGAAATAGCGCACGATACTGCTGGCCCGCGCCCCGGAAAGCTCCCAGTTGGAAGGGAAAGCAACCGAGGATATGGGCTGGGCATCCGTGTGGCCTTCGATATGGATGATATGGGTCCCCTGGAATTTTTTCAGTCGCTGGGCCACCGTATCCAAAAATTTGTAGGCCTCCGGGCGCACGGTTGCGGCACCCGCCGGAAACAACATACGACTGTCGAAACTCACCCGGATGCCCCGCTCCTGCACCGAAGTCTCAACGGGGCGGATGGGCGCGCTGGCATCTTCCATCCCCTGGCCACCAGCGCCATCGAACTGCGAGATCCCGCTTCCTGGAGTCTGAATAGCGCCGTTAATGGCCTCGGCATCGTGGTTGAGATCATCAATCAACTGCGCGGTGCTTTCAATCTCGCCCGGCGTGTAGGTCATGCTTTTGAATTTGTCCAGGAGCCCATTCCCCTGGCCGCTATCCATGGGAATGGTGTCCGGGTTTTTAGAGGGTGGGCTTTTGCCTTCCAGAATGCTTTTGATGCCGTTGAGGAGGCTCTGCTCCTCAAAGCCCTGGGAAATGGCCTCCGTGACATCTTTCAGCTTGCCTACATCCGAAAGCGACAAGGCATACAAGGCCGTAAAGGTCGCAAACAACAGCGTCATGAAGTCGGCGTAGGAAACCAGCCAGCGCTCCAGGTTTTCATGCTCCGGGTGCTTATGCTTTTTGGCCACCGGCGGTTACTCCTCGTGGGCAGCGTCGTCGTGCTTGTGATCGTGGATGAAGACTTTCAGCTTCTCGCCAATGAAATTGGGACTTTCGCCGGCCTGGATGGACAGGATCCCTTCAATCATCATCTCGCGGGTATGAATGGTCACCTTCCGCGTGGCTTTCAGCTTGTTACCCATCGGAATTGCAATCAGGTTGGCCGCGCCCACCCCATAAACGGTGGCCACGAACGCTACCGCAATCCCGCCGCCGATTTTGGCAGGATCGCTCAAGTTCTGCATCACGTGAATCAGGCCCAACACCGCCCCAATAATCCCAACCGTGGGGCAGTAACCACCAAATCCTTCCCAGACTTTGGCAGCGGCGCCGACTTCATCCTCGTAAAAACCCAGTTCGGTTTCCAGCAACTCCCGAAGCAGTTGGGGATCGGTCCCATCGGTCATCAGCTCAAGACCTTTCTTGAGGAAAGGGTCTTCAATCTGGACAATATCGCTTTGCAGGGCGAGAATGCCTTCTTTTCTGGCTTTCAAAGCCAGACTGACCAGCAGTTCCCGGATTTCGGACGGTTTTTCCTTGACTCCTAAAAAGACAGTCGGCAAGCCTTTGATCGCATTGATGAGGTCCGTTTGAGTACAGTTCAGGCAGATCGCGCCCAGCGTGCCGCCAATAACAATGATAAACGCCGTTGGCTGCATAATCGCGGTCAACGGCAGGCCTTCCAGCATCGCGCCGCCGAAAACGGCCGCCAGGCCCAGGATAATACCAATCAATGATGTGATATCCAAGACTAAAAATCCACTCGATTGCTTGTCCTACTGCCACTCCAGCACTTATCGCTTTACTCATTATAGTGTTTGGAGCCAACTCGCGTTGCCATTCGCAAAAGATTTCCTGCAATCAGGGGAGATTAAAAGACCCATCGCCGAACGGCATGACGGATCCGCCGAGGGATCGAATTTCCCTCGATGGCGCTCTCCAGGCAGCAATCGCAACGTCCGCAGGGAGGAATCAACCCGGCATCAGCTCCTTCGTAATAACCCGCCAGTGTCTGCAACCGGCAAGCCTCTGAAAGAACCCATTCTCGGTATCGGCCAAGCGCATGATGGCGCTCGTTGAGCGCACCCGGTCCAAGGTACGGATTTCCCCGCAAACGATGGTGGGCGGCCTCCAGGTCCTCGCGGGTATGCAAGATAAGCGCCTTCAAGTGGTGATGCTCTCCGTGAGAGCCCTGGGTCATCGGGGATTGCCGAAAAACCTGGACCAGCAAATCGTCCAGCCCAGCCGGAGGACTCCAGAAAACGATGCGGGGCTTGGCTTCGGGAGGCGGGTTCCAGAACCTGGGTTCCAAACCCGCATTGACAATAATGGCGTCCGCCTGACTCCCGGCAATCTCAGAAACCTGGGCCTGCTCCCTGGGTGATTTTTTGTAATGGGTCACACGGACGTGCTCAAAGCCATAATTGACGAGCGTACCGCCCAGTTTTTCAGCTTGGGCGGGATAGGCGGTCTGGATCAGCACCGCCCCCGCGCCATCCATACGTCCCACGTGTCCTTTTGGCGGATTGCCGGACAAGGCGGAAATCAGGGCCTTCAGCTTTTGGTATTCCGTAAATAACCGCTGAACCCGGATTTCAACCCCCTCCATAAGGGGCATGTACCGACAAGTCTGGTAATCCGGCAGTCTCAGCAGCGCTTGCAGCTCCCTAAAACGGACTGACGGGACAGGCGGCACCAGCAACACCAGCGTCGGCAGTTTGCCCAGCAGGAACAACCCTTCCTCGCAGAGGCCCTTGTAGGAGCCATGGCCCGGCATGGTAGGCAGCAATCGCTCGGCCTCCTCGATGATGAGATGAGGCACATCGGCATGCACGAACAATTCCAGGAAAGTCAGGCTGGAGAAGCGCTCCGGAGTAATATAGAGCAGCCGGACCTGCCTCCGGTTGATTTCTTTCTCGATGGCCCGTTCCTCATGCGGCATCTGGGTGCCGTCCAGGTAGGCCACTTCCGGAAATTTGAAGCCCGCCCCTTTGAAGTATTCCAGGTTTCGGCGAATCTGAGCCGCGCCGGGGCAGATGACCACAGTCAGGCCGCTTCCCATTAGGGCAGGCAGCGCATACATTGAAACCACCGGCATATTGAGCGGAAAACTGGCAATCACATGCCGCCGGCGCATCAAGACTTCAAGAAAGCGCTTTTGATAGGTCTCCTGGGCGGGCGCATGCTGGAAGAAATTGGTCATACTACCACTATATCGCAACATTCGGATCTCATCAGACCCACCCCGGAACACCGCAAGATCGATTTTCATCCGGTTTAAAACCAACCCGCCCCCGTGCGCGATTGCCAGACCGGATGCAACACCACCGGCCTGTCCGTGATATCATCCTTCCCAGAACATCGAACTGACGGCATGATGGTATGAACACAGTACTCCCGGATTCGAAATCCACATCCCGCAAATCCGAAAAAGCCCGCTATAACACGCTGACCGACAGTCAGTTGGAATGGCCCCATTGGGTCTATCAATGGATTTGCATCAAGCTTTTGGAAATTTATTTACGCCTGCGCTATGACGTTCGCATCTATGGCAAAGAAAATCAGCCCAAGGGTTTCCAGTCTTACATCGTGGCTTGCAACCACACCTCGACCAAGGATCCGCCGCTGGTCTCCATCGCGTTGGATTACCAACCCATCGCCTACATGGCCAAACTGGAATTGTTCCGGACCCCGATCCTGCGTCTTTACAACTGGGCTATGTCCACGTTCGCGGTCAACCGGGAAAAACTGGAGCTGTCCACGGTCAAAACTGCCCTTAAAGTACTCAAACACGGCAAATGGGCTCTTGGAATCTTCCCGGAAGGCTCCCGCCAGAAGGACGGCCAACTGGGAGAAGCCAAACGCGGCGTGGCTTACTTTGCCAAAACCGCATGGGCGCCTGTTTTACCTTTGGCCGTTGTGCATTCCACGCCACCCAAGGGCAAAAAAAGGCTTGAGGTCCGGATCGGCAAATTGATTCCGCCGGAAAAAGATATGGATGCGCTGACCCTGAAAATCCAGAATGCTATTGCCGAGCTTGCCGAACAAACCAAAACCGGGGCCTGACATTACAATATATTTTCAGACTCCATCACTCAGTGGCAACAATTTTCACCCAACTGTTTTTATACTCGCAGACCAAGTCGTTGACCGTTTCAGGGCTGGGAAACGTATGAGTATTCCAAACATCCAGGGTAATTCATTGCCAATTCAGGGCTTACAACCCGTAGCAGGGCCACAGCCCAATGTTTCCACGCGTCCGGTGAATGGTATGTTGTTCGATCGCTTCCAGCACGGACAGGTTAAACCCGACCTTTCCGTCAGCCTCGGCAAAAAGTTGCGCCTGGCTCTAAGGCACCCATTCTCTCTGGTGACACTCCTGCGGTCGCCGAAGCCCTCCGATAAAAGCGAAAATTTTTTCCAGCGGCTGAAAATGTACACCACCATCCGGAAATCGCTGGATTCGGAAACGCGGGGTTTATTCAAAGCTTTGCTGAAAGAGGGTGTGCTGGGAGATAACCGCACGGATGACGGGCATTCCACCCTGTATCACCTGTATTCCATGCTGACCACCCGCCGCGCTAACGGGTACAACAGTCAAATTCTGGTCAAAGAGGCCGTCCAGATTCTGGGGCGGCCCTATGTCATTACCCAGCAGTTTGCGCCATTGTCCGAGAACATGGCGCGCCGGATCCTGCAAGTCCGTAACAACCCTGGTCTTTTAAACCGTTCGGTCATCCAAGCCCCCTTTAAGCAGCTGACCTGGAAAGATTTAAACGTCGAGCACGGCGCTACCTGCGTGGCTTCCAGCCTGATGTACTACATGGCCGACAAGGAACCGGGCGAACTGGCCCGTCATCTCAGCGAGCTAACCAGCCCGATGAACGCCTTCTTTGAGCGGGCGCGCATCGAGGAGCTGTCACCGGCGGATCCGTCCAAGGCTTACGATGTGCTGCGGGAACATCATATCAAGTATTACGTTTCCGGGCCGGGGGAAGTGACTATCCGGGTGGAGAACCCACCCGCAGGAGCTCTGAGGGCCATCGACAGCCAGAAGGTCATACAGAACCGCCTGAAATTCAAGACTCCGGACGGCAAGCCCTCCGCGCAGAACCCCTATCAGGATATGCGCACGGGGATTGAATCGGCCTATCAGTCGGCCTTGATGTTCCTGGCCACCCGTACCTATGACCCGGCCATCGATTTGCGCGATGACGAATTCAACCCGGGCCAGGGCAGCATCGGGCTGACGGCAGACGAAGAAGCCCTGATGCAAACCATCGTGAAAGATATCGGCGGCGTGAGCGCGGTGACTTACCAGGTGGTGGCCGGAAAGGACAATCCGCAGCCCGGCGAGGAGGGAGCCAACTTCCTGTACGGCTATACGCGCAGTTTCGAGCAGATTACCGCCGACATTATCGAATCATTGCGCATGGGCCAGCCGGTGATTATCGGCTCCATCGATACCGAGGCGAACGGATCCATTTACAGCCCGCACGTTAATACCATCACCGGCGCCTTCATGGATCCCAAAAGCCACGAACTGATGTTCACCATGGCTGACAGCGACGATAATATTCCCTCCCTGGTAGTGCATAGCGCCCGCGAGATTATCCCCAAGATTCACCACGCCACGTTCCCGCTAAAAATCGCCAAGCGCATCAACGCCGAAATGGAAACCCATCCCGGCTACTTCGTGCCGGATCAGCAGGACGCCGCCCGGTTTAATTTGTTGGCCCAGTCAACCGAGGCGCCCCCCGCTGAACAAACCACCCCTGAACAAACCAGTGTTGCCGGTGGTGCTCCAGCAGTTGCACCACAACCGGAGACAGCACCCACAAACGCATTCCAAGCACCACCCACCGGGATGCAAAACACCCTACCCAACGCTTATACACCGCCAGCGGGACCTACCAGCTACCCATTCGGGCTGCCCGGATGGACACCCCCCGCACCGCAGGCATATCCGGGCGCCTTTCAGTCCCCATAACCGACCACGCCACCCAATTGTGGTGGCCAAACCTGCTCAGGCCCTCAAGAGGACCCCTCGGACACCGCCAGGGAGGATTACGGGTACGGGATGATACTTCCTGAAAACCGATTTAACGGATGCCTGGCTGAAGCCCCCGGTTGATGAAGGGATTCTGATCCATCTGGCGGTTCTGATCGACGTTGCCCTCATCCAGCAACTGCTTTTTCCGCTCATCCTTGCTGGTATAGATATCGCCCATCGTGGTCAGCCGGTTGAACATCTGGGGATTGAAGCCCGGCATGCTCGGCATGATCAGCGGCCCGCCCTTCTCGGCAGCCTTGGTAATCACCAGCGTGTTGGTAACCGTGCGCCGTCCGGTCGAGTCCACCAAATCAATCGGCGCTAGCGCCTCATCGGAGGGTCCAGCCACTGCATCCACATAAATCACCTTGCCATCCAGTCCCTCCTGGTTGGGCATTTCAATCATCAGTTCCAGCACACCGGTATCCGGAACGATGCCGGAGAGTTCCTGAACCTCGGCACCCACCCGCAGCGGGACGCCGTTGGGCAATGCATAACCTTCTCCCTTGGGAGAAATGAAAACCTTCACCTGGCTCCCCGGCTGGGCCTTCACCACGAACTTGCCGGCCTCTCCCAGCACCAGCCGGGTGGGCAGATACAAATCGGACTTGCGGATGAGCAGCTTGTTCAGGCGGCTTTCGTACTTTTGGGCACAGGCCGGCACTTGCACCAGCAACGGAGAAGTCGCCAGGACCGTCATCAACAGCAGGGCCAGGGTGCGTTTCCGGGTGGGGATAGATAAAAGCGTCATGGGCAGCATCCTTAATTGATCGGGCCTGATGGTCTGGCCTCAAATTGTCGGGATTTCAGGCCTATTGTACAGAATACCTTTTCAGCGGCCAAGGGTTATGCTTGAATAAGGATAGTTTGCTTCATATTTTTTGGATTGATCCAGTGACTCGGTCCGAGCCAGGCAAACAAGCCGCAAGCCCAAGAATAGGTATATCCCAAACATGGAAAGCTTGATTCCCGCCGTTCGCCTGATTCTGCAGATTCTGCAAGTCTCCTCCGCCGTTGTGCTGATTTTTCTGGTGCTGATTCATTCGCCCAAAGGGGACGGCATTGGTGGTATTGGCGGCACCGCCCAGATTTTCGCCAGCCAGAAGGGCGCAGAGGCCGCCCTGAATAAAATCACCGCTTATGTTGCGGGCGCCTTCTACGTGGTTTCTTTCGTGTTGGGCTATTACCTCGGATACTAAGCCCTCCCAGGCAAACCCTACCCTTACGGGGCGGTGCCGGTCAGGTCCACGTTCACGTAAATCGTATCGGCCAGCTTGACCATCACGACTTCCGGCCGCTTGATATGGTGCTGGGCCAGCGGCACTGGAAACTTACCCGTGATTCGCACACTGGCAGACTTTTCACCAGTTCCGGGCAGGTAGGCGACTTGCAGCGGGATGGTCTTTTTAACCGTCACCCCGTGCAGGCTGAAATCCCCGATGGCAGTCAAGTTCACGGTCTGGGGCTTTTGCAGGTCCGGCTTTTTAGTCAGCTTGATTCGGGTGGCCTTGAAAGTTGCCTTGGGATATTGAGCCGTTTCCAGGTATTTGTCCCGCATATGCTGATTCCGCAGCGCGATACCGGTATCGAAGGTGCTCAAGTCCACGGTAAAGCCGATATCAAACGGGTGCCGGGCGTCAAACTTGAAGCTGTCATCCAGCACAATCCGGCCCGTGACCCCATGGGTATCGCCATTGATGATTTCCATCGGCGCATTGGAGGTAAATTTCACGGTATCATCCGCTTCACCCGCCACCTGGAAATGCAAAGGCTTCGCCCAGGCGAATCCAGGCAGCAGTAAAAGCGCAGTCAGAAAACCCATTGCCAGTTTCATGCGGGACATGTCTTGGTGCTCCTTCTTAAACCTAAGCCTTAGCAGACTGCAAAGCCTCGGCGCAACGTGCGCAGATCTCCGGGTGATCGGGCATCTGCCCAACAGTCGGCTCAAACCGCCAGCAGCGGGTGCATTTTGAACCGGTTGCCTGGGCCGCGTAAACCACCGCGCCACCACCAGCGGCTTCCGTGTGCCATTTGGAGGAATCCGGATCCGGCGGGGTCGCCACCAGTTCCACGCCTGACGTAATAAACAGCACCGCCAGTTCCGCCGGGCCCGGCTTTTGCAAAGATTGCTGGGTGGCGGCTTCCTGGGGCATCACCTGCACCCGCGCTTCCAGCGAACTGCCGATATGCCCTTCGGAGCGCGGCACTTCCAGCGCCTGGTTCACCGCTTCCTTCACGGCCAACAGCGTTTCAAAATCATGCACCAGCTCAGGGTTCAGGTAGTCCGGCTTCACCTGCGGCCAGGGGAGCATGACGGCGCTTGGGGGGACTGCGCCGTTGACCTGCATCCGTTGGTGTTCGGGCAGGCTCAGCCAGATGTCTTCGGCCAGGTGAGGCGTGACCGGTACCAACACCGGCAGCACGGTGGACAGGATTTCATACAGCACCGTCTGCACAGCCCGACGGCGGGGCGCGTTCGGCGCATCGCAGTACAGGATGTCCTTGGTGACATCGAAGTACAGCTGAGAAAGGTCCGTCATGCAGAGATACTGGATTTCATGGCTGTAGAGGTGGTATTTGTAGCTCTCAAAGGCATTGGTAATATTGCCCAAAATATGGTGCAGTCGGTGCAGCGTGTAGCGATCCAGCGCAGACAACTGTTCGTAAGGCACTGTGTCTTTGGACGGGTCAAAATCGTAGAGATTGCCCAGCACGAAGCGCAGCGTGTTTCGCACTTTCTTGTAGATTTCCGCCATTTCGCGCAGCTTATTCTGCCCAATCCGCGCGTCGTTGGTGTAATCAACGCTGGCCACCCACAAACGAAGCACGTCCGCGCCGTATTCCCGGATTACCGAGTTGGGATCCACCACGTTGCCCAGCGATTTGCTCATCTTGCGGCCTTGTTCGTCCAACACAAAGCCGTGGGTCAGCACGCTTTTGTACGGAGCCCTGCCATAGAGCATCACGCTGGTGAGCAATGAGCTTTGGAACCAACCCCGGTGCTGATCCGAGCCTTCCAGGTACATTTCTACCGGCAGATGGCCCAGCTCCTCGGCGCGCGCCTCCACCACGGCGGTATGTGTGATGCCGCTGTCAAACCAGACATCCATGATGTCCATTTCCTTTTCCAGCGGACGCTGACCGATACCGTACTGCTGTTTAAGAGCATCCGGCAGGCCTGCCAGCAATTCTTCGGCGGACTGAGCCCACCAGATATCGGAGCTGTGCTGCTGGAAGAGCTGGTGGAGGTGCTCGATGATCTCGGGCGTAATCAGCACTTCACGGGTATCGGCGTAATAAAATACCGGAATCGGCACGCCCCAGACTCGCTGGCGACTCAGGCACCAGTCGCCCCGGCCTTCCACCATCGAGAAGATCCGGTTACGACCACGCTCCGGCAGCCATTCCACCGTATCGATCGCCGACAGCGCTTCCGTGCGGAACTGGTTGATATCAATAAACCACTGGTCCGTGGCCCGGTAGATGACCGGGTTCTGGCAGCGCCAGCAGTGCGGGTAACTGTGGCTGAATTTGCTGTCGTATATCAGGGCGCCCTTTTCCCGTAGGATATCCAGCACGATGGCGTTACCCTTTTCGTAGAACACGCCCTGGAGTTCGGGAACCCCGGCTTCCTCGATGAATTTCCCACTGTTGTCCAACGGAGAAAGAATCGGGATTGGGCGATCCTTGAGTTGTTCGCGGTTGTAAAGTTGCACGACCAGATAGTCTTCCATCCCATGACCGGGGGCGGTATGCACGACCCCGGTGCCGGCCTCCAGCGTGACATGATCACCCAACAACACCGGACTTTCCCGGTCGATGAAAGGATGGCGGGCCGCGATGTGCTCCAGCTCCCGCCCGCTGAACTCGGCGATGGCCTCAAAGGTATCTGTTGAGCCGATAACGATGTACTCGGCAAACTCATCCTCGCTCATCGTCACCTTGGCAAACGATTCCAGCAGGTCTTTCGCGATCACCAGTTTGCCCCATTTACTGGTCACCAGGTGGTAATCCAGGTCCGGATTCACCGCCAGCGCCAGGTTGGCAGGCAAGGTCCAGGGAGTGGTGGTCCAGATGACCAGGGAAGCGCCTTCCAGCATCTTCTTGAAGTCATTGGTCAACGCATTGCGCTCCATGGAGGCAATGGGAAACTTGACGTAGATGCTGTGGCTGACGTGATCGGCGTATTCCACCTCGGCATCAGCGAGAGCAGTCTCACAGGCCGGGCACCAGTAGACCGGCTTCAAACCCTTGTAGACGAAGCCTTTTTCGTACATCTTGCCGAAGACCTTGATTTGGGTGGCCTCAAACGCGGCGTCAATGGTGATGTACGGATGTGCCCAATCGCCCCAGACCCCCAGACGCTTGAAGTTGGTCTCCTGGCCCTTTAGATTGGCCAGCGCAAATTCCCGGCAGCGCTTGCGCAATTCCACTTCGCTGATTGCATGGCGGCCACCCTTAATGGTTTTGACCACCGCGTTCTCGATGGGCAAGCCGTGGCCGTCGTAGCCCGGCACATAAGGTGTGTAAAAACCCTGCTGGGATTTGTAGCGGGTGACAAAATCTTTCAAAATCTTGTTCAGAGCCGTCCCAATGTGGATTTTATCCGAGCTGAGGTACGGTGGGCCATCATGCAGCACGAATTTGTGCGCCTTGTTCCGACCGTCGTGCAACTGCTGATAAATCCGGTTTTCATCCCAGTACTGCTCGATTTCCACTTCGCGAGTGGCAGCCCCGGCCTTCATCTTGAAAGCGGTCTGAGGCAGATTCAGCGTGTCTTTGTAGTTCACCGGTTTTAATTCCTGTACGGACGGCTCCTGCATTTTGAAATCCTTTCAGTCAGACAGGGCAAGGCTGGGGATGTGACTTCCGCACGCTTCCCGGTGGTGGCAAGAAAGCCACGGTCAACCTAGCCCGGAAAGCCATTTTATCATAGCCGCCATTGGCAAACCCTGTGCCAAGCTGATCAACACTCGGCTGGCGCGTTTTATGCTGGGACGACATCGCCTAGCAACAAAAACATTTCAGTCGTTTTAAAATGTTCGCAGACATCTCAGTCCGCAGGATTTAATGAGTATTACTGGAAGCACTACAGAAAGGATGAATCATGATTCCCGCATATCGTCCCCCCGCTCCATCACCCATCCGATTTGGAGATCATGGCACTGACAGAGTTTATCGAGAGGCCACCCAAAGAGCCGTGGATTGGACCAATTGGGCCCAAGAAGTCGGCCTTTACGAAGAAACCACAGAGAACGGTCCTCCGCAATATCATATCGTCAGCGGGCCGGATTTAGAGGCGGCTCAAAACCGTCATCAACCCGACTTGGTCATTCTGAAACGTCATAATCAGCCTGCAAATTAACAACTTGCAAATGCCAGACGCCTCCATATACTGGGGCAGGCGGCATGTTTAAAAAACACAGCAATAAAAGTTCTTCAGGCATTTTATTGAGATTGCCCATCCTCTCAACTCAAGGAACAAATTCATGATCACTATCCCGAAAATCAAATTTGCCGCAGAATATCCAAAAACCAGTAAAAACGAAGCCGAAGAATGCGCACAGACATTGGCAAATCAAGGCCAAACGGCAGGTGTGTACCAGGAAGGGGATTGTTTCATGGTGGCCACCGATGAAGATCTGGATCGTCGAATCGATAATCCTCTACTGGCCGTCTATTCAAACAGAAATGACCACCGTCTGCCAACATTGGCTTTATCATTGATGGATCCAGCAGGCTATCATGCTCCTTGAGCGAACCATCAAGTAAAACTTAGCTAAATTCCTTGGTCAAGTTACAGCGGGATGGGTCTAAGAGGCGTTTTCCGACGCTCTCGAAGGTGATATTAAGGATGGTGTCCTGATCCATGGGCACCACCTTGTTGATGATCCCAACGCCGTAGGTTTCATGCCGCACCCGATCGCCCGGCTTGAAGCCTGCTTTGCTCATCGGTTCCACCTCCAACGGTTTTTGGATGATGGTTACCATCTCATCTTCATCAATCGGAAGGGATGCAGACATGGAAGCAACCCGAGGAGCTGCCTCCGGCGAAGAAACGGGGGCGCCTTGCTGTAAGTTCACGGCGTCGCCTTCTTCCAGGTCCATCGCCCCCGACGGCAACAGCTCAGTCAGAAAATCCTGCGCCAGGCTGGCTGCCGCCGCAGAGCCTGTCAAACCGGTTTCGTTCGCTCCTACCCCACCGGACGGCGATTCCCATTCGGACTCCCAATTCGTGTCCAGCTTTTGATCCAGGTTCACGTCAAAGTCGAACTCGTCGCTTTCAAACGCTGGTGGTTTAGAAAATTCTTCGGCAAATTCCTCAACGTCTTGCGCGGGATAGCGATTCGCCTCTTGGACTGCTCCCCACTCAGGAAGCGATGGCTCACTCATAGCCACTGGCTCAACCTGTGAAGCGGTAGGAGGAATGGAGGGCGCAACCACTTCCGGTGAGGGCATTGGTTGGATCGGTTCCGGCGTTGACGCCGCCTTGAATGCAGGCGGGCTCTCCACGGCCTCATAGCCGAACTCTTCCGCCGTCTCAAATTCCGGTGACGCAGGCAAATTGCCCATCAGGGCCATCAGTTCATCCTGGGATAACGGCTGGAGATCCGGCTCCACAGGTTCAGACATAAATGGCATATCCGCGGGAACCGGTCCGGTGAGCGCAGAACCACGCACACCCGAAGGAGGGGCAACCGCCGACTCAGGCAGTACCATGCTTGACTCAGGCAACGGCAGGAATGCAGGATGGCCCTTTTCGACATTCACCGAATCCAGGGTCACCACCTGCTGTTCCGAGGCAGGAGCGGATTCCTGCGAGAAGACTGGCGGCGAAACTACTGACACAGCGGATGATGGCCACTCACCCTCGGGCAAGGGTAAGCTCACCGGCAAACCCAGGGTCAATTCACCGGAAATACGCACGCATTCGCGAGATTCCACAGCAATCAGGTTATTGGCAATGCTGCTCAACGAATCCGGCAAATAGGGTGAAGCCACTAAAATCAGGTTGATTTCAGCCTCATCTGCTTTTTGAATCCAGGAATCAAGGTTACTCAGATAATTTTCCGGGTACAACAACAGCGGAACCACGGAACCTCCCGCGTTCCGGTAAAGCTCCCGGCAAATTTCCTCGTAGAACAGATGCTTCCAGGGCTCAGACAAACTGGAGAGATCCATGACGGATATGGGGGCATCCGCAATCATGGAAATGTTCAGGACGTGTTCGGCGGTATCCGCAAACACCTGGGCATCCGACGCCACGTTCAGACCTTGTAAAATCAGGTTTTTCAGCGGCATGTCCGTCGCCGAAACCAGGTCCAATAGGCGGTTGAAACCAATGAACACGGAGGAATCCATCGGCCAGCGATCCGCCAGAACACGCAAGGCCAGCTCCCGCAAGTGCTCCGGGAAGGTTTCTCCGAAAGCGCTGAGAAAACGCTTGCTGCCCACCTGCTGCAAAGACAGCCGGATATCTTCCCCTGCCCGCAAATAGCGGACCGGATCTCCCACCGAGAAAACGCCCAGCGGATCAATCACCAGCAGTTGCTGGTAGGGCTCAATGGCTGAAATCAGCATCATCAACGCGTCATACTTCAGGACAAAATCATCGCCCCGAATCACCGTCAATGCGCCCAAACGCTGGAATTCCCCGGTAAAATGCACCCCCAGACGCAGCGGGTTCTCAAAAGGCTCCTGCATGTGCTGAACTTCCTGGGCCATTTGCGCGTCTGTCAGCAACGTGATGGATTGCGGCGCCATAGTCGGCGTGCCGTGCAGTAACTGAATGCGGACCTGGCTCCCGGCACCACCGTTCTCATGCCCGGTCGGCAGGTTCCGAATACTGATCACCTCGCCGTACGAGGGGCTATCACCATTAAACCGGATCATCTGTCCAGGCAACAAGGACACAGAGTCCTGAACCAGGGCATCCATTTCCTTCAGGGTCAGTTTGTATGGGTTTAGTGTAATCGACAAGTCTGCTGGCTGCCTCTACCAAACGTCTCGGACTCTCTTCGCCTGCATCGGCCCACAATAGGCCCTGCTTATGCGCAAAGCACAGGCACTCCCTCTTATTTTAACTCCCTTTCGTTTAAAATGTTCGTCATCAGGATGATTGCCAATGAAAAAATCCTCCCCCAGTTATAGAACCAGTGGTCCAAACCAGGGCCACAACCTCCTGGATCTGCTTGCCGAGCAGAACCGGCAGACTCCGCTGCCCGAAATGATGCGCCCCCAGAACCTGGATGATTTTCTGGGTCAAGAGGAAATCCTGGGGCCGGGCACGCCGCTGCGCAACCTGCTGGAAACCCGCCAGCTGATTTCGCTCATTTTCTGGGGGCTGCCGGGGGTGGGCAAAACCACGCTGGCCCGCATCATCGCCAAAAATTCGGGTGCCCATTTCATCGAACTCAGCGCGGTCAACTCGGGCATTAAAGAGCTGCGCGACGCGGTGGCCCAGGCCGAAGAGAGCTTGAAGATTTCCGACCAACCAACAGTGGTTTTCATTGATGAGATCCATCGCTACAGCAAAACCCAGCAGGACGCCATTCTGCCCTACGTGGAGAACGGCACTATCGCGCTGATGGGCGCCACCACCGAAAATCCATCTTTCCAGGTCATTCCCGCGCTGTTGTCGCGGGTACTGGTGGTGCGTCTGCAAACCCTCAATCGCAACCACATGAAAGCCCTCATCAAGCGTGGGGTGGTATTTTTAGGAAAAACCCGGCAGAAAGTCTCCATCTCACTGGAAGCCATCGGGTTTATTGCCGATTATGCCAACGGTGACGGCCGCAGCGCCCTGAACCTTCTGGAAATCGCCTTCAAATGCGCCCCCATTGTCCGGCAGGTATCCGAGGAGGGTACAAACGAAAACAGGCACGAAGAACTCCGCCTGATTGAACTGGAATTGCTGGAAAAAATCGCCCAGCAAAACCGTTTGAACTACGACCGCCAGGGCGACGAGCACTTCGACCACGCCTCCGCCTACCAGAAGAGCATGCGGGGCGGGGATGCCGACGCCGCCGTCTACTGGCTGGCCAAGATGATTGCAGGCGGGGAAGATCCGAGATTTATCGCCCGCCGGCTGATGATTACCGCCGCCGAAGATATCGGACTCGCGGACCCGCAAGCCTTCCAGCTCGCCGTGTCAGCTTCAGAGGCCGTGGAGCGCCTGGGACTGCCGGAAGGAAGAATCCCGCTAGCCCTGGCCACCATTTATGCCGCCCAGGCCGCCAAGAACAACGCCGCCATCTGCGCGGTGGACGCCGCTTTGAGCGATATCCGAACGGGAGGGCACAACTACCCCGTTCCGCCACACCTGCGGGATGCTCATTACAGCGGCGCGGCAGACTACGGCCACGGCATCGGATACAGTTACACCCACGATCATCCCGAGCGCCCGCAGGACTTCCTGCCTCCCGAACTGGTCGGCAAGCGCTACGTGGAGAAAATCCCCAACCAGGTTGTCGGTAAAAACCGGGAAAGGCTAAGACCGCATGATGAAAACCCCGTCTGAAGCAGAGCTTACGGCTTGCGCGAAACTGAAGCATCCGCTGGTGCTGGCGTCCTCATCGCCCCGTCGGAGGGAACTGCTGGGCTCCCTGGGCTTGGCGTTCGATATTGTCAGCCCGGACGTGGATGAGGAGGCTTTTGATTTGAGCCACCTGACTCCGGGCGAGCTGGTAAAATTCCTATCCCGCACCAAGGCGCAAGAGGTCTTCAAGCGCCGCAACGAGGCCATCGTCATCGGGGCCGACACCATCGTGGTGCTGAATGGCGAAATCTTCGGGAAACCCAAGAATAACGAGGACGCTTTCCGCATGTTGAAAGCCCTGCAAGGGAACGTGCATGAGGTTTATTCCGGAATCACGGTATTCCACCCGGCAGAATCTCCGGATATTCCGCCTGTGGTGAGCGAGGCCCTGTGCACCCGCGTCCATATGCGCCCGTTGACCGATGACGAGGTGTGGGCCTATATCCACACCGGGGAGCCCAGCGACAAGGCCGGTGCCTATGCGATTCAGGGTTTCGGCAGCACGCTGATTGATCGCGTCGAGGGCTGCTACTTTAACGTGGTGGGGATGTCTCTGGTGCTGTTGGACCGGCTGTTGCGCGCTTTGGGAGAACGCTTGCTGTAGGGTTCAAAGCCACCAAAGCCGCCGCCGAGATTATTTCATGCCCCACAACCCCCGGCCCGCCCGGCGGGCTTCAGCCTCCACGCTAAGGAACTCGTCCTCATGCATCCGGTTTTTGCCCATGAACAGGATTTTCGCGTATCCGGTCGCCAGTAACCGGGCATTGAGTGAAACAGCCTCCTCCGGCCCGGCGTACACATAGGCCAACGTGCGCTCGTATCGGTCGGAGCGGCGACGGTCAAACTCCAGGTAGACCACCTTTCCCAAGGTATGCGTTTCCATCCAGTGGCTAGCCTCCGGGGCGAAGGGCTCATCCACCGGATGGTCCGAATCATGCGAGGGGTTCTTGCGGGAATAATGCATCTCTGGGGAATCAACGCCCAGCAGGCGGATTTCCTCCTCGGGGCGTTCAACCTGGCCATTCCCATTGAGGTCGCAACCCAGGGTATCCCCGTCATACACAGTAAGTACCTTGCAGGACTGGCGCTCAGAAGCCTGAGGCTCTTTAGCCGGTGCGGGTTCAATTGAAAAGCTCCCAGGACTTGCCTGGTTGACCTGTTCACTTTTGCCGCTAGCGTCCTGCGCTTGCAGCCTGGGCAGGAGCAAGCCCGCCAGGCCTAGCAGGATCAGCAAAATCCCCAGGATGCGAGGGTTGAAGCGCATGTTTATGGGTAACTAAAGAAGCCGCGACCGCTCTTCTTGCCCAGGTAGCCCGCATCCACGTATTGCTTCAGCAGCGGACAAGGACGGAAGCGAGGGTCCGCGAAACCCTCATGCAGCACGTTCATGATGGCCAGACAGGTATCCAGCCCGATGAAATCGGCCAGCGTGAGCGGCCCCATGGGGTGGTTCATGCCCAACTTCATGACCGTATCAATATCCTCGGCGGAGCCGACGCCTTCAAACAGCGCGAAAATGGCCTCGTTAATCAGGGGCATCAGCACCCGGTTGGAAATAAAGCCGGGAAAATCACGGCTCATCACGCCGGTCTTATCCAGGCGGGAGGTCAAATCGGCCACCACCGCATAGGTTGCGTCGCTGGTTTGCGCGCCGCGAATAATTTCCACCAGCTTCATCAGGGGCACCGGGTTCATGAAGTGCATGCCGATGACCTGATCGGGCCGCTGGGTGACTGCTGCCAAGCGGGTAATGGAAATGCTAGAGGTGTTGGACGCCAGAATGGCCGACGGTTTCACGATTTCATCCAGCCGTTTGAACAGCTCCTTCTTGATGTCCTCGTTTTCGATGATGGCTTCCACCACCAAATCAGCGTCTTTCAGGGCATCCAGCGAGGGTTCGAAGCGGATTCGGCTGAGAATACCAGCCTTTTTATCGGCGGTAATCACTTCTTTGGCCACGAACTTCTGCAAGCTGGCATCAATCCCGGCCGCCCCCTTCTCCAGGGCTTTTGGGCTGACATCTTGCACGATGACGTTTAAATCGCCCTTGTGGGCCACCACTTGCGCGATGCCATGGCCCATTTGCCCGGCCCCAATCACGCCCACGGTTTTGATATGGGCCGATTTGCCCGCGATGGCCGCAGCATCCGGTTTATTCATCACTTCCACCATATCGTGTCCTTTCATCAAGCAATTCAAACTCAGACCAGTTCAACAATCATCGCCGTGGCCTCACCGCCACCGATACACAGCGAAGCGAGGCCGCGTTTGCCGCCCGTAGCCTTCAGGGCATGGATCAAGGTAATCAACAAGCGGGCACCGCTGGCCCCAATGGGGTGTCCGATCGCCACCGCACCGCCCCAAATGTTGAGTTTCTCCAGCGGGATGTTCAAATCCTGCTGCGCCACCATGGCGACCACCGCAAACGCCTCGTTGACCTCGAAGAGATCGATGTCAGCCACGGTCAGCCCGGCTTTGTCCAGCGCTTTTTGAATTGCGCTGACCGGCGCGGTCGTAAACCAGGTGGGATCCTGGCTGTGCGTGGCGGAGCCCACAATCCGGGCCAAGGGTTTCAGGTTGTGCTTTTTTACGGCCGCCTCGGAAGCCAGCAATACTGCAGCCGCCCCATCGTTGATGGTGGAAGCATTCCCAGCGGTAATGGTCCCACCTTCCCGCTGGAACGCGGTCCTTAAAGTAGCCAGCTTTTCCGGATCGCCTCGGAAGGGCTCCTCGTCGGTATCCACTACTTTCGGATCGCCTTTGCGCTGGGGAATCAACACCGGTTCAATCTCGGACTTAAAGGCGCCCTCTTTCACCGCGCGCTGGGCACGTTCGTAGCTTTGTTTCGCGTAGGCATCCTGGGCCTCTCGGGTAAATTCATACTTGGCCACGCACTGCTCGGCACAGTTTCCCATATGGATATCGCTGTAGGGATCCCACAAGCCATCGTAAATCATGCCGTCCAGCATCTGCTGGTTGCCCATTTTCACGCCGGTGCGCATCCCTTTCACGTAAAAAGGCGCATTGGACATGGATTCCATGCCGCCCGCCATGACCAGCTCGTAGTCATCGGCCAGAATTTCGGCAGAACCAATCATCACCGCCTTCATGCCGGAACCGCACACCTTGTTGATGGTCAACGCTCCGGCGGAATCCGGGATGCCTGCCTTGCGCAAAGCTTGGCGTGCGGGGGATTGCCCGACGCCGCCCGAAAGTACGCAGCCCATAATCACTTCATTAATCGCATCCGGAGAAACACCACTGCGTTTTAATACGCCCTGGATGGCAACACCACCCAATTCCGGCGCGGTCAGCCCGGAAAGTTCTCCAAGAAAGCTACCAATCGGGGTTCTGGCCCCATTTACAATAAAAATGTCTTTCACGATTTGCCCCGTTTCGCTCTATTTTTTGGTTCTGTTTGTGTCTTCACTCTATTTATTTGTAGCAGAAAAGCGCCAATTTTAAAGGGGTGGCAAACCGGGAAGCCCCAAGGCGGTTTCTCTGCAATGAAAGCCGGAAGCCGGAGCATGAAAATACATGGTTGGATGGGACTATCACCGGAGCTGGCATTCCGGCTTGCCTGTTTACCGGTCGGTTTGCGGGGTTTCAAAGTACGGACAGGCGAAGGCGGAAGTCATCACGATAATGCCGTGATGCTGACAAAAGCCGCTCTCGATATCCGCCCCATTCTGCTGGAAGTGACCGCAATTTTCACATCTGTTTTTGCGGCGGTCGTATTTGCCCTGGCGATCCGATTGGCGACGGTCCTGCCTGCGACGCTCGCCCTGCACAAAAGGAACGGGAATCCGCGGTTGCAGCATCTCGGAGATGGGCTCGTTTTTTTCCTCGGTTACAGGCTGCTCATCGTTCTGCATGGAATCTCATCCGGCATTCACAGGTCCATTTATTATATCAACGCACAGATTCAAGGCTGGCGGCGTGACCGAGTTTTTCCAGGGTATCCGAGAGGAACCGCTCGAAAGTTCCCTGGATAATGTGCATCCGGGCGTCTTTTGCCAACTGCACCAACGTATAGATATTGTGAATGCTGAGCAGAGCAGCCGCCGTGGTTTCCCCCATCCGGTAAATATGGCGCAGATAGGCACGGGTGTGATGCCGGCAGGTATAGCAGCCGCAGCCTTCCGCCAGCGGTCCGAAATCTTCGGTGTACTCGGCATTGCGAATAATCTTTTTGCCCGCAGGCGTGAAAAACGACCCATGCCGGGCCACCCGGGTGGGCATCACGCAATCGAACATGTCGATCCCGTGCCAGATCCCGATCAGCAAATCCTCCGGGGTGCCCACGCCCATCAGGTAGCGCGGTTTGTCCGGCGGCATTAAAGGCGTGGTAAAGGAGACCACCCGGTTCATCTGCATCTTGGTTTCGCCCACGCTGACCCCACCGATGGCAAAGCCGTGCGCGGGGAATTGGGTCACGAACTCCACGCTTTGGGTCCTCAAATCCTCGTAAATGGAGCCTTGCACGATGGGAAACAGGGCCTGATCCAACGGGCGGGCATGGTGCTCGAAGCAGATTTCCAGCCAGCGGTTGGTCATTTCCAGGGATTCCTTGGCGTAGTCATAATCCGCCGCGCCGGGCGGGCATTCGTCGAAAGCCATGATGATATCCGCACCGAGCGCATTCTGGATTTCCATCGACTTTTTAGGGCCCATGAAATGCTTCTTGCCGTCCACTATGTCCTTGAACCACACCCCATCCGGCTTAATATCCCGGTGCTTGGCCAGGCTGAACACCTGGAAGCCGCCCGAATCGGTCAGGATGGGTTTGTTCCAGTTCATCCAGCCATGCAGTCCACCGGCCCTCTCAACCAATTCATGCCCTGGCCGAAGATACAGGTGATAGGAGTTGGACAGCACAATCTCCGCCCCGGTCTCCTCCACTTGGGGCCATGTCAGGGTGCGAACAGCCGAATGCGTCCCCACCGGCATAAAAACCGGTGTATGAACTGCGCCATGCGGAGTTTGAAGCAGTCCCGCGCGGGCTCGATGCTCCGTAGCCTCGACTTGATAAGAGAAAGCGGTCATGGGTTCATCTTAACAAAAAAGCGGGCCGGGCATCGAGGGTTAATTATTTTAAAAACAATTTTATTCATACAACCATACAAACTGGCGAAAAATCTCCGCAAACTGCGTTTATACACTCAGGAACATCATTTCAAAGGGGGCGTGGGACACCATTATGGGACAAATCGAACAAACCGCACTGCCGTGTGACCGGCGATACCGTACCAACCGTTATTTCTTGCAGGACCAGCTACGCTGCTCAGAAGCCGTATCCGATTTCCGAAGCGTCAAGCAACTGCTATCCAGCACCTCGGCATTCTCCGGCGCAAGCGCGTTCCGCTTCCGACCGGAACCTGTTGCCGTCCGGACACACTAAGTCCGAATTCAGCAGCACAATAGATACTCTTTGCAAATTTAACCCAGTTCATCCCGAAATTCCGTAGCGATTCCCTTGGTCCTGCAAAGCCATCCGTGCTTTGCAGGATCCCCGATTTGGCGGATACGCCTCTGCGACATGAAAAACCCCTCCCAGACCGGTCATTTTGTAACAAGCAAACCCTTGCAATGGATTTTGAATTTGCTAATGCACCACTTTTCCTATATATTGGCTCAGTTCTTTGAATTGGCTAGTTGGTCTTGAGATACTACGCTTGTCTGGAAAAGGCAGGATGGGTTTTCTCAACGGTGGGTTTCATTAATACAACATGCAAAAGTGAACAAGGCCGGAACCAGCCAACCAGTAGTGTACTTTTAGCGGTTTCTTACAAGCGCAATTAAGCAAATCAATGAGGATGATCCGGATGAATCCTACTCAAGGTCGGGTCTTTGCAGCACCTATGGGATTGCAAAAGGCAGCTCCGCAACACGCGCGGCACCTACAAGCTCCAAAAACAACGGGTCTGACTTTCGGCCAGACGCAGGAGGATCCGGAGTCTTCCGGCAAGGTCATGGAAAAAGCGCGGCACCCAGAGAAACAGGAAGACCCAGTATCGAACGCAGCACCGCGTGCTTCCTGGATCAGCCGGACTCAGCAGAAGGCAACCCAAATTCTCGAACGCATGCGCGAAATGGAACAATCGAAAGCGGACAAGCACCGTCTCCATTGGACCAAAAATATGGCCGTTATCGACAACAAGAAAGAGCCCCTAGAAGTTCGCAACGAAGCAGTGGATGCTCTGGTACCCGCAATCGCCACCCTGGACAGAAAAATGGTCCTTGCTAAGGGTCTCCTCCCTGTTCGGAGAGGATACAGCCTTCAACTTCTTAAAAAACCAGATTTAGATGAGTTAGTCAGGCATGTGGATAAACCCATTCGGTTGCAATTTTTAAAATCCCTGGCGGACTTGGAAACTGATTTCTTCGGCCAAAATATCGCTGTTTTCGGCAAGGCCACAATTTTAGCACCCTATATTAATGTCTTTGCCGACACGCAAACCAAAGAGGAGCGGGAAAACTTGAGCCGCGACTTACAAGTAAGACCATACAGAGATGCTGAGCTGCGGAGAATGGTGTTGGATATTATTGAATCATTGGACGCTGGCCCCCTTCCTCCGAGTTTTAAACACACAACCCCGGACCTGTACAAGAATTTCCCCTACCCACGCTACCAGTTCGCCAAGGCGTTCGAGAATGACCTGGTCGACTCCATCCGGGAAAAAGCCCATGAGATTATGGAAAATAGCGAGCAGCCGCCCGCCAAGGCAGAAACAAAATGGGATCAATTGACTGCCGAGTGGGAAAAATTGAAGCGGAAGTTTAAAAAGGACTGATCCGCTCAGCCCAACCTCGATGAGGAAGGCATGTTTAAAACAGCCGAGCCGCACCTTCCTGGGCAGCTCGGCTGTTTCACTTGCAGCTCAAAGGTTTATAGCGCCCTGATCGCGACTTTGAAGCCGTCGTTCAAAGCCGTATCACAGTTCCCAGCCGAGAACTGTACCGAAACCGGCTACCGAAACTGGATGGGGAGCTTCTCCGCCAGCTGTTCCTTCAGCCTGCCGAAGCGCTGATCCACCTCGGTATCGGTCATGGTGGATTCCTCGGACTGGAAGGTCAACCGGTAGGCCAGGCTCCGTTTGTCTGCGCCCAGTTGCTCGGAGCGATACTCATCAAACAGCGCCACTTCACGCAGCAGGGGTTCTTCCATGGAGCGCAACGTATCCATCACCGACTGGTGGCTGATTTCGTTGGGCGCCAGAAAGGCCATATCGCGCTTGATTGCAGGATAAGGAGAAATCCGGACCACCTGGGTTTCGGCATCCTGGCGCTTTAGGGCCTTGTAGATAGCTTCCACGTTCAATTCAAAGACGAAAACCGGATGGCGGAATTTCATCGTCTGCTGCAACTCAGGATGCAATTCACCCAGAATACCGATTTCCTTTGCCTTTTCGCCCATCAGAATGGAGGCAGCCCGGCCCGGATGCAGATATGGGGTCTCGGTGTTGGGGGCAAACGAAAGCTGGGAAATAGCCAACGCACCGAAGAGAGCCTCCGAAATGCCTTTGAGCAAGTAGAAATCGGCTGCTTCCTGCCGGTGCCAGCTTCCGGAGAGCGCGGAACCGCAGACCAGCCCGGACAAAGACAGGCGCTCGGAAACGCCCGAGTTTTTGAAATTCGCCTTGCCCAGCTTGAAGTACGTACGTCCCAACTCGTAAATCCAGACATCCTCAGCGCCTTGGGCCTGGTTGAAACGGGCCACCTCAATCAGGTTGGGCAGCAGGCTCTGGCGCATCAATGTGTGATCTGTCGAATGCGAGTTGATGACCGACACCATCTGCTCGCGATTGATGGAAAAGCCGGTTTTTTCCAGCAGGCTTTCGCCGATGAGCGAGGTCGTCACCACCTCTTGAAGCCCTTGGCCTTGCATCACGGCATGCAGCTTGCCAAGCATGCGGGAGCGAAGCGAAACCGGAACCGCCATGGTCTTCTTGGGCAGGGTATACGGCACCTGGTCGTATCCATAGATGCGCGCCACTTCCTCAATCAAGTCAATCTCGCGGCAGACATCGTTCTGCCGGTACGAAGGCACCATAACCACTAGGGAGGCAGCGCGCATGCCGGATTGCAGACGGAAACCCAGCTTTTTCAGAATGCGGGCCACCGTGTCCGGATCCACATCCACACCCAGTACTTGCCGGATGCGGGCCTGATTCAGGGTAATCTTGGGGGCTTCCACCACGGGAGGCGAGGATTCCAGCAAGCGAACGAATTCGGCTCCGGCCAGCTCCCGCAACAGGTCGGCTGCCCGTAACAAGGCGTTCCGGCAATTCTCCAGATCCACGCCGCGTTCGAAACGAGCGGAGGCCTCGCTTCTCAAGCCCACACTCTTGCCGCTGCGACGAATCATGGCCGACGGAAAGTAGGCCGATTCCAGAAACAGGCTCCGCGAATGGCCGTCAATTTCAGTTTCAGCGCCGCCCATCAGGCCTGCAAGTGCCACCGCACGATCATTCATGGTCACAACCACGGATTCCGAGGTCAATTTCCGTTCAATATCGTCCAAGGTCACCAGTTTTTCGCCTTCCCGAGCGCGACGAACGTCGATATCCCCGTGGTTGCCCAACCGATCCCAGTCAAAGGCATGCAAGGGCTGGCCCAGTTCCAGCATCACGTAGTTGGTAATGTCCACCACGTTGTTGATGGAACGCACACCGGCAGCTTGCAGACGACGACTCATCCACTCCGGGGAAGGACCGATTTTGAGGTTCTTCATCATCACACCGCCGTAGTACCAGCAGGCCTCGGGATGCCGCAAATTGATGCGCAGGCTGGTTTTCTCGCCGGTGGCATTGAAATTGGGATAATGCGGGTGGTAAAGCGTCCGATCAAACAGGGCCGACACTTCGCGGGCAACCCCAATCATAGACATCAAGTCGCCCCGGTTGGCGGTTGGCGCCACTTCCAGCACCGAGTCGCCGCCAAGTCCCAGGACTGTTTTCAGATCCTGGCCCAATTGGGATTCGCTAACAAGCGAGTCCATCGGCCAGATGCCGTCTTCCGACCTGGGATATTGATCTTCCAGGCCCAATTCGTCCAGCGAGCAAACCATCCCGGCGGATTCCACCCCACGAATTTTAGCCCGGCCCAGCGTGAACGTGGTACCGTCCTTGCGGTTAAGCACCTTCGCACCTTCTTTGGCGAAGGCAATAAAAATGCCCTCCCGCACGTTGGGCGCTCCGCAAACCACTTGCTGGCGATCGCCACCGCCCAGAGAAACCGTCACCAGGCGCAGCTTGTCCGCATTGGGATGCGGATCCACAGCCTGCACCCGGCCCACCACCACGCCCTCAAACTTGGGCCCGAGGTGATCGACGTGCTCAACTTCCAGCCCGGCGTTGGTCAACGCCTCGGCTATCTGCTCGGCCGAAAGACCGGCAATATCAACGTACTGTTTCAGCCATTCCAGGGAAACGCGCATAATTAAAACCCTTTAAACTGCTCAAGGAAACGCAGATCGTTATTGAAAAACAGGCGGATGTCATCAATCGAGTACTTCAGCATCGCCAGGCGCTCGATACCCATCCCGAAGGCAAAACCGGTATATTTTTGGGGATCGACGCCCACTACCTGGAGGACGTTGGGATCCACCATCCCGGCACCCAGGATTTCCAGCCAGCCCGAGTGACCGCAAGTCTGGCAACCGGCGCCGCCGCAAATGATGCATTGCACATCCATTTCGGCGCTGGGTTCGGTGAACGGGAAGAAACTGGCGCGGAAACGCGTAGGGCGCTCACCCCCGAAGAAGTGCTTCACGAATTCACGTAAAACACCTTTCAAATCAGAGAAACAGACATCCTCATCCACCAACAGGCCTTCCAACTGATGGAATAGCACGAACTTGCGGCTGTTGACTTCCTCGTTGCGATAGACACGCCCAGGTGCAATGACCCGAACCGGCAGCGGATGGTGTTCCATGTAACGAATTTGGGCGTTGGAGGTTTGGGAACGCAGCAGCACATGGCTGTCGACATCCGTATAATAGGTATCCTGCATATCGCGGGCCGGGTGATCGGCCGGGAAGTTCAGGGCCTCGAAGTTGTAGTACTCGGTTTCCACTTCCGGGCAAAAGTCATCATCAATGGTCATGAAGCCCATGTGCTCAAAGATGTCGCAGATCTCTTTCGTCACGCGGGTCAGCGGGTGTCCCTGCCCCATGGGGCGGTAGGTGCCGGGCATCGTTACATCGATAGCCTCAGCCTTTAGTTTCCCGGCAATGGCTTCCCGACGGAAACTGTCCAGCCGTCCTTCCAGCGCGCGCTCCAGCGATTCCTGAATTTCATTGGCCAGCGCGCCAATCAGGGGGCGATCTTCGTGTGGAACGTCCTTCAGCCCGCGCATTACGCCGGTAATTTTGCCCTTGCGTCCCAGGTATTCCACCCGAACGGCCTCCAGGGACTCCTGCCCGGTGGCGCCGCTCATGGCGGCTTCCGCCTGCCCGCGCAGGGATTCCAACTCCTGTCTCAAATTGCTGCCTGTCGTCGCTTCCACGGCTTTTCCTTTAAACTTTTGGATTTCTGCATTGCCAGATGGTTATTTTACCGCCCTTGAACAAAATCCGGTAGTCGCAAACCAAAGACCGGACCAATCACCGCTGCGGCAACAAACGGTCATCCACTGGAGATGACCTGGTGGCCACGCTCCCGGCACTCACGGCAAATATTGTTCTCCAGACGCCGGGTTACAAAAGCAGGTTTCGAGCGATCACCGTGCGCTGGATTTGGGAAGTGCCTTCAAACAGGGACATTACGCGGGCATCGCGGAAGTAGCGTTCCACGGGAAAATCCTTGGTGTAGCCGTAGCCGCCGAAAATCTGGACGGCCTCTTTCGCGCACTCGTTGCACATTTCAGAGGCATACAGCTTGGCCATGGAGGCTTCCATCGCGAAATCCTTGCCGGCCTCTTTCAGGCGGGCTGCGTTATAGACCAGGTTGCGGGCTGCTTCAATCTTCATAGCCATATCCGCCAGCTTGAACTGGATGGCCTGAAACTCCCCAATGCTTTTGCCGAACTGTTTTCGTTCTTTCGCATACTGCAACGAGGCTTCCAAGCAGGCTTCCGCCACACCCAGCGAAATCGCCCCGATGCTGATACGCCCGATATTCAGGCTACGCATAAACAGCTTGAAGCCCTGACCTTCGTCTGAAAGGCGCTGGCTTTCCGCAATCGCACAGTTGTCGTAATGCAGTTCGCCCCAATCCGAGCCCAGCAGGCCCATCTTGTCGTCACCCTTGGTGATGGTCATGCCGGGGGTGTCGCGGTCGATGATAAACGCCGACAACCCCTTTGGGCCAGGGATGGCCTGATCGGTCCGGGCGGTCGCCACAAACACGCTGGCAATGAGGGCATTGGTAATGAAAATCTTGGAACCGTTCAGGATGTACTGCCCGTCTTTCTTATCGGCGCGGGTCAATCCGGCCCCGGCGTCGGAACCGGCATTGGGCTCGGTCAAGGCAAACGCGCCAATGGCTTCACCGGCCACAATCCCAGGAAGATAACGCGCCTTCTGTGCATCGGTGCCATAATACAGAATCGGCAGCCCGGTGAGCGAAACATGCACGGAAAGCGACGTGGCCAGAGCCGAAGAGACCTTGGCAATTTCTTCCAGGACCAGGAAGTAGGACAAGCTGTCGGCGCCGGTCCCGCCGTATTCTTCCGGGAAGGGCAGCCCGGTCAGACCGGTTTCAGCCATTTTGGCCCACAGGTTTTTCAGGGTTTCGACATTCCCGGTTTCCAGAATTTTAGAGACAGGCTTCAGTTCCCGCTCCACGAAATCACGGGCCAAATCCCGAATGCTTTCCTGCTCTTCGGTCAAAAACAGGCTGTTTGCGCTTTGATTCAAGACGCTCATGTCGGTGCTCCCTGGCTCCCGCTCGATGGGGCCAAGCCCCTCTCCGGCAATATCAAACAATAAAACGGCCTGGAAAAAATGGCCTTGTTTCATGATAATGGAAAGATGGCTGAAAGCGGAAAAAGTTTACGGAACGCAACGCTGATTGGCATTTCCGGCAAGCAGTACGCCGGAAAGGATTTCCTGACCGATCTGCTGCTGGCGCACCTGCCCGGCTTTAGCAGGGTGCCGCTGGCGTTGGCCATCAAGCGTGCCTATGCCGCGCAACATGGCCTGACCCTGGAAGAGATTGAGCGCAATAAGGCCCAGCATCGCCCCGGCCTGATTGCATTGGGCGACTTTGGACGGCAGCAGAGCCCCGATTATTGGCTGAAACAGGCGCTGGCTTATCCCGGCAAGAAAATCATCTCGGACGTGCGACTGAAGCACGAATACGACTTCCTGCGCGAACACGGGGCTTTCCTGATCCGGCTGGAAGCAGACCGTACGGTTCGCAGCGCGCGGGGCACCATCGTCAACGAAGACGACCCCACCGAAACCCAACTGGATGCCATGCGAGAATGGAACGCCGTGCTCACCAACAACGGCTCCCCGGAAGATCTTGAGAGCCAGCTGGCAAAGTATCTTTAGTGCGTTTCTTTTCTCATCAGCGTATTTTCGCTACCATATCGGCAACGACATCACCATTGACGAGGTTTCCCCCGTGAAAATTTTGTTAATCGGCAACGGCGGGCGCGAACATGCCATTGCCCAAGCGCTTTCCCAAAGCAGACATCAGCCCGAACTGTACTTTGCCCAAGGCAATCCCGGCATGCGGGAGTTGGGCCAGCGGCTGGATATTGAAGTCACCGACCTGAACGGCTTGTTGCTGTTTGCCCAGCGGGAAAAAATCGATCTCACCGTGGTCGGCCCGGAAGTGCCGCTTTCTCTGGGAATCTCGGATCGCTTCCGGGAAGCGGGCCTGAAAATTTTCGGCCCCGGACAGGCCGGCGCACAACTGGAATCCAGCAAAGCCTTTGCCAAAGACCTGATGGCCAAGTACCACATTCCCACCGCGCACTACGTCAAGTGTTCGCTGGATCGCCACCAGACCTTGCTGGCGCTGGAAGGCTTTGAAGCCCCCTACGTCATCAAAGAGGATGGTCTCGCTGCGGGCAAAGGCGTGACCATCGCCGAAAACCTGAACCAGGCAGTGGCTGCTATTGATGCCGCCCTGCAAAAAGAAATGCCGGTGGTGATTGAGGAATTCATGCAGGGACAGGAACTATCCGTTCTGGCCTTTTGCGACGGCGAAACCATCCTGCCTTGCATTGCCGCGCAAGACTTTAAAAAAGTGGGCGAAGGCAACACCGGCCCCAATACGGGCGGCATGGGCGCCTATGCCCCGGTCCCCCTGGCCACCCCGGAATTATTGGAACGGGCGCAAGCGGAAGTGCTGGAACCGATGGTGCGGGCCCTCAAAGCCGAGGACATTCCCTATCATGGCATTTTGTACGCCGGGCTGATGATTACCCCGGCAGGAGACCCGCGAGTGGTGGAGTTCAACGTGCGCTTCGGCGACCCGGAAACGCAAGTCGTGCTGCCCCTGCTGGAAGATGATCTGGTGGATCTCATGCTGGCCACCGTGGACGGCGAGTTACTTCGCTACGCCGCCAGCGGTATCCGTTTCAAACCGAACGCCTCGGCGGTCACCGTCGTGCTGACCTCCCAGGGTTATCCGGGAGACTACCAGACCGGCGTGCCGATTCGCTTCCCACAGTATCTGCCGAATGATGTGCACGTGTTCCATGCCGGGACCAAATCCCAGCCGGATCAAACCATCGTCACCGCCGGTGGCCGCGTGATAAACGTGACGGGTGTGGGCACCAGCCTGGAAGAGGCCCGCCGCAAAGCCTACGAAGTCGCCAGCCAGATTTGTTTTGACAATATCTACTACCGCAAGGACATCGCTGCGACACCCGCACTCAAGCCCTAATTCGGATTTTGGGCTTGCAGGCAATACGCTTTCACCGATTGAGCAATCCGGCGCGCAGCTTCTTGCTGAAAATCCGGGGTGATCAGACGCTCGAATTCAGCGGGATGGGTGAAAAAGCCAACTTCAATCAGGACGGCAAGCGCCTGGTGAATGCGGGTCATGTGCAGGCTGTCGTAGAACAGGCCGTAGCTGGAGACCGCAAAGCGGCTTTCGGATGCGGTGGTGAGTCCATGCAAAATGGCTTCCGCCAGGGGCTTAGAGAAAGCATGATAGTAGAAGGTACAAGCACCTTCCGCCGCCAGCGGATCCCGACCATCCGGCAGTGCGTTGTGGTGGAGACTGAGCACCATGTCGGCATTCGATTCCCGAGCTTCTCGGCTGCGCGCTTCTAACGGGAGTGTCGCGTCCGCCTCACGGGTCATACTAACCTGAAAGCCTTCCGCCTGTAAGGCCTCCCGCACCAGCCGGGAAACGGTTAGATTCAATGCTTTCTCCGGCAGGCCGTTCAGACCGGTAGCCCCGGATTCCTCCCCGCCATGGCCGGGGTCAATCAGGATCCGTGTGTCCTGAATCCGCTTGGGCAGGGTTTTCACCGTAAAATACCATGCACCGTCCTTCAGGTAGTAATCGTAGCCGGCCAGTGGGCGATGGAGATCAATCCAAAGTTCCAGCGTGGATTCCGCCACCTGCCGCCAGTGAACCTGCCGGACCACCTCATTGCGAGGCGGATAGTGGATAAAATCGCACCGGGAGCGCACCCCGTACAAGCGGATTTGCAACCGGTTGAGGCCATTGGCGGGCACGATCTCTGCCTGGATGGGGCATGCTCCTGGCCCAGTCGCGCTAAAAACCAGCCGCAGATCCGCGCTGCCCGTCTCCAAAGGCGTCACCTGGATGACATCCAGCATGGCCGGTTCCGGTGGCAGCCGATCATTCAGGAAGGCCAAGGCTTCCAGCGGCAGGTAAAAGACTTCATCCCGGTTCAGCCGGGCGCGGGCCCAGCCCTCATTCAGCCCGTCAATTGACACCCAGGTCCCGGCACGCTGGGGCGTCAGCCGGGCGCCGGATTCCGGCGCGGTGCGGGTGATGACCCGGTCCTCGGAAAGAATAGCCAGCCGGGGTTTGGCCAGCAAGGTGAGCCGTGCAGGCAGCGGCTTTTCCAGAACATGATCGCCGTGGCGCAGTTGCAAGACCATTGGCGCATTCTCGATGGGTCCGGCAATCCGGTACAGTTCCGCCGCCGGAATGCGCGCCAAGTAATAGCCTTTGACCGGAATGCTCGGTTTAGTCTGGTGCAACTGGGCGAAAACCGACTCCCGGTTGTCCAGGAATTCCCGCCCCAGGTCCGGATGAGGATTCAGCGGCTGCCAGGGAATCGGCCCTTCCCGCCAGCCGGGAAATGTGACACGTGCTTCCGCATCCACACTGGCGGAAACGGCCACCGTCAACACGTCATCTTCACTCAGCCAGACATCCTGCTGCGGGGTCATGGTTTCCTCGTGGACGGCCAGCGGTAAGGCGGGCAACACCGCCAGCGGAGGCTCTCCGTACAGGGAGAGCAACTCTTCGGCAATAGGCGGGCCGGAAGAATCCGGCGGCAATACTTTCAACTGAAAGGGATTCTGGCCGGGCTGTACGTGGACTTTCCAGGCGAAAAACCCGTGCTCGGAAAGCGGCACGTCCTGCCGGTTGATGAGCAGCCGACTGCCCGCCGGGGCACTGTCCACCGCTCCCATCAAAAAAGTGCTGTCCTCGTAAATGACATGGTCCGGCTTCGGGTAAACGACCTGGATGCGCGTGGCGGTTTCTGCCTCCGGCGGGAGCGGGGTCATGCCAGCACCTCTTGCATTTCATCCACAATTCGCCGGGCGGCGGACAGCGGATCGGCAGCCGCCGTGATGGGCCGCCCCACCACCAGATAATCCGACCCGTTTTTCAGCGCCTGGGCCGGGGTAATCACACGGGATTGATCCTGAACCTGGTTCTGCGCTTCCGTCCCCGCCGGACGAATACCGGGTGTCACCAGCATGAAATCAGGTCCGCAGACCTCCCGGATGGCGGCGGCCTCCTGCGCGGAGCAAACCACACCGTCCAGGCCGCTTTTTTTGGCCTGAATCGCCAGGTGCTCGACATATTCCCGCACCGAGGCGCTTTCTACAAACAGGAATTCCCGCAAGTGCTGTTCGGAGAGGCTGGTGAGCAAAGTCACGCCAATGACTTTGGGCATGGAACGACTGGTTTCGGCAGATGCCCGTTGCGCCGCCTCGACCGCCGCCCGCATCATCTCCGGGCCGCCCTGGGCATGTACGTTTAAAAACCCAACGCCTTGGCGTACCAGGGAATCCACGGCTCCAGCCACCGTGTTGGGGATGTCATGCAGCTTCAAGTCCACAAAAACCGTCTGCCCGTTCTGTTGCAAGCGATGAACCAGACTGATGCCTTCGGCGTAAAACAATTGTAGACCCACCTTAAACCCAACACCCAGGGGCGCCAGCCGCTCAGCGAGCGCCAATGCCTCGGAAGCGCTGGGATAATCGAGGGCCACGAACAACCGTTCTGCGGCTGAAACCGGAGATTTAAGGGACATCATCCACCTCCCGATGCCGTCAACTGCTCGCAATATCATAAACCAAAGACGGCACGGAGCGCGGAAGGAAACCGGCCGGACACAAACAGGTGTTTTCCCTCATGTGAAACCGGGGCGATTGCCCTAGCATGAAATCAACTTGACCGGCGTTTAACCGGTAGTTCATCGTTTCGACTTGGAGACAGCTATGCACGCATTGCATTTTGGAATCCATCATCCGCAAACCTCTGTAAATGCGCCATCGAAAGCCCATGCCCCCAATCCCGCCATGTATTTCGGGAAGACAGAGGACCAAGTGGAGCTCAAGGATGGCCCCGAAGCGACTGCACCGAAAAAAAATATCGCCAATGGCTTTAAGATGGCACTCAAGGCCGTATTCAGCAAAAACGGCCTGCTCGATGATGCCATTCTGATTGGTTTATTCTCGGCCCTGCTATTCTTTATTCCGGGTCACCAGATTTTCAGCGTCCCGATCGTATTGGGAGCTGGCGCTGTCTTTCGTGCCATCAGCGGCTTTAGCCTTGGCATCAACAACCAATCTTATCCCGAATACTCATTCTATAAAGGATTATACCGCAAGATTTTCGGCAAAAACCAGGCAGAGTAAGGCAACCGTCTTGCTGTCCACAATTTCGCGGCGGCGGATTTTCTCAATGGCTTCTTGAGGCGTCAGCAGCACCACATCCAGCCACTCCTGTTCGCTGGGCTGCTGGGTACTGTCGCCATTCTGCTTATGCTTGGCATCCCGCAGGTGGGTGGCTTTATAGAGCCATAGTTTTTCGTTGCAGAAACCGGGCGCGGTATAGATGGTGGTAATTTCCTGCCACGCGTCCGCCTCGTAGCCGGTTTCCTCCCAGAGTTCCCGGCGAATGGCCTCAAACGGGTCCTCGGGAACGCCGTCAGTCCAATCGAGTTTGCCTGCGGGCAGTTCCAGCAGAGTACGTTGCAGCGGGTAGCGCCACTGTTCCACGAAAATAATCCGCCCGTCATCCAGAATGGGGCAGACCACCACACCGCCGGGATGCTCCACCACTTCGCGCACCACCTCGGCGCCACTGGGATGCAGGACTTTGTCCACCCGCACGGTGGCCACCTTGCCCTTGAAAATCAATTCGGAGGACAGGGTTTTCTCGTAGAAATGGTGCGGCGGCTCCGTTTGATCAGCATGGGGCATCGGAACATTGGACTGGGTCATGACGCGAAAGTCTCCTGGGCGAACGTGTTCAGAATATTCAGCAGGAACCGGCAGCAAAGCTGCATCTCGCTGAGTTTGACGCGCTCCTTGAGAGAGTGCGGTTCCATATAACCTGCGCTCAGCACAATGCCGGGCAGACCGCGCTTGACGAAAATATTATTATCGCTGCCGCCATTCGTCAGAATCGTTCTAGGTTCCAGCCCCGTCTGGCGGGCCGCTGCCGCGACCAGCTTTACACCGGGATGGTCTTCGGAGATTTTGTACATCTCAAACTCCACGGTGTGATTGAAGGCATAGGCCGTTCCCGGCATGTTCGCGGAGACTTCGGAAAGCGTTTGCTCGATATGGGCCAGCTCTCGGGCCAGCACCTCCGGTTTATGGCTGCGGAGTTCACCCCGGAATGTGACCAGATCCGGCACGATATTGGTCGCCTTCCCCCCCGTCAGAAAGCCGACGTTGCCGGTGGTCAGCTCGTCAATTCGGCCCAGGTTGAGCTTTTCAATGACGTTGCAGGCAAACACGATGGCGTTCACCCCTTGCTCGGGCATGATGCCCGCATGCACGCTTTTGCCCCGGCATTCCACTTCAAATTCAATGTAGGTGGGTGCCTGGTTGATAATCACGCCCTGCTTGCCGGTGTGATCCAAAGTAATCGCAAAGCCCGCTTGCAGGCTCTCGTCATCCAGGTCTTTGGCCCCGCCCAGCTTGGTCTCTTCGCGAGTGGTAAAAATCAGGCGCAGCGCGGGCCGGGGCAGATTGTGTTCAATCGCGAAAAACACCGATTCCAAAATCGGCGCCAGTCCCGCCTTGTCATCGGCACCCAGCACCGTGGTGTTATCGGAGGTAATCAGCCGATCACCGTCCACATCCGCCACCACTGGCTGGATGTTATGACAGGGCGGCACCACGTCCATATGCCCCGACAGCACCAGGATTTGCCCATGAGCACAGTCATGGCCCGGAATATCCACAATGAGATTCCCGCCCGCGTCAGTGCGGTGGCTCAGCCCCATGCCATCCATGCGCCCAATGAGATACTCCCGCATGGCATCTTCCTCCCCGCTGGGGCTGTCAATGCGAACCATCTCCAGAAAGGTCCGGAGCAACTTCTCGCTATCCACCTCGGGCGATGTCATCGATGCGTGCATGACATTATGCTAGCAGGAAAACCCGGCAGCGCACAGAATCTGCGTCTCTCCAATTTACTTTTGTTCTGGAGGCTTATTCTTTCCAGCCTTACCTTTTGTAGGCTTCACTTGGTTTATCCGGGTGTAACCGGTTCTCCCCTGGCGACGGAAGGCACCCCACAAGGCTAAGCCCGACCCGCCGAAGACTAGCGCTGCAAAGGGAATGGTGACCAAGAGCTGGCCGACATCAATACTGCCAAACCGCAAAGGCGTTGCAGTCTTCTTCCGCACATCGAAAACATCGCCCCCATTGGCATAAACGCGCCCTTGGAAACCAATTGACCTGTGTTGAGCGACTCCGGGACCAACAGCTGAAGCCCGGTTGCCTGTCGAAACAGTATCTCTCAAACGCATAATAATTCCTCCTCACAAAATCCGAATGATGGGATGTTACCCGAAACAAAAAAAAAGGAACAATCGACCGAACCCGACTCGGCGCATTTTGCTTTATACGCCTCTGTGCTAGCATATCGCCGGATGAGCATCGTTAAATGAGGAGACACCGTATGCTGCATAAAATTTCCGTCATCGGCGCGGGGAACGTGGGCGCCACGCTGGTTCAGCGTCTGGCCGAAGCCGAGCTGGCCAAACATGTGTCTGTGGTCGATATCCTGGAAGGCATTCCCCAGGGCAAGGCGCTGGACATTTTGGAATCTGGGCCGGTTTATGGCTACGATACCCGTGTGGTCGGCAGCAACACCTATGAAGTGATTGAAGGTTCCGACATTGTGGTGGTCACTGCCGGTATTGCCCGTAAACCCGGCATGAGCCGCGACGATCTGCTTTCCACCAACACCAAGATCATGACCGATGTTTGCAATAACATCAAAAAATTCGCCCCCAACGCCATGGTGATTATCGTTTCCAACCCGTTGGACGCCATGTGTCACGTCGCTCTGGAAGTCACCGGATTCCCCAGCAACCGGGTCTTCGGGATGGCGGGCGTCCTGGATTCCGCGCGCTACAAAACCTTCATCGCGGAAGCGCTCGATGTCTCCGTGGAAGATATTCAAGGTTTTGTGCTCGGCGGACACGGCGACACCATGGTTCCCCTGCCGCGCTACACCACGGTGGCCGGTATTCCACTGGCGGATTTGATGGATCAGGCAACCATCGACAAGATCGTGGACCGGGCCCGCAACGGCGGCGCGGAAATCGTGGGCTACCTGAAAACGGGTTCCGCCTTCTACGCACCCAGTGCCTCGGTGGTGTCCATGATCGAGTCCATCGTGAAGGACAAAAAGAAAATCTTGCCCTGCGCCGTGTACCTGAAAGGCGAATACGGCATCAACAACCTGTACGTGGGCGTACCGGTGAAGCTGGGCAAGAAGGGTATCGAGCAGGTCATGGAAATCAAGCTGACCGACGCCGAAAAACAACAACTGCGCAAATCCGCCGATGCGGTACAGGAACTGGTGGACGCGATGAAGTCGCTGGTTCCGGCCTAGGTTGCAGTATAGATTCCCGTTTCGCGGGATCACAATCCGGCTAAAGAGCTAAAAACGGGCGCCAATCGGCGTCCGTTTTGCTACTTTCCACAAGAGACAACGAGCCTGAACGTTTATTTTGCTTTAAGCACCTCTGTGCTAACATACCTCGCAGTGAGAAGGAACCGAGGCTTTTAGGGAAGTGCTCCCGCCATGCCGGAGGGACTCTGGGATAAGCCCTTGCTGTCGACTTTTTAACCAGCCGGAAGAGATATAAGCGTCAATGTTTGAGGAGGAGGGGAAACAATCATGCTGAATAAAATCGCCATCATCGGCGGCGCCGGAAATGTAGGGGCCATGACTGCATTTCTGGCAGCCCAGCAAAAACTGGCCAAACAGATTGCTATTGTCGACATTCCGCCAAAAGATAGCTTTGCACGGGGACTCGCTCTGGACATGAGCCAAGCCACTGGTTCCGATGTGATTGGAGGCAGTGCCTACGAGAACATCAAAGATGCCGACGTGGTGGTGATTACCGCCGGACTACCCCGCAAACCCAATATGGATCGCAAAGACCTGGTGAATATCAACGCCCCAATCATGCGGTCAGCCTGCGAGAACGTCAAAACATTCGCCCCACAGTCCAAGGTCATTGTCGTCGCCAACCCCATGGACAGCATGTGCCATGTAGCACTTGAAACCACCGGCTTTCCCAAGAACCGAGTCATCGGGATGGGCGGTATTCTAGACAGCGCACGGTATAAACATTTCATCGCCCTGGCACTGAGGAAAAAGGGCATCCGCTTCAAAACCATTTCTCCTGCCCTGATGGGCGGACACGGAAACGAAATGGTTCCCCTGCCCCGGCTGACCCTAGTGGACGGCAAGCCGTTATCCAAGCTGCTGGCTCCGGCGGAGCTGGATGAAGTCGTAACGAAAACCCGCAAGGGGGGCGCCGAAATCGTGGGCTTATTGGGCAACGGCTCCGCCTACTACGCGCCCGCCTCATCTGTGATCGAGATGATTAAACTAATGGGTGGAAAACCCCAGGGGAAAAAGCCTCAAAAGCCTGTCCCCTGCGCCGTGTATCTGGACGGTCAGTACGGCATCAAGAACCTGGTTGTGGGTGTACCAGTCGAACTGGACGAAAACGGTGTTAGAAAAATCGTGGAAACCCCGCTGACCGAGGCCGAAAGACAACAGTTGCAAAACTCGGCCAAGGAAGTGCAGGATACCGTCGATGAGATGCGATCTCTGCATTTACTGGCCTGATAACGTCGGATGCCGCCAGTCAGCAGGAACAGGTATCCTATCTACTGCTAAACAGCACGACTCATTAAAACTAGAGGCGGGTCTTTGTACCCGCCTCGTTGGTTGTTAGCCGCACTTGGATTCAATTCTGGGTACCAGGCAATTAACCAGTTCCCGGATTTTGTTCAAGCGAAAGAATAATTCGTCTTCATCACGGCTCGCCGCGCGCAGACCATCGCTGCTCAGCATCTGAATCCGCTGGGCAAGCTGGAGAATCTCCAGGTCCTGTTGGGTCATTGATACTCCTTCAAGCTGATTTCCTTTAATGGATCACCACTTGAAGAATACCCACCATGACGCCGGTTTAAACATTTCTCAAGACTTTTCGTCTCGGAACTTCCGGCCGGGCGATGGAATTTCAAGCTAATTTCGTGCAGGTATAGAGGCTAACCGGCAGGCTGCCTCGGTCCTGGATGACTGCTGGACATTAGTTTTCGGTGCCGTTATCCAGCTTATCGCGCAAGTTCAGCACCAGGGCATTAATCATTTCCAGGTTGCGGTAAGCCATGCCCGGGTCTTCTGGACGCTTGCTGAGCTTGTCCAGGCGCTCCAGAATCTGCTGGATATTATCCTCATCCGTTTGTTTTGCTGATGGTAGATTTTTTTTCAATGTTGCCACGTTGCTCATTTCCACCGTTACTCTCTATTGTAATGCCCGAGCGCGCACCAAGTTAAACGATAACCCACTGAACCATCCAAACATTGGATACCGACTGTTACATAAAAGTCCGCCCCATACGCTTTAGCCCGCTGGGAAGAGTGATTTTCCGGATGGTTGCCCCAAGGAATCAGAATTTCAGGCGCTGATGCAAGTCCCGGTGGGTACGTTCAATCAGATGCTGCTCGTCCCGGCCCAATTGCTCCCTGATTTCCGGCTTCCCTTTTGCAAATTCCTGCCGCATGGCCTGGGCAAAATTACCGGAGAGGATATCTCCCAACACCCGTCGCATGTTTTCCTTCACGTGGCTGTCGATCACCCGCCGTCCCCGACTGATATCCCCATACAGGGCAGTGGAGCTGATGGCGGTCCGCATGCCATTGATGCCACGCTCGTGCAGCAGGTCCGCAATGAGCTTGACTTCATACAGGCATTCAAAATAGGCTACTTCCGGTGAAAACCCCGCTTCTACCAGCGTTTCAAAAGCGGCTTTGATCATGGAGGTCAGTCCGCCACACAACACGGCCTGCTCGGAGAACAGATCGCTGATGGTTTCTTCCGCAAACGTGGTCGGTATCACGCCCACGCGGGCGCAGCCCAGGGCTTTGGCGTAAGCCAGGGCCAGTTTATCGGTGTTCCCGCTGGGATCCCGGTATATGGCATACAGGGCCGGTACCCCGGAGCCCGCCAGGTACTTCTGACGCACTCCGCGCCCCTGCGCCTTGGGTGCCACCATGAATACGTTGAGGTGAATGGCAGGGCGAATCCAGCCGGCGTGAATCACCAGCCCATGTCCAAAACCCAAGGTTTGCCCTGGTCGCAGATGGGGGGCAATGTCACTCTCGTAGACCTCGGCCATAACTTCATCCGGCATTAGCATCATGACCATATCCGCCCAGGCCAGAGCATCCGGGATGGGCAATACTTCCAAGCCATCGGCCAGGGCGGTTTCCTTCTGGCGGCTTTCAGCCCGCACCCCGATTTTGACCCGAACTCCAGAATCCCGCAGGTTGAGCGCCTGGGGCCGCCCCTGGTTCCCGTAGCCCAAAATCACCACATTCCGCTCCAGAATGGGCTCCAGGGCAATGTCCTTATCCTGCAAAATCGGTTTCGGCATCAGGCGGTCATCTCGAACGAGTTACCGTATATTCTGGCCATTTTGATATGGTGCCTTAATACTTCACGGTCAGCCTGCTCCAGACAGCTCTCCAAATCAGGGATCCCTAATCCTTGCGCCCAATTATACACCTGAGCCACTGGCCGCTCGGCTAATTCTGCGGAATTTACATAGGAGTCACCTTGCTCAGGCCTCTTATTCGTCTCCTGGAGATTTTTTTGCCGTTCCCGCAGCTCAGCGAGTAGTTGGTTAATATCCTTCTCTCCTGAAACAACCAGAGCGTTCATTCTGAGAGGGAATAAATGGGCCAGACGAACGGCAATCACAGGATGCTTCGAATCTCCAGCGTAATCCTGAAGCCTTTTCATTTGATACTCAACCTGCTTGTTAAATTTCTCGTAATCCGCTTTTTTAAACGGCTTCAGATAGCCTTCTACCTTCCTTGTTTGCCTGATTGTCCAGAAAGGCTTGCTCATGGTCACATGCTGGAAAGCGCCAAACTGAAGCGATGGAACCATCTTCTTTTTACCCCTTTCATCCTCTGCTACCAATTAAAAACTCAGATACCGGGCGGCAAAAATACGTATGCATCGTATCCAAAAAGTTTTTTTTTCCCAAGTTTCTGTTTATCATAAGGGGACTCATCCCCCATGCCCTTGTGAATGAAGGAATTTGAAAACGCTTATGTCCCCAGATGTCCAGGAAACGCCCCCGTCCGCCACCCATGCCAGTGAGCATGCCGCCCAGATCCGCCAGACCCGTATCGATAAACTGGACGCCTGGCGCGAAGCCGGGATGAACCCGTATCCGTATCACTTTGAAAAAAGCCACAGCAACGCCGAGTTGCAGGCCAAATACGCCGAGCTGGAAACCGGCGCGGAAACGGAAGATAGAGTTTCCGTGGCCGGGCGGGTGATGGCCCTGCGCAACAGCGGCATGTTCATCGATTTACAGGATCCCAGCGGCAAGATCCAGGTCTTCAGCCACAAGGACCATCTCTCCCCGGAGAAAGCCGCCGCCCTGAAGCTGGTGGACATTGGCGATATCATCGGGGTATACGGCACCATAAGGCGTACCCCGCGCGGCGAACTCACCGTCAAAACCAACGATTTCGAGATTCTGGGCAAGTCGATCCTGCCGCTGCCGGAGAAATTCCACGGTTTGACCGACGTTGAAACCCGCTACCGCCAACGCTATCTGGATCTGATCATGAACCCGGAAAGCCGGGACACCTTGGTGAAGCGCAGCCGGATCATCAGCGAAATTCGAAAACTCCTGGAGAACAAAGGCTTTCTGGAAGTTGAAACGCCCATGCTGCAAACCATCGCGGGTGGTGCGGCAGCCAAGCCTTTTAAAACCCACCACAACACGCTGGATATTGATATGTACTTGCGCATCGCGCCTGAGCTGTACCTAAAGCGCCTAATCGTGGGCGGCATCAGCGAGCGGGTTTTTGAGTTGAACCGCAATTTCCGCAACGAGGGCATCTCCCCGCGCCACAACCCGGAATTCACCATGATCGAGCTGTACCAGGCCTACGCCGATTACAACGACATGATGGACCTCGCCGAGGAAATCTTCACCACGGTGGCCCAGCAAGTCCTGGGAACCCTGAAGGTGAGCTTCCAAGGCAAGGAGATTGATCTAACCCCGCCATGGCCGCGCAAGACTATGGCCGAGTGCGTGAAAGAAGCCACCGGGATCGACTTCAACGCAATCCAGACCGATGAAGAGGCCCGCAAAATCGCCCGTGACTTACACGTGGAAGTGGAAGATTACGAGACTTGGGGCTCGGTGGTGGAACAAATTTTTGAAATCAAGGTGGAAGAAAAGCTCATCCAGCCGATCCACATCATCGATTACCCTCGGGAAATCTCGCCCCTGGCCAAAGAGCACCGGGACAACCCCAGGCTGGTGGAGCGCTTCGAGACGCGCATTAATGGCTGGGAGGTATCCAACGCCTTTTCTGAGTTGACGAACCCGCTGGACCAGCGCCAGCGTTTTGAGGACCAACTGGCCCAGCGAGAGCACGGCGACGAAGAAGCGCACCAGATGGATGAAGATTACGTCACCGCCCTGGAATACGGCATGCCACCCTGCGGTGGGATGGGCATCGGCATTGATCGACTGATCATGCTGCTGACCGATTCGGCCAACATCCGGGATGTGATTGCTTTCCCGACCTTGAAGCCGAAAGCCTGAGCTGCCTGCCGACTCTTATGCTACGGAGCAGCCGTTGGCGCGGCTCCTGTTGAAGCTTGATTCAGCTGGGTCGCACCTGTCATGGTGGCTCTCACCGGTTCGGTCGAGACCTGATAGCCGCTGAGAATATTCTGGGCAAGGCCCTGAATTTGACTCACCGTAAAAACCTGCTCGATTGTCACATTAGCCGTCGATGAAGACGAATCTGGCGGGAAGTAGGTGACATCGGCCAGGGGCACATTCAGTGCGGCACCCGGCTGGCCTAAGCCCAAACCATCAGCAACCCACGGAAAAATAAAGTCTTGTGGCGTTCCAGATTTAAGCATGGGTGTCAGCACCGCGTTATAGCCCTGAGCAATGTTGTAAACATCGGCAGTCAGCGCCGTTGCCTGCGTCAAGGTTGCCCGATCCATTCCGGCAGGGGGATTATTGATCAATTGGGTCAGTTGTGACTGATAGTAGACGATATCCTGGGCAGCATGCAACTTGCCGTAGTTATCCCCCAGTTCCAAACCGGGAATACCATCCGCCTCACCCTCAGCGGCACCCAGATAGTAGGAAATGTTCGCCAATTTTTTTAAATATGCCGCGGTGGCGGGGTTCGTCTCGGCGGCGGCCAGTTTATCCAGGCTGTCCGCCAGATGAAACTGCCCTAAGACATTCCACTGCTGGCCGTCCACGCTGGTCGCGTTGGAGACCGCGCCCGTATTGCCGTCCGTCAGCTTCAAGGAAGGCAGGCCGGTCGCCGGATCGATCTCAAACGTATAATAACCGGCCCCGTTCAAGCTCACCGGCCCGTTGGTGATGCTCTGCCCGGCGGTGGCCGTGTTGCCATCGCCAAATTTCAGGCTCACCAGCCGGGAAACCGAGGATTCGTTTCGGTTAAAACCGCCCAGCAAGGAACTGACGGAGCCACCAGTCACTTGCAAGCCAGCAATGCTCAGCAACACCACCAAGCCCAGAATCAGGCCATATTCGGTCAACACGTTACCGCGTTCTGGAACTTCTGTAGTCGGCAATAATTTCAAGCGCTATCCCACTTCTCTGATTGCTGCGTTTTTTGGTTATCGACCATCCCGGCAATCTCTGAATCCCGGCATCGCAAAAATTTAACATTTCGTTAAACCGAATAAAAAGAGCCTCTCTGTGCGGCCAAAATACTAGCCTCATCGGTGCTAACGTTGGTAAATCCAGTTATGCCAGAATCACGGATCATGGGGCAGCCGTGGTAGCCATCTGGGGAGGAACCGTTGTACCGGACCCGCTCATTGAAGTCTGATCCAGTTGGGTTGCGTCCGTCAGGGTGCTGACCACCGGATCCGAAGTCACCTTGTTATCTTTCAACATCTGTGTCGAAGCCGTTTTCAATTCCTGTAGCGACATCACCTGAGCAAATGACTCTCCACTGGGTGGGAACGTCGGTTGATAGGTAAACTCGGAAGTGGGTGACGTCAAAGCCTCGCTTACTTTCCCTGTACCAAAATCCAGATTTTCGTACTGAGGAAGATAAAAATTCTGATCGGGATGCTTGGCAACCACCGGCTCCAAATGTTGATAATAAGCCTGCGCAATATTATAGGCATCCGCAGCCAATGGCATCGCCTCCCGGTATGTCTGCTGGCTCATCCCCGCCGGAGGGTTACTCAACAGGGCGTTCAATTGTCCCTTATACTTTTCAATATCCAGATAAGCATCCAAATTGCCGTAATTATCATCCAGTTCCAGGCCGGGAACACCATCGAGTTCCCCCTCGGCGCCACCCAGATAATAACTCAGGGTTGCCATCTTTTGTAAATACTGGGAAACCGCAGGATCGGTCTGCGAGGAGGCCATTTGTTCCAGGGAACCGGCCAAGCGCATGCCGCCCAAGACGTTCCATTGCTGGCCATCCACGCTGGTCGCGTTGGATACGGCGCCGGAACCCGAGTCCGTCATCTGCAGAGTCGGCATCCCGGTAGCGGGATCCGTCACGAATGTATAATAACCAGAACCCGACAAGGAAACGGAACCATTTGGACCTCCCTGTGAGCTCGTGGTGGTGCTGCCCGATCCAAAATTCAAACTCATCATTTTGGCAACGGTAGTGTCATTTTTTTCAAAGCCACCCAGCAGAGAACTGACGGACCCCCCGGTGACCTGTAAGCCAGCCACACCGAGCAGCACCACCAAGCCTAGAATCAGGCCATATTCGGTCAACGCGCTGCCTCGGCAAACAAAAATCATCATTGGTTTCTTGGCCTCTTTCGATCCTAATCCTTAACTTCGTATTTCTCTTCGGTCATTCGGAAAATTTCTGAAGCGCCTTGGACCGATTGTTACATCTTGTAATCCACTCGGCGCACATCGCACAGCAGCTATTGCTGAACCCTCGGTGAGGCCTCTTACTCGGCACTCACCGAGGGTTCAGGAACAGGGGAATGGTCCCGGGTGAGGGAATCCATGTTGGCTAACCGAATCAAAACACTCCGGGACTGCCGGATTCCGCCTGACGCATCCGGAGCAGCAAATTCGAGCAACACCAAAGCACCCATGGTCAGCAAGGCAAAAAGGCAGATGATCAAGCCGTATTGCAGTAATGTGGTGTTTTTTGAATCTTGCGCAAGCCGCATTCACAACAATCCTATCACTTCAGATCCGCTACCCATGTTTTCGAAGGAACAGTGAATTTCTGAAGGATATGTGAACGAACTTGAAGCCAATCAGGACCAACAGCCTTTAAACTGAGCAGTCAGTACCGGCCTCTTCGGCTGGCATCTTTCTTCTGGGCCTCTAAAAAAAACCCCTCAAAAAAAAAGCCTTGCAGGCCGGAGGCATGCATAGGCACAAAGGATAGAGAGTTAGAGTTTAAGCAATTCTATATTTGCTGATATTCCTCTGTCATGTGAAAACAGCCGATCTTGAAGAAACATTTACACTTCGCGATCCGAAAACCCGCGATCTGCATGGGTTTTCAGATCGCGGGGGATCCCAAACACTGATCCGATCGATCATGGCACCTAGGCGCAATCGGCGATCAGGATCTCCAGCAGCGTATCGGCTGCCCGGCTTTTCATAGACTCGGGGCTTATTTTGATGAGTTCGACCGCCTGGGCCGTATCGAAATCCTCATCGTACCAGCGCTTGCCCTTGGGGTTTGTCTCGGCTGCATGCCGGGCCTTTTCCGTCGCGGCGCTTCCCCAGTCTTCCCCCAGAAAACGTTGCAGCTCCTGGGCAGCCCTGTTCTGAAGGCTCCCCGGAGCCAGGTATAGCAACTTCAAGGCGAATGCCAGCCGGGGGTAAGGATCGTACCACCGACACAATTGATAATTCACTTGTCTCTCTCTATCCTTTGGCCTGTGATGCCAGTAAGCTCGACTATTGCACAAATGAATAGCCTAAAGCATATGCGTATTATAACGAACGACTCATGTTTTGCAAAGAGAGGAGTCACTCATCATTCGAAATTGAATTCCCGCGACCCTTTTGCTAGATTCCATAAATCCTTATCAATAAAAATTTTAATAAAAAGGAAGGAGAGTTATGTCTACCAGATATTTGCCACCCATTTATTTCCCTTATAGCCCGGAAAAGTGCAAATTTATACACAACTTTGGCCCTGCTGTCCAGGTTTCTCAGGATGACCTTCCCCTGGTAAGGCTAGTCCCCACTCCAGAGAACCAACTCGGCTTGGTGGCCAAGCTGTTACAGTCGGGCATTCCCTTTTACTTCCCGGGCAGCAAAGCACGCCTCTTACAGGTCGAAGAGAAGCTACAAGATTCAGGGCTCTTCTTAATCGCCTGAGGTCAAGGACACTAAATTTTTCCTCTCCGTTGCCACCAGTGGCGCTTTTTCTGCTTGGCCGGTTGCTCGGATGAGGGAACGGGGGCTGACGGAGAAGCGACCGGCTCCGGTGTCGTCACGATCGGCTGGGGGCTCTGGATGGCCTTCAGGGCCTCCAGCATGCGTGCGGAGAGATGGGCGGTATCAAACAACACGTAGCCGCTGGCGCCGGCGGTTTTCGCGGTGTTGATCTGCCGCAGGATGTGCTCGGCGCTGTTGTCGTTAAACGGCCCAAAAATCCCAGAATACACCGGCACCTTGCCATTGGTCGCGTTCACCATGTAGCGGGTATCGTGTTCCACCACCTTGATGGCGCTGGTCAGCGTCATGGGGGCGAAGAAATCCACCCAGCCATTTCGTGCCCAGCACTGCCAATCCTGGTGCTTCATCAGCAGGGCCGCTTCGGCATCCGGAAAAACGGCCGCCGAGATTTTAATACCGGGACGCTGCGCCCGGATAGCCTTGGTCACCCGTTCCACGAAGTGCGTCACCTGCTCGGTCTTGAAGTTGTTCCAGGCGGTCCACAGCTCTTCGGCCCGAGGATCCTTGGGATCCACTTCGGCCGGATCTACCCCGTAACGCGATTTGAAGGCGTTTCGGGCGATTTTGGTATAGCCCCAGGTGGTACGCCGGTAACTGAAGCGCTCCGGGGGAAAGCTGGCCGGGTACCGGATGTAATCCAGTTGAATGCCATCTACATCGTAACGGCTGACAATCTCCAGAGACAATTTCGCCAGGAAATCCTGCACAGCCGGGTTTGCCGGATCCAGGAAATAACCGCCCAGTTCCAGATTGGAGGGCATCGGTTGATCCGGCGTTACCAGCTTGGGCCGGGGAGCCGGTTCGGCCGTTCCGTTGGCCAATGCCCCGGCGTTCACGGAGGGAGGGACATGCCACTTCTTGGCAGCGCCGTGCGCTGTCTTTTTACTGGCAGAAGAAGGGATAGGGGCACCGGACGGTTTAGCGCCGTTGCGATGAGCCGCCTTGCCGTTAATCCCATTCTCCCCGTTCTGTTCAGGGGCAGGCTCGGGCTTGAGCGCGGAAAACTGCACGTTGGCCCATTCGGGATGCTTCGTCAGAATCGGCCCAGGCGGCATATAAGCCTTGGTGCCGCCATAGAAGGTCTGAAACCAGACATGCACCTTCATACCCCGCTTATGGGCCTCCTCCACCCAAAGCTTCAGGAGATCCACCCCGGCAAATTTAGGATTCTCGTTCACCATGCCGTAGTTGGCAAAGGTTTGCGAAGGAAAAATGGTATAGCCATGGAAGAAAGTCTCCAGGAACACGCTGTTCAGACCGGCTTCCTTCAGGGTGTCCAGGGTTTGCCCGATGGCGACGCGGTTCTTTTCAACCGGGCGATGCCAAGCCCCCCGGACCGTATCACCTGAAAAAGCGGTATAACCCAGCCAGACCCGGCGATTTAGACGCTCCAGAGCATCGTTCATGGTTGCGGCCGCCAATGCTTCGCGACCGTCATGGAACAAGCGCAGGGCCTGATCGTGGCTCTTGCGAATCTCATCGCAGCCGGGATCCTGGTTGCCGGACAGCAGCTTGCCGCTGCACGGGCCTTCGTACCAACGTTTATCAAACTGATAGGCATAGGTATTGAAATCAATCGTCGAGGTCAAGGTCTGTGTGGCCGGGTCGTACTCCAGTTTGGCCCCGAGGGGCGCGTTGGCAATCAACCAACTGCGGCTGCGTCCATGCCCGCTGACCACAAACCCGTTTGCAGCAGGAATCGCGGAATCGGAGCCTTCCTGTTCCGTCACCAGCCCGTTCTCAACGGTCACTTCAAAACCGAACTCGTTGGTGCCGGTGGTGGGGCGCCCGTAACCGGCATCATAAATAATGAGCTGGTTGGAAGCCCGGAATCCCGGAAAGCCGGAACCCGCAGGGTTGGTTTCCGGCGAGGGATCAACCACGTTGATGGGGGCCTGCTTGCGATGGAACCAGTCTTCTTGCAGAACCAGGGTATCTCCGGGCTTGTAGTCTTTCAGCAAGTCCCGCTTGCTGCCGGTGGCGGAAAGCACCACCCCGTTTCTGGGAATCTCCGCGTCGCCGCATTCGGTCTGCTCGGTGCCGGTCTCGCATTGCCAGACGCTGGTGACCTTGACCACCTTGTAGGCCCGCCCGTTCTCGACTTTGTTCTCCGCAGGCAGGGCAATCACTTCCACGCCGAAGGGATTGGTCCGGGTGGTCTTGCCGAACGCCTGGTCGTAAAGCACCAGCGATTCTTCTCCCCGGGGCATGTTCTTGGCGGTTACGTCGGAAGTGGTGCCGTCAGCAGCAACCAACCGAATGGCCAACTGGGCCGAACCACTGTTGGCAAGCATCGTCACGACTATCAGCAGGGAGGCCAAGCCCATCCAGGCCGCTTTCTTCAACCGCTTCACCAAAGACTCCTTCTTCTCTTCTTGAGGAGGGCGCTGATGGCCCAAACAGAACTATAGCAAACGACGAGCGGTTGCGAGACAAGTTTCCCCGCTTGGATTACAATCAAATGCGAGTCTTGTCGTACCATTGACCATTACAACCACCGGACCTTCTATGATACCACCATCTTCAACCGAAGCCCAGGCCACCAGCGCCGGTTTGCAGCCTCCGGGAAGCAAGCTGGCCCCATTGCAGGAGATTTTCTCCTCGATTCAAGGAGAAGGCATCCACGTGGGCAAGCGGCAGGTCTTTGTGCGCTTTGCCCATTGCCATTTAAAGTGCGCCTACTGCGATACCCCCATGACTTCGGCCAGCGGGCAATGCCACGTAGAGAATCCCCCAGGCAGCGGACAGGTTTCCTACTATCCCAACCCCATGCCACCAGAAACACTGGTGGCTATCATCACCAGCCTGCTCAAGACCACCCGACACCACAGCGTGAGCTTTACCGGCGGAGAGCCCTTGCTCTATCACGCTTTCCTGAAGGAAGTCCTACCACACATCCAGAAGCTGGCCCCGGTTTACCTGGAAACCAGCGGCACCCAGCCCGAATTTTTGCAGGCCGTGCTGCCCTGGGTGGATATCATCGCCATGGACATCAAGCTGCCCTCAGCCACCCACGAGCCACCCCAATACGAAAACCACGCCCGGTTTTACGAACTGGCCCACGCGCCCGGCAAAGAATGCTTCGTCAAACTGGTTTTTAATGCGCAAACCACACCAGAAGAGCTGGAAGCAGTGAAAGCCATCGTCACCGACCGGAACACGCCCATCATCTTGCAGCCGGAAACCAGCCTGATTGATCGCACCGTGCATGTGCCGCCCCAGCGCATTCTGGAAATCGAACAAACCCTGACCGCCCACTTCGAGGACGTGCGGGTCATCCCCCAGACTCACAAGTTGCTGAATGTCCTGTAATCAAGCCGTAAAGGCCAAAGGTCTGCGGCGCTGGCGGGGTTGCTCGCCCTGGCTGCCGAAGCTCATGCCACCTTGGCCGGCTCCAAAACCCATGCCGCCTTGTTGATTGCCGCCGCTGAAGAATGGGCTGGCCCCGGTACCGCTGCCGGAAGTGCCCGCATCCTGTCCTTGCATCTGGAACGGGATGTAGCCGCCCCGGCCCTTGCGGTTCATGGCATCTGACACGGCACCGCCCATGTTAAAGCCCTCGTTGCCACCAAAGCCCGTGCTGGCCCCGCCCGCATTGGCAAAAGCATTGGGCAGCGACGGTGCCATGGGAATGCGACCGTCTAGGTTCTGCGGACGAAAGGCGGCGGCGTAGCTTTCCGTTTGTTTGCTGCCGCTAGCCAGATTGGCGATGTTATCCTTGGTGCGGGTGCTGGTGTTTACTTCCAGGCGGGCCTGCACCGTGGCAATCTGGCGCGCCTGGTCCGCCGCCACGGCGGCCCCGGCTCCGGACACTGCCAGACCCAACTCGGGGGGCTGCAATTGAAACAGGCGCTGCTGAATGGGGTTCAATTCCCGGAAATTCACGGGTGGTTGCGGTGGGAGAGCGCCGGGGCGCTGAAGATTAAAGATACCTGCATTGCGGCCCAAGTCTTTTTGGAAAGGATTTGAGAGATCTCCCAAACCGGACTGGTGAGCATTAATAGGCTGAGGCGGGTTATCGATGGTGGAGGTCGGTTTCACAGGCCGTTTTATGCTCAGTCCCACCCCAGTGTCCGCGCCGACCATAGCCCCGGAAGTTACATCCGTCCGATTTTGCAGCGGGAAATCAGGGCTGGTCGCGCCAAGTTGCGGGTTGGCCTTGCGGGAGCTGGGACTGATCTCGATCGTATCCACCCCACCCATCCCATCCGTGGTCACTTTCAGTCCCAACCCGATGGTCGGAATCCGGAACGAAGGCTGAGCCATCAAATCGTCGTAATGGGCATCAGTCACGGCCAGCAGGTCGGCCATCGCCTGGTAAATATTCGGGATGACCGGCGCCACCGCAGGCACCGGAGCCTGCCGGATACTGCCCGGAATATCACCCAGCCAGACCGGCCGATCGAAATCTCGGATTTGGCTGGTGGCGCGCTGCTCGATACGCTTGCTGCCGCTGTTACCCAGGGTCAGGTAGTTGGTTGAAAAATCCCGGCTGGTGGTGGGCGGAATGTTCACGGCATAGGCGGGAGAAAAGCCGTTGGCCTGGGTGTAGAAGGCAGAATTTGCGCTGACACCGCTTCTGCCCTGCACCTGAGGACCACCCCGGTACAGGGGAAAGAGCGTCAGTTGTGGCACGTTAACACTCATCTTTGAACCAACCCTGTTTGATAACCAAGTGTGGTATCGGCAGGATTGACCAAAACTTCAAAGGCTGGAGATACCGGAGATATCCAAAAGAAACAATTATTTACAATCCAAGAAAAAAGCCAGCACCCTGCGTCGGGGAGCTGGCCAGGAGAACAACAGTTTTATTTCAGGTCATTTGCCGCCCCAAATTACAGAAAAATGGAACAGCAAAAATCCGCTCTTGGTCCGGGTTCCTGCCTAAGCAGGAACGACCGGATTCAGAGACAGGAAAATATAGCGCTTTTCAACCAGGGCTTCGTCCACCACGCGGTTGGCAATCGCCGCAATGAAATCCGGGTTTTTCACCAGGGTCTCATTGGGGATTTCCTCTTTCAGCAGCGTGCGGACGGCCTGCTCCTTTTTCAACATCACGAACGGGGGGAAGCCTTCCAGAAAACGTTGGCTGGTGCCTTCGTATTCCGGCAGGTTCTCAAGTTCATTGACGTTGAAAGTAGTCAGGGCATGATACGTTGTAGCCATTGGAAAAACTTCCTCATCATCTCCCGGTAAGGGGCGTCTTTCGTTTTGTGTTTGCTTGCACTTGCATGAACGGGGTCAAGCAAATCTGGTGCTAGCAATCCCCCGAAGGATATGCAAACATTTACAATCCTTAACAACAAGCCGTTTCACAGGGCTGAAAGGCTTCCGGCACCCCATCTCTGCGACAGAAGGAGTTCCCGGCAGCCAAACCCAAACACCTGGAACGATAGTTCAATAACACCGCCCTGCGGGCAAAGGCAACAGATCTCTTCAAAACCGGAAGGACCAACCTACGAAGAAAGCGCCGCAGTCTTGCTCTCCTGGAAGGCGCCGATTTTGCGGAACTTGGCGTAACGGTCATCCACCAACTGTTCGGCCTTCAGGCCCTTCAGCTCGGTAAATGCGGTTTCCACGGTTTCCAGAATCCGCTGGGCGGCCAGCGCCGGATCGTGATGCGCGCCGCCTGAGGGCTCTTCAATGATGCCGTCCACCATGCCAAACTCCAGCAGATCCTGGGCGGTAATACGGAGGGCTTCCGCCGCACGGGAAGCATACTCGGCGCTGCGCCAGAGAATGGATGCGCAACCTTCCGGTGAAATCACGGTATACAGGGCATGCTCCATCATGTAGATGCGGTTGGCCACCCCGATTCCCAATGCACCGCCGGAAGCACCTTCCCCGGTGACAATCGAAACAATCGGCACCCGAAGGCGGGCCAGTTCGCGGATGTTGTAGGCAATCGCCTGGCCAATGCCATGCTCTTCCCCGGCAATCCCCGGATAAGCACCGGGCGTATCCACCACGGTCAGCACCGGCATCTTGAATTTTTCCGCATGGTAGAAAAGACGCAAGGCTTTGCGGTAGCCCTCGGGATGGGCCATCCCGAAGTTATGAACCAGGTTTTCCTTCATCCCACGGCCTTTTTGGGTGCCCACCACCATCACCGGACCGGTGGACAGCTCGATGATGCCGCCAATGATGGCCCGGTCATCGGAACCCGCACGGTCGCCGCGCAACTCGATCCACATGTTGGGCGAGAGCATCTTCACCGTTTCCAGCAAATTGGGGCGCTGGGGATGGCGGGCGATCTGCAATTTCTGGGAGGGCGTCAGACGCTGGTACAGTTTGGATTTGACATCCTCGGCCTGGGCGCGAAGCTTGGCAATTTCCTCGTTGAAATCGATTTTGGAGTCCTGGCTGAGCTGCATCAGTTCCTCGATCTTCTCTTCCATTGCAATGACAGGTTTTTCAAAGTCCAAAGGAAGAATCTTGTCTGACATTTTCTAGTATTCCTTACATGGCAAGGCGCTCAAGGCAACCCCTCCTAAACCGGCGAGGAGCTGAGCGGTTGTGCAAGCGGCTGCTGTCCGGAAGACTCCCGGTGCAGGCGAATCAGGTTGACGATCATTCCGGGAAGCTCGCTGCGGTTCAATACCATATCCACCTGCCCATAGTTCAACAGGTAGTTGGCCGTCTGGAAATCCGCGGGCAGCTTTTGCCGGATGGTCTGCTCGATGACCCGGCGTCCGGCAAAACCGATCCGGGCCCCTTCCTCGGCGATGATGATATCGCCCAATGTCCCAAAGCTGGCCGTCACCCCACCGAAGGTGGGTTCGGTCAGCACCGAAAGGTACAACAGACCCGCCTCGTGCAGCTTGGCCAGCGCAGCGCCGGTCTTTACCATCTGCATCAAGGAAAAAGTTCCTTCTTGCATCCGGGCGCCGCCGGAAGAGGAGAAAATCACGAGTGGCAAACGCAGCTCCAGGGCTTTTTCAATGAGGCGGGTGATTTTTTCGCCCACCACGCTGCCCATACTGCCGCCCAGATAGCTGAAATCCATCACAGCCAGAGCCAATTGCTCATTTCCGATCTGCCCGATACCCGTTACAATGGCTTCATTCAGGCCGCTTTTATTGCGGGCATCTTCCTGACGCTTGATATAGGGCTCGGTGTCCGTGAATTCCAGCGGATCCGAGGGAGTCAAGTCTTCATCCATCTCGGTAAAATCATCGCACAGCTGCAAAATGCGCTTGTGCGCGCCAATCCGGAAGTGGTAGCCGCAATGCATGCAGACCAGATAGTTACTCTCCAGATCCTTGGTGGGCAGGTTCTCATGGCAGTTAAAGCACTGAGTCCAAAGCTTGCAGAGCTCTTCGTCCGTAAGGCGGTTATTCATGGCAGCTACATCCAGCTTTTTGGACTTATTACGCTTGGATGCGAACCAATCTCGAAGGGTCATAAATGTTTTCCCGGATTGATACTTTGAGGGAGTGTCTCTGGTGTTGCGAGCGAGGCTAGTCTAGCACAATCCAAAGCCGACTTTCCAAAACCGCAACAAAAATGTAAAACAAAAAAAGCCATATTGGCATGCCTTTTCAGGCCGCTGCCGGAACGATTCCGAAGGCAGGACAGGGCCTTGACTCCGCAATCCCTAGATGGGCGGGGGCGCATAGGCCGAAGGCTGCATCATGCGCAATTTGTCGAAGTTGATGACGGTGTTGGAAGCGCCCGGATAGTAGTTGATACCGAAGTAAGAGCGCCCGTTCACGACGTCGTAGCCGATGGTGGCCTTGACGTCCTGCGGTCCCACCATCATGTAAACGCTGTTGCCCACCGCCAGGGCGCCGCGAGCGTTGTCCCGCTTCAGAGCAAAGCTGTTGGAGGTTCCGACGCTGAGATATTTGTTCACCCGGAACAGGTTGTTCATGGAGAAGTTCTGGGAACCACCGTAGTAGCTGTCAAAGACAAACGGCGATTCGCCCACGGAGTGGCTGAGCGTGAACCCCAAGGAGGACTGCAAGCGACTGCCCAGCAGGTTCAGGTTCATGGTCGGGCCAATCCTAGCCAGCCCAGCAAAATCCCCGGATGAATAGGCAGAAGAGATTAACTGGGCGCGCATACCGACCGAGCCATATTTACCAATACGCAGCAAGGGCGCCACGTTCTGGACCTGGAACTGCAACTGGGCCCGGCCCAGCGTCTGGAGCTGGCGGCCTTTGGATTCGACGAAGTAGGTATCCTTGAAGTTGGGATAAAAGTTGTCCCGGGCATAGCCGAGACTCTCGAACGAAGTCAGCTGGAAGTTCTTGTACTCCTTCAGCACCCGATAATCCGTAATCTGGGCGATATAGTTGGGACGTTCCCGCTGGCCCAGCAGACCGTTGTTGTAGAAATCGTTCACCGACGCCATGAAGTGGGTGTTGTCCCCGTATATCCGCCGGTCCAGAAACATCACCGGAGAGCCGACGCGGCTGTTGTAGGCGAGATCAAGGGTGGTGTCCGGATCCCGGAAGTGCAGCACCCCGCCCACACCCGGACCGGCAGAAATATTCTTGCCGTCCTTCCCGTTAGAGGACCAGAAGCCGGGAGAACCGTAACTTGCAACAGGAGATACGCGCAAGGAACCGCGCCCCACGTGAAAATCCCAACCCGGACCAGCATACAGACCGCCATAGGAGCGGTTGGAACCGATATCCGGCCCCAGGTACTGAATCTGCTGGGCTTCCTGGTCGTAAGAGAAATCCGTATCCGGGAAGCCGAAGAGCTTGAACTTATTCCAGTACAAGCTGGGGCGCTTCATGGTGATTTCATCGTAACCATCTTCGTTCCGGACGACTTCCAGTTCCTTCACCCTCATGTTCAGGTGAGAAACGGCGCCTTTGCTCTCGTCAAACTGTTCCGCGTCCGATTTTTTGGCATTCACGTTTCTCAGCATCATCTGCTGATCAATGGACAGCTGATTGAACATCTCCCGGTTATCCACCACCCGCTTGGAGTAGGCGCGATTCAACCGAGCCTGGTTGGCCCGTTTGCCGGTCGTCTGGCCCAGGTTGCCCAAACCACCCGCATTGGCCATCTTTCTGTACAGGGCGCCGCTGATGATCATGCGCCCGTTTTCCATCTCGATGCCGTCGTGACTGACAAAATACTGCTTGGCCTTGACCCGCACCGCAGAAACCGTCGTGGTGGCATCGTTGATGAGGGCCGACTTACGCACGAGATCAATCTTGGCATAGCTGCCGTGCGTTTTCTGGCCTGCCTTGATGATGGTCACGCTGCCTTCCGCAATCACTAGGTCCTGGTTCTGGTCAAAGACCAACCGATCGGCATACAGCTCGGAATTCTGCTCGGAGATAACCATGTGCACCGCACCGGTCGCCACATAAACGTCGCGATCCTTGTCGTAGTTCAGCGTGTTGCTGTTGATATCCACAATCACCGCTTTGGCTTGCAAGGCATCATCAGCTGGAGGCGGCGGCGGAAGCGCTTCGGTGGTTTGCGAATCCTGCACGTCCATTTCCGGCTGAAGTTCCGATGGCAAAGGTTCGACCTTGGCAGTCTCATTCTTCTTGCCGGAGGCTTTTTCGGTCTCAACCGAGATTTTCTCCTGAAGTTTGTCTTTCTCCACCGGCGCAAAGCGGGAGTTGCCGTTGAAAATGATCGTCTCCGCCGGATCGTTGACCAACTGGGCTCTCGCAGGCAGGCCGCAACCCAGGCTGACCAACACCATCAAACCCACAGCCGTCCGGGGAAGCAACGGGATGGAGGCAATCGGCCAGTTTCTCATCGGATGCGGTTCCACGCGGAGAGGGAGAGTCATAGGAAAATCCTTATATTTGTTAGCGAGCGGGCCCAGGCATGATAGCTGAGTTTTGCTGTTGAGAGTCAATGATGCCACGAGCAAAAAAAAGTTCTAACGAGTTTCGGAAATAATTTTAATATCTTCTTAACACGTCAATATTCTACCAGACTTTTTCTGAACAAAAACGGTTGGGCTTCCCGGATTGCCTTCCACGATCACGCTGCCGCCACCAGTCTACAGGTAGCCCATCGGATTGACGGGCGCGCCATCCACCCGGACCTCAAAGTGCAAATGCGGCCCAGTTGAGTATCCCGTGGAGCCTTCCGCGCCAATCACCTGTCCCTTGGAAACATTTTCCCCGGATGATACTGAAATTGAGGACAAATGGCCGTACAGAGTGACCAGGTTCCGACCGTTCCGGGTACCGTGGTTAATCATGATGGCCTTTCCGTACCCGCCTTTCCAACCAGCCCAAATGACCTGGCCGCCATCTGCGGCGCGGACCGCTCCCCGGTTGGGACCGGCAATATCCAGACCGGTATGCATCTTGGTGCGCCTGTGGATCGGGTGAAAACGAGACCCGAAACCGGAGGAAATCGATCCGCTGATTGGCCAAATAAAGCTGCCCGTACTGCCACGAACCTGTCGGAATGAGCGCCGGGACGTCAGAGCCCGAATTTGAGAGGTAATATTCGCGGATTCGGCCAAAAGCTCTGATTCCGCGCGATCATAGAAAGCGGCATCGTTTTTATACTTGTCACGCAAAACCCGATCGATAGAAATAGAGCGCTGTATTTCAACATTTTTCACTCGGATGGTGGCAATGGTCTGCCCAATCAGCGTCTTTTGACGGGCCAGTTCCGTCTTCAGACCGTTCAACTCCTGGATTTTAGAGCGCAAATTGTCCAGCACCCGCTTGTCCTGCGCCATAATCTGCTTTTTATAGTAGATCCGATCCAGCAGCGTAGAGAGATCATTGGCTTCCAGAATCATTTGCAGCATGCTGAGGCGCTCACCCATGTACAGGCTCCGCAGCCTTTGTCCGGCATCCTGTCCCAGCCGCATGGCATCGCCCATAGTCCGGTCCAGCCGGTCATCCAGGTACACTAGCCTGTCCTTGGTCTGGCCCAAGCGCTGTTCATGAAACTTCAGGGAACGCTTTTCACGCTCCAAACGCTGCTGGTTGGCCGCGATGTTCATGCTGACGCGCTGCGCGGCACGCATTTTTTCGTATTTCTTCCGACGCATCTCGGCGGCCTGGGCCTTCACTGACCGAGTTTTACCCTGCAATTCCTGGAGACGACTGCGATTATCCGCAAAGCCACCCGGCACGGCACCGCACATCAAACCCACCGCCAATAGCAGGCAGAGGAAACTTTTAAGCGCTCTCGTTCCGGGAAATATGCTCATAAACAAGTCAGAAAAGGACGATAAAGGAGGTTAGCAAGAATGAAAGCACCATTATTGCCGCTATCCAGCGGGAATGCTGTCGAAAGAAGTCTATCATAGGCCTCTGATCCGGTTCTTGTATTTCTCATAGCGGGCCGGGGGGAAGCCGACGCCTTACCATTATAAACGATAGCAATTCTTCTGCCTGTCCGGATGCCTGACGATGGCTTTAACAAGCAATGACGGCACCTGTAAACAAATATTAATCTTTTTGCGCGAGATTTTCACCCTTTCGTTAAAGATTTTTGCCGGCTCGTCGATAGCCATTATTACAGAGACCCGACGGCGGAGGCAGAGTTTAAAACATGACGAGCAATCAGCGTAAACCCAGCAAAAATACAGCTTTTCCGGTCCATTTTGTCATCAAGGGCGCCGAAAAACGCCGGACCATGGCCTATGCCAAGGCCAAAATGCTCCAAAGCGAACTGGGCGTTACGCCACACCTGGTCAGCGTGAAATAGCTTCATAGACACAAGGGACAGAACGCTAGGGTTTTGAAGAGCCTCCCGGATGGGAGGCTCTTTTGCATCTATAAAAAACGCACGAAACTTGGCAGCAGATATCTATTCTCTGGGTGCACACAGCAATAATCCATTGGGGTGTCTATTTCGAATCTGCCTGTTGTTCTTTAAGCATCTTATAACTGACTCGCAAGAGGTTCAGGCCACCTAGGCTGCCAGCAAGCAAAAAAAACAAAGTGCCAATGCCATTCGTTATCTTCTCTCGCATACCAGCTTCCATTGTCGGATAATGATGCTGAACATAAGTATCGGCGGCCACTTCTGCACCCTTATCACCACCTACCGCAAGAACACAAGCCAATACGCCAGCGCCTAAAACCCTCTTTTGTCTCTTTTTGACGTCCTCTTCCACTTTAGCAAAAGGCCACAGAGGTATCTGCATCATGATGAATCCATTCCACCGTCATATTAAACTTGAAGATTATAAATAAAACTATGCCTTTCAGGCAAAACGTTGTGTTTATTGTATGAGAATCCCCATGTCGCCCCTCTCGCTCAGCTCACCGCTTAAAGAAGCCGAAACCATTCTGGCTGAAACCGTCTGGCCCCAACTGGAAGCCACCTATCACCATACCTTTGAGCGGGTGCTGAATGCTTTTATCCGCCACAAAGTGGGTGAGGAGCATTTTCTATCCGTCACCGGCTACGGGCATGATGACTTGGGACGCACGGTCACGGATGCCGTGTTTGCCGATGCCTTGCAGGCCGAAGCCGCGCTGGTGCGTCTGCAGATGGTTTCCGGCACGCACGCGCTAAGCGTGGGCCTAAACGGCTGCCTGAATGCGGGGGACACCATGCTGTCCATCACCGGGCGGCCTTACGACACGATGGAAGAGGTCATCGGCCTGCGCGGCAACAACCGGCAATCGCTGGCCGCACGCGGAGTGACCTACCGGGAAATTTCCGTTTTCCGGCAGGAAGGCGACCCGGACAATGCTACCAGCTACCGGGTGAGCGAGACTTTCAACGAACCGGAAGCCGAAGAGATTTCCCAGGCGAACCTGGTCTTCATTCAGCGCTCCCGAGGCTACAGCCTGCGACCATCGCTGACCATTGCCCAACTGGAAACCTTGATTGCTCAAGTGAAACATATCAACCCCAACGCCATCGTGATGGTGGATAACTGTTACGGCGAATTCACCCAGGACCGGGAGCCCACCGCCGTGGGCGCGGATCTCATCGCGGGCTCGCTGATTAAAAACCCCGGCGGGGGCATTGTACCCACCGGCGGCTATGTGGCCGGTCGGGCTGATTTGATTGAAGCCTGCGCGGATGTTTTGACCTGCCCCGGCGTGGGCGCCGAAGGGGGCTACACGTTTGACCTGACCCGCGTGCTGCTGCAAGGCCTGTATCTCGCACCCGGCGTGGTGAAAGAAGCCCTGAAAGGCATGACGCTGGCCGCCAAACTGTTTGAATCCGCCGGATACGACACGGCTCCCCACTGGCAGGACAGTCGCAGAGATATCATCCAGATTCTCACCCTGCGGGATCCCCAAAAGCTGGTTCGCTTTTGCCAGGTGTTGCAGAGCCTCAGCCCCATCAATAGCCACATCACCCCCATCCCCGCCAACCCGCCCGGCTATGCCGATGAAGTGGTCATGGCCGGCGGCACCTTCATTGATGGTTCGACGCTGGAACTCTCCGCCGACGGCCCGTTACGCGCGCCGTATGCGGTGTACCTGCAAGGCGGGTTGACTTACGCGCATACGAGGCTAGCTCTCCAACGCATTTTAGAGAACCTATAGCCTATGTACGGATAGTACGAACCAAAGCAACCTTAGGCGAAAAATGTTTTTAAAAACTATCTCTTTATGAATTGGTCGTCTGCAAGCTCAAGTTTCCCAGGCTGACGACTTGCTGGTGGAAAAATCTGATATGCGCCATGCTTGTCCGTTGAGGTTAATACAAGAGGAATCGAGTACCCAATAGAGTTAGGTTGTAGTCTCGGGACCAAATATGTTTGATGATGGTTCCCCCATCCTTCAAACCCTTGGGAAAGTCTCATCATTTGAAAATGATCGGGAGACAGAGGAGGTAAGTTCATGTGGAATTCCTTTCAAACTAATGATTTCCAAGCAGACAAAGCACCTGAATTTTGAAAATTGCCTGGCACCTCAAAAATCTTCAACGGGCCTTGATTCGTCCCTTGATTTCCTCGATTTGCTGCTTGAGGACGGGGTGGTGTTCCATTTCTTCGCGGATTTTCTCGTAGGCATACAGCACGGTGGTGTGCTTACGGCCACCCAGCAGGGTGCCAATCTTGGGAAAGCTGGCCTCGGTGAGTGTTCGGATGGTAAAAATGGCCACTTGCCGCGCGTGGGAGACATCCTTGGCCCGCGAGGGGCTTTTTAAATCCACGGTGCGCATGTGATAGTAGGCAGCCACGGCGTCCAGAATCTCCTCCAGCGAGATGCGGGCGGTATCCACCGGCGCGCCCAGCACGGTCTGAGCAATCACCAGATCCACGGGGGTGCGGGTGAGCATGCCGTAGGCGGCCACTTTGTTCAAAGCGCCTTCCAATTCTCGGATGTTGGTGGGATGGGTCTCGGCAATATATGAGAGCACATCCATGCCCACCGCGAACTTTTCCCGTTCGGCCTTGCCTTGCAGAATGGCCAAGCGGGTCTCGAAGTCGGCTGGCTGGATGTCGGCAATCAAGCCCCAGCTAAAACGGCTGCGCAGACGGTCTTCCAGTTGAGAAAGCCGGTTCGGAGGCCGGTCGCTGGACAGAATCACCTGTTTTCCGGCTTCATGCAAGGCGTTAAAAGTATGGAACACTTCTTCCTGCGTGCGGGTCTTGCCTTCCAGGAACTGAACATCGTCGATAATCAGGATGTCGTTGCGCCGGTAGCGATCCTGGAAGCCTTTCATGTCCTTCTTGCCCAGCGCGTTAATCATGTCGTTGGTGAACTGCTCGGCGGTGACGTAGCGCACTTTCAAATCAGGGTGGTGCTGCAGCACGAAGTGCCCGATGGCTTGCATCAGGTGGGTCTTGCCCAGACCGACGCCACCATAGATAAAGAAAGGATTGTAGCTCTGGGCCGGAGTCTCGGCCACGGCCAGCGCCGCCGCGTGACAAAAACGGTTGTGCTGGCCCACCACAAAGGCTTCAAAGGTGTAGCGCGGATTGAGGTTGCTGGTGGTGGTCCGGGGCGTCCAGGCACGCTGGGGAAGTTCCCGGGCACCGGCCTCAACCGCTTCAGAATCCTCGGCTTGGATGGTTGTCGGTTCCACGACCACCACGGCCACTTCCATCGGGCGGCCCAGCACCTCGGCAAAGGCTTCTTTCAATTCCGTTCGGTAGCGTTTCAGGATCAAATCCCGGTTAAAGTCACTTTCCGCCTGGAGAGTGATGGTTTTCACATCGGCCGCTTCAATCTGCAACGGGACAATCCAGGTCTCGAAGCTGGGCTGGCTCATGCGGCCCTTCAGAATTTCCTGGGCGGCCTGCCAGAGGCTTTCGAGATCCGTTTGAGGGTGATTGACCGGTGAGACAAGCGTTGCCATCAGATGTCGTGAGTTCCTTGTAATACTGTCACTCTAACCATTTTTCCGCCAGGGTCGCGCGTCCGGAAATGGCTTTCCAAAAGACCTTTCCAAAAATCGAGCCCAAGAATTAGGGCGCACGGAAAACCGGCGCAAGCAGCCCATTTTTGACCGAAAGGCTTGTTGGAAACCTTCGGGACCCAGTCCTCTCTTTAAATACCATTCCCTTGACGAGTTTACCTGGAGCTGATGCCCGTCACAGCGGGCGGAGCCGGGATCGACACAGGAAAACTCCCCTTGCCGTTCCTCGGGAATTTAGTTTAGCATAGAGGCTTGCGCTGTTACGCAAGCGTATCAAAGCTTTAACATAAAGATTTTTTGCAACCTGTTAAAAGATCTTTGTGGTAAATATAATGATCCTCACTGCTGAAAAAAAGCGCTCATCAATTAGGAGATCTCCCCATGAAACGCACCCTGGAAGGGACACAACGCAAAAGACGTCGCGTGAGCGGTTTCCGCGCCAGAATGGCCACCCCCGGTGGGCAGCGCACCCTCAACCGTCGCCGGGCCAAAGGCCGCCACAAGATTGCCATCTAACGATCACTTCTGATCGCGGCGCATCATGCTCAAGAAAGCCCATCGGCTGAAATCCCCGCGGGATTTCAAACGGACGCTGGCAGGACGGCGAATTTGCGCCAATGATTGCTTTGTTCTTTATGGCCTTGCAGCCAATCCAGCTGCGGGGCCATCTGTCGTTGTCGTTTCCAAGACCGAACCTCGGGTCGGTTTCATCGTCAGCAAGAAAGTGCACAAGAATTCCACGCATCGCAACCTCATCAAGCGGCGACTGCGCGAGCTGGTGCGTACGTTTCTGCTGACGGAAAAGCGCGAAGCGGTTTACCGGTACCGAACACTGGTGTTCATTGCCCGTAACGGCAGCGTGACAGCCAGCTACCAGGATCTCAAAAACCGGATGGAACGCTGTTTCCGTTAATCCTTAAGAAAGCATTAAATACGTGCTGAAATCCCTTGTTCTTGCTTTAATAAAGGCTTATCGGATGAGTGCCGGGTGGCGGCGATGGATTTTCCCCCCGCTATGCCGGTTCCACCCCACCTGTTCAAGCTACATGTATGAGGCAGTCGAACGCCACGGTGTGGCGGCCGGAACCTGGCTGGGATTCAAACGCCTGTTACGATGCCATCCCTTGAATCCCGGCGGGCTCGATCCCGTACCGGATCACCCCTCTCCCGTCCATCAGTCTTAGAACCAATCAGGAGACTTCCCTGTGAACTTTATTTACCAGGCCATGTTTTACCTCTTGAACCTGCTCCATGAGCTGGTTGGCAACTACGGTTTGGCCATTATCCTGTTGACGGTCCTCATTCGGGCCGCCTTGTGGCCTTTGAACTCTTCACAGGCCCGTTCCATGAAAAAAATGCAGGAGCTGCAACCCAAGCTGAAAGCCCTGCAAGAGAAACACAAGGACAATCCGCAAAAGATGCAGGAAGTCATGATGAAGTTCTATAGTGAGAACTCCTTCAACCCGATGGCCGGCTGCCTGCCGATGTTGGTGCAGTTGCCCATCTTTATCGGGCTGTACGGAGCGCTCAGCAGCCCGCACTTCCTGGCGGAAACCGTCAACGAGAATTTCATGTTTATCGACAACCTGTCGCACACCCTGCAAAGCCACGCGGGCAAGCCGCTGGACGGCACCTTCCACGTGATGTCCGATGACAAGTTCAGCGCGGACAAAACCGTCACCCTGGTCCTGAATGACGGCAAAACGCAGGAACAGGAAGTAAAAAACCAAGCCGAGGCCATCACCTACAAACCTCACCCGATTCTGCCCGGCAGCCCGGTGACGATGACCCTGAACCTGTCCGCCCTGGGTCTGAGCGACGATTACCGAAGCCTGATTCAATCCGCCCAGGTTCTGGTCGTCGATGAGAAGAGCCGGGAGCTGGAGAAGGTGGACTTCACCAACCAGAACGGCGTGTTAATCCAAACAGTCCCCACGGCCAAAGGCACCAACCAGTTGAACATCGATGTCCTGGTCCTGATTCTGATTTATGGCGCGCTGACGCTGGGCTACCAGAAGGTGATGACGGCTGGCCAGAAGCCGGCAGCGCCCGCCGCCAAGGATGATCCGGCCGCCGCCGCGATGAACAACCCCATGATGAAGATGATGCCCATGGTTTTCGTGGTGATGCTGTTCTTCATCCCCATTCCTGCCGGGGTTATGATTTACCTGGTGGTCACCACCGCGCTGATGCTGATTCAGACCCTGTGGGTCAACTTCAGCGAAGACCGCAAGAAGGCAGGCAAAGCCGACAAGCCTTCCGAGCAGGTGGTGGACGTCAAAGCCGACCGCGCCTAGCGCCAATCTCCAAACCCATCTTTCAAATGGCCCATTGCTTATTCGGTGATGGGCCATTTGAGTCGATTCTTCTGAAGCTAATCCCTCTCTCAGTCTCTTTTTTTACATCAAAAAACAAAACCGGGAATTAGGGCGTCGATTGAGTCGTATTGTTCAGCGTGACAGCATCCTGAAGAGTGGATTGCAAGGCAGGTGTATTGGTGGCGCTCCCATCACTGCTGGCAGTGACGACGTTCTGTTGCAAGGTATCATATTTGACCAGTTGATCGTATTTCTTGGCGGTCATCTTGCCGTTGTTGGAGTTGGCCAAGTTGCTTTTTGCCAATGCCCCATTGTCAATATCCCCATTATTTTTCAGATAGGGCTGAAGCTGCGCATTAAAGGTCTCGGCATTATTCCACGCATCCATCGCCAGGGTGGTAATTTGCTGGATATCCTGTGGGCTGGCATCTTTGGGCGGGCTATTGATAAGCTTTTCCAACGCCTGCTGATAACGATAGATATCCATGAGGGAATTGGCTGATGTATAGGTCGAGGAATCCGGGGTACTGACAGTGAGCGCCTGTACGCCACTGTAATCTCCCTCGGCACCCGCCATATAATGCGTGTATTGAGTAATCTTTTCCAACCATTGCACTGTTTTTGGGTCTGTAATGGTCAGGGCGAGTTGGTCCATTTGCGTGGCAAGCGTCAAGGTTTGCTGCGAGCTAGTCACCATACCATCTATACTGGTGGCATTCACTGGAGCACTGCTGCTGGTAGCAATGCCAATCGATGGCATGCCCGTCTGAGCGTTGAGGCTCATCACCCGACTACCCATGGAAGCATCATAAACATTGCCGGAAGCCGAACCGAATTGAAGGCTCATATAATCCTTTACGGCTGGGTTGGCAAGCTGGTCCTCGGTATTCTGAAACAGGTCAGACGTGGTTCTTCCCAACAGAGTCACTGCCCCAATGGCTAGAATCACAACAAGAGCAATGATAATTCCGTACTCTGTCAGAACATTTCCAGAAAGGCGATTGGTCATTGACTCACCTTAATATCCTTCATCAGTCGCTACAAAAAAGAATCGGCAGGGCAGCCAAAAACTAGAGGCCTGTCCACTGAAAATAGTCCAAATTGTAAAGATCTTTAATCTTACTTTTTACGGAGACGGGCCGCATAGAAACCATCGCAGCTTTCCGTAATCAACCGCTGTTCTTCGGCATCAAGCGTCGCTTCCGGATTTTTTTTCAGGAAGGCAGCCACCACACTATGGTTTTCTGCACGCATCAGGCTGCACGTACTGTAGACCAGGACACCCCCCGGTTTCAGGCAGGAAAAACCCTGGGTCAGCAGGGCGGATTGCTGGGCGGTATAGGTGGAAAAATCCGGCTTTTTCAGTTGCAACAGGATTTCAGGGTGACGCCGCAGGGTGCCCGTGCCGGAACAAGGCGCATCCACCAGCACCCGGTCATAAAGCCCCGCCTCCGGCTCAAACGCCAGGCCATCCGCCTGAACCGTCTCCGTATTCTCCACGCCAAGACGCGCCATGTTTTCTTTCAGCAGCAGCAAGCGGTCCTTCTTGGGCTCAATCGCCAGGATTTTGCCTTGATTCTCCATCAAAGCCGACATATGCGTGGTTTTAGAGCCGGGTGCGGCACAGAGATCCAGCACTTGTTCACCGGGCTCCGGGTTCAAAAATCGGGACACCCACACCGAGGAAGGATCCTGCACATAGAACCAGCCTTCCTCGTAGCCGGGCAGCGCCCGTGGGGAACCGGACCAGCCATCAATCCGCAAACTCTCAGGCAGCGCAGAATCCGGCACCGAGCAAGTCACATTCGCCTGCGCCAGTTGCTCCTGGTAGGCTGCCGGTGATATCTTCAGGGTGTTCACCCGCACGGATAACGGGGCCGGGCTTTGCGACACCCGCGCCATTTGCAGGATAGACTCATCGTCATACTGCTGTTGCAAAAGCACTACCCAGGCTTCCGGCCAACCATAGGCCATCAGCAAATGGCGACTGAGACTCTCTGACGCCGGGGGCGGATCGAAGCGATTGCTCTCCAGGGCTCGCTGCCCTTCCCGCAACACGGCGTTGATGAATTTCACGGTTTTGGGAGAGACTTTGAGAGCTTTAGCCAGCTCCACGGTGGTATCAATTGCGGCGTAAGCCGGCACATGCGCCATGCCATAGAGCTGGAACAAGCCTACCCGCAACAGCGTCCGAACCGGCGGCGTCATATTTTTCAACGGGCGGCCGGTGAGGAGTTTAATCCATTCGTCCAGGCGCAGCCAATGCCGGAGGGTGCCCATCACCAGGGCACGCGTAAAACCCCGATCCGTCTCACTCAAGATTTTGGAAGCGGTCGCCAGGGTATCCTGAATCAGACTATCCGCCTTTAAGCGTGTTGCCCCGCCCCGTTCAAAGCGAAGTAAAATCTCGAAGGCACTCTTTCTGGATAGATCAGCCACGTATTTACGCTAGTCCTCCCGCCGCGAGGCCATCAGGCGGAAGACATAATACAAAAGCTGGATCAGAGCGTACATGGCGGTGGCAATATAGGTGAAGGCCGCCGCAGTCAGCACTTTTTTTGCCCCGGACATCTCATCGGCATTCAAGAAATAGCGGCTTTCCAGCACCTTCAGCGCCCGTCCGCTGGCATCCAGCTCCACCGGCAGGGTGACAAAATGAAAGGCCACCGCCGCACCATAGAGCGCCACGCCAATCCAGGCCGTGTACCAGGCCCAGGCAGGCATCACGTGACTGGTAAAACCCAGCCCCAGAGAGAGCATCAGCAGCAGCGGCCCCAGGCTGCTGCCGAAATTGACCGCCGGCACCATCGCGGAGCGAATCACCACCGGGAAATAGCCTTTGGCATGCTGGATGGCATGGCCGCACTCATGGGCCGCCACCGCCACACTGGCAATGGAATTTCCCTGATAAATATCCGGAGACAAGCGCACCGTCTTGGATAGCGGATCGTAGTGGTCGCTAAGAAAGCCGTCCACCATCTCCACACTCACGTTGCTCAGCCCATGCTCACTGAGAATGGCGCGGGCAACATCCCGACCGGCGACGCCGCGAGAAGTCCGGATCTCGCTGAACTTACCGATGGTGCTTTTCACCCACATCTGGGGCACAAAGACCAGCACCAGGCCCACCAGCATGACCATCATATAAAGGGGATCATTAAAACCGAAAGGTAAAAACATGGATTGAACCTCCTGAAACGCTCAGATGCCGGAGTTTTGCAAATGTTCCGCAGGGGCAGGCTCGCGGGTAAACCGGCCCAAGGATTGCTTGCCGTTGACCGCATCCTTGAAATGCCCGATGGCCCAATCACGAGCGGGCATTTCCCGCTTTCCAGCCGGTTGCAGGCTCTGGATTTCCAGCACACCGCTACCGGTCCGGACCGCTAATCCTGCTTCCATCATACCCAGGATTTCGCCGGGCGCGCCGTTGTTAAGGAAATTTTCGGAATTCCCCGCCAGCCGGGCTCGCAGGATTTTGACCCGATCCCCGTTCAAAAAGGTGGCAGCGCCGGGCGCCGGATTGAAGCCCCGAATTTTACGATGCAGGACTTCCGCAGGCTCGCTCCAATCCAGGAGGGCGTCCTCTTTTTCGCATTTTGGCGCATGCGTTGCCAGCTCATGCGGTTGTGCTTCCGCCTTCACCTGCCCTGATTGCATTCCCAGCAGGGTATCCACCAGCAAGGGCCCCGCCGCCAGCGACAGGCGCTCGGTCAGCTCGCCCATGGTTTCCTGTAGAGCAATATCCACAGTGTGCTTGAGCAACATCGGGCCGGTATCCACGCCCAGCTCGGTGAGCATGGTGGTTATGCCGGTTTGGGCTTTCCCTTGCAGAATGGCCTGCTGAATGGGATTTGGCCCACGAAACTCGGGTAACAGGGAGGCATGAGCGTTTACGGTCCCGATTTTTGGCATCTCCAGGACTTCCTGGGTTAGAATTTGCCCAAAAGCCACGGTCACATGGAAATCCGCCGACAGCGTGCGCAAGTGATCCTTCAACGCCTCATCCTTGCGGATAGATTGGGTCTGAAAGACCGGCAAGCCCAGTTCATCGGCCAGTGTTTTGATGGGTGGCGGGGTCAGCTTCTGCCCTCGGCCCGCCGGACGATCGGGCTGGGTCACCACCGCGAGGATTTCAATGCGGCTATCGGCAGCCAGCGCTTTCAATGCGGGCAGCGAGAACGCCGGGGTGCCCATGAATACAATCGTGATTTTGCCCGAATGGGTTGTCATATCCTTGATCTCGAAGCCAAACACATGGCCTCATCATACCGTAAGGGCATCCATGCCGCCACATTCACACGGCAAGACCTCGTCCCGTAATTCCCTTAAAGTTCGTATGGCCCTGGCAAAATTCGAATCCCCGCTACATCCGCACGCCCGCGAGAGCCTCATCGAGTTCAGGCTCGACGAGGATTTTTTCGGGCTCGATGGGCGGCAGGTTATGCTCAACCAGTAGTTGTTCGGTGCTGAAGCGGTCAATAACGTGGTCCACGAACAATACACCGTTCAGGTGGTCCAGCTCATGCTGAATGGCCCGGCACAGGAGTGTCCCGGTCGGGGCAGTCATAGTCTGGGTTTTGCCTTTCAAGTCCATATAGCGGACCGTGACACCCTCGTAGCGCTTCACGTCCGTATACACACCTGGAAAGCTCAGGCAGCCCTCGCGGCTGATGATGGCGCCTTCCTTCTTGACGATGACCGGATTGATAAAAGTCATCTGTGCCATAGGCTCGTCATCGGTGGAACAATCCAGCACAAAGATACGTTTCAGTTCGCCCACCTGCGGAGCGGCCAGCCCAACACCATTATAGGCATACATGGTGTCGAACATATCCGCCACCAGCTTCTGGATCTTGGCGGAGACCTTCACGACCTTTTCCGCATCCTGGCGCAAGACCGGATCACCGTAATTAACAACTTTCAGAATGGCCATCGGATGGGGTTGCTCCTATCTCATACGACTCCGTATACACTGCGTTCACTGCAAGGATGCCTACGCGACCATGTGGACTACTGGCTATAACGTCCTGTCTGATTGTAAAATCAGAGAATCCTTCTTCCTATGAATTATAGAGCAATTTGGGAAAATTTACAGTCCCCATGACCATCGGCAGCCCCTCCAGCACGCATTCAACAGACCCCTCTGCGCTACTCACGCAGTTGGGCAACGGGACTTCGCCGCAATCCCCGGTGGATTTGCATCCTGCCATTGAAAGTGTTCGCCGGATGCCGGAATTCAGACCTCCTCAGCCCGACTTCATGGATGAGTTTCTCAAATTTCCTCTGGTGCGACAATTCGGCGATGCCTTAAACCAATTCATGTCTCGCCTGGTCAATGCCATCCACCATCTGCTCTCCCAGATCCGGCCACCGGGCCTGGCCGCCATGCCGGAAAGCATCCAGGATATTTTCAGCGGCCTGGTGGGGTTTATCCTGATTTTGCTGGGCCTGTATGCATTTTATATCATGCTGGGATGGCTGCTCCGCCTGCAACAGCGGCAACAAAAACGAAGCGGCTTGCCGGAACCCCGATTTCTGACGCAAATCTGCCTGATCAACTCGACGCATCACGCCCAAAAAGCTCGGGAGATGGCCGAACTCGGGCAATATGACACGGCCATCCGGCAGCTTTACCTCGCCCAGCTCTGCGTGCTGGATGAACGGGCACTGGTGCGCTTTGAAGCGACCCGCTCCAACCGCGAATATACAGAAATCCTTTCCCGACAGGGACAGACTGAAATTGGGACAGGATTTGCACAGATTTCCCAACGGTTTGAAGCCACACACTACGGCCAACAACCAGTCACAGAAACCCAGTTTTCCGAATGCGATCAGGTCTACCATCATCTGGAGGCATTGGCAGCCCATCATGGCTAAGGACAGATTCCGGAACCTATGGCTGCCGTTGATGCTGGGAGGCTTGCTGATCCTGGTCTTCCTGATGACTCAGCTTTCACAGAAAGGCATGGAAGCCGAACCCTTTGCCAACCGCTCGGTTTTTAACAACGACGTGACCGGCTACCGGGCCTGGTTCCTGGCCAGCCGCAAAACAGGCCTACCAATACGCATCTGGCAAAAGCCTTTCAGCAAGATCAGCGAATTGCCCGGCCCCTCCACCATGCTGATTGTGGAACCCTATACGGTTTCCAGCAACACGGTCACTTTCACCCCAAAGGATACCAGAGCGCTGCTGTCCTGGGTTGGCCGGGGAAATACCCTGGTTCTGTTGGATGATTTCCAGCGACGCGGCTCGGAGTACCTGCTGAATCAACTGGAGCCCGCCCTAAAAGTGCAGGCGGCCAAAAGCCCGCCCAAAACTATCGGTCTCAGCCAGTCACCGGCTATCCTCCGAAGTTATGTGGCGGCCTCCCTGCGCACATCGAATACACGCCGATTGGCGTTCACAAGGGCTTCCAGCCAGGCGAGAGTCCTGCTGGCTGATGAAGCCCACCGCCCCTTGCTGGTTCAGGTGCCTTATCAAGCCGGAACTATCATCATGGGCACGCCGTTGGACCTGGGCAGCAACGCCTACCTGTATGACCCAGCGAACGACAACTACCAGTTCCTGTCCAACCTACTGGTTGTGGAAAGCAAGCCGATCTTTGTGAACGAATTCGTGCATGGCTACACGGAAATCAACGATATTTTCGCTTACTTACAACAAAAAACCCCGCTCGGACAGATTTTTATGCAGTTGATGCTCGGTTTTCTGGTCATCCTGTGGCTGAGCTTTGTACGCTGGACACCCAGGCTAATCGGGGTGCCCAACGGGCAAGAACCAAGCCCATCCGGGAGCATGGAAGCATATACCCATTCGCTGGCCAATATTTATCACCGCACGCATGCCGCCAGCGCCGCGTTGGAACCGCAGGTTCTGCGGATTGAAGCAATTTTAAGCAAACGTTACCGGGTGACCATGAAGGAAGAGGCGCGTGTGCGGCACTTGCTCGACGAACTGTCCGGCGGGTATAGTAGTAGGGATGAATCCCCGGCGGTGCTCTGGGAGAGCCTCCAAAAGGCCCATGGAGCGGTTGACCGGCAGGAACGCATCCCGCACCGGGAGCTGTTGAAGCTATCCCGGCAGCTCAGTATCATCCAGGACAGACTGGAACGGAAGGCCCATCAACATGGAACACGGCCACCCCGCCGCTGAGGCAGCCGCCTCCCAGATACGGACCATTGCCCGCAATCTGCACCAGCAACTGGAATCGGTTATTTTCGGGCAAGAGCAGGTCATTGACCTACTGCTGATCGGCCTGCTTTCCGAAGGGCATGTGTTGATTGAAGGCCTGCCGGGCACCGCCAAAACCACGCTGGCCAAAAGTCTGGCCCAGCTGCTGCACATGGATTTCAACCGGATTCAACTGACGCCGGATATGCTGCCCGCCGAGATTACCGGCACCAGTATTTACGATCTCAATACCCGGAGCTTCTCCTTCCGCAAGGGGCCGATTTTCACCGATTTGCTGCTGGCGGATGAAATTAACCGGACGCCGCCCAAAACGCAATCGGCACTGCTGGAAGCCATGGAAGAGCACCAGGTGACCGCCGACGGAGAAAAGCATGTGCTTTCGCAGTTGTTTACGGTCATCGCCACCCTGAACCCCATCGAGTTCGAGGGCACCTTCCCTCTGCCGGAAGCACAGCTGGACCGGTTCATGATGAAAATCAGCATTACCTATCCCGAGCCCCAGGCCGAGAAACGAATGCTGACTGAGTTTGCCCAGCACGGAAACCGCTATTTGTACGAGCGCAACCTGGCACCCATCACCAGCCGGGAAGAGATCCTGCATTGCCGACGCATGCTGGGCGACATTACCATTGAAGAAAGCGTCATGGACTACATCCTGCAAATTATTCAGGATACCCGCACAAACCCTAACGTCGAGCTAGGTTGCAGTCCGCGCTCCGCGCTATCGTTGCTGGCGGCCAGCCGCGCTCACGCCGCCATCTCCGGGCAGCCCTTCGTCAGCCCGGACAACGTAAAGATGGTGGCCCCCGCCGTCATTCGGCACCGGCTGATTCTCACCGCCGAAGCCGAACTCGATGAGCTGACACCCGATCAAATCGTCCAACAGACTCTCCACAAGGTCCCGATCCCCCGGTAAATTCCAATGCTGCCCACTCCAAGCAAAATTCAGGATATGACTTGCGAGGTTGTCCACAACCGAGACTGCGGCAATGGGCTGAAAATTATGCGCTTGCGTCCCCTGGCAACGAATGGCGCGCCAGCTTCCTTTGAATGCCAGCCGGGACAGTTTGTCATGCTGGATTTACCGGCTTCGGAGTTTCGTTTCCGACGGCCGTTCAGCATTCTCGCCACTTATAACAGTTGCGATCTGGATATTTATTACAAAATCGTGGGCGAAGGCACCCGCATGATGCAGGAACTGATGCAGGGAGACCACATCCAGTGCCTGGGCCCTCTGGGCATCGGCTTTAACGAGCCTAAAGAGCCGGAAACCACCCTGTACATTGGCGGCGGAATTGGCATTGCACCGCTTTATTTAATGCAGCGCTGCGTGAAAACACCCGGCCACTGCTTTTATGGGGTGCGCGGGCAAGAGGATATCGGCTTGGAATTCGAACTCAAGGATGCCTTCGGCGAAGAGAATCTTCATATTTCCACCGATGACGGTTCCTACGGGTTTCATGGAAATGTTTGTGGCCTGCTGGAGCAGTATTCGGATAAAATTCTCGCGGCCCAGGAAGCCTATATTTGTGGCCCCACCCGCATGATGGAAGCCGCCGCCGCCCTGCTGTACCGAATCAATCCACAACTTCGGGTCCAGGTCTCGCTGGAAGAGCATATGCCCTGCGGCACCGGTGCTTGTACCGGCTGCGTCGTTTCCAGAAGCGATCAATACCTGCCTTCCAAGGTCTGCGTGGAAGGCCCGGTCTTTGATGCGCGGTCCATCCAGTGGGACGGCACCCTGTTACCCATGAGCGCCTTTTGCGAGGAGAGCCCATGCCCGCTCTAGCGCCTGCACTCGCCACGACCGTGGCCGGGATTCGGCTTACCAGCCCGCTGTTGAATGCCTCCGGTGCTTTTAACGCGCCGCTGTTCAACGAACTTTACCCATTAGACAGCGCCCTGGGCGGGATTGTCACCAAAACCGTCACCCGCGAACCGCTGGCCGGAAATCCGCAACCTCGCACCACGGAACTACCCGGCATCGGGATGCTGAACAGCATCGGCCTGCAAAATCCGGGCCTGGCTTACAGCCTGGAAAAAGACATTCCCGCCCTGAAGGCGTGTAACGTACCAGTCATTCTCAGCATTTCAGCCCACAGCAGCCGGGAATTCGCCGAAATGGCAGCATCGGCGCTGTCTCATCCCAGCGGGAAGCTAATCGAAGCCTTTGAACTCAATCTCTCCTGCCCGAACGTGGAGAAGGGTGGCGTCCACTTCGGCAGCGCGCCGGATTCCGTCCGGGAAGCCGTCCAGGCAGTGGTTGCCGTCTCCAGTAAGCCTGTTTTTGCCAAACTAACCCCGAATGTCACTGATATCGTCGCCATCGGCGGCGCGGCCATTGAAGGCGGCGCACAGGGCTTGACGGCCATCAATACCCTGCTGGGCGTGGCGATTGATATCCGCCGCAAGAGACCAGTCATGCCCCGCGTTTCAGCCGGATACAGCGGGCCAGGCATCAAACCGGTCGCCCTGCATGCCATCTGGAACCTGCACAAGCATTTTCCGGAAACCCCCATCATGGGTGTTGGCGGGATTTCCACTTCCGAAGATATCCTGGAATTCCTGATGGCCGGGGCATCCCTGGTTCAGGTCGGGACGAGTTGCTTCCGCAATCCGATGATTTTCCACCAGATGATCCGGGAACTGCACGCGTACTGCGAGGCGGAAAAACTGGACTCCCTGTCCCAGCTTTGCGGTTGTGCCCACCGCTGAGTGAGTTTTTGGTAGAATGAACAAAACAGTCCCCATTCAAGGATCCCATTTTTGTGAGAGGCGAGAGACCATGACCCTGTTCAGCGCTCAAAAGAAATTTTCATCCATCGTTTCCGGTATGATGACCGGTGTTCTGGCCTTGAGTTGCATTGGCTTGCTGGCGACCGGCGGCTTGATGCTCGGCGGTTGTGCCGGTGGCAACACCCAGCAGGCAGCCGAACAGAAAGATGAAACCCTCCAGATGGAAGTGGCCGAAATCAATCAACTGACCAGCATCGGAGATAAAACAGCCGATGGCCAGTTCATGATCGCCCGCATCCTGATGAAGAATAACGGCAATGAAACCGTCGTGCTGAACCCCGATGACTTCAAGCTGGAAAATATCACCGAAAAACCGGAAGAGCGCTACACCCAGCCTGCCGAGAAGTTCATCACCATGCCGTTCGGGAAGACCTACGGCACAGCCGCCCAGGATAAACTGATGGACGTCGCGTCCTCCAATTTGTATCCGCGGTTGCAACTGGAGCGCTATTTTGTTTTCATGGTACCCGCGGAGGCCAAGGCGGATCAGTATCAAATTACTTATACGCCCAAGAGTCTATCCGCTCCGTTAGTTTCGAGCTCGACCATCGTCAATGACCACCGTAATGAACCCTCAAGCGCACAGCCCTAATGTGCCCATCACCGAAGATTTGAGTCACATCAACCGCACCAAGATCATCGCCACGCTAGGCCCCGCCACGGATTCTCCCGAGAGAATCCGGCAGCTGATTGAGGTTGGCGTCAGCGTGTTCCGGCTGAACCTTTCGCACGGCGCGATTGAGGACCATCTGGCGCGGGCAGACAGAATCCGCCAAGTCACCGCCGAAATGAAGCATCCTGTAGCTATTCTTGCCGATTTGCAAGGCCCCAAGCTGCGCACCGGATACCTGCAAAACGATCAGCCTATCCCACTGGAAGTCGATAGCGTGTTGGAATTGACCACCCGCACCCGCGAGAGCAGCCCGGGGCTGATCTCAACCACCAGCCAGGAGCTGGTTGACGCGCTGGAACCGGGAGCACCCGTACTGATCGATGACGGAAAAATCCATCTGGAAGTCCTGGAACGGGTTAATCAGAACACTTTGAAGTGCCGGGTGACCCAGGGTGGCACTCTGCAAGCCCGTAAAGGCATCAATGTTCCGGGCACCATGCTGCCCATCACCGCCATGACGGACAAGGACAAAGCGGACGTGCAGCGGGTGGTCGAGCAAGGCCACATTGATTATCTGGCCTTGTCCTTCGTACAGCGCGCCCAGGATATCGTTGAACTGAAAACCTACGTGAAAAACCTGGGCCTGGAGTGCCCGCCGGTCATCGCAAAGATTGAAAAGCCCCAGGCGATGCGGGATATCGATAACATCCTGCGTGAAGCCGATGGCCTGATGGTGGCCCGTGGCGATTTAGGCGTGGAATTGAAGCCTGAGGAAGTGCCGATTGCCCAGAAGCGATTGGTGGATAAAGCCAACTGGGCTGAAAAGCCGGTGATTATCGCCACACAAATGCTGGAATCCATGATCGATTCCTTGCAACCCAGCCGTTCGGATGTCAGCGACATTGCCAACGCCGTTTTTGATGGTGCGGACGTGCTGATGCTCTCCGGGGAAACCTCCGTAGGCGAGCATCCCGTGGAGACCGTGGCCATGATGGGCCGGATTATCCACGAGGCCGAGCGCAACATCTTCACCCACCAGATTGACCGTCCCGCCGAGGAAAGTCGGCTGGTTTCCCCCAACTTTTACCATGCCATCGCCCACACGGCCAGCTATGCTTCCCGCAAGGCCAACGTGAAAGCGCTGGTGGTCTTCTCAAACTCGGGCAGCATGGCCCAGCGGGTCTCCAAGCTGAAGCCCGCCCGTCCCATCATTGCCCTGACACCCAAGCCGGATGTCTGCAACCGGATGAGCATGCTTTGGGGCGTGATTCCGCTGCTGATTGAAGAGCCGCACCGCACGGACGAGCTGTTGGAAAGCGGCGAGCAAGCCATCATAGCCCGCAACCTGCTCCATCGGGGTGATAGCGTGGTGTTCTGCGCCGGTAACACCCAACTGAAGGGCGCCACCAACATGCTGAAGATCTACCACCTCGGCGAAGACGACTAAAATCCAGCTATACTATCGGATCCGACCCAATCAGCCGAGCCCATTCAAGCTAGCGCCACATTGCAGCAAGGGCATATTTGTCAGTATTTGATTCGCCTCTGGAGACTCGGGCTCCAAATTCGATACTAGGCCCAAGGCCTGTCTTTGTGTCTGAAGCTGGTTAATCTGTAGCTTGGTCAGTCCCGCTTCAACGGAAGACGGGTCCAGCGCGGCTAACTTATCAAAAAGCTGAGCTGTTTGGCCTTGTATGCGCAGTTGAGCATATTTGCCCTTCAGTTGCTGAGCCTCTGGAGAGTCCGGTTCCAACCGGCCTAATATCTGCTTGACTTGGGCCGCTTGCGTGTAGCAACGCCGCGCTTCCGACGCCAAATAACCATTACTGTTTCCTACGGATCCCATATCATTCACTCCTTTTCCCATGCCAAAGCATACGCCGGTGTAAACACCACCACTGCCAGATCACCTACCTACCAAATAAAAACAGGATTAGCAGAAAAATTGCGCTATTCGGTAATCAGCGCAGCCTATGCCGGTTCGGCGACCACATCCACGGTCACTTGGCCCTGTTCGTCACGACGGGGACCGACGCCGTGCTTCTGGTAGGCGGCTTCCAGGATTTTGAGGTTCATGTCATTGGATTTCCAAACCATGTCGGCGATGTCTCCCACCACGGGAATCAGTCCCACCAGGATATCCGCCGCGACATTCACGCCCATCCGGGCCAGCACGTGGTTGGGCAGGCGCAGATCGTAGGCCAGGTAAATCAAGTAAAGCGCCATCAGGGCGGAAACCACATCCCCGCCGACCGGCAACATACCCAGCAAGGGGTCCAAACCGATTTTCTTGCGGATGATGGGAATGGTAATGGCGGAATCCATCAACCGGGCAATCTGGCGGGCTCGGACGATGGAGGGATGAGCGGGTCTGGCCATGCTCTTTCCTTTCCTGACTGCTTCTGGTCCTGAATGCTGGGTGCCTCGTGCTGGCAGTATATCAATTTTTAACGGGCCATCGCCAGCCTGCCCGCAAATTATTCATATGATTTCTGATCAAAGGCCAACTCCATGGTCGCATCTTCCCGCCGTTTGTTCCGCGCCTCCAGCAGATAAATGCGGGCAGCGTCCAACAACTCCGGCAACCCTTCACCGGTCAGGGCGGACACCGGAAAGGCCTGCTCCAACCCGGCGGTCAGCACCGGCAGCTCGGCTTCGGAATTAGAGAGCTGATCGATCTTGTTGCAGACGGTCCAGAGCGGCGGCGGCTCAATCTCCAAATCCTCCCACAGCATCGTCAACACCTCGTGAACGGACTGGGCCTGGCTCAGACGCTCAGGATGGCTGACATCCCAGACGTGCCAGAGCAGATCGGCGGAAGCGGCCTCTTCCAGCGTGGCCCGGAAGGCCTTAATCAGGAACGTGGGCAGCTTGCGAATAAAACCCACCGTATCGGACAGCAGCACTTCAATCGGCTGCTCGCCTGGCGGGCCAATGTACAACTTGCGAATGGTCGGGTCCAGCGTGGCGAACAGCTTGTTTTCCGCCAGCACGTCGGCCTGGGTCAGGCGGTTCATCAGGGTGGACTTACCCGCGTTGGTGTAGCCCACCAGCGCAATCAGCGGCACATTAGACCGCTTGCGGGACTGGCGCTGGAACTGGCGATGCCGCACCACCTCGTGGGCCTCTTTTTCCAGCGTGGTAATCCGCTCCCGCAGCAGGCGGCGATCGGTCTCCAGCTTGGTTTCACCGGGGCCACGGGTGGCAATGCCCCCCTTGGCGCCCACGGCGGTTTGTTGGCTGAATATGCGTCCGCGCCCTTTCAGCCGGGGCAGTTCGTATTGCAACTGGGCCAGCGCGACCTGGATTTTCCCTTCGCGGGACTGGGCGCGCTGGGCAAAGATATCCAGGATCAGCTCGGTGCGATCAATGACTTTCACCCGCAAAATGCGCTCCAGGTTTCGCTGCTGCACCGGGGTCATCTCGTCATCGGCAATCACCAAATTCACCCCCAGTTGCTGGATGAGAAACGCCAGCTCCTCCGCCTTGCCGGAACCAAGATAGGTGTTGGGGTCCGGGGACGAACGCACCTGACTGACCGCATCCACCACCACGGCCCCGGCGGTCTTGGCCAGTTGCCGCAGTTCGTCCAGGGAATCCTCCAGCGTGCTTTCGGCTTCCCGCCCGCTGGCATGGATGCCCATCAGCAGCGCCCGCTCCGTCTCCCGTGTGCGTTGACGGCGGTTGCCCTCAAAGACCGGTTCGGCCCATTCAATCCATTTTTCCAGAGGTTCCTCCGCCACCTGCCGGGCGGTCATGGGTTCCAGCGCCTCGCAGTTGGAAATTAGCCCGGTTGCCTGCTCCCTCCGGCTTTCACCTTCCGGGCGCACGGCAGCCCGCCCGTCTCCTTCGTAGACGTGCAGCACTGGATGCAGGAGATAAACCGCATCGCAGAAATGGGGATGCTCCCCGAACTGGCGGCTGAAACCGCCGGGCAACTTGGGATTCATGCCTGCCATGAGTACCGCCATCACCGGGAAGTGAAATTGCAGCAGGGTCACCCGGTCGCCAAGCGCGGGCGGCTTCCAGCCCAGGCGCGTGGTCAGGCAATACCGCTTGCTGAGGCCATCGGTACTATCCGGCAGCGTGATGTTGGGAATCTGGTCCAAGCTCTCGGCGTCCCCGACAATGACCAGATCGACCCGCCCCTGGAGGTCCATCAGCAGGGTAATTTCGCGCTTAATCGCCAGCGACAGCTCGCAGAGTTCCTCGGACAGATCGTAAGACAACACCTGCCCACCTTTAATGCGCCGCTGATAGAGCTTTTCAAGCCGGTGCAGCAGGTTTTTCTTGATGCCTTCCGAGTGGCCCACAATACCGGGCATAATCGTCCTCTTCGATTCAACAAGCCTATTCTAGCTGATTCACAAGGAGACCGGGGATTTTTCCGCATTTTTCCCCTCATCCGGACAGCCAGAACTCCGGGACGATGCCCCAAGACGACACCTGGGCGGAATTGTGCCCTCCATGCGCAAAGGGAGTCTTGCGACTCCCTTTGGAAAAACAATCTGATTCAATTGTAAAGGATGACTTAATACCAGCTCTCGGCGCGCCGGGGTTGTCTCATCAGCCTGCCACGCTTGTTGGTCTTCTGGCTCAGGCGATTGATGGCTTCATGGGCTTCGTCCAGAAATTCAATCCCTTCGCCTTCCGCGTTTTCCAATCCAAGCGGGACCTCGAACTCTTCTTCCTCGTTATCGAAGCCAAAGAGTTCTCCCCAGTTTCCTTTACGCGATTTCAAGATAGAGCTCCTTTTGTAGATACTACTCTGTATATTGCGACTCTATTACTACATGGTGAATTGAACTGTATTTTTTGCATCGGCAAACCGGAGGAAAACTTTAGACCTCAGGCGCTTTCACCCTTGTTTTTTTAAAAAAAGTTAAAACTTAAAGACGCCCCTGCGCCCAGCAGCGCAAAGCCCTACAAACAGCCGCTATACCCCTCTATGAAGCCCCCATCTCCCGCAGCTTTTGGAGATCATTAATCTCCGGCACCCGATGACAATAGGCAATGTGGCCCGGCAGGTACTCGATGCCCTCAGGCACCACCTGTTTGCACTTTTCCACTACGTACGGGCAGCGAGTATGGAAGCGGCAGCCGGTGGGCGGATTGGAAGGGCTGGGCAAGTCCCCTTGCAGCAACATCCGCTGGCTATGATCCGCGTCCGGGTCCGGTACCGGGATGGCCGATAGCAACGCCTTGGTGTAGGGATGCAACGGATTCCGGTACAACTGGGCTGCGGGCGCGATTTCCGCCATTTTGCCCAGGTACATCACGGCCACCCGGTCGCTGATATATTCCACCACGCTGAGGTTATGGGCGATAAACAGGTAAGTCAGGTTGAACTGCTTTTTCAAATCATCGAGCAGGTTCAGAATTTGGGCTTGGATGGAAACATCCAGCGCGCTGACCGGCTCATCGGCCACGATAAAACGCGGGTTTAGCGCAATGGCACGGGCAATTCCCACCCGCTGGCGTTGCCCGCCGGAGAACTCATGCGGGTAGCGCCGGAAGGCATCCCGGGGGAGACCCACCATGTCCAGCAGCTCATAAACCCGTTGTTCCAGGGCCTTGCCCTGATACAGATGATGCACTTGCAACGGCTCCGCCAGCGTTGACCCGATAGTCATGCGAGGGTCCAGGCTGGAATAGGGATTCTGGAAAACGATTTGCATGTCTTTGCGCAAGGAGCGCAGCGCCCGGTTGGGCAGTTGGGTGAGATCCTGGTCATCCAGGAACACATGACCGCCGCTGGGCCGCAGCAACTGCAAAATGCAACGCCCCACCGTCGATTTGCCGCAGCCCGATTCTCCCACCAACCCCAGGGTCTCGCCCTGGAAGATGGTGAGGTCCACCTCCGTGACCGCCTGCACCTCGCCGACTTTGCGGCCAAAAAAGCCCTTGTGAATGGGGAAGTGCTTGGTCAGGCCCTCCAGGCGAATGAGAGGCTGCGGGGAAGAAGCCTCCGCGCCGGTTGAACCCTCTGTGATCGAAACTGCGCTCATCATCCTATTCTAACCGATGCTTCAAGCGCGGGTTTAAGAATCCCTCCGTTATCCGCCGGAATCTAAAGGGCAAACTACTCACAAGCGCCGCGAAATCCTCTAAAATAGAGGCATATTTGTTCAATAGACATTCGAGGGAGGGGACCCATGAGCCAGACCACCGCCAGCGGCACCGTGAGCCATTATCCGACCATCCACAAACAGCCGGACCAATCCTGCAACATGCCCAGCTACGAGGATGCCTACAAAAATTTCAGTTGGAAACAAATGGCCGACGAACTGAAACTTCCCCGAGAAAACGGCATTAACAAGGCAACCGTCTGCATTGACGGCCATCCGCCGGAAGTCATGCAACGCACCGCGCTTATCTGGCGCAATGGCTGCGGAAAAGAGGAGCGCTATACATTTGCGGATCTCAAGCGGGAGACCAATAAATTCGCGAATGTATTGACAGATTTGGGCGTGAAAAAAGGCGACCGGGTCTTTATCTACCTGGAACGCATCCCGGAAACCTGGTTTACTCTCTTCGGCGCCTTGAAGCTGGGGGCGGTGGTCGGGCCGATGTTTTCCGCCTTCGGCCCGGAAGCCATCCGGGACCGGCTGCAAGACAGCGAAGCCGTGGTGGTGATCACCAGCCCGAACCTGAAACCCCGTCTGGACAGCATTCGCCAGGATCTGCCCGCCCTGAAAAAAGTGATCATCGTGGATCATCGCCATGATTACATGCACCCCATGGAAGCCCATGAGGTCAGTTACAACGCCGCCATGGCCCAGGCATCCGAGCAATTTACCGTCCCCTACACCGACCCGGATGACTATTCCATCATCCACTACACCTCCGGCACCACCGGTAAGCCCAAGGGCGCCGCTCACCGGCATGCCGCGGTCATCGCCCAGTACGCAACCAGCAAGTACATCCTGGATTTACGGCCTGAAACCGATCTCTACTGGTGCACCGCCGACCCCGGCTGGGTGACGGGAACCTCGTACGGCATGTTCGGCCCCTGGTCGATGGGCGCCACCATGCTGGTGTATGAAGGCGGCTTTAAGGCCGAGGACTGGTACAAAATCATCCAGGATTACAAGGTAACGGTTTGGTACACAGCCCCCACCGCCATCCGCATGTTAATGAAAGCCGGTGAGGACGTTGCCGCACAGTTCAATTTCTCCTCGCTGCGCCATCTGTGCAGCGTAGGCGAACCCTTGAATCCGGAAGCGGTGGTCTGGGGACAGAAAGTCTTCGGGCATGTCTTCCACGACACTTGGTGGCAGACCGAAACCGGGGCCATGCACATCTGCAACTATCCCTGCATGGATGTTAAACCGGGCTCCATGGGCAAGCCATTCCCCGGCACGACGGCAGGGATTCTGGATGACGAGTGGAACCCCCTGCCAACTGGAGAAGAAGGCAACCTGGCCCTGCGCCCCGAGGCGCCGTCCATCTTTCGAACTTATTGGAACCGGGAGGAGATGTACAACTCCAAGTTTCGCAACGGCTGGTACATTACCGGCGACCGGGCGCGGGTGGACGAGGATGGCTACTACTGGTTCATTGGCCGGGCGGATGACGTGATCAACACCGCCGGGCATCTGGTTGGGCCCTTTGAAGTGGAAAGCGCCCTGATTGAGCACCCTGCCGTGGCCGAAGCCGGGGTCATCGGCAAGCCGGACCCGGAGCGGATGGAGATTGTGAAAGCCTTTGTCTCGCTGAAGGCCGGGTTTGAGCCCTCGGAGGCGTTGAAGCTGGAGATTAAAGAATTTGTGCGCACCCGGCTGGCCGCCCACGCCTACCCCCGCGAGATCGATTTCCTGCCCGGCCTGCCCAAGACCCGCAGCGGCAAAATCATGCGCCGCCTGCTGAAAGCCCGCGAGCTGGGCCTACCGGAAGGCGATACTTCCACGTTGGAAGATTAACCTTTGAGGGTTCCGGGGTCGAAATCGGAGCGCGGAAGTGTATAAAACCCTTCAAAATGCTTTAAACTGAGAGTAAAACCCAGCTTGAACGCATTCCAACCAGAGTGAGGCACTGCATGAAAACAGCATCCCCGCCCGCCGGTTTCCAACGGCGGCCAGCACCGCTCATCGTGTTGGCCGTGTGCGCGTTGCTGCTGAATGCTGGCGTGACAGTCGCGGCCCCGCCCGTGATGGGGCAATCGGTTATCCCTGCCAACCCAACGCCTGCTGCGGGCTTGGAAAAACCAGCCTCGAAAATCCCAGGTGCGCAAACCGAAACACGCCCGGCCAGCCTTCCGGATAAACTGCCGGAGGTGCCAATCACACAACAAGGCCCCACCCAGCAAGTGGAACCAACGGCGGGCGCACCTGCATCTGAAGGCCCAAGGCCCGAAGGCGACTCGCTACGACTGCTGGTGATTCCGGCAGGCAGCGATCCCATCGTGATGGGCGTCTCCACCCGTCCGGAACGGCTGATTCCGGGGCACTGGCAACAGTTTCCCACTGGGGCGTACAACGCCATTACGGATGTTCCGGGGATTCAGGTCGGCCATCTCAGTTTATACCGGGACCGCCCCAACAAAATCCGGACCGGGGTCACCGCCATCGTGCCGGATGCGACCCTGCTGACCGGCGGCAAAGGGAACTTGGCAACCACCGGCTTTCGGGCTTCGGCGGTCATGCTGAACGGCAACGGCGAACTCACCGGCATGGGGCCGCTGCAAACCGCCGGGATTCTGAATTCACCCATCATCCTTACCAACACCTATGCGGTCGGTGCGGCCCATCAGGGGGTTTTCGAGTATTTCGCGCAGCATTATCCCGGCCAGTGGGAAGGTCAGCTGCCCGTAGTGGGCGAATGCTGGGACGGCTTTTTCAACACGATTGAAGAACCTGTGCAGGCTGCGCAAGATACCGTTATGGCCATTGAGAGCGCCCGAAGCGGCGTGGTGCCCCAAGGACGGGTCGGCGCCGGAACCGGCATGCGTTCGTTTGAGTTGCATGCGGGCATCGGCTCGGCTTCCCGCCGGGTGGTCGTCAACAACCGGGAGTACACCATCGGAGTACTGGTGAACGCAAACCACAGCAAGCTGAACACCCTGAACCCGCTGCTAAAAACAGCGCTAGAGCGTTCGTGGAGTATGCCGGTGGAGCGCATGAGAACCGCCGATAGCGCCGATGAGGCCGTCCGCCCCTCAACCACGGGAACCCACCCTGAGTCCCGGCAAGGTTCGGCAATCGTGGTGATTGCCACCGACTTGCCCCTGGATGCCCAGGCATTGCGTCAGGTGGCTCAGCGGGCAGCGTTGGGAATCGGGAATACGGGCAGCATCATGGCCACCACCAGCGGAGATTTCGCCATTGCCTTCAGCACGGCCAGTCCGCTGCCGCTGGGCGCCCAGGCTCCCGCCGTGCTTTCATTAAGCGTCATACATCCGGACGCGCTCACGCCCATCCTGCAAGCCACCGTGGAAGCGGTGACGGAAGCCCAGCTGAACGCCATCGTCGCCGCACACGCCACACGGGTTCCAGCTTACGGCCCGTAGTAGTTATCGCTGCCGGGCATAATCAGCCAGCAGGGCGTCCAGTGCCGCCTCGTTTTCAACCGGCTGATGCAGGCGCTCGCTGAGATAGCGACACAGCGCCGAGGCTATCTTGCGGCGCGATTCCGCAAACAGGCCCGCCCGCCGAGTGTGGTATGCCTTCAACAGCTCAGCCTCCTCGGGGGAAAGCTGACAGGCGGCGGTCAGCATGCCCTCATCCGCCGCCGGTTCGGGGGGAGTCCATTGGGGACGGCTCGGCTTGAGGACCGGTTGATCGTTAATAACAATGGTCCCGGCCAGAAAGTCGCCCAGGCGTTTTTCATCCGGGTTGAACAGCATGACCAGCAACCCGATGCCGGACACATAGACATCCAGCACCCGCAGCAGGTTGCGGCCCAGGGACTCCCAGAAACCAATCGGTTGCGCATCGTTGCGCACCACCCGAATACCCATGATGTTCTTGCCGATGGTTTTTCCGTTCCACAACCATTCCTGCACCAGGTGATACCCAAAAATAATCAGGAACATGCCCAGCGGCATCGCGGTCTTGCTCAGCTCCGGCGTCCCGCGGAGAAAGGCGGGCAAGGTGAACACCAGCACCAAAACCCCCATCATGGACATCATGACCAGACTGTCGATCAGATAAGCGAACAGCCGATTGGCCAGCCCGGCCAATTCCACTTTCAGTTGGATGTGGTCGGCGGTTTCTACCGTATGGATGGAGCGAAATTCCATGAAAGCCCTTTGTCCGGTTGCCGCGGTGCCTCTCTGGTCAGGGACGCTTGTCAAAACCGACCCTTTTCACCGATAGTAGGAGAGTGGATCCGGAAAGGCAAGCCTGGACCCGAGGAGGAAACGAAAAACCGACATATGATGAAGCGCTGGTTCATCGAGCAGGAGCCCCACTGGGAAAAGCTGGAAACGCTGCTGGCAAAGTCCAGGCATTCTGTGGCCCTACTTTCTCCAGCAGAAATCCGGGAGATGGCTACGTTATATCGCGAGGCGGTCACCGATCTGTCCCGCGCACAGGCTTCGCCCGAGTTCCAGCATCTGGAGCCTTATCTGAACAACCTGGTACAGCGTGGTCATGGCCGGGTATACGAACATCCGCCCGCCCGTTTCCAGGATGTGTCGAATTTTTTCTTGATCGAGTTTCCCCGCTGTTTCCGCAAAAACATCATGCTGATTATTCTGGCGACTTTCATGTTCCTGCTGGGCTCGGCCATCGCCATGATCATCGTGCGCACAAACCCGGAAACCGAAACGTTTTTCCTGCCACCCCCGGTCATCGCGCAACTGGACCAAGGCGTGCTGTGGACGGATCGCACCCAGGCCAACCCGTCGGAATCCAGCTTCCTGATGACCAACAACATCCGGGTGGCCTTCAACGCCTTTGCTTTCGGGATTGTCTTCGGCGTGGGCAGTTTATTGTTGCTGCTGCATAACGGATTGTTCGCCTTCGGGGGGCCGCTTCAGGTTTGTATTCAGCATGGCATGGGTGGGAGGTTGCTAAATTTCATCACTGCCCACGGCGTGATTGAGCTGAGCACCATTTTTATCGCCGGGGCCGCTGGTATGCTGATTGGGTTCACGCTGTTGTTTCCCGGTGATCTGCCCCGCTGGCAGGCCGTGAGACTGAAAGCCAAGGAATCTCTGGTGCTGATCCTGGGTTGTGTGCCGCTGCTGGTGATTGCCGGGCTGATTGAAGGCATGATTTCCCTCAATCGTAACGTCGGATCGACGGAACGCACTGCGGTCGCCGTTGCTTCGGCCGTGTTTCTGGTGGTTTATTTGGGCTTTTCAGGCAGGCATGCAGACAGCAAAATAACCAGCCAGCAGCAAACTACTTAACCCAAGGCGGGACGCAAGAGAGTACCTACACTGAAGCGATGACATCTCCGGAAACCAGCTCCAACACCGCGATTTCCGGGTGGGTATTGAAGCGGAGGCGGGGGAAGCCGATGCGGTGTTTTTTGAGATAAAACGCAGCGGAGCCCACGCCGCTGGTCACATGCAGCTGGCAGCCGTTTTTCTCGTACAGGCCGTAACGGTACTTCATGCGGAACACCTTGCGGTAAATCGGCCCCAGCGGGGGAATATAGATATGCCCGGCATGAGTATGCCCGGAAATCACCAAATCCACCCGGCCTTGCCCTGCCAGGGCCACCGGATCAAACAGCAGCGGGTTGTGCGCCAGCATAATGGTCATCTCATCTTGCGTGGGAACACCCGAAAGTGCCCGCGCGATATCCGGCTCGCCGTAGTACAAGTCATCCAGCCCGGCAAACCAAAGGCGATGGCCGTCCTGTTCGATGGCCCGGCTTTGGTTGACCAGCAACTCAAAGCCGATGTCGGCGTACATGGCGGCAATATGACGACTCATGGCCCCGTCCTGGTAATCATGGTTGCCCAGAATCGCCAGCCGGGCATGCCGGGCCTCCAACCGCCTCAAAAAAGCCCCCGCCGCCGGAATAAAATCCGGACCGTAATGCACCACATCGCCGGTTAACACGATGACATCCGGCGCCATCGCGTTGACGGCTTCCACCACGCGGTCGTAATAGGCGTGATCGGTATATTCGTAAAAATGCAGGTCCGAAATCTGCGCGATTTTAAGCCCCTCGAATGCCTGGGGCAACCGCTGAAGGGGAATCCGGCGCTCGGTCAGGCGCAGCGTGTTATGGGTGAATAGTGGCATAGCGTTATTCTAGCCGAATCAGCGGCAGCGATCGCTATTTGGAGGGGAAGAACTGCTGGATGGCCATAATGACCGTGGGACCGATCAGCACGATGAACATGGGCGGAAAAATAAACAGGACCAGCGGAAACGTCATCTTGATGCTGGCCTTGGAGGCGAGTTCTTCCGCCTTCTGCTTCCGCTTAACCCGCAAATCGTCGGCATACACCCGCAAGGTATCGGAAATGCTGGTCCCCATCTTGTCGGCCTGGACAATCATGGCGCATAACGAACGGAGTTCATCCACTCCCGCCCGCTGTCCCATGTTCTGGAATGCCTCTATTCGAGAAATACCGGCGTTCAGTTCCTTGTTCAGTCGCTTGAATTCCTGGGAAATTTCGGGCGCCATGCGTTCGGTTTCCTCGGCCACCCGCTGAATGGTGGAGTCCAGCCCGAGACCGGCCTCCACGCAAACCACCATCAGGTCCAACGTATCGGGCAAGGCGAACCGGATCTCGGTTTTACGGCTTTTGGTCCGGCCATGCAACTGGAACTTGGGGAGCTTGGTTCCCACAATAAACCCGACCAGCAGACCGACCGCAGCCATTGCCACGTTGAATCCCGATACCAACAGGCCCAACGCGCCCATAATGATGCCCAAAGCCAAACCCGCCGCCACCATGTTGGTCAAGAATGCCCAGACATGGGTTTCCGTGTCCGGCAGTCCGGCTTCCGTCAGCAACTGCTTAATCTCTTTCTGGAGCTTTTGGTTCTCGCCGTAAAGTTTTTGGGAAATGGGGCCGGAATATGTCAGCAGCGCCTCTTTCAGATCATCAAACGCGCCGGAATTGCGTTGTCCCGCTTCGAAAGTGGCCCCTTTGTCTTTCAGCATCATCAGACGATCGCGTACGGGAGTTTCCTGGTAGTTCAAAATGGAGATCAGCACCGCCAGCACGCCAAAAATGGAGAGGATCAGAATAATGCCGCCGATAATCAGCAACACGATATGGTTTGGACTCAGGATTTCTGTGGCGGCTGTCTTATCCATGCACTACACCCGGATGTCGACGATTTTTTTCATGATAAAAAATCCAATCCCCTGCATAATCACGGCCAGAATCAGCAAAGCATGACCCAAATCCGTTTCCCACAAGGGTTTAACGTAACTGTACATAAAGAGCGACAAGCCCACGAGCAGAAAGGCGGGCGCGCCACCCAAAACGTAACCGGTCAATCGGGCCTGACCGGTCAGCGAAGCAATTTGCCCCTTCAGTTTGAAGCGTTCCCGAATGGTGTAGCCCAATTTCTCCAGAATCTCGGCCAGGTTCCCGCCCGCCTCCCGTTGAATCAGGACGGCGGTTGCAAACATGCGCACATCGGGCAGGGCGTCCAGCTTGCCGACCATACGATTCAAAGCTTCTTTCACCGGAATCCCCAGGTTAATATCCCGTACGATATTCGAGAACTCGGACCCGATGGGATCCGCCAACTCGGTTGCGACCACGCCAAGCGCTGACTGGAAGGAATGCCCGGCCCGCAGGGCGCTGGTGATCATGGAGAGGGCGTCCGGCAACTGGGTGACGAATTTATCGAAGCGCTTGCCGCGCTTGAAAACCACCACAAAATAAGCCAAAACCCCAGCGCCTGGACCTAGCAGCGCCAGTGGGAACATACCAATCGCCAGTCCCAGCACCATCAACAGAATGGAAGGCATCAGCATGCTGGTAATGAAATACTTGTCCGGTGGGGTTTTCATGCCGGCCTGTTGCATCATGGTTTTCAGGTGATTGAAAAAGTTGAGCTGTTCGAGCTGCTTGCCCAGGTTCTCGTTGTTATAACCACCCTCTTTATACAACTTGGAAAACCGCTGCATTGCCTCGGTTTCCGCCTGCTTGTCCTGCTGCTGCTGTTTCGCCTTGATTCGGATCAGCCGCTGCTGGATCACCGATGGCTCCGGATTGCTGTACCGCTGGAAGAAGAACACGGCAGAGCCCACGGCCAGCGTGGCCAGTCCGGCGAAAACCAGAATCAGAATCAGGGTTAACTCAATCGACATGGATCAGGCTCTCGGATTAAATTTTGGGCGGTGGTGGGCCGGACTCGTCCTTTTCAAAGAGGTCGTTAGACAGGTCAATGCCCTTGGCCTTGCAGCGCTCGGCAAAGCGCGGACGAACACCGGTGGCGACATGCTTGCCGATGACCCGACCTTTTTCATCCAAGCCGTATTGCTCGTACTTGAAAATCTCCTGCATGGTCACCACATCCCCTTCCATCCCCGTGATTTCGGCAATGCTGGTGGTCTTGCGCTGACCGTCCATCAGACGGCTGACCTGCACGATCAGGTGCACGGCGGACGCGACCTGGGTCCGAATGGTTTTTTCCGGCAACGGGTTGGCGTTCATCATACACATGGTGACAATACGGGAAACGGCGTCTCGTGGGGTGTTGGAGTGCAAGGTGGTTAAGGATCCATCGTGACCGGTGTTCATGGCCTGCAGCATCTCCAGGGTTTCACCGCCACGGCACTCACCTACCACGATGCGATCCGGGCGCATACGCAAGGCGTTGATCATCAATTGGCGGGCGGTAATCTGGCCCTCGCCCTCGATGTTGGGAGGACGCGTTTCCAGTCGCACCACGTGCTCCTGTTTCAGTTGCAATTCTGCCGCATCCTCAATGGTGACAATGCGTTCGTCATCGGCAATGAGCGCCGACAACGAGTTCAACATGGTTGTTTTACCGGAACCCGTTCCTCCCGAAATGATGATATTCAGGTGGCATTTGACGGCGGCCTCCAGCGTCCTGGCCATGCCGGGCGTCATGGAACCCCAGCCGAGCAATTTTTCCAGCGTTCCGGCATCCGCCTTGAACTTACGAATAGTGATGGACGGACCATCCAGGGCCAACGGAGGGATAATGGCGTTGAAACGGGAGCCGTCCTTCAGACGGGCATCCACCATCGGGCTTTTCTCATCCACGCGGCGTCCCACGGCGGATACAATCCGCTCGATGATGTGCATGACGTGGGCGTTATCCTTGAAGGTGATGTTAGTCTTGTGCAGCTTGCCGTCCCGCTCAATATAGACATTCTTGGGACCGTTCACCATGATCTCCGAAATGGTGGCCTCTCGCAGCAGCGGCTCCAGTGGCCCCAGGCCGACCACTTCTTCCACCAGTTCCTGAACCAGCACGTTTCGCTCCGAAGTCCCCATCGGGATTTTTTCGGCCAGCAGGAATTTTTCCAGAAACTGGTGCGCCGCGATGGTGACATCTTCCTTGCTCAGCACATCGGTGGGAGAAATGTTCAGGTTCTCGACCAACAGGTTGTGAACCTTGGATTTGACCTCTTCGAAACGCTCGCCCTTCTTGGGCTGGTTGGTTTGCTGGACCGAGTATTCAGGGATTGCAGCCTGCGAGGCATGCGCGGAGGACGTCGGAGCAGCCGCCGCAGAATACGCAGGAGCCCCAGGAGAGGGCGCCGCCGTCGTCGGCTGGGTGAATCCGGGTCCGGGCCCGCCGGTCATCCCCGGTTTTTTTAACCGATCCCTTAGCGACATAAACCTTCAGCGTTCCTCTTGCTCAGTGTTTTTCCGACTTTCAACGTTTTCCAAAAAGCCCACCCAGCATACTCTTCGATTCTTTCTTCTGCTGGGGCGCGGCAGCCGACCCGGCATTCGTGGTGGGACGCACAACCCCAGTCAGCTTGGCGGCAAAATCCAGGAAATTCTTCTGCATGTTATGTCCGTTGTCGACCATGGCAATCGGAATCCCCCGGTTGATGGCCGTCATCACCACCTGGTAGGCGTTGGGGATTTTCCAGAAAACTTGGTGTTCCAATGTCTCTTCCACGTCATCCACGGTGATCTCTTCGTCCGGCATATAACGATTCAGCGTCAGCTTGATCTTTTGTTCCTCGTAACCCAGGCGTTCAAACAATTTCAACAAACGCTGGCTGCTACGGATACTGGGCAGGTTCACCATGGAAACCAGCAGGATATGATCCGCCAAATCCAAGGCGGCCAAGGTCTTGGTGTCAAATGAAGTGGTCGTATCAATCACCACGTATTCAAACGACGCCCGAAGCACGGTCAACACCGCGTTAATCTGATCGGCGGTCAGTTCCTCCGCGTCTTCCACGTGCAGCGGATCGGCCAGCACATGCAGGGTCGCCCCGTTGGTGGGGCAGACAAACTGGGCCAGCGAGCTTTCGAGGTAGGCGGCATCGACCCGCCCGATGTTGCGCGCAATATCCACAATGGTCTGCTTGGGTTCCACATCCAGGAAAGTGGTGATGTCCCCCAATTGCAGGTTCAAATCGACCAGGGCCACGGGTTTCCCGACGGTCTCGGACAAGGCGATGGCCAAATTGACGGCAATGGTGGTTTTACCCAAGCCACCCTTGTTACTGAAAACTGTCACGATGCGTCCGGTGCGGTCACCCGCCTTGTTATCCGCCACCAGGGCCATTTTGTGCTTATCGATGATGCTCCGAATATCAGCCGCTTGCAGTGGCCGTTGCAGGAAATCCCGAACACCGGCCTCCATGCAGGCTTTGATCATATCCAGGCTCATCGTATCGCCCGAGGCGATCATCAGAACTTCGTTAAAAAAGGAGGAAACGCGCCGGGCCATGTCCAGCGCCTTGCCTGGATCCTGGCGAAGATCCATGAACACCATTTTGGGCCGGTTCTGGCGAATCAGCTCATAGCCGTATACCAGGCTGTCCGTTTCCGCCAGGATTTCCACGTTCTGGTTCTCGGACAGCGTGTCACGGATCAACGCCCGGTTCGCGGCATCCTCGTCGATGATCAGGACTGTCAGATGTTCGGCCATGATTTGGAATTTTCTCCAGATTTCCGGAAACTATTGGGCAGCGCCCAGGATTCTGCCGTAATCGCTCGATTTGATGATGTGCGGGGTCACAATCACAATCAGTTCGCTATCGTTCTTGGACATGTTCGCATTTCTGAACATGTTGCCCAGAATTGGCACGCTGGCGATGAAAGGGACATTGGCAAAGGTGTTCTGTTCTTCGCGGCTTAGAATCCCCGAAATCATCAAACTTTCACCATCCATCAATTCAACGGTCGTATTGGTGGTCCGCTTCAAAATACCGCAGACCTGATTACCGGAAGTCGAAGTGACACAATGGGATGAATCGACGCTGCTGACTTCGGGCTGAACTGTCAGTTCGATCCGGCCGGACTTGATGGCAATCCAGGGGGTAAAATTGAGCTTCACCCCAAATTCCTTATACGATACAATCGGACTGCCGTTGGCATCCACGGAACCGACAAAGGGGAATTCACCACCAGCCAGGAAGCTGGCCGAACGGCCGTGAGTACAGACCAGAGTGGGGTTGGCCAGCGTGTTGATCTTCCCCTTTGTTTCCAACAGGTCCCACACGCTCTGGAAATGCTTGCCCCAATACATGGAACCGGTAAGGCCACCCACATTGCCGCCTGCCTGGCTAAGCGCAATATTGTTCAGGGGAGACGAGCCCGTCCTGAACAAGCGATCAGCCCTTAAGCCGCTAGTCTGACGGGCGGCTCCCTCAAGAACCTTGCCATCGATGGGATTGGCTAAACGCACGGCATTGAATGCCTGGTTGGAATTTTCCAGATTGAAGGAAGTCTTCAACTGCCGCCCGACACTGCGGTTGGCTTCCACCATTTTGACTTCCAGCATCACCTGGGGTACCGGCGTATCGGTCAGATCGATAAATTTGTCCTCGCGGTAGCCATAGGCCGCCGCAGTCTTGCGGATTTCATCCAGGGTCACGCTGCTGGACACCTGCCCCGTCAGGATGAAAGAGTCATCCGTTACCCGTGCCTGAATTTTCTCGCGGGGAGCCACGGCCTTGACCGCCTCCAGCAACTCGCTGGTATCGTTTTGCACGTAGAGGTCAAAGATGCCTTCCTGACCGTTCTCATCCCAGACAATGAGCGAAGTCACCCCGCGCAGCTTTCCGTTGATCATGATTTGATCGGGAGCCAGCGGAATCACATCCGCAACATCAGGCTGGGCAATCGACATGCGCATGATGGGTTGGGCAAACTTGACGATTTGTGAGCGACCACGCGTCACGTTGATGCTGGTCACGGTTCCTTGCAGTGTCTTTCCCGAAGACAGGGACGCATCCCCCTCTTCATCCAACTGCTGAAAAGCGTAGCCGGACTTGTCATCATCGCTTTTTGCTGCAGTTTTGCCAGCTTTCGGCATCGGGATATCAAACCCAACCCCTTGCAATTGGCCGGAATAAGCAGTCGATTTTGCCGGACCCTCGCCTGCCAAAGTCACAACCGGCAGCAACTGAGCCACAATAGCGATGGCCATCGCTACCGGCACGATGCGTGCTCCTCGTCTCCCACTCATACTCATGTCTTCCTCTGCTCTTCCAAGTCCATCACTGCTCAAAATCCACGGTTTCCGCGCCAGTGCCCCGATAGATGCGCATACTGAACTTGTTCTTTGACGAACCGACGGCATCCGGCGGATTGGGCAGATTGCCGCCCGGCGCGTAATTAACATTATGAAAACCACTGTCACCCGGCGGGAAAGGCATATTAGGCAACGATTTCTTGACGGTGTCGCTCTCAATGCCGGTCATCAGCACACTGACATCAGCACCCATCACCTTCGTTACCTGCTTGTCGCCGTAGTTGCGTAAAGTCAGATGAATCTGGGATGTCTGGTTGGCCAGTGACAGCAGCTCGGCTTGCTTGGGACTGACCAAGAACGTCACTGCACTGGCAGCCCCCCCACCGCTGGGAGCACTGACCTGAGCGGGAATTTTGGAGCTCAATGCCGCCGGCATTGTCGGCATTGCAGGCCCCGCCGCCGCACCGCCACTGCCAACGCCTATCACCTGGATGTTTTGCAACATGGTGCGGGTGACCACTTTCTCGTCCTGCTTGACCGTGGCCAGAACATCCACCCGCATACCGGGCATCAAAGCCCCGTTCAGGCTGCCGATGTTATCCACGTTGATGGTAATGGCCCGCATGCCGGTATCAACGTTCAGCATGCTGGAGGAATCAATCAGCTTACTCATATTCAGGATTTCACCTTCAATGATCCGCACCTTGGAGATTTTACCGACCGCCTGGGACAAATTCTCGATAGTACCCGGCATCGGACGTTCTTTCACTGTAAGCTTGGTCAATTTACCCTGAGTGATTGGCTCACCCTGCTTGATTTCGCCAACCGCCTGAACAATTTCGAATTCCTGGGGCGCCTCCACCACAGGCTTCTCATTCTGCTTCTTAATTCTGTCAAGTTCCGCCTTGGCCTCTGCCGCTGCCTGTTTTGCTTCCTCCTGCGCCTTGGTCGCGCCATCATTAATCGACATGATCACGGAGAAGCCGGCAATCACGGCGCCAATGCCCAGCACGGCAGCGACCACCAGGGCAATCGCGAACTGGATGAGAACTTTCTTGGGTTTACGGGGCGCTGGCATGTACGGTCTTACCTTTCCACTTGCGAGCATCCGACGTTGAATCGGAGCGCGGCTCCTTGGAAACCTTGGCTCATTACCAGGGGTTCGTCACCAGGGTATTTTCGGCAGAATTCGGCAAAAGTTTAGCCTTCCTCTCTGGAAGCATACCCTCTTTACGATCCGCTCCTTATCCTCTGTCCGAATGAAACTGTTCGGAAGGATATGCTTCTCGGGAATGCAAGCGCCCTGACCTAAACTACCCGAAAATTTACATTTCTTGCGTCAAATGTAGTAGCTTAGTTAATATTTTATTCAAAGTAAGTGAGAAAAGCATAATGTCCCTGTCAGTACATTCCTTCAAGTGGGTACAGGACACCTCTGATCCCTTTAGGGGCTCCAAAGGGGCGCCACAAAGCCTGACGACAAGACGAACCAACACTCAAGACACTGTAGGTTTTGGCAAAACCGCCAGAAATTTGCACGTTCGATCGATGCCGTCCAATATAAAGTCCTTACACCTGGCGCAAGGGGCCTTGAATGATTGCCAGTTGTTAAGCGTCCTCTTTGCCTTGTCGCGCAATCGAACAGGCACCCGACTACTGTCCCGGATGATTCACCCTCAGAAAAATGGCGATTTCCTGATTGAATTCAAACCATACCCTCACCTCAAGATTCCTGTGCGTGCTGCAGAAATCAGAGATCAGCGGAAAATGATGGAAGGGTTCCAACCTAAACAAGTGCGTGGCAGCCTGGAAGCCAGAATCCTTGAGGTAGCTTATGCCAGGCTCATGAAGACGTTACATCCTCTGAAATATAGGAAAATACCGGACCACAAGGTTTTAGATGTTTATAACAGCAAGGAATATCATTACTCTTCTTCTAAAGTTATCGGGGACTTCACCGGCTGGCAAATAGAACCAGTCCGTATCGCTAATACGGAAACCGCTTTAAAAGCATTCGAGCGGTATGCCGACAATCCTGACCGGTATGTTATGACCACTTTCACCAAGCAACCTGTAACAGAGAACAAATTCCTGGATCTCGGGGACAAAATACGTGGCACCCATGGCTTTGCGGTTGAAACGATTGATCTCCCCAACCAGCAAATCTCGCTCCGGGATCCCCATAATACGGATGTGGGCATCCACATGGACTTCAAATTGTTCTTCAAGCATTTCCTATTGCCAAAGCCGCCAGCAACGGATTCTCAGGGGCGCAGACGCTCCATCAGGCGGGGGAAGGGAATGGTTTCGCGAACATGGTGCAGACCGCAGATCCAGGCGACGGTGCGTTCAATTCCCAGTCCGAAGCCGGAATGCGGGAAACTACCGTACTTGCGCAAATCCAGGTACCATTCAAACGCGTCCATCGGCAAGCCATGCGCCTGAATTTTACCCAACAGCACGTCTAAATCCTCCTCGCGCTGCCCGCCCCCAATGATTTCACCGTAGCCTTCGGGCGCAATCATGTCTACATTCAAGGCCAGCTTCGGATTCTGCGGATCCGCCTTCATGTAAAACGCCTTGATTTCAGCCGGATAATGATGGATCAGCACCGGGCGATCAAAGCGGTTGGAAATAATGGTCTCCTCATCACCGCCGAAATCCTCGCCCCACGGAAAATTCTTGTGTTCAGGCTCCGTCCCGTGCTGCCGGATGATCTCGATGGCCTCATCGTAGGTCACGCGGGGGAAAGGCTTTTGAATGGCCTCCAGCTTGCTGATGTCCCGTTCCAGCAGTTCCAGTTCCGGGCGGCGGTTGCGCAGCACCTGCTGAACGATAAACGCCACAAAATCCTCGGCCAGATCCATATCGCCAGCCAGGTCCATAAAGGCCACTTCCGGCTCTACCATCCAGAATTCGGTGAGATGGCGGCGGGTTTTGGATTTTTCCGCCCGAAAAGTCGGCCCGAAGCAATAGACTTTGCCAAACGCTGCCGCCCCGGCCTCCATGTAGAGCTGTCCGCTCTGGGTGAGGTACGCCTTTTCATCGAAGTACTCGGTTTCAAACAGGTTGGTAGTACCTTCGCAGGCACTGGGGGTAAAAATAGGCGCGTCGATCAGGGTGAAGCCCTGACCATCAAAATAATTGCGAACCGCCCGGATAATCTCCGCCCGGATGCGAATGATGGCATGTTGGCGCGACGAGCGCAGCCAGAGATGGCGATGATCCATCAGGAAGGCCACCCCGTGTTCCTTGGGGCTGATGGGGTAATCGGTTGCCGGTTGCAGGACCTTGAAATCGGTCACGCCCAGCTCAAAGCCCAGCGGAGAGCGCTTGTCTTCCTTCACCAGACCGGTCACTTCCACGGAGGATTCCTGGCCGACATGCTCGGCGGCCTCGAACACCTCGGGAGACACATCGCCCTTGAACACCACGCACTGGATCACCCCGGTGCCGTCCCGCACCTGCAAAAAATGCAGCTTGCCGCTGGAGCGCTTGTTGTAAATCCAGCCCCGCAAAGTCACTTGCTGGCCTTCATGCCGACTGATGTCTTCAATGTAGACTTGCTTCAGCGGAGAAGTCCCACTGGCGGATGCTGCTTGAACGGACTCGGTAGACATGCCTCTCTCTCTCTTCTCAATGCTCTCCGCGTCCATCATAGCCCTTTACCAGGCGCATGACAACGCCAGCCCTCTGTCAGTCCAATCAGCAAAATCTTTATACCTTTTGCCAGAAACTCTATCCAGCAGATAGCTCCCTCGAAAAGCAAAACCGGGCTCATACAATCAATTCTCCAGCATCAGCGGTGGCAAGTAACCAGTAAAAGGGCCTCTGGGCTGAATTGGCTCGCTGCCCTATTTACACTCTGCATGAAATCGCTTGCCATACTGGCTGGGTTTATCCCATAAATAAGATTTTGTTTGAGGAGTTAGAAACGGATGAAAACTTCATTCCGACCGATTCTGTTTGCCGGTCGTCCGGAGTACATGCAGGACCTGCAACAACTGCGCGAGCGAGTAAAACCGCTCTATGACGAGCTGAAATTGGACATCACTGTGGATAAAACAGGTGAGCAATTACGCAAAGTAGAAAAGCGCCAGGCCGAGCTGAAAAAACAGCCGCCTTCCCTGGTCCGTACTCTCCAGCTGAAGGCCCTGCGGGCCAGGGAAATCGCTCTGGCCGCAAGGGCACTGGTCGGAGCCTTTGTGCAATATGGTGCGGATATGGACGGTAAAGCCGGGATTCGCGCGCATGCCAAAAGCCAGGAAGCCGGTGAGGCATACGACCAGAAATCTTCTGAACGTGCGAAGAATCTTAATCAGCTGAGGGAAGTGGTCAAACGCCTTCGTGGAGAAACCGATCCCGCCAAAGACGCGTGGTTGCAAGAATTCGAGCAAGAAACCCAGCAACCGCTCGACAAGACGGAACGGTTTGTACTCAACAAGTGGAACGCCTGATTACGGCATCCTGAAGTTAAAAAGCCCCGGAGGATTATTTTCCGGGGCTTTTTTGATGGTTCCGAATCGCCTAGTCGGTGGTGTCGATTTGGGCGCGTTGGAGTTTATCGGAGTAGTCGATGAAGCAGGCCTTCCACTCGGAGAAGACTTCCAGCGCGGTCTGACCGGCGTCGCGGTGGCCGTTACCGGTGTCCTTGGTACCGCCGAAGGGCAGGTGGACTTCCGCTCCGATGGTGGGCGCATTCACGTAGACCAGACCGGACTCCAGATCGCGCAAGGCTGTAAACGCGCGGTTCACGTCCTTGGTGTAAATCGCCAGCGACAGACCGAAGTTGGTGCCGTTGGCCACCTGAATGGCTTCATCGAAGCTGCCGACCGGGATGAGCGCGGTTACCGGCCCGAAGATTTCCTCCTGGGCGATGCGCATACTCGGCTTCACGTTATCAAACAGCGTGGGCTTGATGAACCAGCCGGCACCGGCTGCGGTATCCCGCTCGCCACCCGTCACCAGTTCGGCGCCTTCTTTCTTGCCGATTTCAATATATTCCAGAATTTTCTTCATGGCGCTTTCGTTCACCACCGGCCCGATTTGCACTTCCGGATTGAGTCCGTAGCCGGTTTTCAATTGGTTGATGCGGGCAATCAGCTTTTCGCGCACTTGCTTGTGCACGTCTTTGTGAACGATGATGCGGCTGGCCGCCGTACAGCGCTGGCCAGACGTTCCGAAGGCCGCCCAGACGCAGCCGTCGACTGCCAGATCGAGGTTGGCATCCGGCATGATCACCACTGCGTTCTTGCCGCCCATTTCCAGAGAGACCCGTTTGAAGCTGGGCGCGCAGGCCTCGTTCACCCGGCGGCCCACATCGGTGGAGCCGGTAAAGGAAATCAGCTTCACATCCGGATGGCTCATCAGGGGTTCGCCCACCTGGCTGCCGGAACCATGCACGATGTTCAGTACGCCTTTGGGCAGACCGGCTTCTTCCATGATTTCCACCAGACGGTGCGCCAGCAACGGGGTATCGGTGGCCGGTTTAATCACGCAGGTGTTGCCGCAGATGAGGGCGGGCATGATTTTCCAGCTGGGAATGGCCATGGGGAAGTTCCAGGGGGTGATGAGACCCACCACGCCCAACGGTACCCGCACGCACATGGCAAACTTGTTCTGCAATTCGGAAGGCGTGGTTTCCCCGAACATGCGGCGGCCTTCACCGGCGGCGTAGAAGGTCATATCGATCACTTCCTGCACGTCGCCACGAGCCTCGGCCAGCACTTTGCCCATCTCGCGGGTCATTTCGCGCGCCAGTTCCTCTTTGCGCTCGATCATGATCTGCCCGGCCTTGAACAGAATCTCACCCCGCTTGGGCGCCGGGAAGAGCCGCCAGCTCTCGAAGGCTTTTTTCGCGGCGGCCACGGCGGCGTCCACTTCATCCTTGCCGGAAGACGGGAACACCCCGATCACATCGCTGGGCTCCGCCGGGTTGCGGCTCTCGAAGGTTTTGCCGGACTTGGCCGAGACCCACTGGCCGCCGATATAGTTCAAAAACTGCGATTGCCCGCTGGTTTTGCTGGGCTTAATCTCGAATTGCATTTGGGGATTCTGCACGGTTGCAGCCATTTCGCTCACTCCTCGCTTGATAATCCAGATTCTGACAGAACCCGATTATAGCGAAAAGGTACCCAAAGCGATATCTTATGATCGTATGTAGAGCTTGATACTCTGGACTTCGAACAGTGTAGAGACTTTTACTTTATAAGCAAGATGAATTAGCCTGATAAGTACCATTAAACATTACTGGCAATCTGACTCAAGTCCTATTTGTTTTAGATTGGCCTTATAAAGATTTACAAGTAACAAGTATGAACGTTTATTTATAGAATCCAACATTTTTTCAGCTTGATTCAAGTAAAATATAACATTTTGGCAATTTGGCCTCTCAGTTTCGGTCTCAGCACTTGCCCAATACATATAAACTGTTCCTTGCATTAACATTCTCCTCGGACTGTTTATTACCGCAGTGTTAGAGATATTGTTGAGCGTTTTTTCGAAAAGCTCTTTTCCCTTTTCGATATCTCCTTTTTCATAAAACAGTTTGGCCAGACTAACTGAAATCTCTGCGTACTGCTGAAAGTAATAAGGGTCCCTACTTGCAATATCTTGACCCAAAATGTACATTTCTTCTGCTTTGTCTATATGCTCAATTCCCCGTTCTGCCAAGTTAGAACCAACATAGAAAATTTCTGAAGGTGATAATTTTTCTTTTGGAATTTCTTTTATCAATTTGTAAGCCTTCATTATAAAGACTTCCAGTTCTAACTCGTATTCATCAAGTGTAAACTTAGTCATGCCGGGACTCATTCGAGCTCTGGGAAGGGCTATCTCCCGATGAATTTCTGTAAGATGTTGAATGACATGTTGCAATTCTATATGCCGATCATTTATCTCTTTTAAATTTGTAATGCTATAGGTGAACCAGAAGGAAGAAAGAGACAAAATGCACGAAAAAAGCGCAATCCATTCCGAAGCCGAGAGCCTCTTCCAAAAAGATATATTTTTAGGGTTCACGTGATGTTTCTCCTTCGCCATAGTAATTGCTTTACCAAGCTTTCCTATAATGCCCTTACCATATAACAAGGTAAAATTATCTTTCAAAGTAGACTCTTCATAAAGCAGACAACTTACTGGCGGTAACCCCCTATGGCTTCCGGGAAGACGCATGAATGGGTGACGGTGGGCTTTTTGCCGCCGGTTTTGATGGCTTGTCGCTGGGGCTTGCACCTGGACTGGCCCGCAGTCGCCATGATTACGGTGGGCACTTGGGTGGGCGGCTTTTTACTCAGCCCGGATTTAGACACCCGCAGTCGCCCATTCTACCGATGGGGCGTGTTTCGGTTCATCTGGTGGCCTTACCAGTGGGTCGCCAAGCACCGCTCCGGACTTTCGCATGGGGTCATTCTGGCGCCGTGGCTGCGATTGCTGTATTTATCCGCCGTGCTGATTGCCATCTATACCGGACTTTATCTCTATCTGGCTCAAGCCGCGGGGCTCTCTGCCGACCTCCACACTCCCCGCCAAACCATCCTGACTTTTCTGAAAACGCATCTCCACGATTTCCTGCTGCTCGGAGCGGGAATCTGGCTGGGTTCGCTGATTCACATTATCCTGGACCGGCTCAGTGATATTTTTGGCGGATGGGTCCCCAGGAAACGCGCCCGCCGATAGACATTAAAACCGTCTTTTCCAAGCCCCAGCGCTTTCACCCCCGTCATTCCCGGCTGCCGTATCCAGCATTCAAATGAGGAAAAGCCAGGACTTCCCGCGTCAACAGGTATAATGAAGATAATCTTGAATTTGCTGAAGGACCCGTGAATGAAAACGAAAGCGTTCTGGCTGGTACTGGTTGCGTTGGGGCTGGGAACAAAACGCCATTGGCACATCCTGGTGGCCATCCTGCTGGGGGTTATGCTGGGGATCTACCTGCCCTACCCGCCCAGCACCACCGATCCGGACCAATTCTTCTTCATTCACCAGTTCTTCGATATCGTCGGACAGCTCTTTATCCGGCTGATTACCATGATTGTGGTCCCGTTGGTGGTCAGCTCGCTGATTGTCGGGGTCTCTTCACTGGGAGACAGTCGTCAGTTGGGCCGCATGGGCGGCAAGGTTCTGGTTTATTTTCTGGTCCTGATGTCCTTGAGCGCCCTGCTGGGTGGCTTCCTGGCCTGGATGCTGGAACCCGGCACCCAGTTACACCATAGCCTGTTTGCCCAAACCGATCCCACCTCGATTCTTCAGCAACTGCAAAACACCCCACAGGATTTGCGGCAGCTTTTCTTCGACATGATCCCCCGTAACCCGGTGGAATCCCTGGCACGGGCGGATCTGGTGCCCGTTATTCTATTCACCCTACTGTTTGGGGGAGCCGTGGCCAGCATTGGAGATGCCGGACGGCCCATCGTCAGTTTCTTTGAAGCCCTGTTTTCCGCCACCATGAAGCTGACGGACTGGGTGATGATTTTTGCGGTACCGGGCGTCTTCTCGTTGGCCTTCGTCACGGTGGCCAAATCCGGCCTGGACGTCTTTAGCGAACTTTGGCTGTACGGCGTGGCCATTCTGGGCGGCCTGCTCATTCAGGTCTTCGTCATTTTCCCCATTTTGTTGCGAGTTCTGGCCAAAATCAATTTCATGAACCTGTACCGGGCCATCTCGGAGGCCATCATGGTGGCGTTCGGCACGGCCAGCAGTTCGGCCACGCTGCCCATCACCATTGCCTGCATGGAGCGCCGGGCAGGTGTTTCCAACCGCATTGCCAGCTTCGTGCTGCCCACCGGAGCCACCATCAACAAGACCGGCACCACCATGTTCGAGGTTATCGCGGTTATTTTCCTGGCGCAGGCCTATCATCTCCCGCTCAGCCCTTATCACATCGGCATGATCATCGTGTTTTCGATCATCGCCTCCATTGGGGCGGCCGGGGTTCCCAGCGCGGGCCTCATCACCATGGCCATTGTGCTGAATGCATTGGGCCATATAAACGTGGAACTGTTCGCGGGTGGAATGGCTCTGATATGGTCCATCGACCGGGTGCTAGATATGTGCAGAACAGCGGTCAACGTCATCAGCAGCTGCACGGTAGCGGCCTTGGTCGCTTCCAGCGAGGGTGAGCTGAATCGTGATATCCTGAATAATCGCGATGTCTGGACGGAGGTGGTTTAATGTTCCGATTATCCGCAATCAATCTATCGATCAGCTTAATATTGGCCGTGTCCTGCATGGGAATTTCGGCCACTGAGGTGCACGCCAAAGCGCAAAATCCGCCGGGAAAAACCGACGTTTCCGGGCAGGCGGCAGCCAAACAGGACGACGATACGCCCGCCACACCAGAAGCCAAGGCGCTGGTGGAATACAACAAGGGCGTGGAGCTGTTCCAGATTGCCCAGATTCAAAGGGACAAAGGCAATCTGCCCGGACAAAAACAACTGCTGAAAGAATCCATCAAGCATTTTGAACTGGCGCTAGCCAGTCATTCCAAGATGGTGGAGGCTCAAAGCAACATCGGCTTTGCCTACCTGACCCTGAAAGATCACAAAAAGGCCATCGGGGCTTTTGAGACGGCACTGGCCATCAATCCGCAGCATCTCAACACCTTGAACGGCCTTTCCACAGCGTATGCTTTTGACGGCAAGCTTGATCAGGCCATCCAGACTTTCGACAAACTGACCACGCTGGATCCGGGCAACAGTCAGTACTATTTCAACAAGGGCAGCGTGTTGCAGAAAGCCGGACGGGCGGAAGAAGCACGGACGGCCTACGAGCAGGCACTGAAAATCCAACCCAACGATCAGCGCGCCTTGTTCAACATGGGCACGTTGATGGAGAACATGGGCAAGCTGGATGAAGCCCGGCCCTATTACGAAAAGGCTAAAGGGGTCGAAATTGGGAACACCATCGGATTGGAAGCGATCCGGAGACTGGAAGCCATTGACGCAACCCAAAAAACTGCGCCAAAATAGGCTTACATACAGCCACAAGGAAGCTGGCGCATGCTGCACACACATTTAAAACAAGGCCTCCGATTAAACCGAACCCTCGGGTTCGCTTTGCTGGGCTTTGAAACGTTGCTGTTACTCTCCTTGAAGGACTCACTCCAGGCCGGAATCCCTGTCTGGCCGCTGGTTCGCATTGGAATCATGGCCTTCATAACCGTCGGCTACCTGCTGCTGAATGAAACCAGCCTGAAGTCGCTCAAACGCCATCCTAAAATGGATGAATTGACCCTGGAAAAGCTGAGCCTCCTGGCACCCTTGACCAGTTTCGGCTTCGTTGCCCTGATGTACCTTGTCTCGGGCCAGTTGGGCATTCTGCTCTTTTCCATCATCGTGCTGCTACAGGCACAAACGCTCGGTCACAAAAGCATTGCGCGGATGATGCTGGTGGCCTTCACGCTGCTTTACGCCATCACTTTACCGCTGGGTTATCCAATGCTGCTGGGCTTTGGGCCGATAAACACAGCCTCTCTGCCACTCAGCATGCAAGTGCTGTTGATGTTGATCCCGCTGATGTGGACGCTAAGCCACCTGGGAAACATCGTCGGCTCAATGGTCCGTACTACTTCCACCAAGGTTTCCAAGCTGCAATCGCTGGCCGCCACCGATGCGCTCACCGGCCTCATCAACCGCCGCCAGTTCAATCACCAACTGGATGCCGAGATTGCCCGCGCCAAGCGCTACCGCAAGCCCCTCTCGCTGGCGCTGTTTGACATTGACGATTTCAAGAAGATCAACGATTTCTACGGCCACCCCACCGGGGACCGCATCCTGCGCGAGCTGGGCGCCATGCTGATCCAGAACGTGCGTGAATCGGATATCCCGGCACGCTACGGCGGCGAGGAGTTCGCGTTTATTCTGCCGGAAACCGGACAGATTGACGCTTACGAACTCCTGGAACGTTTGCGTGCCATGGTGGAGCGCACCGTCTTTTGCATGCCGGACAATCCGATGACCATCACCATCAGCGTGGGCGTGGCCCAACTGGATCTGGACCATGCCAAGGGCTACGAAATCATCGAGAAAGCCGACGCCGCCCTCTATGAGGCCAAGAAACAGGGCAAAAACCGGGTGGTCTACGGCACCCTGCTTCCTCCCAAAATCAGCTACCCACCCTTCAGCGCCCGATAGCCGCACATTTCATCAGGCCGGTGGCGAATCGGGGAGCCTTTGTGCCACAATAGAGCCACCATGACCGAACGTGCGTTATCGACCGTCCTGCCGGATCCGGCCAGGATGGAGACTGAAAAGGCAACTCAGGTCCGGCAGATGTTTGACCGCATTGCCGGGACTTACGATACCCTGAATAATTGCATCTCGCTGGGTTTCCACAAGCAATGGAAGCGCTTGGCCTGCGGCAAGCTGAACCTACCACCGGGCGGCAAGGTGCTGGATGTCTGCACCGGCACCGGCGATCTGGTGGGCTATTTGCAGCCGCTGGTCGGCCCACATGGGCAAATCGAGGGGCTGGACTTCTCGGGAAACATGCTGACCATCGCCCGGCAGCGCTTTCAAGGCCAGCCCAACGTAAATTTCACCCAAGGGGACGCCCTGGCTCTGCCCTACCCGGACAAGACGTTCGATGGGGCCATCATCAGCTTTGGCCTGCGGAACGTGACGGATACCCCGCAGGCGCTGGCCGAAATGTACCGTGTGATCAAGCCCGGCGGCTGGATGGTCAATCTGGACACCTGCCCCACCCCGGCCATTCCCGGCATGAATTTCTATTTCTCACGCATTATGCCCCTGATTGGCGGCACTTTGGCCAAGGATCAGCAAGCCTACCAGTACCTGTCGGAATCCACCCGGCATTTTCTCACCCCCGCGCAGCTGAAAACAGCCTTTGAGTCGGCAGGGTGTGTCAATGTCAGCTCCCAAACCCTGATGCTGGGCTCCGTCTCTTTGCAAACCGGACGGAAAGCGCCCTAGGCGCTCAGAACCTATTCAGACTGGCATCTAATACGTTGTAAGGCTGGCCATCCTAAGCCAGGAAGCCTTTTTCCGGATCGTTGGCCTTCTGCTGCTCTTTCGCCTTCTGGGCGCCAAACAGAATCATCCGCAAGGCATTCTCTTTTTCTGCCTTTTCCTTGGAGTTGGACGCGGAAGTCTCATGCCCCTTGGCATAAGAAGCCGCAGCGGCAAAAAGCAGCGAGCCCGGATTGTTAATCGGCGTCGACATGGTGATGAATCCTAATTCCCGTACCCTGTAACGTGCATTTTAGTTACTGGCATAAAACCCAAACCCACGTAAAGAAGTGCTACAGATCCCCCCACATTCTTCAAAAAGATTTACATTCATTCACAATCAATGCCCAGCCCAAGCAGGCAAAAAACCATCCACCAGGGACAAATCCAACTCAGCAAATGCGTAAAGCCCGCTACAGACCTATCTTTCCAGGCTCACCTACTCCAGAAAGCTGGTATAAGAGAGAATACTGTAGCAGGATTGCAACATCTGGTAGAGGGTTTCGAAGGTATCTGTTTTATATCCCAGCGTGCGGCCATCAATCCGATCCAGACCGGGGATGCTGTTAGCCGCATCTGCCGCCAGGGTGTTGATGAAAGTCATGCGGAGTGCGAAGGGGCCGGGAACCTGGAGAATGTTCTTCTTCCAGGACGCCCGGTTTTCCAGGACGTGGCGGACCTTTTCGGCATACTCTTCCAGCACCGCTTCCATCGGACGGCAGCGCGCGGCGGTATGGGTCAACCCTTCCTTGGTTTCCACGATCGCCAGATCCGGAATCAATTGGAGAATCTCTTCGGCAAAGGCACGATCCCCACTGGCCAGAATCACCGGCACACCGTACGTCAACCCGGCATGCAACGCGTTGATGCCGCCTTCTCCGTAGGAGACGCCATTAACGGACACATCAAACAGCTTGGAATGGAACGTATGACACAAAACCCCTTTGTGGGTGCCTGCCTTGGCGTGATAGCCCACGTACATGGCCGCGTCAAACGTTTTATCCAGCCCGGCGGACATGGCGCAGCGCTTGGGCTTTCCGGAAAGCAGCGACACCCGAGGATGCACCTGCTCCAGGTACAGGTTGGTCATGGTGCAATGCGAATCGTTGACCAGGATTTCGGTGACGCCATGATCCAGCGCCACATCAATCACGGCGCCCAGTTCCATCTCTAATTGACTCACCGCCCAGTCATACGCCGAGCGATCGGGCTCCGTGGCGCACTGGTGCGGGGAAGTAACCCCGCACACGCCTTCCAGATCCGCTGAAATATAGAGTTTGGTCATGAATTACGTGCCGGACTCCGACGATTTGCGCTCGGTAAACTTGCTCACCGCCCGGCGACCCGTCTCTTCCAGGTCACTGGACAGATCGGTCATTTTGTCGCGAAAGGCGGCCGCCTTTTCTTTGAGCACATCGGATTTCTCGCGCAGGTTGTCGGCTGCTTCGCGAGTCCGGCTGTCGAACTCTTCGCGGATCATTTCGCGGGTTTCCGCGCCGCTGCGAGGCGCCAGCAGCATCCCCACCACTGCACCGACCGCGCTGCCCACCAGGGCACCCAGAACGAATTTACCAAAATTGGAAGCTGACATGATAGGCCCTCCTTCTCTAGTTGTGTGCCTATTTTCTACGAGTGAATGATTCCTTGATTCCGCTCCAAACGGATTCCACCCCGTGGACGACATCGCGCCGCACCGCCCGCAATGCCGGACCAGTTGCAGACACGCCTTCTTCAACCGACTTCACGCCGGACACGGCTTTGGCGCTCAGCACTTCCACGTGCTCGGCGGTCAACCGCAAATCCTTGATGGCCGGGGCCAGCTCATAGCGGGCGATGGTCAGAAAATCCAGCAGCGAATGCAGCAGCATCGCCAGCTTATACAAAACCAGGCTCAGCAAAACACCCAGCGGAATCAGCACAATCCAACTGACCCGGATGAGATGTCCCAGCTCCTGTTGCGCAAAGCTATCCATGAATTCCTCTTTCGGCGGGCAATGACGCCACTAGAATTCGTAACCGCTGGCCAGTTCCTCGGCCCGCTTGGCCTTGGCCATGCGATCGGCATCCCGGTCCTTTTTGACTTTGCCCACTTGGCTTTCGATGCTATAGCGGGTTTTATCGATAAATTCGCGGGTGCGCGTATTGGGGTTGCTCAATTCCTGGTTGACACGGCTCGGCAGGGTGCTGACAAATTTTTGGGCGTCGCCCCGAAGCTCATCGCCGGACTTCGGCGCAAAGAGCAGGCCCGCGAGCACACCGCCAAAAAGCCCGAGAAACATACCGGCCAGGAACGCAAAGATTCCGTCGTCATTTTGTCTGGACACCGTTCCTACCTCTCCTGTCTCAACGTTACGTCTATCTTTCAGTCTACGTCAGCGTCCACGCACCGTCAAGAACGGGCGCGTCCGGCCCAAATCAACGCTTGCCCGGCCCATCGAAAAAGTTGCCATTTCCGGCGATTGGCGGGGCTCAGCTCCAGTCCGGGAATGCCATGTCCGGCATCCGACAGTTGCCGCCGGATTTCCCGCAGCCGCCCGCACCCTTGGCGCAACTGGTTCAGCCATTGCTCCCGGTTTTCCCGCAGGCCGGTCTCCCATTGAATCAGCTTCAGCAGCCAGAATCCCAGCAGCAGCAGGCATAAAAACTCAACCATAATCAATCCGACAATCATCTTACTCCCTCCCACACCGGCTAGGGCTGCGCGGACTGCCCACCACCGGCAGGCTGTTCGGTCGGCGTATCGGTTTTTAATTTTGGCAGACTGGGGGATTGTTCGATATCCACATGTTTCAGGTATTCGAACTCCTGGTCCATCAGCCGCTGTTTGCATTTGGTGTGTTTAGCGGTCAAAAACGCAGTTCGTGGCGCCATGAGGGTGCGCCCAATTTTGGAACCCTTGTTGATTTTGACAATTTTCCGGCGAATGGGCTCGCACTGGGTCATCTGGGCATCCGCCGGGGGAGGCTGATAGGTCTGCACCTGTTTCACCGCCTCTTTGGCCGCCTTGGCCTTTTTGCCGAACGGCCAGGCTTCGGCCTGCGGCATGGCGGAAAACAGGACGCACGACACCGTCAGCAGAACGGCGAGGACAACTTGGAAACGTTTCATGGCAAGCTCCCGTTTGTGGGTCGTTGGGGTTCCACTAGTTATACACCGGTTTGGGGCGGCAAGGCAAAAAGCAGGGTCTTCACGCCTCGCGGCCCGAGGGTGACCGTATCATCCGCCAGCGTCCGCTGGATTTCCTCCAGCATGTTGGTCTCGTGGATGGAATGGTGTTTAAACCCGACGGTGAACGCCGTGCTGAGTTCCCGATCAGTGGTATTGATGAGCCGCAGAACCAAGCCCCGGTTGGGCAGCCAGTAGCACGCCGAAGACACCAGCGCCGGGTTATCCCAGGAGGTGAGGGATTTTGGTTCCGCCGTTTTTTGGGTACCCGTCCCGGAAATTGCCCCCACATTGCCATAAAACCGCCCTGCGGCTTCGTAGAGCTGTGCCGGAGTCTCGGGGGTTGGCATCCAGGCTAAGTTGAGATCTTTCTGAAGTTCATTTTGCAGAGGGCGCCCCAGAGCGATAGTTGGAAAACTCGTTGCTTCTTTCAAACTCAATGGAGGACCCGCTGGGGCTCCACGGGTGCGAAGCTGCTTCTTGGAAAGTTTCCCAAAAGGGCGCGTTAGCGTGATACAAATCTCTTTTTGGGAGATTTCATACTCTGTGAGTCCCTCGGTAATAATGGTCTGGTTATTTGCACTAATAAAACGCTGAATAGGCCCCGTATTGCTCTTAAGTTCCTTAAACGAACCAGCCGGTGATTGGTCTTGCTCCCGGTAATCAGGATTATAATCGCGCTGCGCCCTATAAAAATGAGTCTCGGCCATGACGTTTTTAATGGGTTGCCCTGTCGAAAAACAAGCCTGTACCTTTAGGTCTTTGGGAATATCCATGAATGAAATGCCCAGATAGGGCCTACCTGTCATCAAATAAACGCAAGCAAGACAATCGCGGTAATTTTCGGACTTTGGATTTTTCGGATCCGTGAACCTGTAGAGTAATAAACGCCCAGCAGACAGAGATTCAGAATCATCTCCTGCCGGAAAGGGCCCAAAAAAAGTAGCTTTAAGAATCGGGTATTCTGGCACAGGGTCGCTATTATAAGAATCTCCCGCGTCGGTAATTGCCCTAATTTTCAATAGATCTTCATACACGTTCCCGGAATGCTTATCAGTAACAGTGACTTTGCCGTCATTTCCAATCAATACAGATAGATACTCATTTTCCAGATGTTCCAGTGCATTAGAAGCAGATGACAATCCAGGCTTTACCCCTTCCGTTTTCGGAATAATCTTGTAACCTTTCGCCGGTATATTCTCAACCCAAATTGAAGTCTGTCGTTTTAAGTGGGTCAGATGAGATAGGGGGATACGATGCGGATCGAACAAATACGCATCCTGCAGCTCTATCTGCCCAGATGGCTTTTGTTGTACTGAAGCCGGAGCATCATGATCCGGTAACTTTTCAACAGCATGAACAATACCCGTGTATGGGGTATCGCCCGCATTAAAAATCACCCACTCATCCTCAGAACCCAAGGCAGAGAGTGCATGTTCAGCCCGGACTTTCAGCGCATCGGCAATCTGCTCCACCTGCTCGAATCGGCTCATATTCTCCCGATGCACTTCATCCACGCTGCACCCGCAGATGCTGTCATGCGGGTGGTTCAGCAGCAGGAGTTTCCAGGCCAGATCCAGCTCATGCGTCGGGTAGCGGAAACTGCCCGGCGGGAGGAAGGCTTGGGTCATGGCGAGCAACGGCTCCAGCTTGCGGGTGAGGAGATGCTCCAGGCGGCGATTGGCCTGCTTGAGATACATGCGCGACGACCACACCCCCGGCAGCAAAAACGCGGCGGAATTATCCATCAGTTCACCGGTCACGGTTTCCAAATCGGATAATTCCGGTAAAGCGGCCATGAACTTCTCCGGGGTGGTTTCGTTGAGCTTGGGATAGCGGGCCATCAAGATTTCCCGCGCTTCGCCGGGTAGGGGACCCATGTGATCCGCGCCCATGGGCAGCAGGCCGATTTTCTCCTTTGAACTCGGCGGGCTGGCGGCGCGGATTTTTCTCACCAGGTTGTCCAGGGCTTCCAGGCGATGCTCCGGGGTCAGCGTCCAATCATCCAGCATCATCTGGAAGTAGCCGTCGGTAAGGTGCAGGGTTTTCACCGTGGCCCCGCTGGGGCTTTGCCAATTCAGAATACTGTTCTTCGGGTTCAGTCCACGCCAGACGATGGCCGAATCAATCCCAAAGCCCTGAAAAATCGTGGGCATGTCGGCGGAATGCCCGAAGGTATCCGGCAGGTAGCCGGTAAATTGGGTACAGCCCCACGCCCGCGCTTGCCGAATGCCGCGCTGAAGATTGCGAATCAGGCTTTCGCCGCTCACCAGAAACTCATCCGGCGCCACGTACCAGGGGCCGATGCTGAGTTTACCCGCGTCAATCAGGGTTTTTAGCCGGTCCCGGTTCTCCGGGCGGAGTTCCAGGTAATCCTCCAGCACCACGGTCTGGCCGTCCAGCATGAAGCAAGGCAGCGCACCGGTCTCCAGGCGCTCCAGCATCTCATCCACCACTTCCGCCAGCCTCACCTGGAACGCCCGAAAGGGCAGATACCATTCGCGATCCCAGTGAGTGTGATAATAGACCGAAAGACCCTCGCCGGTATCGGCAGCAGGCTTGGTTTCAGTGGCAGGTAGCTTGTGAACGCTCATAGGATGCCTTGTCTCTAGCCTTAAACAATTTTTATTCTTCAACGCTCTTTTAATTATTACAAGTTTAAAGGATCCTTCTGTCAATCGAAGCCGGAGCTGCCAATATGACTTTTTATCTCAATCCATTGCTCTCTACCCGACAAACCCCACCCAAATCAGCAGGTTTACGCTTTAGTGGACAAGATTTAACATTCGCTCAAACTCCTGATACTGTTGAGAGACTGCCCTCGGGAGCAGACGATCTGTACTCAAACACCTACCCCACTTTCCCAGCTGCCCGCGATGCCTTCATTGATTACGCGATTCACAGGTTCAATACCTTTAAGAACCCCTACCGGCAAGCACCAACATGCTTCCCCCCTTCATCTCACCGGCAACCACAAGTTTTAAGGACAGAAAAATCCCCCTGGGAGCTGCCAAGCGGTGCATTTCCTGAGGTTAAACTTGCAGCCCTATCCGATTTAGAAACGGATAAGCCCTTGATTGAAATCTATGCATCCAGACACAAGCCATTCCGGAATGCTGAAGACCACCGAACGCAAGCAGAGATGCCCATTCAGCTTCTTGCTAAATATCATGATCATCCCGAGGGTCTAACTACTGACAGTGTCCTATACTATCCGCAAACCGGGAAAATACTATGATAGGATTTCGAAAAACGGGGCGGCGCCCCGATTAAAACCGAGACGCCGCTTTTTTGTGGATTGCCAATTGCCGATAGCCTATTGAATCAGCCGGAGGGATTCTTCCAGCAGGTTTTTGTTGGTGCTGATGAGCTTGGACGTTACATCCAACTGGAGCTTGGCCTGTTGCAAGAAGCCTACATGCTCCTTCACGCTGACGTTAGAAGCTTCCAGCAAGCCGCTTCGAATCTCACCATCCCCTTCTACGGGCTCTCCGGATAGTTCGGTCGGCTCAAACATCTGGTCTTCCGGCATGGACATGGCGCCGGGATTGATAAAGTTGACCAGCGCGATTTTATAGAGCGGCGTGAGGGTTTTGCCGCCGTTGGCCATCCCCACCACGGTGCCGTCCGAGCGGATTTTGTATTCATCGTACTTGCCGAAGAATTTACCGTTGCTGGGGTCCACCCACAGGTTAATCTCGGTGGTGGGGATATGTCCCGGCCCGCCCGCGCTGTGGTTAGGGTTGTTGCCGGCAGGCGACGCGGTGGAATCACCAGTATTCATCATCTGGCCGTTCTCGCCCAGCAGGTACCCCTGGACCGTGTAGCCCAGCGCATTCACCAGGGTGCCCTGGGCGTTGAAATCAAAGTCTCCCAGGCGGGTAAAGGCCAGCTTGCCATCGGGCTTGCGCACCGAAAAATAGCCCTTGCCCTCAATGAACAGGTTGGTAGGGCCGCGTCCCGGCACCGCCTTGCCCTGATCCTCGTCACGGGGGCTTTCGGTCAGCTGCACGCCATTGATGAAATCACCGAAGGTCATCTTGGATTGACGATAACCGGGCGTGTAGACGTTGCCCATGTTGGTGGCCAATGCGCTGAACCAACCCCAGGCGGCCTTCTGGGTGTTGAGTGCTGTAATAAACGGATCTTGCACGGCTGTGACCTCCTCAAGGGGTTCTATTGCGCTTCGTCGTCATCTTCAGAATTCTGCTGCCGGGACTGCTCCGGGTCCCGGTACTTGGCATCCAGCGTACCCACCGGCAGGTTTTTCAGGGTCATGCGGTGGCGCAGATCGTCCAGTTCCTGCTGCATCACCAGGTGCATGGTTTTGTCGGTGGAGACAAATTCGGCGGAAACCTGCCCGTTGCGAATTTTCAGCACCACGGCGGACTTGGGATCCAGCTCCACCCGAATCGGGCGGCCACTTTTGTAGCCTTTTTCAATCAACTCAGCCAGGCTGGGTGAAATCTCGTGTCCCCGGTAGCTGATGGAGCCGTCCGGTTCAGTGGGAAAAACGCTTTCAATCGGCACGCTGCCCATCAAAATCGGCAACGCCGGGATAACCGTCTGCTTCATGTACTGAATATCCAGCGGACTCAGCTCGTTGTTCAACAGCTGCATATCTTCCGCCACCTCAGTCCGGATGTCTTCCGCCGGGGCAGGTGCATTCGGCTTGGTGACCAGGGTCAGCTTCGGCTTGCCCGTTGCTTCCGAATTTCCAGCCGGGGGTTTCTCCGCCTTTTGAAGCTCCTCCCGCTCCCGTTCCACGGCCTCCTTGCGCTCGGTATTGCTTTCGGACGCGACGGCAGTCAGCAGATCCAGGAAGGAGAGATCCAGATCATCCAGCGAAAATTCCACTGCGGCGTGCTGGCGGCGCAGTTTTTCCACTGGAGAGGTCCCGCCGAAGCGGAAAGGGGAGTCTTCGATTTTCATCAGGCGACAATTCCTTCTCAGATTTACTCAAACTCTTCGGAGTCGGCTTCGTCCGCTTCTTCTTCCATCCGGACCTGCTGGGCTCGGTAATAACGCTGACCGGCGACTTCATCGAGCATTTTCATTTCCAGGCGCTTTTCTTCTTCCTGCCATTCCTCACGGGCTTTGTCCTTGTGCTTGACCAGGGCTTCGAGTTCGGCCTGGGCCTTGATGAGGAGTTGGCGTTCGTATTCCAGCGCCTGCCTTGCCAGCTCCAGGTCTTCGTACAGACCATCGAGCTGTTGGTTCAACAGGTGGAGAAACTCGTCATAAGCGGCCATCAAGATGTGGGGAGAACTGAGCATGTTTTTCCGCGAGGTGCGGATCTCGTTCTTTTTTTCCTCGATAGCCAGCTCGACGTCCCGCAGCCGCTTCTGTGCATCGATAACGCGCTGCTCTTGATCCTTCTTTTTGCGTTCGCGCAGCTCGTACACTTTTTGCAGGCGGTAGACAAATCGGGCCATATGACGTTCAGTTCATGGTTGGAAGGTATTTCGGCGTTGCTGACCCTTTCCATCCCGCCCCTGACCCCGGTTAACCCGGAGGCTTCGGAATCCCTTCGTCCACGGAGCGGTATTGGAATTCTATGGAGCTATCGGCACTTTGCAACGGAAGTTAAGACCTCGCCTTTAAACTTACACCAAACGGAGGACATCCACGGTCATCCGCACAAAAGTTCCCCATCCTGCGGGATCTGTATTGCCGGGTTCACGGTTAAACTGGTACTGATTCAGCAAATAAAAAGGATTCCCCATTATGGCATCTCCCCTTCCTAGTCCCTCCCCGCTCCAAGTTGCAGCTTCGGATCGGTTCAAACACCCGACTTACCAAATCCGCAAAAAAATCTTTTCGCTGCTGGGACACTCTTTCCATATTTTCGATCCCAACGGCCAGGTGGTTCTGTATTCCAAGATGAAGGCCTTCAAGCTGAAAGAGGATATCCGCGTTTACACCAGCGAGGACATGCAACAGGAAGTCCTGATCATCAAGGCCCGCAACATCCTGGATTTCAGCGCCACGTACGATGTGTTTGACGCCCAGAGCCAGCAGAAGATTGGCGCCCTGAAGCGCAAGGGTTTAAAGTCCATGTTGAAGGATGAGTGGCTGTTTCTGGATAGCCAGGATCAGGAAATCGGCCAGATTGAAGAGGATAACCTCTTGATGGCCCTGATTCGGCGTTTTGCCAGCAACCTGATTCCGCAGCATTTCCATGGCAGCATCAACAATCAGCCTGTTTGCGCCTTCCGGCAGAACTTCAACCCCTTCGTATTGAAGGTCAATCTCGATTTCACCCCGGATCCATCGGGCTTGCTGGATCGCCGCCTCGGCCTCGCCGCCGCCATCCTGCTCTGCGCAATTGAAGGTCGGCAGGAATAGTGAAGCTTAATTAATAACCCGGCACGGCGCAAGCACCGCGTCTTTCATGCCGTGGATGAGTTTTTTGTCGGCGGGAGTGGAGGTGGCAAGAACACCGGCCAGTTCGGCTTTGCCGTCTTTCACGAAATAATAGGGGCACAGGCGGGTGCGGGCTTTGAAGGGGGTGGCGGCGCTGGCGGTTACTTCGCCGTTGGCGCTTGTGCTCAATTCCAGGCGTTCCACGGTTTGGATGCCGGAGGGGACGAACTGTTGCAGGATGTAGGGGGTTTTGCCGAAGCTGTTGAGCGCCGTTTCCAAACGCGCCGCCCAATCCTCGGCGGAATAATCATGACCAATCGTCACTCCACGACTGCCCCAGCCCAGTTCCGAAAAGCCGGAGGGCTTGACCACCAACTCGCGCTCTTTCTGGGAGGCTTGCTTCAGGGCACGGAAATCCTGCACAGGCCGGGCACTCAAGGTTAAATCCGGAATGATCGCCTGCGGGGGCAGCGGTGTGGGGTCCAGAATCCAGCCTTGCGGGACCCATTGCTTGAGCTGCTCAAAGCCTTCTTCACCCAACTCCTGCCGCCAGAAACCGGCCAGCACCGGATGATGCAGCAGCGCCAGCGAGAGCTTTTCCTCCACCTGCGGCTTGAAGGGCGGTGTGCATTTGACGAATCCCTTTTTCACCGCATACTGAATCAACTCCATCTTGGGGATGTTGGGCAGATCGAAGAGTTCAAAGAAGCGATAGATCAAGTCAATGGCTTTTTCCTTGCCGCTGACTGGATCAGTAAATACCAGACGATCGCGCACCAGATCCACATCTTTGGGATGAATCAGCGCAATATTTTCGTACGGCGCGGCCAGGTCGGTGCCTTGTCGCAGCGTCTCCACCAACCAGGCCATCTCCGCCCGGTAGTCCGCCGCCTCATCCGAAAGCACAATGGCAATCACCGGATCATCTTTCTCAGGCACCAGCGCTTTCAGCATGGCCAGAAACGCCCCCGGCATGCCGCCTTCGGCTTCAATCACCGGCAGACCGTTGCTGCGGTAAAAACGATTCAGCGCCGAAGTAAAACCGATGCCGCCCGGCACCGCGTCAATTTCACACAGCGTCCAGCCATCCTCGCGCAGCAGCAAATCCGGACGCAACACCAAGGGCAACTGGGATTTCATCCGCTTCATCTGGGAGAATTTCAACAAATCCTCCGGTTTGCCCTGATCGTAGAGATCCGCCACCCAGCCCGGCACCGGCAGGTTGGGATTCCGGCTCTGGCGGTAGAGATTATCCACCGCCTGCACAAAACGGTTCAGCAGCTCGCCCAGGCGATGCAACTGTTCCACCTGAGCCTGCGTCAAGGCAAACTGCGTAGGGGAAAGTTGCCAGCCGATGCCTGTAGCTTCCGCCCCCCCGTATAACGGGGTTTTCGGCAAGCAGGTCAGATCCAGGCTTTGCGCGGATGGCGATGAAAAAACCGAGGTCATAATGGCGCTATTTTAGCCCGGAAGTCGACGAATTAGAAGTTCGGCCAAATCGGATGCCTTATAATAGAAGCGTGGCAAAAAGCACAGAGAGGCAATTTCAATCTGGCCTCGTTCCCCGGATGTCCGGAAACGATCCAGGAAACGGCCTGACCCTCCCAGATTGTTCCAAGGATTGACCGATGTTTTCAAAGAAAAAAAAGCAGGATGCCCCCGCAAACCTAGCCCTTAGCCAGTCCAGCTTCCCGGAAAGCGCACCCGCCGTCTCCAGAGGTCAAAGCCTGTTTGCCCCCGGCATTAATCCGGCGCCCGCATCCATTAATTTCTTCACGTTGGCCACACCCGCCGCCCAGCCGGAAATCTACCCGGCTTTTCAGGAAGCCCTACCCCAGCCGCAGCATGAACCGTCGATGCCCCAACCTTTGGTTGACACCCGCTTTGACGAAGAGCACACGCCACAATATGGGTCCAACCCCACCACCCCCGAAGTCCATCAGGATTTTGGCATGCCCGCCGCCCCGCCGGAATGGCAGTCAGCGCCTCTATCACCAGCGGAACCATTGACGTGGCAGCCGGAAACATCCGAAATCCCTGCCGGTCCCGTTGCGGAACCGGAAGCTTTCCATGCCTGGCAGCCCACCCCCGGCCCAACCGAAGAGGCCGCCTGGCAGCCCGAGCCGGAATGGCAAACCGACCATGCCTCTATGTCGGATCCGATGCCAGCCTCTATGCTGGAGCCCCAATGGCAGCCGGAACCTGAACAATCCTGGCAAACAGAAACTCCTATTGTGGAGGAACCCGCATGGTTACCCTCCGCCGAAACACCTGAGGCCAGTGCTCCCTGGCAACCCAGTATTTCGGATGACGCGCCCCTCGGAACGGATCACTTCACCGAAACGTGGAATACGCCGAATGCACCGGAAGATGAGTGGCAAACTCCGGAACTGAACCAGGCACCCGAATTCGCACAGCCTGACATGCTGGAAGCCGCCGCGTCCATCTCTTCGGAAGCCTGGACACCTCCGGCAGACATGAATTTGCCGCCCCAGACCAGTGAGATTTATCCCCAGGAGTACACAAACCCAACTCCTGCCGGGGCACTGTCCGCCGAAGACCTGTGGCACCAGATGCAGCCAAACCAGCAGGATGTGGCGGCCCCCATCGACCCAATGTCGATGGAATTTACCAACAGCGGGGACACGCCGACATTGCATGTTGAAAGCCAGTCATCCCCAACCGAGCTGACTAATCAGACCCTGTGGGATAACCTGGCATCCTCCACAGCGCCCGGCCAGCAGGTGCCAACCGATCCGCTCTCATCCGGACATTTCCTGGACGCCGTGAACGGGCAATTGTACCCGGACGATCCCCTGCATCTGGATCCGGTCAGCCTGAATGCGGGAGAACAGGCTTTTGAAGAGGCCGCCCAGTTCCTGTTTCCGGAGACCCTGAACGCTCCGCTGGAATGGGGGGACAACACGACGCGGGAACCTTATGTCTCAGACCCATTGCTGGAGATTCCAAGCCCCCAGACGCCCTTTTCGATGGATCTCGGCCCCAGTCATCAGCTTGAGCCCGGCAGTTTCAACGATCTTTCATCCGTCTACCTGGAACCGCCCGAACCGGTCACCTTTGAAATCGCACAACCGGCCCCGATCCCGCAAAGCGCTCCGGAAAGCACCATCCTGCCGGACAGTTTGACGCCACCGGATTTGGCAGCCGAGCCCGAGCTGGCGCCACCCGCTTTTCAGCCTGTCATTTCGGATCCGGACTTGACGCCAGACGAGCTGTGGTTCCCGGAAGGCATGGAAGCTGATGAGGAGGCGTCAGACAGCGAGCCTGCCCTGACAAACAGCGGCCAGCCATTCGCCACATATGACAGTATTTTAGGCACTCTACCAACCGATGACGCAGTAGCCTTACAACCTGCCGGCCCCGAGGAAGAGGATATGGACAGCCTTGCCGCCTATTTCGAGGAGCAGGACTTTTACGCGCCCTCTTTCACACTCAATGAACAGGGGGAAATCATTCCCGACCACGGCCAGTACGTATTGCCCGAGACGAGTTCAACGGAAGCCAGTCCGGAAACATCCTTTGACTCGCTCTGGAGCCAGGGGGCGATGCTATCCGCGCCCAATGGCGCGGAATCCCAAAGTTCTCCGGAGCCTGTCAGCAGCTGGAATCTGGAGGAAACCGCCCGCGAGGCAACACGCTTTTCTCCGGCAGACGAAGAAGAGGATATCCCGGTCTATTCTCTGGATGAACCTGCGACGCCCTCTCTTCAAGCCATGCCAGCAGAAATGCCCATGCCATCCGACAATATCATCCTCATGCCCAGCCTGGAAGACGCCTGGCATACGCCTCCCTCCGCCGAGGCAGAGACCGAACCGGCCACGCAAGCCAATACCGGCGAGTTCTCCATGGAGAACCTGGAAATTATCGGCGTTTGCCCGCTGGAAGACAATAAGCGGCTCCTGCTGGTGCAAAGCAACAACACCTTTGCCCTGATGGGACAGGTCGGGCTTGAGAATCCGCAGGTTTCGGTCCTGAAGCTGTTTGAGCAGAATCCCATTGCCTACCAGACCACCTTCACGGCGGCACAGGAAGGCCAGGCCGGCAGCCAGGGCATGTACGTGGTCCAGGTGGGAACATGGCATGCCGTTTTATCGACTTTCCAACAGAACATCTTGCTTCATACCGAATTGGGTTAGATAATTACGACTCATGAGCAGCCAATCCCCCCTATTACCGAATACCCTGGCCCAGCGTGTGCGCCATCTCCGCGAACGCCGCATGATGAGCATCGAGTACCTGGCGCACAAGGCGCAGGTGCCCGTTGGCATGGTGGAAGACATCGAAGCCGGTATCGAAACCTTTCTGGCCCCGGCGGTTCGTCAGCGCATTGCCCGCGTGCTGCATGTGCGCCCCTCACAGATTCAGGAAGTGGAAACCCCACCGGAGATGGAGAGCGCCGAAACCCCCATGCTGCAACGCAAAGGGCTGAACCTGCGGGAAGCCATCCTGCAGGATCCCGACGCCCCGCATCTCTGCCCCAGTTGCGGCGCCCCTCTGGCCGTGCGCATTTTTGAGCGCCGGGACTTGCAAGACAACCCGCTCAACGTCATCAAGGCCCACTGCACCCGCTGCCTCTTCCGCCTGACGGATGATTAAAAACGGCTCCACCAGTCAGTCAAAGCCTGAGGAACGTCTTACAAACTGATATCAGGGGGTCAGGTGGATGATATTGCGGACGAAGCCGACGATCCAGCCGATAAAGACCATCATCATGGCAAACGGGGTGGCCAGCACTATCAAGACACGCTCGGCGCTCATGCGATAGGTGGTCATGATGGCCAGCGCAAAGAGTACAATGGTCCACAACCAGATTATCAGCCCCAGCAAGGCGCACAACACCACTCCCGTCACGCCGATACCGATTTTGAACAGGCTGATGGGTCCCATGAAAATCCAGGGGAGCGTTGCCAAGCCCGACAGAATGAGAAACGTGCGAATGCGGGCCTCTCCGCTGAAAGCGTAGGCCAGCAATGAAATCACCAACGCCATGAAGCCCCATACCAGCAGCCCGACCATCGCGCTGAACGGCATGGACACCACCAGCCCGGAAAGACTGCCGCCCACGTTGGCAATATGCACCATCGGCGCAGTCACGGAAACCAGCAGCACCGAGAGCAACGCGTAGAACAACAAGCGGTTACCGGGCTGCTCTTCCGCCGCAATGGATTTGAAGGTGCGCACGGGATGAAACATCGCGGCATAGAACAGATCCAGCCAATTGGTTCGAATGCTGTCCAGTGTGGGCACTTCGTCGGGATAAACCGGGAGTTCGGGCGTCGATTCTGTCATGAGCTTACTCCATCACCCACAAGGGCTGGTTGGGATAGCGCAGGCTGAGCGGCACCATCTGGGCGGCCATATCCGCCGGGGCTTTGATGCTGCTGCCCATCTTGGCATTCATGCCCAGGAAGTCCATCAGGCTGAAACGCCCCTCCATGGTTTCCAGCGGCAGGCGTTCCTTGCCCCGCAGCTTGAACTTTTCCTTGGCCATCTGGTCCAGCACGTCATAGGCATGCTCAAAATCACCGAGCTCATCCACCAGGCCGGAGGCAACGCCTTCGGTCCCGCTGACTACGCGGCCATCGGCCACCGCTTTGATTTTGGCAATCCGTTCCGCCTTCTCCTTGGGGTCGGTGATGAAGCGGGTCCGGCCCTGAATCACGGTATTCAGGAAGTCCTGGTAGCTGGAATCAATCAAGCGCTGCACCAACGCCTTGTCTTCCGCTGTCGGCTTGCGATAGGGCGAGAGAATATCCTTGAACTTGCCGCTCTTGATGGTTACAGCTTCAACGCCCAACTTGTCTTTCATCAGGTCGCTGAAATTGATCGTGCTGATAATCACCCCGATAGAGGCCGTCAAGGTACCGGAATTGGCGATAATTTTGTCCGCGGCGCAAGCGGTGTAATAGCCGCCACTGGCCGTGAGGTCGCCCATACTAACCACGACGGGCTTTTTCCTGCTGACGCGCTGAACGGCGGCATTCAGCTCCTGACTCATCCCCACGGTGCCGCCCGGCGTATTGATATGCAGCAAAACACCCTTGACGCTCTCGTCTTTCACGGTTGCATCCAGAGCTTTCCGGACTAATACCGCATTGGATTCCGATTGAAAGAAGCCGCTTTCGCTGGATTCGTCCATGGTGATCATTCCGGACAGATTGATTTCAGCCAGATGTGGGCGCTTATTCAAGATAGAGGCCACCGAGGTTGAATCCCCTTCCGTTTCCCTGCTCTGGGCAGATTCCTGGGCCAACCGGGCGGCATTAAAAAGCCCCACCAGCAAGGCTAACGCCGAGACGATCAATAAACCCAAAGCGACTTTGCGGGGCGTCATCTGACTGCTCAAGTTCCTGCACTCCTGATTCTGCTGATATTCTGCCACTCAATTTACGGTGTAGCACTATTGTAGACATAATTTGCCGGAAAGGAAACAACCCACCGGGCATTATCAAGCTGCCCGGAAAACCCTCCACGTCCGTTTTTAGAAAAACCGAACATTTATCCCTTTGGGTTTGTCCACCTTCCCGGAACAATAGGCTCAAGGATTCAACCGAGAGGAAAGCGCTATGATTTCAACCGTGTATACGGGCTCCCTGATGGGGCTGGAGGCACACAAAGTCGCTGTCGAGGTGGATATCAGCGCGGGCGTCCCGAATTTGTTTATTGTCGGCCTGCCGGATGCCGCCCTGAAAGAATCCACGGAGCGCATCAAGGCGGCGATTAAGAACAGCGGCTTTGCCTTCCCGTTGAAAAAGGTGGTCATCAACCTGGCCCCGGCGGATTTGCGCAAGGAGGGCACCGGCTTTGACCTACCGCTTTGCGTCGCGATCCTGCTGGCCTCCGAGAGCCTGGCACCCATTCCGTTTCTGGAAAAAGCCTGCTTTATTGGGGAGGTCTCATTGGAGGGCTCGCTGCGGCGGGTCAATGGGGCGCTCTCCATGGCGCTGATGGCAAAAAAGGAAGGCTTCACCGCGCTGGTCGTCCCGGAGGAGAACGTGATGGAAGCCTCTCTGGTGGAGGGCATTGAAGTATACGGGTTGAAACACCTGAACGAGCTACCGGTGCTGTTTCTACATCCACCGAGCTTTTTAAAGCCCGTCGATCGGGACGTCCTGCTCAGCGAGGCCACCCAGCCACATGAGACGACGGTGGACTTTGCGCACGTGAAGGGCCAGGAAGTAGCCAAGCGGGCCATGGAGATTGCGGCTGCGGGCGGGCATAACCTGATGATGCTGGGCCCGCCGGGCAGCGGAAAATCGATGCTGGCCAAGGCTTTTCCGGGGATTTTGCCGCCGCTGACCTTTGATGAAGTGCTGGAAGTCAGCCGCATTTACAGCGTGGCCGGGTTGCTGCCGCATGAGCATGGGCAAATTCAGCAAAGCCTGATTCGTCAGCGGCCCTTCCGGGCGCCGCATCATTCGGCTTCGAGGGCGGGCATGACGGGTGGGGGCAATCATCCCAAACCGGGCGAGATTACCTTGGCCCATCGGGGCGTGCTGTTTCTGGATGAATTCGTGGAGTTTCCGCGCGGCGTGCTGGAAGTGATGCGCCAGCCGCTGGAAGACGGGGTGATTACCATCAGCCGGGCGCAGCAGAATATTACGTACCCGGCCAAATTCATGCTGCTAGCCGCAATGAACCCCTGCCCCTGCGGTTACGCAGGCGACAGCCTGAAAAAATGCACCTGTAGCGACGCACAAGCGGCCCGCTATTTGCAGCGTCTCTCCGGCCCGCTGCTGGACCGGATTGATATCCATTTGGAAGTGCCTCGCCTGAAGGAAAGCGAGCTGCTGAGCCATTCCGGCACCGGGGAAAGCTCCGCCGTCATTCGGGAGCGGGTTATCGCCGCCCGCGAGCGACAGCGACAGCGCTTCCAGGGCCTGGGCATTCACAGCAACTCGGAGATGAACCCTCAGCAGCTCAAGCATTTCTGCGCGCTGGATGCCGGCGGACAAGCGCTGATGCAAAAAGCCATCCAACGCATGCACCTCAGCGCCCGCACGTTTGATCGCATCCTGCGCATGAGCCGCACCATCGCCGATTTAGCCGGAATCGAAACCGTCCAATCCTCCCACATCGCCGAAGCGTTGCAGTATCGGACGATTGATAAGCTGTACCGCTTGCAGAAAGCCCCTCAGACGATGGCTGGGTAGAATTTCAACCCAAGTTTGCAATAATAAAATCAATAATTTATACAAGGTCCCTGCCATGATGAAAGAAGCAGCGTTAGAGAAAGAGCACGATCAGGATTTGGTCTCTGCTTTTGAGGAACTCCAAAATTATTTTTTTGACTGTTTACCCAAATCGTTTGATCCGCTTGAGGCAAACAGTGCTTACGTTATTTTGGCCCATCGGGCACTACGAATCACAGAGTCTATTCTAAATCTGTATGGAAAGAGCACTCTCGCCTCTGAAGCTTTATTACGCGCTTTATATGAAATTGTGATGGACGCTTGGTATATTGGGGCAGACACAACAAGCGAACGTAGTCAAAGATTTGTGGCTTTTTATCCTGTCCGTTGGATAAAAAGCCAAGTAGAATCTGCGCTCCATTCTCATATCCGAACCGAGCAAACTGCCAAAGAATATATGGATCGCATAGGAAATTTTGTAAAAACCTACAATAGGATAAGTCCTAAGAATATTGATCCATTTTTCAAAAAAGGAAAATCAATAGATAAACTCATTGGTCAAATATGCCAATCAAACCAAGCTCTCCCGAATGTGCTCACTCTTGAAGATGTTCAAAAATTTTCCCGCGCTATCGAATGCCAACTGAAAGGTATTGCAAGCGCTTTCGAAGATGAGTGGCGACTTCACCGCACAAAAGATTTTTTCAAAGAATCCGAGACTCATATTTTAAAGGTAACCTCTTTCCCTAAAGAAGTACTAAATGGATATCAAACAATTGCTTACAAGGGGGGCTGTACAGCAGTTCATTCCAATATTGGAAGGACAGAGCTTTTTATGACCGCTAATGGCAATGTGGATTATGCCCTTGATCGAGTTTCAAATAAAGGGATGCTCTGGTCCACTAATGCACTTCTCCACTTATTAGCACTCTGCCTTCAACAAGAGGGCTGGATGACAACGCAGCAATGTGACCAAATCGATAGCTACTTGGTCAAATTTAGCTGAGCCAGATGCGTTGCGGTTCCAGCTTATTCTGGCTACAATAGACCACTATGAGCGTCATAGAAAAAGCGGATATCATCGTCGTCGGGGCCGGGCATGCCGGGATTGAAGCCGCCATGGCTGCAGCCAAGCTGGGCTGCAAAACCCTGCTGATGACCATGAACCTGGACACCATCGGGCAAATGAGCTGCAACCCGGCCATCGGCGGACCGGCCAAAAGCCAACTGGTCCGGGAAGTGGACGCGCTGGGCGGCGTCATGGGCATCTGCGCGGACGCCACCTATTTGCAAATGAAAACCCTCAACGCCAGCAAGGGACCGGCCGTGCGCGCGCTGCGGGCGCAATCCGACAAGGCCGAATACCGCGCCTTCGCCCGCCAACTGGTGGAAGGCGAACCCAACCTGAAGATGCGGCAGACCATGATCACCCGCATCAACATCAACCCCAAAACCCGCGCCTTTGAGAGCGTGGAGGACAACCTGGGCATCGTCTACGCGGCGAAAGCCCTGGTCATCACCACCGGCACGTTCCTGAACGGTCGCCTGTGGGTGGGTGAAGCCAGCATGGGCGGCGGACGTCCGGGTGAATCCGGCTCCACCGGCATCACTGCCTGCCTGACCGAACTAGGCCTCTCCACCGGACGTCTGAAAACCGGAACCCCCCCGCGCCTGGACGGACGCACCGTAAATTTACAGGGACTGGAAGTGCATCCCGGCGATGCGGAGCTGAAATTTTTCTCCTTCCTGCCCAATCGCCCCGTGCGCGAGCAGATGCCCTGCTACCTGACCCGCACCAACGAGCGTACTCACCGGCTGATTGCGGAAAACATCCATCGCTCCCCGATGATGCAAGGCCTGATGGACGCCCAGTGCGGCCCGCGCTACTGCCCGAGCATTGAAGACAAAGTGACCCGCTTTGCGGATAAAGACAGCCATCACCTGTTCATCGAGCCCGAGGGCCGCAACACGTATGAAATGTACCTACAAGGCTTTTCGACTTGCCTGCCGTACGAAGTACAGTTGGCGATGGTTCATACCCTGCCGGGGCTGGGAAAAGCGGAAATCCTGCGCCCGGCCTGCGCGGTAGAATACGATTACTTCCCGGCCTACCAGCTGTACCCCTCTCTGATGGCCAAAAAAGCCCCCGGCATCTTTCTGGCCGGGCAGATCAACGGAACCAGCGGCTACGAAGAAGCCGGCGCCCAAGGCTTGGTTGCCGGTATCAACGCCGCCCGCTTCTGTACCGAGCAGGAACCGCTGGTCCTCACGCGGGAATCGTCTTACATCGGCACCCTGATTGATGATCTCGTGACCAAAGAAATCAACGAACCCTACCGCATGCTGACCTCTCGCAGCGAATACCGCCTGCTGCTGCGGCAAGACAACGCGGATCAGCGCCTCACCCCCATTGGACGGGAGATCGGGCTGGTGGATCAGCATCGCTGGGAGGTCTTCACCCGCAAGAATGAAGCCATCGCCGCCGAGCAGGAACGATTGCAGGAAATCAGAGTCGAGGCGACGGACGACATCAACGAGATGCTCCATGCCTCCTGCGGGGAGGTTCTGCGGGACAAAACCTCGCTGCACCAGATGCTGCGTCGCCCAGCCATCAGTTACGACACGCTGATGAAGCTGGATCCCGGTTGCGCGGACGTCCCCGCCGATGTGCGTGAATACGTGGAAACCGAGATTAAATACGAGGGGTATTTGCAACGCCAGAGCCGTTCCATCCAGCACTTGTCCGAAGCGCACAAGGTAAAATTGCCCATAGCGCTGGATTACACCGAGGTCCGCCAGCTTTCCAACGAGGCCAAGGAAAAACTCAACCGCTTTCGCCCGGTGGACTTGGGGCAGGCCGCCCGCATCCCAGGGATTACCCCGGCGGATATCTCCGTGCTGCAAATCATGATGGCCCGCCTGCGCAAAAGCGAAGAAACCCAGCCAATTGCACCAGCCTCAACCCAGCCGCAGGCAACAGAACCGGCAGAACCCGCTGAAATTTTAACACCTGCTGAAGCCCACTCCACCGCTCTTTAAAATTTTTTTTGAGCAAACAGGCAATTTATATTAACAAACTGTTTTTATTAACACAGGAAGTTATGAGTGGTTTGTTTGAGTTTGTTGTTTCGATGCGTCGGAATAACGAGAAGCTAATTGTGATGGGAGGAGAATAGAATATGAGTTTTTGCTCTTACGGTCAGTATGGTGGCGGCTACAACAGTGGCTATTATACCCACAGAAATCCGCTTGGAATCAGAATGACCCCGGATACCCTCTGGGATATGGCGAACTACGGTGTTGTCACCGAGTACGCCCGTCCTCAAACACCGTTCGAGGCGATGCGGTATGAATATGGCGCTCGCAACGCCCAACGGCAAGGCACGATACGAGGCGCTGCCATGGGAGGGGATGCCGGTCGCATCTTTGGCGATTTGCTTGCGGGTCCCTATGATGACGGCTCTGGTGCGCTGTTTGGCACGATAGGCGGCGCGGTACTCGGTGGTGTCCTCGGTGGTCGCAATGCGCGCCAAGAATATGGCATAAACGATATGCTCGGCGATGGCCGCCGCAACGGCTCCCTCGGTGGCTTTGGGTATTACTAAAAGCCCACGCTCCGAATCAAGGGATCGTACGTATTCAGCGGAAGAAGCCAATCATCAGGCACAATCCGGTTTAATCGGAATTCTGCCGACAGATTGGCTCTTCTGCATGGATAAATGGGCCATCCAATAAAATTGGGACCACTGCTCAATTGAGAATTCAGGCGGGCTTGGCGGCTGCGGCGATGATTTTGGACAGGTGACCGAAGAGTTCCATCAGGAATTCCACCTGATCCTCACCGTCCATGCCCACATGCTTGATGAGCAATACTGGCAGGCTGCCCTGCTTGGAAGTCACCCCCGGCACCCAGCGCGCCTTGCGGCCAATTTCCACCGGGAGCTGCTTTTGCAGGAACAACCACTCTTGCAGCGTGTAGGGCACACTGATGCGGAGATACTCGTCGTCGGCGCGCACTTGCGGAATCTTGAGTTCGGTCGCCAGGATGCGCAACCGCACCAGGTTGACCAGCATTATGGTCTGCTTGGGAATCTCGCCAAAGCGGTCCTTCCACTCGGCCTGAATGATTTCCAGCGCCAGCTCGGAATCCACCCCGGCCAGGCGCTTGTACTCCATCAGCTTCACATCGCGATCGCCCACCCACTTGTCCGGGATGAGCGCGGTGACGTTGATGTCGATGATGGCCTGTTCTTTTTCTTCTTGCACTTCGCCGGTTTGCAGCTCGGTGATGGATTCCTCCAACATCTGGCAGTACAAATCGAAGCCGACCGCCACCATATGCCCGTGCTGCTCTGAGCCCAGCACGTTCCCCACCCCGCGAATCTCCAGATCCCGCAAGGCAATCTGGTAGCCGCTGCCCAGCGAGGTGAATTCCCGGATGGCCCGCAGGCGATCGCGGGCGTCTTCGGTCAGATTACGCTCGGGATCGTAGTAACAATAGGCATACGCCTGAATGTTGCTGCGGCCCACCCGTCCGCGAATCTGGTAGAGCTGCGCCAGCCCCAGCCGATCGGCCCGGTCCAGAATAATGGTGTTCACGTTGGGAATGTCCAAGCCGCTTTCGATGATGGTGGTGCAAATCAGCACGTCGTACTGGTGCTGGGCAAAGTCCAGCATTGCATTTTCCAGTGCGCTTTCATTCATCTGGCCGTGACCCACCGCAAAGCGCACTTCAGGCACCAGCGCCTGGAGTTCCTCCAGTTTCCCGTAAATGGTCTGCACCCGGTTATGCACAAAATACACCTGCCCGCCCCGGTCCACCTCATGCAGAATGGCCATGCGGATTTGCGCAGGATTATAGGGGCCCACGAAAGTTTTAATCGGAGCCCGGTTAGTGGGTGCGGTATTAATCAAAGACATCTCCCGGATGCCGGAGAGCGCCATGTACAGCGTACGCGGAATCGGCGTGGCGGAGAGGGTCAGCACGTCCACTTCGGTTTTCAGGTGCTTCATTTTCTCCTTGTGGGCCACCCCGAAGCGTTGTTCCTCGTCAATCACCACCAAGCCCAGGTTCTTGAACTTGATGTCCTTTTGCAGCAAGCGATGGGTGCCCACCACGACATCGCACTCGCCCATACCCAGGCGGGCCACCACTTCCCGCTGCTCCTGGGGAGAGCGGAAGCGGCTGAGCAGGCCAATTCTCATGGGGTAAGGAGATAGGCGATCCGTCAAAGTGTTGAAATGCTGCTGGGCCAAAATGGTGGTGGGCACCAGTACGGCGGCCTGCTTCCCAGACAGTACGCACTTGAACAACGCCCGCATGGCAACCTCGGTTTTCCCAAAACCCACATCACCACAGATGAGGCGGTCCATGGGTTTTTCGGATTCCATGTCCTTCTTGGTATCCAGAATCGCCTGCCACTGGTCCGGCGTTTCGGTGTAGGGGAAGGCCTCTTCCATTTCCACCTGCCAGGGAGAATCCGCATCGAACGGATTCTTGGTGGTTTTTGCCCGCGCGGCATACAGCTCCATCAGGTCTTTGGCAATGCTGATGATGGATTTTTTAACTTTGGATTTGACCTTGGACCATTCAATCCCGCCCATCTTGCTGAGCTTGGGCGGCTTGTCCCCGGCCCCACGGTAGCGGGCCAGCATGTTAAGCTGATCGATGGGCACATGCAGACGGTCATTTCCGGAATACTGGACCGTGATGTATTCCCGGACCTCCCCTTCGATGCCAATCCGGGTCATTTCGATAAACTGGCCAATCCCATGCTTGGAATGGACCACGTAATCCCCCATCCGCAGGTCGTGGATGGAGTTGATGACGTCGATATCCTCACGCTTGGTAGGCTTGGTCTTGGCCACCATCACCCGTTTCAGGCGGCGCCCGTAGAGTTCGGTGTCCGTAAAATGCGCAATCTGTTCCGAGGGTAGCAAAAAGCCCTCATGGGGGCCGATTTTGGAGATGATCACATCCCGGCTTTCCGGCAGGATGTCACCGGGGGCGACACCATCCTCGGTCCAGTATTCGGCGGGAACATCCCATTCCTTGCAGGCATCCAGCACCCGCTGCGGGTGATCGGTGGTGACAAAAATCCGGTAATTCTCTCGCCTCAGTGCTTGGAAGCGTTCGGAAGCCTTCGGCATATCCGCCTTGAACTGGTCCGCTCCCATCACATCCAGCAAGCGCAGCCCGCCCTGCTGACTTTTGGAGCCACCATCGCCCGTGGTGACTGTCTCAGCATGAACCGGCCCGACATGAACCGGCAAGGTATCGATGAACAATCGCCCCGCCGCCTGGCCTCGCAATTGCCCCAGCGCTTCAACATCGGTGAGATGATAGCGGAAACCCAGATCCAGCAGGCGCCCCTTCTCGGTGCCTTCCTCAAACTGATGCTGCAAGCGGTCTGACAAACCACCCAGGTTGTTTTCCAACAGTTGCCAGTCATCCATCACCACCACGGCGCTGGACGGAATGTAATCGATGACCGTCTTGTAATCCGCATGTAGCAACGGGGCGTAATAATCGATGCCGTCCGGCAAGAACGATTGCTCCAGTCCCTGGATCTGGTTTTGCAGGGTCATTTCCAGCCCTTCCAACTCCACGCCGGAAAGATCCTTGCGCTGAACTTCCAGCCGCTGGTGCAGCAATTCCGGCAGGCGGGCCCGGTTTTCGACATCTAATACCAATCCGGCCCTGGGAATGCCACAAACGGATTGCACCCGCTCGATGGAGCGCTGGTTGTCCACATCGATCACCCGGATATTCTCGATGGTGTCCCCGAAAAACTCAATGCGGACGGGATCCCCGTTCACCGGGTACAAGTCAAAAATATCGCCCCGGCTACTGAATTCGCCGGGATCCATGATCATGGCGGTGCGCACATAGCCCAGCGCCAGGCATTGGGCCACCACGGTTTCCGGGGAAATCACCTGCCCCTGGTGCAAATGAATGGCATGTTTATCCATTTCCTCCAGGGAAAGGTGCTTCAGCAACAGGTTTTTAGCCGAAACCAGCAAAATAAAAGGCTCATCAGCCTTTAAACGATTGAGGATACGGTACTGGTTTTTCAACGCCTGCACCGGAAACACCGATAAATCGTAGGGCGAAAAATCCTCGGCAGGATAGCGTTCTACTGCGTCCTTGCCAGCGTGGGCCGACAGGAACTGGTTCAGTTCAAACTCGTATTTGACCGCCGTCTGGGGGTCCGGGCAAACCACGATCACCGGCCGCGCCTCGCCCTGCGTTTGGAAGCGCCGGAACATCGAAGCAATGACCAGCGCCTTGATGGAGGGATTGGCCAGATTCTCTAAATGAATCTCTGCGGCATCGGAAGCCGCATGGCCTATCCGGGCCTCGAAACTGCGGGTGAAGTCCTCAAACCAATCGCTCCCCGTAAAGCGCTCCAGGAGGAAACGGGGGGCGGTCAAGTTCATTTCTCGGGCCTGGAGGGACATCTCGGTTACTTTCCTTGCCGCAGGTCTTCCGCGGGGAATTGCGGATTTTCAAACTGAATCCGATCACCGGGCTGGATGTGGTTCTTTTTAACGGTTCCGGCGGGCAATTCCACCACAGTATCCACTTCCGTACCGGACGGGTAGGTGACGCACGGATCCGCCACGCAAGGCTTGGCCCCCTGCACGATGTGCCGGATCTCGCCATCCCGAACAAAAAGCATGTCCAACGGAATGCGGGTATTTTTCATCCAGAAGCTGATTTTACGGGCCGGTTGAAAGCGAAACAGCATGCCATGGTTTTTCGACAGGCGGGTGCGGTACATCAGCCCTTTTTGAGCTTGGACCTGGGTGGCGGTGACTTCGAGCCGGTAGCGTTTGCCGTCCAGCAGCATGTCCATTTCGGGCAGCCCGGTCTGGGGCTGGCCATCCATCAGGGAATCGCCGGAAGAAGCGGCGCTGGCGACAGTCCCTGGCTTGGGATCTGAGGCATGGGCCAGATTCGGCTGGGAATTTTGGTTCCAGAAGAACAGCATGCCCGCCAGCACACCTGCCAGAAGCCAAGCACCACCCGATTGAAAGCTTTTTGGGGAGGACATTCGTTTACCAACATTCAACGCCTATCCTCTATTGTACGCGATTTCATGCCCGCTCCGGTCGAACAGGCAATAAAAAACCCGCCGGAGGCGGGTAAACTTGTCTGAGTAGAGTAAAAGGTAGGTAGAAGTTAGTAAAAGTAGAGAAAAAAATCTTTGAGCGTTGCTCGTGATTGCATAAAAACAAACATTCGGAATTCAATGTTAGTTTGTGAAGACATGTAAAGCTGTCTTTTTCAACGCCCCCGGAATAACGGCTATCCCTCTGCCGTGACAGGGGGTTATCCGTCTATTTCTGGAGGTTTTGCCGCCTTCATGATGAAATTTGAAATCATCGGCAACCAGGACGTCACCCATGTTGTACAACATCGCTAATTACGGAAACCTCCCATTTACTTCCCCTAAAGCAAGATCACCAAAACTGAAACCCGCAACTTCTGCACAATTAGCTGGTCCTACCACAGATGTTTTCATACCCTCGGTCCGTTTCAGTGCCAAGCATCCAATAAACCAACCGATTGATCCTGAAATATACGATTACATCGTCGAACTGGATCTACCCCAGCAGGATCAGCCGGCGGCTGCCCAGTGGAATTTTGAGACCAAGCTAACTGAATGGTTGAACCAAAAAGGGTATCAGGGGGGAATGCAGCTAAAGCATGACCCACAGCACCCAGAACGCACAACGATTTCTACCACTTCAGATTTTCTGAAAGACCACATCGAAGAAATCATGGATGCCTTCCCTGAAGTCCAAGCGATCTTTTTAGGGAACGACAACCCGTTCGAAGAGCCCCATAAACTTCCTGGATAGGATCGATCAGTAGCCGCTCAGGCCACTAACCGCTCCACCAATTGGCAGACCTGCTCCAGCTCCTGGCAGAAGATGAATTCGCCGAGGCTGTGGGAGAAGTGGAAGCCCATGCCCAGGACCACGGTGGGCAGGCCGTTTTTGTTGAGAATATGGGCATCGGAGCCGATATTCATGGGCAAAATCTGAGGGGAGAGCTTCATGTCTGCCGCCATGGCCACGGCGCGTTGAATAACGGGCTGATCTTCCGCCACCAAAAAGTGATCGTAGCGGCGCACGTTTTTCATCTCGATTTTCCCATTCGGATACGCCGCTTCCACGGCCCGGCAGGTGGTTTGATAACGCGCCAGAAGCTCTCGCAGCTTGGCCTCGTCGTGGCTGCGCATTTCGCCGCGCAGGGTGAGTTCGGGCGCCACGATGTTCATGGCCGTCCCACCCTGAATGACCCCGATATTGCAGGTTAAATCATCAGCCAGCCGCCCAGTGGGCAGCTTGGCGCACAAGGCGGCCCCTATTTGAATGGCGCTTACACCCGCTTCCGGGGCGATGCCCGCATGTGAGGCCCTGCCGGTACAGGAGATCTGAATATTTTCCTGGCTGGGACCGGCATTGAAAATCAGGCCCACCCGGCCTTCGCCATCCAGCACGTAGCAATAGGCCGCCTTGGACTGGCTAAACTCGAAGCCCTTGGCCCCGATCAGCCCGACTTCCTCGCCGGTGGAGAAAAACAATTCCAGCGGGTGATTGGTTTGGAATCCGGTTTTGGACAGGCGCTCCACCACCTCTAAAGCCACCGCAATCCCGGCCTTGTCGTCGGCCCCCAGCACTGTGCGGCCTTCAGATCGGATAATAGGCCGCTCGCCACGGACATCCGAGACCGGCACAATCCCCTCGCACGGGGGAACGCTGTCCATGTGCGCCGAGAGCATGATAATTTCCCGGCTGGCATCGCCCGGCACCCGCACCAGCAGGTTGCCCGCCGCGTCCACGGTTTGCTCCGACAATCCCAAGCCGCGCAGCGTTTCCGCAATGCGCTCCCGGATACGCCCCTCCTGCCCGGAGGGGTTGTCGATCGGCACAATGGATTGGAATCTCTCAACAACGCCCATAAGTTGGTATTGTAGCGCGAATGTATTAATGCGGGCGACGAGATGGCAGGATCAGGGGGCCGCCACCCCGCTCGCCGGAAACCAGGCGGATGCCGTCGTCATTGGCCCGCACATGGACCGCCGCCTCGCGGAGCATGCTGTCGACCGTATCGGCCAGCAGATCCGCAGCGCCATGCTCGATGTAAATTTTCTGCTGGTCCAGATAAGCGCCCACTTTAATCACGCGTTCGGCAAACGAGGCCAGATAGCCGTCAGACAAAGTGCCCATCAGGTTAAAAGCCCGGTGCATATTCGGGTCCGGATCGTGCCAGCGTTTGCGGCGCGCAGCCTGATAAAGCCCCAATACGCGGCCCGCACCCAGAGAAACGGCATGGCGATCGTTGCGCCGCAGCTTACGCTGCTGATCAATGGCATTGTTCAGGTTTTTGACAATGGTCGCCTGAATTTCCGACGGCAATTGACGGCTGACATGCAAAGCCAGCGTCATCTCGCCGATTTGATCGTACCAGCGACTGTGACCATCTGGGGCTTTGTCTTTCATGGCGACACTTCCGGGGGCCTTGCTCCACTCCCCGGATTATCGGCCATTCCCGGCAAAACTTTATTCCGGTTTAAATCGGCTAACCCGTGAGACGCTGGAGCACCCGCTCAAGAATCTCCACGGCAGCATCGGTTTGCTCTTCGCAAATCACCAGCGGCGGGCTGAAGCGGATGGAATTTTCCCCACAGCCCAGAATCAGCAGGCCCTCGTAGAAGCACTCATCCACGATGTTGTTGCGCAGTTCCGGCGCCTTGGTTTTAGACACCTTGGATTCCACGATTTCCAGGCCCAGCATGAGCCCTTCCCCGCGCAGGTCGCCCAGCACGTCGTAGCGGCTCATCACATCCGAAAGCTTGCGCTTGAGATACGCACCCTGCACGCGGGCGTTGTCCACCAAGCCGCCTTCCAGCAGGTCGAAGGTTTTCAGCGAGGCGGCGCAACTCACCGGGTTGCCCCCGAAGGTGGTGGCATGCGTGCCTGGCGGCCAGTTCATCACATCGCTGCGGGCAATGCAGGCGCCCAGCGGCAGGCCGGAAGCCAACCCCTTCGCGCTGGTCATGATGTCCGGCTCGAAGCCCTCGAAATGCTGCGAAGCCCACAGCTTGCCGGTGCGCCCCATGCCCGCCTGCACTTCGTCGGCAATAATAAGAATGCCATACCGGCGGGCCAGCTTTTGCAGTCCGCGCAGGAAGTTGGCCGGAGGCACCACGTAGCCGCCTTCGCCCTGAATGGGCTCCACGATAAAGGCCGCGATTTCCTCGGCGGGCACCAGCATCTTGAAAATATAGTCTTCGATGTATTGCAGGCAGGCGTCCGCGCAGGCTTCAGGCGAAGCGCTGTTGAAGATATCCCGGTAGAAGTAGGGATAGTGCGCGTTATAAACGCCCGGCACCAACGGGGTAAAGCGGCTTTTCTGGATGGCTTTGCTCGCCGTCACCGACATGGAGCCGAAGGTCCGCCCGTGGAAGCTGCGGTAGAACGACACGAAGTTCATGCGCCCAGTGTGATAGCGGGCCAGCTTCAGGGCCGCTTCGTTGGCCTCGGTGCCGGAGTTGCTGAAGAAGACTTTTTTGTCCGGGCTGCCCGGTGTGGTGACGGCCAGTTTCTCAGCCAATTCGGCCATGACCGTGTAGTAAAAGTCGGTTCCGGACATGTGCAGGAACTTTTCGGACTGCTCGCGGATGGCTTTGACCACTTCTGGGTGGGAATGCCCGGTGGAGCAAACCGCAATGCCCGCGCAGTAATCCAGAAACACGTTGTCGTCCATGTCCACCACCATGGCGCCGTAGCCGGACTGGATGGACAGCGGGTAGCCCCGCGTGTAGGACGGCGACAGGTAGCGCTGGTCCTTGTCGATCAACGCCTGGGTTTTCGGACCGGGAAGCGCCGTCCGGATTTGGGGCCGAATGGTGCCCTCCCACAAGGATGCTGGTTTGCTCATAGCCTTACGTCCCTTCTCTCACTTTGACCGGACCGGGAGTCCACCATCCATCATAGCGTGAAGGCCGACCCACGATAACCCCCTCCTAAATCGCCAGAAATTCAGGATAATTTTTATTTTTTCTGGACGAAGATTCGAATCTCTCCATCACCAATTTTAAATTTTGTAACGAGAATAATAACTTTTTCACAATTATCTGCTTGAGGAACGTTAATTGATCAAGACTCTAAAATATTTTGATGAGGAGAATGATGAATGCGTATTACACAACCAACTCAATTTGGCGGTCGAGACAAAATTTCTAAACCTAATCTATTGGGACAGCAGGTCGCACTGGTGCGAACAGAAAATACCATAGACGAACAAGGGCAAACTGTCCCTCGATTGCAAGAAGCAACTCTTTTTAAAGTAACCAAGGTTGAACCTCACCAAGGTCGAAAGGTTGTTAAGGATCAAGTTTCTGTAAAACCTTCCCAAAAAGATGCTGTTATTCAAGTTCCTGATATTATCAATCCCGAAAATGACGGTGTTGATCTCGTAACACTTATGAGTGAGCGCGGGGATACGATGCAACTCCTTTATGGGGGATATTGGGATAATGCTGCTCAGAGGGTTATTAACATAAGTGACTTAGATCAATATCGCAAAACATTTCAGGGGCCAGAAGCTGGCGGCTTTAAAAAACCTGCGGTTCAAACCCGCTTGCTAACAATGCCTCAATTCGTCAATTTCTTTAACAACACTCGTTATGATTACGAGCGACTTAGCGAATCTTCAGATCCAGCTAATCCATTCGTGCAAAGTAAAACAACACGAAGCGGCGTCATAAATGAAGGTTAAATCTTCTTAAACGCTATTTGAACGCTCAAACCGCATGCAGAGGCTTAGTCTCGCTGCCGCGCAGGTCTTCCATGGCGCGATTGAGGAGGTCCTCGTAGTGGCGGCAGCCGGTGTATTCAGCCATGCCGATGCGGACCTTCAGGCGCAGGGGGCCTTCCGGGGCCTGGAATTCGTAGCCGTTCAAGCGGGCGGTCAGGCGCTTGGCCAGGGCGCGGGCGCCACGGGCCTCGGTTTGGGGCAGGATGACCGCAAATTTATCCATGAAGTACTCGCCCACCATGTCCAGCCCACGGGAGCATTCCTTCAGGATGCGGGCGACATCGGTGTATAACACCGTCTGTACCTCTTCATGCAGCGGGCTCTGATAGCCTTCCAACTGCACAATCAGCAAGCTGAGCGGATTAGACAAGTAAGGCGACGCGCCTTCGGCCTCTTTCTTGAGCAGCTTTAATAGGTACGACGTGGTAAACACACCGGACCGGGGAGACAGCACACCCAGCTCTTCCAGAATGCGGTCTTTTTGCTCGACCAACTGCTCCAGCCGGTTCTGCTGCAACAGGCGCAACACCCGCGACATGAGATACGCATCCGGCACCGGCTTGATCAAAAAATCACGGGCGCCATGATCATGACAGGTCACAAACAGCTCTTCATCAAATTGATCGGCCAGCACCAAGCTTTTTTGCACGGCGGGCAACTGAGTCATCAGCTGGGCGGTTTTCTCCGGATCACCCTCGGCATCAATAATGGTCAAGGCGGGCGGATTGGCCTTTAGCAGCAGCGGGGCGTTCTCCACCGGAATGCAGATCACTTCATCGATATCCCGCAGCCCAATGGCCTGCTTGATGGCTTCGGCCCGCGCGACGGTTTTCGTCACGATATAAATGGCGTCGGATGTTTGCTTCATCAGCACTTCCTCACTTCATCAGCTCATAATCATAAACCAGCCCTGCCGGACCGAGCGCACGGGCGTTTCCTTGCCGCCCGGCATCACCTGTTCGTCCGCAGTTTGTTCGCATAAATTGAACGTGGCCCCCACGCTGTAATCGCCGGGTCTCCAAACTTCGCCGCCATCAAAGCGGTAGCGCTTCAAGTTGGCGCGCAGGGTCAGGCTCTCACCCGGCTCCAACCAGTGAATTTTCAACTTCTGGCTGAATAAGGCGGAGTTATCCCGCAGCACCAACGGCTGTAACGGCAGCTTGCCGGCACCGGAACGGGCAATGTCCACCTGCACCTGACTGAGCAGATCCTTATCCAGGCACAACTTGGTGCGGGTCCGCGCGGTGAAGATAAACTTCACCATGAGCCCTTCCCGATTCGAGTAAATCTGTTTCACCGGCTCCACTTCCAGCTTCAGGCCGGGCGTATCCGCAGCATTTGCCGGAATAACCCGGCTGATTCCCGCAAGCACCAGCAGGACCGTTATAATGAACCATAACGACCGCAAACCGAACTGGGGAGATCCTGCGCTTTTCATCATGATGATGCCCGAAACCGTCAAACCGGTCCTCACCGACCCATTCGTATTGTATCAATCGGCCTTGCTGAGCGCCTACGCTGAACGGTTGAACCACGGTTTCACCGGCAAGGGCGCGGGCGAGCATCCGTTTACGCTGGGCGGCCCCGGTTTCGATGCGGATTTAATCCAGGAAAACCGGCTGACACTCTGCCGGGTGGCCGAGTTGAACGAAGTACGGTTAAGCCTGCCTCGCCAGACCCACACGGACCGCTACCGCATCAACGACCTGCCCTGCGAGGACGAGACGGACGCGGTGATCGTGACCGAAGTCGGCGTGGCGGCCATGGTGCAAGTGGCCGATTGCGTACCCGTGATTCTGTACGCCCCGGACCGCCATGTGGGCGCGGTCATTCACGCCGGATGGCGGGGGACAGCCCAAGGGATTACAAAAAAGCTTGCCTCCGTGCTGATTGAGGAGTACCAAGCTGCCCCGGAGCACATGATTGCCGCCATTGGCCCTTCCATCGGCGGCTGCTGTTATGAAGTTTCTCAGGAAGTGGCGGAGGCCGTGGCCCAAACCGTCCCTGCTCAACCTGAAAATTTGTACCGGGAGATCCAGCCGAACGGCAAACCCCGCGTGGATTTAAAAAAGGTCAATGAACTCCAGTTGCGCGCCCTGGGGCTGAAAAGCATTGAAATCCTGAATGCCTGCACCCGTTGCCTCCCGGAGACGCTGTGGTCTTTCCGCCGCAACGAGAGCGGACGCCAAGTGGGCTTTTTACAGTTGAACTAATCTGTCCCGCGACATCTCAATCCGGTGTCTCGGCCTGCATCAACCAGGGTAAGATTGCCCTGCCATTGGGCTTTTTCGAAGCGGGGGTAACACATTGTAAAAAATCTCCATCGTTCCAGATCATATCGCGCAATTATATCCTTTTGATTGTTTTTTAAATATTAAATCCCTCCTTAAGAGAGAGCATAGGCACGGGACCTCAGAGAAAGAGAGCAACCGTATGTTTGTAAATTTTGGCTCCCCTGTCCAGGCAGGCGGCAACTTCACAACCTTAGCCCGCGGAGAAGAGGGCGGTAATGCCCCACCCGGTGGTGTTGTGACGACTCAAGCCCTCGGTGAAGAAGGTGGCGGCTTTCCTCCTCCTTCCGGTGGCGTAACCACCCAAGCCCTTGGGGAAGAAGGTGGCGGATACCAGACACCTCCCCCCGGACAAGTCACCACGCTGGCTCTCGGTGAAGAAGGTGGCGGCTATCCGATGCCCGGACCCAGCCCTCAGCAACCGGTCCAGCAGATGGCGCAAATGATGCTGCAAATGATGCAGATGATGATGAACCTGCTGAACAAACCGCAGCAACCGGCACCACCACCTCCCCCGCCGCCTCCGCCCCCACCACCGCCGCAACCACCAGCAAATGGCAATCCCCAGATGCTAATGATGATGCTTCAGTTGCTGACGCAGATGATGCAACTGGTCGGCGGACCAGGCCAGTCAGGCGGAACGCCACGCTAAACCCAACCAACTTAAGAGGAGAAGCGTTTGGACAGGCTCCGGCCTGACCGGCGCTTTTTCTCATTCAGGCCAAAAACCGCGCTCCCCCATTCTGCTGAAGCGATCTCTCCCCATGAAGCGCAGCGTACAGCCCGGCTTTATAATAGGCCTATGAGCATCCTGATTATCGGCGCCCCCGAAGAAGCGCACGCTGCGTTTATCTATGAGAAAATCCGCGCAAGGGGCGGTCATCCGGTTTATTTCGATACCCGCCAATTCCCCGCCAGCCTGAAAATCAGCCTGTGCCCGGATGAACACGCCGGAAATTTGGGCCAACTGGCGGATGGCTCTGAGACCGTCCCGTTAAGCGACATTCAGGCGGTGTACTGGCGCTATCATATGGGCTTGAACCTGCCGCCCCTGAAAGAACAGTTTTTGCTGGACATGGCTCATCGGGAGATTGAATCCACCATCGGCAGCCTGTTTCGCATGCTGGATTGCCTGTGGGTCAACTCTCCCGAGGCGATTGCCATGCACGCTTATAAAACCTATCAGTTGCAACTGATGCACCAGGCCGGCATTCGGATTCCGCAAACCTTGGTCACCAATGATGCCGTGGCAGTCCAGGAGTTCTACGAGCGCCTGAACGGCGAGGTCATTTTCAAGCCGGTGCGAGGCGGCGCGCATACCGAGAAACTGAAGCCGGAGGACTTGCGGCCCCATCGAATGAAGGAACTGGCCAAAGCCCCCGTCCAGTTCCAGGAGTTGATCGAAGGCGTGGACGTGCGCGTTTATCTGGTGAAGGACGAACTTTTCGCCGGGGAAATCCGCAGCACAACACTGGATTTCCGCGCCGATCTCCAGGCCGAGATTGTGCCCGTCACCTTGCCCGATCCGGTCGCTGAGGATTGCCGAACCCTGGCTCGTGTGCTGGGCTTGGTGTTTACGGGCATTGATGTGCGCCGCACGCCCGAAGGGGAGTTTGTCTTCCTGGAAGGCAACCCCTGCCCCATGTTCATGCACTTCGAGCAACAGTCCGGTTACCCCATCAGCGACCGGCTGGTCGACTTGTTAATGGGGCAATAATATCCGAAAACCCGGGCTGTGTTAGATTTCGGTTATTGCAGCGGATCGCCGGGGAGATTGGATTGGGTCGGTGCGGCAGTCATGGGATCGATGCGGGACGGTGCCTGCCGAACGGGCGACGGCAGGGGAGGCGTCTTGTAGGTGTCGGCATGGTTGATGGAGGCATTCGGCTTGCCGAGCGGGTTGGCGTCCCGAACCGGCGGCTGGCCGGATTGCATCGCGGGCTGCTTGACGGGATTCAACGCCTGCTTCAGCAGCTCGATTCGCTCACGAGCCTCTTTGGTATAGCGGGCATTGGACGCGGTGGCATAGTTTTCGTAAGCTTCCAGCGCATCCTGGTATTTCTGCTGCTTCTCCAACGTGATGGCCAGGCCGTAGCGGGAGTCGGCATTGTCGGGATCCAGCGCTATGGCCTGCTGGTAGGATTGTGCGGATTGCTCCAGCTGCCCCAGCTCGTTATAGACGATTCCCAAGTTGTAGTGCAGTTCCGGCAAGCGGTTATTGATGGCCAGGGCGCGCAGATAAATGTTCTTGGCCTGCTCGAAGTTGCCCAGCTTTTGCCATTGGGTGCCGACGGCCAGCAGCAGATCCATATTATCGGGCTGCAACGCTAATGCTTTTTCATAAACGGCAATGGCCCCGGTGGCGTTTCCTTGGGTCGCGTAGGCATCCGCCAGTGTGACCTGCACGTCCTGGTTGTCGGGATTCTCTCTCGCCAGCTTCTCCAGCATGCTCATGTGGGTCTGGCTCAGGCTGCCGCCCTCTTTTTCGGGTAACCGAAGGGCTTCCGGGTGCTCCATGGCCAGCTTGGTGCGATAAAGCTTTGCGGTCACGTTGCCGGGTTCCCGCTCCAGGGTGGCGCCGTAGGCTTCATAGGCCTTATCCGGCATTTTCAGGGCGTAATAGGCATTGCCCAGCCCAAGGTAGGGCCATGCATTGGTTTTAGCCGCATACAGGACAGCATCCCCGTAGTTGGAAACGGCCATATTGTAATCGCCCGCCTTGAACGCCGCGTCGCCAACTGCGGTCAACGCAATGGCCAAGTCGTTCCCCAGGCTATCCCGGTTGATGTGATAAGCCTGCTGCTGAATGGCGTCGGCATAGTAGATTTGCTTGTAGACAGCGATCGCCTTGTCGTAGGCACGCAGTTTGTGCAGGGCGATGGCCAGGTTCGATTTCAGTTGCAGATCCTGGTCCGCCATCCGTGCGGTTTGATTATTTTGCAACAAGCCTTCGTACAAGCTGACGGCCTGCGGCAGCTCACCAGCCATCTGGACCGCAAAGGCCATATCTTTCTGCAACTCGAAGCGCTTTTGCGGATCGGTGGTCGATTGCAGCATGGCGGATAGTTCACTAGCCGCCGGTTCGAAGCGCTTGTCATCCAGGTAGGTGTTGGCCAGCATGCGCCGCACGTCCTGATCGTCCGGGTGCTTATGCAGGAACGCCTTGTAGTTCTCGATGGCCATGCCGTAATCTTTCTGGCCGCGATACAGATCGGCAATCCGAATCAGCAGGTCTTCCTTCTGGTTGTTGAGCGAATAGGCTTTCTGGTAATTCCGGATGGCCTGATCGAATTGCCCCAGCGCCGCATGAGCCCGACCCATCTCTTCGTTGATATCAGACTTGCCGCCTTCTTTGGCATACGCCGTCTTCAGCTCTTCCAAAGCCAGCCGGGGCTGATCGGAGCCAGTGAGGGCACGAGCCAAATCCAGGTGATCGCCGAACTGCTGCGGAAAACGCTGCTTGAGCAGATCATACTCGCGAACCGATTCCGCTTCTCGCCCAGTGGCCAGATAGAGCTTGGCCAAGTGACGGCGCGCTTCGTAATGTTCGGGGTAGCGTTGCAAAAACTGCTGGTAATGGCCGATGGCCGGGTCATATTTCTTCTGCTGAATCTCGGTGCGGGCCAGATTCAACAAGCCAAACTGATAGCGGGGGTTGTTTTGCAAAGTCAGCCCGTAAGCTTCTTCGGCCTTGCCGTACTGGCCCATTTGCTCGTAAATGCCTCCCAACGAGTACAGGATCATGACATCCTGCGGGTTCAAGCTGAGAGCCTTCTGGTAGTAGCTGATGGCCTCATTGGGTTTACCCTGCTGATTGAGAATAGAGGCCAGCTTCACCACGTTCAGGTAATCCTGCGGGTCCATGCCAATGGCCCTACGCAGCGCCTGCTCGGCTTCTTCCAGGTTCCCCCGGCGCTCAGCCTGCACGGCCTGATTGTAATACTCTCGGGCTTGCGGTGTCAGGGCCTCTGTAGAGGGCATGCCCAGCCCCATCCCAATCGTCAAAGCCAACACAACCGGTAACGACTTTCTCATAGCGCTTGGACCTCTTTCCACCAAAAACTTCCCGCAGAAGCGTGAACCCTATTATAGCAGAGCGCCCACCAGACCGGACCGCATGCCCTGCTTTCAGAAAACACCGCTTTGAGGCTAACAACGGATATCAAAGATCTTCCGCTATTACAAAAGGGGCTGTATCATCTGCCGAAAGCAGCCCGGCATTGTGAGTAGCCTGCTCACATTTTTTCCGCTCGGTCTCTCGCTCTTTTCTGAATTCCTCTTTCAAGAATTCATCCTCTGTCGCTTTGTTGAATCCAGGCTGCTTCAAAGCATTCTCTTCGTATAAAGCCACCCAAGGGCGGCATATTTCGTGATACACAGCCATCAGACTATCATATACCGCTTTCATTTGGGGGTTAGAGGTTCTTTTGGTCCAGTTTGGTTTGTGAGGATGGCGCTCTTCATGCGGGGCCTTGCGTTGATGCTGGGAGGATTTTACCCATACTTGCCCGCACCAATCTTCTGATTTCTCAAGCCTTTTGGCCGCAAATAGATGCTTAAAAGCCTTTTTCCAGGATTTTTCAATGTGCGGGTTTTTCAATTCGACAAAATAGGTGTCCCCATCCAGTGTAAACCGCCCCCAGTCGCCATGAAGGGGAGGATATGTCTTGCGAACCTGGGGGTTTTCATCCTGGTTGCCAAAGTGGATGGCTCGTTGTGTTGGCGAAATAAACATGACTCATGACCCTTCAGGCGAAGCTAATATCACTTTCATGACTACCCAAACCGCGATCGCAAGTCAACGAATCCACTCTTGCTCAAATCCCAACTTGGGCAAAGTACTGAGCAAGGCACCCAGTATAGCCCACCTGGATTGCCCTCACGCGTCCTGAGCCGGGAATGAAGTAATAAAGAATGTAACAAAAGCCTCAAGTGTAGCCGCAATTCACCGATAGCACCCTCGGAAGCCATGCCATGAGGGGAACCAGCGATGCGGATAGAGGCGTTAGAGGCCAATTTAGGGGCCAGCGGAGCCATGCCCCAAACCGGGGCGATGCAACAGTGGAAAGATTATCCGGTGCTGATGGAAGCCATTTCCATGACGATGATCAATACCGTCAGCGCCACCGAACCCGGTCAGAAAAGCCCGTCGGGCAAGCCCATTGTCCATGGCCCGGATCTGCATGACATTCTGGAGAAAGTCGATCTGCCCCAGAACAAATTTTGGGTGCTCCGTCTGATGGGCCGAGCCGACTGGATACGCATCCTGAACATGCTGCCCAAGAAGATGCTGGTGAATGCCCTGAATCTGTTCGACAAGGATAAGCTGATGCGGTTCATCCTGTGGCTACCGTCCGAATACCTGTTGAAGGTCATTTTGCGGATGTTCAGCATCGAGCAACTGGTGCTGAAAATGCCCACCCGCGAATTGATGCGAATTCTGCGCTCTCCCAGGCTGAGCAACCGGGAGCTGATTAAGGGCCTCCGCCGCATGAACCCTGCTTACTTGCTGCTGCTGCTGAATCGCATCTATGGCGATTGTCAGTTTGACAAGATGAAGGATTCCGAAATCTGGCAGTGGATTATGCGCACCAACAAAATGCGCCTGATGGAAGCCTTCAAGACCATGCCGTTCAAGGCGCTGGTTCCGATGGTGATTGAACTGCTGAAGCGCGATCCGGAACTGTTGCTGTTGCTCAGCGAGGATTTCTTCTTCCGCCAGCTGGACCGGATGCCCAAGGGGGCCCTGGTGGAAGCCTGCTCCGTGCTACCCGAAGCCCTGCTCATCAATATGCTGATGAACCTGCCGGATGCCTCCATGCTGGAAGCCGTCGCGCAAATCGACGATAAAACCCTATCGGACTACTTGCTCTTTAGCCAAACGAATCTGCTGTACTCGCTGGGATCTGCCGCGTAACCGGTCTGATCGGACGTTTTCCGGCGATACAGCGTAAAGGGGTCCAAGGGAAAGGCTTGATAGTGTGCATTGATATAGTCGGTGAGCGCCGGCAGCTGCACCTGTTCCCGAGAATATCGCTTGAAGCGATGGTCCAAATATAGCCGTTCCATCTTACGATCATCCACCGCCAGCAGCGGTTTCTGGCGCACGAGCGTATCCCGCAGTTCACGGATCTGCTCTTCACTCAGCAAAACGGGATACACCAGCAAAAAGCGGCCCACCGGCTTGCGATCAGCCAAAAAATACAACTCCGGCGAACTGCTGTACACCAAGATGGGTGCGCCTTCCGGGCTGAGCTGCCGGATGGCTTCCACCGCCATGGCATACTGCAAAGCGCTCACCGGAGAGCCGGAAACCAGGTACTGTCGCTCGACCGTACCGTAAGAGGCAAGCCAGTTGGCGGGATTGTTCAAGGCAGGCAGGGTTTGACCGATGCGAACCGCTAGAATGGTGAGCGTCCAGAGGGTAATGACCGCCCCCAGCATGCGCGGTCCGGCAGGTTTTTTTTTGACGAAAAGCGCTTGCAAGGCTAGAAAACCCAGAAACAGCCCCGGCAGACCAGTCATGGCGATGTGATGTGCTTTGGAATAGGAAAGCGTGGAAACAGACAGCGCCATGGCCACCACGCAGACGGCCAGCAGAACCCAATGAGATGGCCGCCAGGAGCGCCGATGCCCAGAGCACCAATCATAGGCAAGCACCTGCATCGCCCACAAAATACCCAGCACCGGCAGCCAGGCAACCGTGAAAATAAACAGGGCCATCGGCAGGTTTTGCCAGACAATACGCTTTCCGGGGGCCACGAGCATGTTCCACATTTCCATCAGGCCGGTATCAAAGTAGAGGTGGGTGCTGGTGGCGCTGTAGTGACCTTGCAGCAGCCAGGCAAAAGTATCTCGAAAAAAGGCATCCCAGGTGCCGGTGGCCCCGAGTTGAATCGCCAGCAGCAGATAGGGCAATACCAGGGGCAACAGAACGGCCTTAAGCCAATCCGACGGCATCAATCGGATGTTCAGCACCCGAACAGCCGGAATGAGCGCGGCCACCAAAGCAATCGTCACCAGAATGCCCCGGCTCTGCGTAATCACCCCAGCCACACCAGCCAGCAGAAAAACCCCAAACAGCCACCCACGCTGTTGTCGCTGCAAAAAGCGCACCAGGCAAAACAACGCCCAAATAGACGCCACCGCGCTAAAAAGATGATAGTTATAGTTGGCGGTCTGCCCGATCATCAGCATCAGCCAGGCCAGGGCTGGAAACCGCAAACGCGCATCCAGATAAGATTTTCCGATTTGATACACCGCCCACAGCCCGGAAACCAGTGCCAGGAAAGCCGCCATTCGCAAGGCCAGAAAACTGGAGCCCGCCAGCTTGATGATGAGGGCCCCCAGGTAAAACCCGCCCGGAAAAGTCACATGAAAAAAATCCCGGTAGGGCAGGCCGCCGTCGGCAATGATCCGGCTTTGCAGAAAAAACATGGCCTCATCGCCCCGTGGCAATTCCTGGATCGTCAGCATGAAGAAGGCGATGACGGCCAGGATCAAGAGTCCGCAAAAAACTCGCGACAAGCGACCTTCCGGCTCGTCCACCAAGTTGCTCTCCTGGCTCACTCCCAACGTCTCCCTGCCTGATGGGCGCATCCGCTGATTTCCGAGGCGGCGCTTCGGATTCAGCTTCAGATAATCTTTGCTTCGGTGGCACCGTCAAACAGGTGGGCTTTGCCGATTTCCAGCTTCATCTTGATAGTCTGACCTACACTGACCGGCTGCTCGGATGGCCACCGGGCCACCACCTGCTGTCCGCTGAAGTTGAAATGGATCATCTGCTCGCTGCCCAGCAGTTCAATGCGCTCGGGCGTCACCGTCATATCATAGCCCGGCTCCGGACTACTTTCCGGTACCAAATGCTCCGGGCGCACGCCCAGTACCGCACCGCGACCTGTGGCTTCTCCAGCTTTGCCGCTCAGGTCCCCCGGCAGCGGCAACAATGTTCCGTCGCCCAAGCGTAAACCGCCTGCCTCCAGGATGCCGGTGAGAAAATTCATCTGCCCGACAAAGCCCGCCACGAACATGTTCGCCGGGTGATGGTAGACATTCAGCGGCGTATCCACCTGCTGAATCTCGCCACCGTTCAAAATCACGATACGATCGCCCATGGTCATGGCTTCCACCTGATCGTGGGTGACATAAATGGTGGTGGCGTCCAGGCGCTTGTGCAGGGCGGCGATTTCAGAACGCATCTGCACCCGCAGCTTGGCATCCAGGTTGGAGAGCGGTTCGTCCATCAAGAAAACTTTGGGGTTGCGCACAATGGCCCGCCCCAGGGCCACCCGCTGGCGCTGCCCGCCGGAAAGTTGCTTGGGCTTGCGCTGGAGCAGGTTGTCGAGATCCAGGATGCGGGCCGCCTCGTTGACCTTGGTATTGATCTCCGCCTTGGGCGTGTTGCGCATCTTCAGGCCGAAGGCCATGTTCTCGTAGACGCTCATATGGGGGTACAGCGCGTAGTTCTGGAAAACCATCGCGATATCGCGATCTTTGGGAGGCACGGTGTTCACCACCCGTTCCCCAATGCGGACGGTGCCACCGGTAATGGTCTCCAGGCCCGCAATCATACGCAGGATGGTGGATTTCCCGCAGCCGCTGGGGCCAACGAGCACCACGAACTCCCGATCCTTAATGTCCAGAGAGACGTCGCGGATCACTTGTGTCTTGTCGTACGACTTGGATATGTTTTCCAAAACAACTTCTGCCATAGCTCTATTATGCGCAGATTTCGCGCAGATGACAAAAGAAAATTTCGGACTGGCCAATACACCGGAACGAAACCTGATAAACCTAGCATTTGCTAAGCGTTTGGCTCTTCAAACTGGAGATCTACAACCTCGAAGGGCTTGGCCAGGCTGACCGGCTTCACCGTCACCGTGACGGGGTGCCGTTCCGCAACTTTTGCCAGATGCTTTCGCGTAGAGCGCAGGAACTGTTTTTGTTTTTTCAGCATTTCCTTTTTCTGTGAAGGGCCTAAATCCTTTGTGGGGTATTCCTGTTCGGCTTCCCGCATCTTGTTGTGTATGATATCGAGATGATCCCCCAAGGCATCATTCACCAAAACCAATCGTGAATCGGAAGACAGCGGCACATCCAGCCAATAGCCCTTGTAATCAGTTTCACGTCTGGGCGTGCCACCTCCAATTACTGCCTCCGCTAATTGTCGAGCAGCGGCCTCATAGGCATAATTCACCTGTCCTGGAAGGAACGCTTGGCCATCCTTCAGCTTCACTTTCACTTGATAGGCGCCTGCAAATTGGAGGGCGGGATTGGAAAGCTTCATCGGAACAATTCCTCTTGTACTTATTTAATGCTGGAAAATCTCGTTGAGATTCAATGAACCAATCAAAGCGCTCAAGATTCCGGATTACCTGAAACGCTGCCTGACCCCTTGTTTTGTTACAAACTTTACACTTTACTGGTAACGTCATGTATTACGAACTGGCACATTTATACGACTGGCCCGGCTCACTGGATTTCGCAGCCCAGATTTTGGCGCGTGTTCGGAAGGTTTGTAAGTCTGAAGACATTGCCCCACCAGCACGGATGATTGATCTGGCCTGTGGGACCGGCACGCTGGCGCTGGCCTTGGCCCAGGAAGGCTATGATGTGCAAGGGATTGATTTGTCCGTAAACATGCTCGCCCAGGCCCGGCGCAAGCAAGCGGAGGCCGATCCGGCTCATGCGCTGAAGCTGATCTTTCGGGAGGCGGACATGCGCTATTTTCAGACGGAAGAGCCGGTAGACCTGGTCATTTGCCACTACGACAGCCTGAACCACCTCTCCAACGAAACAGAACTGCGAGCCACGTTTCTGCAAGTGCCCCAGGCACTGAAGCCAGGCGGATTGTTCCTGTTCGATCTCAACACCCTGGAGAATTTCCGGACCTTCTGGAACGGCAGCGACACGGACGAAGGCCCCAACTACCGTTTAAAAACCGTCTCCCGTTTTGACGAGACTTCCGGCCGGGCCGCAGTCACGTTTTCTGTCGATGAGTACACGGACGAGGGCGAGTTGCTGCATCGCAGCGAAGAGGTCTGCGAGCAGTACTTCAATGAGATGGCTGTGGAAAAATACCTGATGGCGGCGGATTTCCATGACATTCAATTCGAAGCGTTCAACCCGGTGGGAGACATCCCGGCGGATTTTCCACTGAAAACCTTCTGGCGCTGCCGCAGGCGATAAGGCGACTTGTTGCCAACCATCAAGAGATGATGCTGTAACAAAATCAAGTGCTTCTCGTTGAAAACGGTGACTACTGGGTTAGTTTCCCCAGCAGCGCTTCAAGAGCCAACCGGTATCCGGTGGCGCCCAGGCCGCAGATGACTCCAGTGGCCACCGCGCTGATATAGGAATGATGGCGGAAGATTTCGCGCTGGAAGATGTTGGTGAGATGAACTTCCATCACCGGATGCGGGTAGGCGGCGATGGCGTCCCGCAGGGCCACGCTGGTATGGCTGTATCCACCAGGGTTGATGATCAGCCCCACGGTGGTTTCCCGCGACTGCTGCACGGCGTCAATCAAATCGCCTTCGTGGTTGGATTGCAAAAATTCCAGCGCAAACCCGCTGGCTTTCGCCTGCTCCAAAAGCCCCCGGTTGATGTCATCCAGGGTTTGCTTGCCGTATATCTCCGGCTCCCGCTGCCCCAGCAGGTTCAGGTTGGGCCCATTGAGGACCAGAATTTTCCGGGCGCTCATGCGCTGGCCTCCTGGGCTTGTATCTGTTGGGCCTGACTATATCGCAGCATGGCTTCGACGAAGCGGTCCAGGTCGCCGTTCATCACGCCGTCCACGTCGGCGGTTTCCTCGTTGGTGCGATGATCCTTCACCATGCTGTAGGGGTGGAACACGTAGGAACGAATCTGGCTGCCGAAGTTCACATCCATCACCTCGCCTCGCGTCGCGGCCAACTTGGCCTCATGCTCGGCAATTTTTCGGGCCAGCAGCTTGGATCGCAGCATGTCCATGGCAATTTCCCGGTTCTGTAGCTGGCTGCGCTCCTGCTGGCTTCTAACCACGATGCCGCTTGGCTTGTGCACGATGCGCACGGCGGTTTCCACCTTGTTGACGTTCTGCCCGCCAGCTCCGCCGCTGCGGCTGGTGTCAATTTCGATATCTTCCGGCCGGACTTCGATATCCGCCGCCGTGACCCCGGTCACCACCGGGCTGACTTCCAGCGAAGCAAAGCTGGTTTGCCGCTTGCCGGAAGAGTTGAACGGAGAAATCCGCACCAGGCGATGCACCCCGCGCTCAGCCTTGGCGTAACCATAGGCGTATTTTCCGGAGAGCCGAATGGAGGCGCTTTTAATACCAGCCTCTTCCCCCTCGTTGATATCCAAAACATCCCGCTTGAAGCCCTTTTGCTCCGCCCAGCGCATGTACATCCGCATCAGCATCTGCGCCCAGTCCTGGGCGTCCGTGCCACCCGCGCCCGCAGTGATGCTAATGATGACATCGGATTTGTCGTATTCGTCACTCAGCAGGTTTTGCAGCTCCCAGGAAAGTATTTCCTTCTCCAGCACGTCCGCCTCGGCGGCCAGCTCCGGCAAAACGGATTCATCGCCCTCTTCCTGGGCCACATCCAGCAGCACTTGCAAGTCGCTGGCCTGGGTCTCCCAGCGGTGCATCTTCTCCGCCCCGTCTTTCAGATCGGTCAACTCCTGCATGATTTGCTGGGCGGTCTCCTGGTGATCCCAAAAGCCGGGCACGGTGCTTTTGTTTTCCAGGTTGGCTATCTGTTCCCGGATGGTCGGGGTGTCAAAGAAACCCCCTTGCCGCTTCCAGCCTGGGAGCCAGGACTTCAAGCCGCCGTTTGATATCTGCAAAATCCAAAGTTTCAATTCCTTTCGGTACGAAGTTCCATTGTAACTGAATCCACGGGCTCTTTCGCAACATGCATCAGGAACATTTCTCCCGGATATGCCGGGCTATGGCCTTCACAGTTCCGCAGTATGCCAGGGCACGGCCAAGTTCATCCATCCACCGGACGACGTTGCAATCGCAAAAAACTAGAATAACGTTTAGGAGGATGACAGAAGTAGCAGGAGGAAGCGCCCGTGACATCGCCATTTATTTTAGGTTTGAACAAAGCGCTGCCCAGCCAGCAAAAGACGCCGGTCCGGCAATCTCTGCCCTCGACCGCGCTCGCCCCCGTGACCGCCAAGATGGGCAGCGGCAAGAAGCCTTACAATCCGTTTTTGACCGCCTTGAACACCGACAGCGAAGATTTCAGGGAGAATTACGGGGTGAATCGGCCCTTCAAAGAGCCGGCATTTTTTGGCTATCACCAGGGGCGTGAACTGAAAGGCGGACAGCGCCTGTTCATGCTCTACTAGGTTTCGGGGACGTTTAAAGTCAGCGCGGTCAGCATCTGTTCAATCCGCTGGTGCATGGTTTTCCGGATCGCCTCCGGCGAAAGCACCTGGCAGGAGGGGCCGTACTTCAGCAGGCGGCTGATGAGCCCCGATGGCTCCGTGATTTTGGTTTTGACGTGACATTCTTCGGCGGCCCGGTAAATGATTTTTTCTCCCGGATACAAGCGGTAGCTCTTGGCCAGGCGCCCGTAGAGCGCGAAGACCACCACCGTCTGGGTGACTTGCCGCCTGTTTTTGGAAGGTAACTGCTTGGCGGAGAGAATTCGGGCCACATCCAGTGAAATCTGTTCCTGGGAGCGTTGTTCCGTGCCTACCAGCATCAGGTGCTGGCCTCGCTCCACGACCTCATGAGGTTCGACCAGCAGCTCTCGCAGCGGCGCATCTTCGGGATGGTAGCGAACATCCAGGGTGAATGCATCCTGACAGTATCGACGATACGTGTTCAACAGCTTCTTGCGCGCTTCCAATTCCGGAAAAGGCTGCAAGCAATGTTCTGCATGTTCTTCTTCCGAAAGCGGCGGGCACTCGACACACCAAGCCAGTTTTTCTAAAAACTCCCGAAAATCATTGCAGAGCATCTCATCCGGCTGCCTGCACAACTGCCCGAGCAGTTTTTCGGCAATGGCTCGTTCTTCAGCTTCCAGGCGCAGAGGGAAAGGGGTTTTCAGCAGATCATAACTGTAGTCGTTTCGATTGCTGGCACGCGGAATCCGGCAGCCAACCTCCCGCAGGGTATTGATGTACTTGGTCAGCGTTTCCGTATTGTAAATACGCTGGATGAGCGCGTTTTCATACAGGAAACGGTTCAGCTCGATCACGTTCAGGCTGCGGTATTGCACCAGCAAAAGCAGGATATATAGGACGCGATACGCTGAAATATTGATGTTCAAATGCTCAGCCGACGATTCGACTGGGGATTTAGCCAGGGCCATGATTCACCTCGCCCGACTCATACAGCCGTTTCATGACACTCAATGTAGATATCAGCTCTTCCCTGAATTCAACCGGCGATAAGACCTGGAAGGCAAAACCGCAAGAGAGCAGACGCTGCCGCAGATAAAAGAAATCCCGGACCATCAGGCGAACCTGATAACCGGTCCGATCGGCCTCCTCTTGCCAGAGCAGCGTTTCTTCGTAGACACCATGAGCCTCGTTGAGCTCAAAGCCTTGAAAAGCATCCGCAGAGAATACATCCAGCCTGATTAACACCTCCGTCTTCCACGCGCGCCGATCGCGCAACGCGTCCGAAAGCTCGGCATCGGAGATGCCCTCCATCCCTACAATCCGATCGAGACGCAGGCTACTGGGCTCCGGGAAATCCGGGCGCTCTCCGCGTACATACACGACGCCCTGCTCGTAATAGAGGAACTCTGGCAGGAAATGGAAGGTTTCCTGGCCTTTCAATGGGGATTGATAGGTGAGCAGCAATAGTTGCTCAGCCACCACCCAGCGTTCCAAGGCCTCGATATGCTGCCTGCAAGTTTCGTAATCGAAGCTGCGGCTTTTGGAGAACAACCGATCAATCGTTTCTCTTGGGTTTTCGCAGGCGGCATAATGGACAATCTTTTTCAGCAACCGATCCAGCACCAGCATCTCCTGGTGATTGAACATCTGCTGGGCGTGGGCCTTAGCCAGGGAGAGCATTTCCAACTGCGCATCGGTCAACGGCAGGCCGAACGGATGATATTGCAGTTCGTACCGAAAGCCGTTCTTCGGGCCCGGCCTGCGAATGCGGCACCCTAAAGCCTTTAAGGTATTGATGTACAGCCAGACAGAATCGTTGGAGAGCTTTTTTCCGATTTTGGAATCGGCCACAAAGCGCCGGTTCAACTCTTCCACGCTGAGGGGTGACTCAATCAACCATTGGAGCAGCTTGAATATGCGATACGCCGTGGCATTGACCGCCCGGCGGCCAGGCCCGCCGTCTTCCAGATCTTCCGGATTTTCCGGTAATCCCACCTGCGCTTGCTCTTGCAACCCCAGGGCAGGCGCCGCATGTCCCGGCAGCGTACTCACCGAAAGTCCGGCACTCAGGGCGTCCATCTGCTCCTGCGAACTCGTTCGCGGGATACGCTCCTCCATCATAGGGTAATCCTGCATCCATTGGTTGTGGCATTCGGCTATCATTGAGAATAGATAGCGCGGACGCTGTTCTGCTCTATCATCATGCTGCGGCAAAGCTAGGGCTCATGTAAACCGATAAATATTCGGTTTTACTCAACCCAATGTTCCGATCGCTTCATACAGGATTGCCCGCAGACACCTTTGCCCGATAGAATCGAAACATCCGCAGCCGCCACGAAAACAACGCTTTCAAGAGTATCCGGAAATCAAGATGGATAAACAGCTTCCCAATTTGGTTCTCAGCCGTGTTCAGGACATCCTGCGTCAGGATAGCGAACAGGCTCTCCCGGTTGTGCAATCGGTATCCCTGTTTTTCCAGCAACAGTTGTCCCATTGGACCCGCAAGATCACAGACGGCAAGACCCCTTTTGTCATTGCACTAACCGGCCCTTCGGGCAGCGGGAAGTCCTTCCTGAGAAAAATCCTGGTTGAGCAGCTAGGCCAGCTTTCTGACGTCTCAGCCTTCACCCAGGACAACTATTACCGGGACTTCGAGCTGGATTTTCCGCATCTGCCGCTGGAACGATTCTATGATGAGATCGATTTCGACGATCCGGCCCACATTCGCTTTCGCGACCTGGCCAACGACCTGGGACGCCTGGGCAACCTTCCCCTGGGCAGTAGGCTGGGAATACCGCAACTGCGCTACGGCACGCCGGTGCGCAAGCCCGCCATCATCGAGGAAGGGCTTGAAATCCAGGTTACGCATTTTGTCGTGACCGAAGGCATCCACGCCTTCCACCATCCTGCCGTTTTACCCCACTACGACCTGAAAATTTACGTGGACGTGGACGAACACACCCGCCGCGAACGCTGGCTGGCGCGGAACCGTCGCGAGAACCGGGGAACCACGGATAACATGTGGAATACCACCGTAACCTGTCTGGAAAACCACATTCTGCCAACCCGGCAGGTTGCGGATTTGATTATCAACAATAACGCACCCAGAGAACAGGTGGCCGACTTCACCACGGAACTCATCCACACCTTGGCCCGACTGCGAAAACAGGAAACACCAGTAACCACCCAAAGGGAAATCGCTTAAACCTATGATTCTATTCAGACAGTGGGTTCCAGGAGTTCCAGGCCGTTGTAACGCTCCATGGCCCGCTCTATTCCGGCATCCATCCAGGCTTCCACGCAATCCAGAGCCGCATCGATGATGCGCGGGAGATCTTGCTGCTCCTCGGTATCAAATCGGGACAACACGTAGTCCGGCATGGCCATCTTAGCTGGGGGGCCGCCAATCCCGACGCGCAACCGGGGGAAATCCTGGTTTCCGCCCAACGATGTAATAATCGACCGCATGCCTTTTTGGCCCGCGTCACTGCCGGAGGGCCGAATCCGGATTCGCCCGAACGGCAAGGCCGCCTCATCATAGATGACCAGCAAGCGCTCCGGCGGAACGTCGTAGTAGTGCAAGATCTTCACCACCGCCTCCCCGGACAGGTTCATATAGGTGACTGGCTGGGCCAGAATCACCCGATGCGCGCCACAGAGTCCAGTACCGACCAGTGCCTTGAAACGGCTCTCCTGCTTTCCGGCAATCCCGCAGCGGCGAGACAACGCTTCGACGACCATGAAGCCGATGTTGTGCCGGGTATTTTCATACTGTTTGCCGGGATTTCCCAGCCCCACAATCAGGAATTGTTCCGCCATAGCGCGTCTTTCCGAGAGAGCCTTTCCAAAAAGTTCAAGAGGAGGTTTGAGTCCGCCTGCCTCCCATTTTATGATAAAAGCCGAAGCCGTTTAACGAAAAGTGGAGACCCATGCCCCCATCCAACAAGGAACGCTTGGACAAGCTGGTCGTAGATCTCGGCCTGTGCACCAGCCGTGCCCAGGCCCAGGCGTTAATCATGGACGGCAAAGTCCGGGTGAATGGGGAGCCCGTGACCAAGCCTGGCACCTTGTTTGCCCCCCAAAAAGCGCAGATTGAAGTGATCGGACTGCAACCCTTCGTCAGCCGAGGCGGGCTGAAGCTGGAGAAGGCGCTGGACAACTTTGGAGTCCAACCAAAGGGCCGCATTTGCATGGATGTGGGCGCGGCCACCGGCGGTTTTACCGATTGCCTGCTCCAGCGGGGGGCCAGCAAAGTGATTGCGGTGGATGTGGGCCATGGACAACTGGACTGGAAATTGCGCACCGATGAACGCGTGCAGGTGTTGGAAAAAACCAATATCCGGGACCTGGAACCGGGACAATTCGAGAACCGACCCACACTGGGGGTGGTCGATACGTCGTTTATCTCCCTTAAAAAAGTATTGCCGCCGCTGGCCAACCTGCTGACGGAGGATGCCGAAATCGTCGCGCTGCTGAAGCCCCAGTTCGAGTACTTGGACTACCTGTCGGACCGGAGTTTCAAGGGAGTGGTTCAAGGAGAGGAGAACCATCGACGGGTGATTGATGGTGTTCTGTCGGATCTCGATCGCCTGCTGCCGGACTGGGCCTTGCTGGGCCTTGATTATTCTCCGATCACCGGCCCCAAGGGGAACATTGAGTACCTCTTACACTTCGGGAGAGGCAGTTATTCCGTAGGAAACATCGCCATGCCGGAACGAGAGCAGGCGATTTCGGCGGTCATTACGGAAAGTTACAAAAATCATCGCGTCGGCTGCTGAAATCTGGCCGACCATTAAAGTTTTTGACGGATTCGCCGAAAGCTTTCATGTGGAAAAACATGGAGCGGACAATCCAATGTACAGGATGCAACGCAGGGACGAGTACAGCCGGTATGATGCGCGGCAGTTCGAAACCCGATTTCAGGATGAGCCTAAAGTCATTGCCATTTCCGCAACCCGGCAACAGCTTCCTGCAACGATGGCTTGGACCTTGAGCGCAGCAATTGTTGTCTATGCCTGGCTGACCTTGCTGCAACTTGGCTAAAACCACTGCCTGACAAACTGATGAGCGTCGTCATTTCTTGCAAATCAATACTCAAATTTGAGTCAAAACGCTTTTTCCGCACAAACGACGCATATTTTGAAATTGACAAGGCGGGCGACCTGTTCAAAAATCATCTTTATGATGACCAAATCACCCCATGAACAGATCGCATCCCCGATGGTAGCAACCGGGCACCGTACGGCCCTGTACGCCAATCACGTGCAGCGCGGCGCCAAAATGGTTGATTTTGCCGGGTGGCATATGCCGCTTCAGTACGGAAAAGTCCTGGAGGAGCACCACGCCGTTCGCCAGGCAGCCGGACTTTTCGATATTTCCCATATGGGACTTGTCACCGTCACCAGCGGGGACGTGGAAATGACCCGTGCCTTTCTGGATCGGCTGGTTCCCCAGAACCTGCAAAAACTGTTTCCCGGCAAGGCCGTCTATACCCAGTTCTTGAACGAGAACGGCGGTATTATCGACGACATCATCGTCTACCTGCTGCCCGCTTTCGAGGACATGCCCGGCTTCCAGGAATTCCTGGTGATTTGCAACGCTTCCAACACCGAGCAGGACATGGATTGGATGCGCAAGCAGGCCAAAGCGCTTGGCGCGGACGTTCAGTTCAACCTGCTGTCTGATCGCTACTCCCTGTTTGCGTTGCAAGGACCCCAATTTGCGGATGTCCTGGCCCGCACCGGGTACAATACCGACCATCTTCCCAAGCGGTTCCAGATTGGAGAAGCCCGAATTCAAGGCATCCCGGTTCTCTTATCCAGAACCGGATATACCGGCGAAGACGGGGTCGAAATCGTGGTTCCCAGCACCCAGGCCAATCAGCTTTGGGATTTGCTGCTGGAGTTGGGGCGGCCCAACAACCTCACTCCGATTGGATTGGGCGCACGGGATACCCTCCGCCTGGAGGCAGCCTACCCGCTGCATGGGCATGATATTTCCGAAAATGACACCCCGCTGGAAGCAGGACTGGGCTGGTCGGTCAGACTGGACAAACCGGTTGACTTTATCGGCAAGACGGCCTTGCTTCGCCAGAAGGAACACGGGCTGGACAAGGAATTCCATTGCTTTACCCTGAACAAACGGACCATCGCCCGCCAGCATGATGTTATTATCAAGGATGGGGTGTCGGTGGGCGAGGTGACCAGCGGATCCATTTCGCCGCTCCTCAACATTCCCATCGGCATGGGTTATATCCGCTCCCATACCATTAGCGGACCGGGAGATACGGTCCAAATCCGGGTCCGGGGTACGGACGTGGACGCAGAAATCGTCGAACGCCCTTTTTACCAGAAGTAAGACTTATATAGAAAGCTATAGAGGCAAGGAGAGAAACCGCAATGGTCGCAGAATATACGATGCCGGATGATGTTTTGCTGGCAGAAACCCATGAGTATATTCGGATGATGGATGATGACCGCGCCCGGGTTGGCATCACGGAGTATGCGGCTGGCCAGCTGGGGGACATCGTCTTCGTGGAATTGCCCGACATCGGCCAGAGCTTCGAGCAGGGCGAGTCTTTTGGTTCGATTGAGTCGGTCAAAGCCCAATCCGATTTGTATCTTCCGGTTTCCGGCGAGGTGATTGCCATCAACAGCCAGCTCTCCGAAGAACCCGAAATGGTCAACGACGACCCCTACAATGGCGGCTGGATGCTGGAAATCCTGCTCTCCAAACCAGACGAGCTAAAAAAGCTGCTGGAACCCAACGTCTACCTCAAATTCATCGAAGAAGGCAGCTAACTCAAGCTTTTTTAATGACCGACGGTGTTCCCCTGCGGGTGAAACAACCCAGAGTTTTGGATGCACGCTAATTTGGCAACCGTGCAAACTTGTGTGTAATGGATGACTGGTGGGTTTGGGGGGGCTTGTACTATAATGGCGGGGCAACGGCTTTTAACAGAAATATGAGTGGTAAGGCCATACCCACGCTTACGGCGTCGGCAGAGGGCCAATCAGAAGCCCGAATCTAGAAGGATTGCATTGCATGAGCATGCAGAATTTTCTCCCCCACACTGATGCGGACCGGCAGGCGATGCTCAACACCATCGGTGTGAGCGGGATCGAGGATCTGTTCGGAGATATTCCCGCGCAACTCCGAAATAATATCTCTTACAACGTGCTACCCGCCCAGGGACTGAGCGAACAGGAACTCCAGCAGACCTTGGCCGCATTGGCAGAGGAAAACCGGGGGCAGCAAATGGCCTGCTTTTTGGGAGGCGGGGCTTATGCCCGCTACGTGCCCATGGCCGTCAACAACATCGCCGGACGGGCGGAATTTTATACCGCCTACACGCCTTACCAGCCGGAAATCGCCCAAGGCACTCTACAGGTGACTTATGAATTCCAGACCATGATTTGCGAACTGACCGGCATGGACGTGGCCAACGCCTCGGTGTACGACGGCGCCTCGGCGGTTACTGAAGCCGCCCTGATGGCCATGCGCACCACCAAGCGCAGCAAGGTGCTGGTGGCGGATACGGTGCACCCTGATTACCGGGCCGTGCTGAAGACGTATCTGGCGGGGCTGGGCGATGTAACGCTGGTTGAATTCAACCCGGAACAAGCCGAGGCCGTGCTGGACAGCAGCGACAAACAGGCCGCCTGCGTGATCCTGCAAGTGCCCAACTACCTGGGCAACCTGGAACCGACCGATCCCGTTCGGCAATTCTGCGAAGCCACCGGCGCGCTGTTTATTGTCTCCGCCGAACCCGTATCGCTGGGCCTGCTGAAAGCGCCCGGTAGCTACGGGGCCGATATCGTCACCGGCGATATCCAGCCACTGGGCAACAATCTCTCCTTCGGGGGGCCGTATGGTGGATATATCGCCACTCGCAGCAAGCACCTGCGCCAGCTTCCGGGACGTCTGGTGGGTCGCACCGTGGATAAAACCGGCAAGAAATGCTACACACTGACCCTGCAAACCCGCGAACAGCATATCCGCCGGGAGAAGGCCACCAGCAACATCTGCACCAACCAGGCGCTCAATGTCCTGAAGGCGACGGTTTATATGTCCCTCATCGGTCCAATGGGCCTGAAAACCCTGGCCAACCTGTCGGCACAGCGGGCCCACTTCCTGGCCGAACACCTGCAACGTTTGCCCGGCGTGGAAATGTACAAGCCGGCGCAGCCCTTCCTGTTTGAGTTCGCCGTTCGCTTCCCGGTGCCGGTGCGCCCGTTGCTGCGGCATCTGGAGACGCGGGGTATTTTAGGCGGCATCGAGCTGGAGCGTTTTTATCCCGACGCCAACAATGTGCTGCTGGTGACCTGCACCGAGATGACCACCCCGGAACAAATCAACCTGTACGTTTCGGCAGTGGAAAGTTACCTGAAAACTCTGCGTACCGAGGAAGGGCTTCATAGCAAGCCTGAAACATCCGGTACGACTGAAAAAAAGATGGAGGCCGCCTGCTGATGCACTCTCTGTTGGATAAGGAAACCCTGGAACCTACCATCTTTGAAATGTCCCATGCGGGGGCAAGCGGTCTTTCCCTGCCGGAAACCGGCGTGGCAGAAAAGCCTGCCGCCTCTTTCATCCCCGCGGCCTTTCTGCGCGAGGAAGCCCCCCGCTTGCCGGAAGTGGCCCAACTGGACGTGGTGCGGCATTTTTTCCGGCTCTCCCAGTTGAATCACTGCATCGACAAGGCCTTCTACCCGCTGGGCAGTTGCACGATGAAGTACAACCCCAAGATTTGCGACTACTACGGCATGCTAGACGGCCTGACCCGTCTGCACCCAATGACCCCGGACCACCTGAGCCAGGGGGCGCTGAAGATTACCTATACCCTGCAGCAGTATCTGGCCGATATCACCGGCTTTGACGCCGTGAGCCTGCAACCGGCGGCAGGCGCCCAGGGAGAGCTGGTCGGCATGATGATGGTGAAAGCGCATTTTGAGAAAATCGGCCAAACCCAGCGCGTAGAGGTCATCATTCCGGATTCCGCCCACGGGACTAACCCGGCGTCCGCCGCTATGTGCGGTTTCAAGGTCATTGAAATCAAGTCCACGGAAGCGGGACAGGTGGATGTGGACAAGCTGAAAGCGGTGCTCAGCGATAAAACCGCCGCCTTGATGCTGACCAATCCCAGTACGGTTGGATTGTTTGAACGCGACATTCTGGAAATCACCCGACTGGTGCATGAAGCGGGCGGCCTGATGTACTACGACGGCGCCAACCTGAATGCCGTCATGGGCCAGGCCAAGCCCGCCGAAATGGGTTTTGATGTGATGCACATCAATACGCACAAAACGTTTGCCACCCCCCATGGTGGCGGCGGTCCCGGATGCGGTCCGGTGGCGGTGAACAAGATCTTGGAACCCTATTTGCCCGCGCCTGTTGCCGCCTTTGACGGCGAAAGCTACTACCTGGACTATGACCGCCCGCTTTCAGTGGGCAAAGTGAAGGCCTTTCACGGCAACTTCGAGATGATCGCCAGAGCGTTGACCTATATCCAGGCCTATGGCGCCGAAGGACTGGCCCAGGTGAGCCAGGATGCCGTGTTAAACGCCAACTACCTGAAAGAGTGCCTGAAAGAGGATTACCAGGTCGCCTTCAACCAGGTCTGCAAGCACGAATTCATTCTCACTAACGCCAAGCAAAAGGTGACTGATTCCCATCTCAGCACTATGGCTATCGTGAAACGCCTGATGGATTATGGCTATCACCCACCCACGGTGTACTTCCCCCTCATTGTACCGGAAGCCATGATGATTGAACCCACGGAAACGGAATCCAAAGAGACCCTGGATCAGTTCGTGGCAGCCATGAAAGCCATTGCGGAAGAGTGCAGGACCAATCCCGAGCTTGTGCTGAACGCCCCGCATACCACACCGGTACGCAAGGTGGATGAAGTGGCCGCAGCCCGGAATCCTGACCTGAACTTTTACGCCTCGTAACCGAGAGCGGACCAATAAGCGCTGTCATCGGACTGTCTGACCGACACCTGCTTTTCCAGCGGACGGGGTTTGAACAGACCAACCTCTTTGAGGTACGACTTTGCCAAGCTTCCTTTTGGCTTGGACTTCTTCTGCGCGGTCATCTGGTCCAGCAATTGCATCAGCGACTGCACATTAGGCAGGTTTCCTTCCGCCTGACCTGCTGGAGCAGCTTGGCCTTGCGTGGAGGGATTGGCCTGTGCCGATTGCGTCGCATCTGCATTCCGGGAAACGGATGCAGCACTGGAGCCGACTTGTGAACCCAGGGGACTAATGCCCGCCATACACGGTTCCTTTCTCTCTAGGAAATGAACACTCTCTCTGTTTTCACCTGTTAAGCCTAATTGCCTATCAAGCCTAAACTGGACCACTTCGGGAAAAGAGTCCAATAAAATAAAAACAATCGATGGTCGCCAATTGCCCCGACAGTTACAAAACGTCACCACCCCCACCCTTGTCATCACCGCATACCCATCGCTTCTATCAGGCAAAAGCACACAAAAAGACGGGTTATAGCAGTTGCAACCGTTCGAAGGTCTCCAGCACGGAGGCACGAGAGAAAAATTCCGGCACGATGTCCCAGTGAGGTAAAACGCCCAGCAAGGGCACGTTCAGGAAGGGCTCCAGCGTTTGCCGCAAGGTCGCAACCGCCGGATCTTGCAAGGGGGGATTCGGCATCCCGGAAATCACCACGCCTTTCACCTCCAGTTGGCGGCGTTCCAGTGCCTCCAACGTCAGCAGAATCTGGTTGATGGTCCCCAGGGAGGGACCGGCCACGACCACGGTCGGCAACTGGAACAGATCCATGAGGTCAATCATCTCGAACTGGGGAGCCACCGGCACCCGAACCCCACCCGCGCCTTCCACCAGGACGGTCTTGTACTCCTGCTGCAAGCGTTTGAAATCCAGCAGCAGCCGCTGAGGATCGATGATCCGATCCGCATCAGCCGCATAGGGCGCGGCAGGCATGGGCAGGCAGTAGGTGCAATGCGTGGGAATTTTCGCCCCTACCCATTCTTGGATTTGCACCAAATCCTCCGGGCGGGCCGGATCGGGAGAGCCTGTCTGGATGGGCTTGTAGACACAAAAGGACTCGCCGCACGCATGCAGCACTGCGGCCAGGCCAGCCGTGACCACGGTCTTGCCGACGTTGGTCCCCGTGCCGGTAATGAACAGCGACATCGCCTAGACGGTCAGCGCCGCCTCTTGCATCTGGCTTTGTTCGCCGGAGACATGCACGCAACGTGCAAAGCGGGGCATGAGGTCGGCGGAAGTCATCAGCCCGGCAAAGCCACGCTCGTAGAGGTCCATCCCGCGCAACATAAAGCCCAGCGCCGGTCCACACACGTTGTCTACCATGCTGGCCTCATCGCTGACCACGAACTGATGGCTGCCGACTTTGCCGCTGGCCGTCCGACCGGTGACGGTGACGGTGGTGCTGACGGGCTTTTTGGCATTGCGAGTATCCACCAGCCCGCCAACCCGCACGCGATCCCGCAGGCAGACCCCGGCCAGCTCCAGAATGATGTCATCGGCGTGTTCCATGTTTTCCAGTTGAATCAAACCATCGCGGGCTTCCAGCTCGGCGGCGATTTCATCATCGGTCATACAGGCCACCCGCTTGGCATCAAAGCCTTGCAGGTGAATAAAATCCTCGCGCACGGTGGCTTTGTAAGCCTCCCAGTTGGCGATCCCCACGCCGAAGTGAATATTTACATCCAGCACTTCCACAAAGGAGTGCGCGGCCACGGCGGCCACGGTGGTTAAAAACCCAGGCGTCGCACCCGCACCGGTGATGTACAGAATCTTGCGCTGCTGGAGTTGCTCGTTCAACGCAAACAGGCGCTCCACCGCTTCAGTGCGCTTGAGGGCATCCACGAACACGCCCTCGAAATCGGTTTCATCGGCAATACGCTTCACAGTTTCCGCGAAGAACTCCACCGGCAGGTTGGGCAGGGCCATAAAGACCGCGTCAATCTCTTTGCCGTGCTGCTTAAGCAGGCTGATGATGGAATCCGCATCCGGGGTGACCGGCTGCATGAGGGCATCATGGGCGTCCATGGTCAGCCCATTAGCATCAAAGGCATACCCCTGGCTATCGGCAACGCCAACCAGCTTGAAATCTGGCCGCTGGGGCACCAGGCGAGCCATCCCCCGGCCCAATCCACCAAAACCAAACACCGCCACACGTACTGCCTGTTGCATATCCAAATCCTCATCTCATGGGTCTGATTGGGTATTACTCTACCCAAAAGAGGGACTTGAAACAAGAATCCGGGCCAGTCTCCGAAACAATCAAGAAAGAACGGCTTGACTCTGTGCGTGGCGGGCTTGCAGGAATTGGACGCGGCCCACGTGGTTGTAGTGGCAGACGGAGAGGGCCAGGGCGTCGGCGGCGTCGTCGGGAGTGGGCTTTTTCTCCAGACGGAGCAAGTCCACCAGCATCTCCTGAATCTCCCGCTTCTCCGATTTCCCGTAGCCGGTGATGGCCTGTTTGACCTGCATGGGTGTGTATTCATACACCGGTAGATTGAAACGGCTGACAACCATCAGGATCACCCCACGCGCCTGGGCCACCGGCACCAACGTGGTGGCGTTTCTAAAGTAAAACAGGCGCTCGATGGAAACCACATCCGGCTGAAACTGCTCAATCAGGCCCGTCAGATCCTCATGAATTTCCTCAAGCCGCTGGCCATCCGGCTTATCCTTGGAGGTGGCGATAATTCCCCACTGGCAATCGCCGAATCGCTCGGATTGCCCGTCCTCGGCCACGTCAATCTCCAGCAGGCCAAAGCCCACCCTGCCCAGACCCGGATCGATGCCAAGCACTCTCATAGCTCCGATTATAGCAAGCTTGCCCATCGCCCCCCGCATGGAAAAGTGCCCATCAGTCAGGCAACTGGGGGTTTCAGGGCCGAACTGTAATCAGTGGAACAATTTCAGTCCCGGATAGACCAATGCCCTCGATAACGGTATCTTATTGGCATGAAGACAGCCGCAGCCACCCAGTCGTCCCCTGCCTGCTCCGAACTCCCGGAGAACTCTGCGCCACACGAGCAACAGGAACCCTTGGCGCTGATTGACAATTTCCGGAGCAGCCCCTTTTGGATGGCTGCCTGTGGCGCTCTGCTAGGATTGAGCGCACCGGGCTATGGGCTGTGGATGCTGGCGTGGCTGGCCCTGATCCCGACGCTGGGGTGGGTCCGAAGGCGGGAAAGCTGGAAGCAGATTTTTCAGGGCGGATTCTGGCTGGGCTTTGCCTATCACGGGCTCTTTTGCCTGTGGTTTTTCGATTTGCATCCGCTGACCTGGCTGGGCTTTACGGACTGGGGCAGTCGGCTGGTGACATTAGGGGGGTGGCTGATTATCGCGGTCGAAGGCGGCCTGCTGGGTGGTCTGCTGATGCTGGGCTACAAAGCCCTGAAAACCGAGTGGGCACGGCTGCTCCTGTTTCCGCTGCTGTGGATGTTCGGCTTTTCCATGCTGAACTGGACTCCCATGGCCCTCCCCTGGGCGCTGCTGGAATACACCCAGGCCCCGCTCTGGCCCATACGGATGCTGGCAGCCCTTGTCACCGGCAGCGGTGTCGCGGCCCTGGTCGTTTTTCATAATGTCCTCTGGGACGTTCTCCGCACCCGTCACCTTTCAGGTCGAAAGCAATCGATGGCAGCATTCGCACTGACCGTCCCGGCGCTCATCGGAATTACCAGCCAAGCACCGCCACCCTCGGAGACCGACTGGCCCATGCCGATGGCGGTGATTCAGGCCAATTTGCCCATCGAAGTCATCCGTTCAGCCCGCATGACCCCGGCGCTAGCGGATGAAGCCTATCTATCCCCCGCCCGAAACGCTCATTTCCCGCCAGATACTCTGCTCATCTACCCCGAGGAAGGGGTGGTGCCCGGCTGGGTGCCCTTGGAGAACCCGGAGCGCAACCTCATGATCCGTCGCTTGCAGATGCTGGCCCAGGAAAAACAGCTCTATATCGCAGCCGGGGTCAGCAGTTTTGATGCGTCGGACCGGCAGCACAACTCCATTGCCCTGATTCCACCCAATGATACCCCTGTACGCTTTTATCACAAGCGCCGACTGGTTCCGTTTGGGGAATTCACGCCGTATGGCTTTGGTCCCAAGCTGACGGAACTTCTTTCCGCTTTAAACGTGGGCTATTCCGCCCCGTATACACCGGGAGACGGAGCCCCCCTCCTGCAAGCCAACGGGTTGAAGCTTGGCGGCCTGGTCTGCTTCGAGCTGATCGATTCCAATCCTCTGAACACCGGATATGCCGCCCGGTACCAACAAGCGGGCGCCAAGCTCCTTTTGAACACCAGTAATCTGGGGTGGTTTCATGAAAACCCACTGTTGGAAGCCCAATTCCTGGCCATAGGACAAATGCGAGCCGCCGAAACCGGGCTTCCCCTGGTGATTGCCAGCAACACCGGAACCTCAGCCATTATTGGAGGCGGCGGACAGGTGATCAACAGGACCATTCCTGGTGCAAACGCTTCCCGCAAAAGCCGGATTCTCTTCTACAATGGAGCAAGCGTTCAAAATTCCACCAAATAAGGCATGCCCCTTTTGACCAAAACGATCATACTGATGCGTGGGTCACAGTAAAGATCATCCCGGAAGACGCCATGGCCAACCCTTCCCCCAAACTGGTCGCTGTCAGTTTGAACAAAGCCTCCAAAGCCCCACTCCTCCATCAGGTCGAGGAGCTGTACGTTTATGGGGTGCTGAGTCAATTGGCCCGCTTCACGGAGGTTCAATACAAGGATCTGGCCACGGTGACGGATCGAATTATCCTGGATATCCGGCTGTCTTATGATGAAATCCTGGAAAAGCTGAAACAGGTTTGCCAGACAACACGAACCCATTACCTGTTTACCGGCGTCATTGCGCCTTCCATCAGTGATGGCACCCATATCAGCGAGATTAAAGTCACTTTCCGGCTTTATGCAGCCAAAGAGCACCGGTATATCGTGGATGAGATTCTCACGCTATCCTTGAACCAATTGCAGCAACCGGCTTCTCCCGATAACCCCATTGCGGCCATCCCCGTGGCCGAGCTGAACGGCCTGATCAACATGACCGCCGATCACTTCGCCAAGGCCATCTTTGGAAGCGGCCCCAACAACCGCGTCGGAACGGCACCGTTCAGTACCTCGCTGAAAGCCATGCAACTGGTGCTGGGAGCACACCAGGTTTCCTCAGGTGCGGAAAAACTGGCCTTGTATACGGCCGCGCTCCAGGAAGACAGCCAACTGGAAACCGCCTATTATCACCTGGCCCGCATTTACCGCGCGGAAGGCGATTACGAAAGAAGCGTGGTCAACTACCGTAAAACGCTGGAAGTGGGGCAAAGCGCCAACCGAACCCGGGCAATTCTATCGACCGAGGCGGGTATCGCCTGCGCGCTGCTCGGGAAACCCGATTACGCGCTACAGTGGTGGGCAAAGGCCATCGAGTATGAGCCCACCTATATCAATCCCTACTTCAACATTGCCAATGTGTATGAAGACCGGGATGATTTCCCCAACGCGGAAAAGTTTTTCCTGAAAGCCCAGCAGTTGGCCCCGGATGATTTCCGGACCTGCTTCAACCTGGCACGAATCTATTCCAAAATGGGGGCCTGGGAAAAGGCATTAACCCAGTATCGGTACCAGTTGCAGACCGAAGACACCGATCCCTGGTGCCATAGCGACGTGGCCACCTGCTACTTGCACTTGGGAGATAGCGAAAGTGCACGGGTCCATTTGCAAAAGACGGTCCAGCTGGATCCGGAAGGCGAAGCCGGCCAGTACGCGCAGCTTATTCTTGTAGGTTTGGGGTAGGCCTGGGTTCAAAGCATTCAAAGGGGATTCTCCAGACAGCCGCTCAAGCCTCTTCCATGATCTGCAGCGGCGACTATTGTAAAATCATGCGGTCAACAATTTTGCTTCAGGGGTTTTACTTAGCCAGACTGATCTGTTGATTTTACAAATTTCAGGAGTGTTCCGATGTACCCGAATGTTCCCCAGTTCAACATGAGTAGCCCACAAACCGGCTATCCCTATGCCCAGCAGCCCCTGGACCAGACCTCGATGACGCCCGGTTTCCAGAACCAAGCCTTTCAAGCTCCCGTCGACAACTATATGGCTGGCTCTGCAGGCCCCGGAGCCACCCTCGCGGCTCAAAACACCGGAGCATCCTACCCTGGCCAAGGCGTCAACTATACCCAAAACAACACGCCAAGCTTCAGCAGTCCGCCGCAGGGAACGGCCAGCGCACCATCCGGTGGCGGAATGGGGACCGGCGGTACACCCGGCGAACCCAGCGAAGCCGAGCTGGAAGCACTCCTGAGTCAGCTCCAGTCACTCTCCGGGCCCGGCGGCGGTGGACTTGGCGGAGCTCCTGCCGGTGGACCGCAGCTTGGAACAGGTATGCCCCCAGGTGCAGATCCCAAAGGGCTTAGCGGACACACCACTTCGGGCTCCATCGTGGCCCAACCGGATGGCCAATTTTGGGATATGAGCAACGGCGGCTCGGGCGGCATCCTGAGCAAACTGACCCCTAAAAACCTCTTGAAACTTGCTGTTGCCGGCGGCGCAGCCTGGTTGTCCTGGTACTTCTTCCTGAAGGGGGGTGCTGCCAAAACCCTGCAAGATGAGGCCAAACAGTTTCAGGAATTCCTGGGGAATCACGCCAAACGGCTTGTCGAAGTAACAGATGCAATCAAAACCAAGAGCAAAGACAGAATCGCCGAGCTTGGAACACAGGTGAAAGACGAACTGGCAGGACTTTTAAAACCCTTTACCGAAAACCTGACGGGTGACGACGCCAATCGGAAGATCGCGGAAGCGGCCGAAAATTGTCACCAGGAATTATATGATCTGGCGGCCGGGGTTTCGGAGAACAACGTCACCGAAACGATTGGCAAGGTAACCGCCAAGGCCAAAAAGGCCGAGGAAGCCCTACAGAGGGTCAAATCAGAGATCGTCGACAAGTAAGGCTAGCCCGCTTTCCGGTCCTGTTCTACAATGAGGCTGATCTTTGGAAAGGACTGGCCTCATGAGTATTCTGAAACAACAACTGCGCAAGCCTGTCGCACTCAAGCCCGGCGATACCATCGCCGTCATCTCGCCCGCCGGCCCCACCCGAGAGACGGAAGCTTTTGATCGCGGCTTGGATTTGTTGGAAACGGCTGGGTTCAAGGTCCGGCTGATGCCCCATGCCCGCAAACAACGGATGTATCTTGCCGGGACAGATGCCGAGCGCCTGCGCGACTTGCACGACGCCTTTGCTGATCCGAACATCAATGGAATTCTGTGCGCACGCGGCGGCTATGGCTGCATGAGACTCCTGCCAGAGCTTGATTTTGAGCTGATTGCGGCCAACCCCAAGGTTTTCATCGGCTTCAGCGACATCACCAGCCTGCTGCTGCCCTTCTACCAGCGCTGTGGTCTGGGTGGATTTTACGGCCCTATGCTGACCTCGAACCTGGTCCACGGGGAGCCCTTCAGCCAGACGGAATTGTTTAAACTGGTTTCCAACCAACCACAGGCGCCATACGAAATTCCGAACCGGGATACCTATCATTGCTTCCGGCCCGGCGTAGCCGAAGGTCCGCTCATCGGTGGAAATCTCTCGCTGTTGTCCGCCTTGTGCGGTACGCCCTGGCAGCCCAAGGCCCAGGGACACATTCTGTTTATTGAGGACTGGAAAGAAAAATACTACTCCCTGGACCGCCAGTTTCAGCAGCTGAAGCTGGCTGGCATATTCGAGGGTATTGCAGGCCTGCTGCTCTGTGATTTTTCGGAGATCGAAGCCGAACCGGAGATGGCGCTCCCCGACTTCCTGAAATCCTTGACCGATGGGCTGGATGTGCCGATGGGTTATGGCTTCTCGGTCGGGCACGGCGAACAGACCGCCACCCTTCCGATGGGCTGTCAAGCCCGCTTTAACGCCCAAGCCGGGTCGCTGACCCTGCTGGAAGCCCCCGTGACAGCTTAAGACTTCGACAGACCTATCCCAATGACAATATGCAGAGCGCAAAGAACCTTGTCACGCCCCATTCTGGCAGACTGACAGCCTACTTACTTGGGGACTTCTTCGATCATCTGAGGCGGAGCGTCGCTCTTGGTCGCGTCAGCACCCTGAACCATGGTAGGAATCGCAACAGGAATCGGTTCGGACGGGCCTATCGCTTTTGAGGTGTCCGTCTGCGGTTGCTGCTGCGCTTCTTTTTTGGATTTGCCTTTGCCCAGTTTAAAAGTCAATTTGGCACTGTTCTGCGCGGGCAACGCGGCATTATTCCGGTTGCTCCCCAGCGGATAGGCTACCGAGCCTGAAGCGTCCTGCCCTTTGTGCTTCGCATCCGGCGATTGCCCCTGTGCCGGCTGGGGCTTTGGCTTACCGAACAGTGAAAAACCCTTGTTCATCAAGCTGCCTGCTTTTTGATCTTTTTCGGGAGAGGCTTCCTGCGGCTTTTCCACGGCGGGCAGACTCTGCTGCGGCCCCGTAGAAACGGCATGGTGATCGGCTTCGGGGTCTGGGGTCATGGTGATCATGCTGGCCCGAAATTCAACCGGTATGGTATTTTCCAGTCTTCCAGACTCCAGATCGACCACCACCAGGTTGTTGGCTCCGGCAGTCGTCACATAGGCACGCTTTTCAACAGACAGGGTCATCATGCTGGCCGGGAAGCTCCCCTCCGGCAGGTTCACCGGATCCAGCAATAGCTTGGAAGCCCGGTCAATCACATCCAGGCGATCGCTACCGGCCGCAACCACGTAAATCCGGTTGCCGAAAGCGGCGAATTCAACCGGCTTTGCGCCCACATCCAGGGTTTTGATCACGGTGCCATTGACCGGATCCATGATCTGGACCTGCCGCTTGGAGCGGCTCACTGTCCAGAGTTCCATCTGGCCGCGTGGATCCCAGCCCACCCAAAGGGCGGAAATATTCGGCAGGGACTTCAAGGTTCTTTCCACCGTGCGGGCTTGGACATTGACCACGTAAAGCTGCGGCTTGGCCGCATCGGCCACGACAATCCGGTGCTCGGGGTCGTTCGGAACTTCTGTCATCGCACCACCATTGCCCGGCAAGGTGATCCGATCGCCCTGCTGCAAAGTATTACCGTCAATCACGGACAGGAAAGGTGAATATCGGTTGCTAACCACCACTTCCTGGGATTTCTCGATATACAGGAGGGCATCCGGACGTTGCCCGACCGGCACCCGCGTTTTCACCAGGTTGGAACCGGTGTCAACCACCGCCAACTCGTTGGTGGACAGACAAGGCGCAAACAACTTCGTCCCGTCCTGGGACACCCGAAGGCTGGAAGGCACGCAATCCAAGACAACATCGCCAATGCGGCGTCCATTCGTGGAATCGATGGCCAGCACTTTCTGCTCGGTCAAGTCGAAAACGTAAGTATTCCGCTGCGTCGGCGCCTTGAGTGGCGGTAGCTCGGGTTGCTGCTGTGTAGCCGCAGGCGGCGCAATGCCCGGACTACTGCCGGGTTCAACAGGCGAGCCGGACGCAAAAGACGGATTGTAGGGCAAACCGCCCAAAATGACTTTCAGTTCCACCGGGATGAACAAATTGCTGGGCAGCAGAAAATCCTGGGGCAGCAGGCCTTCTTTTAATTGGAGCGGATACTCGACCATCTTGGGAAAGGTCAACCGACCGGACGCCGTCTGAATCAGGCGCAACAGGAAAAAATGATTGTCGAATTCAACCAGATCCGGGTAGACCGCTTTCGCCGGGACGCTGGCAATCACCTGCTGGGGCTCCGGGTTCAGGGAGGGGTCCTGCGGAATGACCGGCACATAGGTCTCCCCGTTGCTGAATTTGACCAGCCCGTCAAACCGAACCTTAACGCCGGGATCTTTTTGCTTGAGATACGACAAAACGCCGGTGGGCAGCTCGGTGGCCAGCACCGGAGGGATTAAGGCCACCGACAACATCAGGGCACTCAGACTAATCAGGATTTTATTTCTCATGTCAGCACTTCTTCCGCTTCATACTCGTATTACTGATGACGTCGGGAGAGGGAAATGTTTTCCAGTCCGGGAAATCTCTTGAATAAAAAAACGTCCGTTTACAAAAAATTTTCAGGCAACTCAATCTCGCCACGGAATGCATAGGTCGCGGGACCACTCATCAACACGTGTGATTCCGGTTTGCCGTCCCAATGGATTTGCAACGTGCCGCCCGGCAGCTCCACAGCCACGTCATGATCCGCTTTGTCCAGCAGAATCGCGCCGACCGCGCTGGCGCAAGCCCCGGTGCCGCAGGCCAGCGTGAAACCGCAGCCCCGCTCCCAGACCGTTGCCTTCAAGCGATCGCGACCCAGCATTTCAATGAACTCCACGTTGGTTTTGGCCGGGAAAAAGGGATGCTTCTCCAGTGCCGGACCGTAAACGGCCGGTTCCAACGCTTTGGGCAATTCCTCCTGAAACACCAGGCAGTGCGGGTTGCCCATGCTCACCGCCGTTACCGGCACCTGTTTTTCCAGGACCGGAACCTGGTAGCGTTGCACGGGTGCATCGGCACTGATGCCGTTATGGGTGGAGACAAAAGGAATCAGGGCCGATGCCAGGACCGGCGCACCCATATCCACAGTCACGGTGCGATCGGGGTTGATCCGGGGGCGAATCGGACCGGCCAGGGTCTCCACTGTAAAGTGGTCCTGCTGCACCAGCCCCAGGTCTTTGACAAACAACGCAAAGCAGCGGATGCCGTTTCCACACATTTCCGCCCAGGTGCCGTCGCTGTTGAGATACACAAAACGAGTATCAAAGCGGCTCGGGTCGCTGGGCGGCGCCGGAAAAATCAGGCCGTCCGCCCCAATTCCGAAATGCCGATCGCACAGAAATGCGGCCAGTTTTTCCAGGGCAGGCCTGTTGTGATCCGGGTCTAAGCCCAAACCGCCCACATCTGGACCGGACAGCATGACAAAGTCGTTGCCCAGACCGTGCATTTTTGTAAAGGGGATTTTTACGCTCATGGGGTAGCCTCGGCCAAATTCGTTATAAAATACTAGCACCATGGCATCCACGTTCAAAGTGTCCGGTTCGTCCCCACGACGGTTCAGCTTCAATTTTCGTCACATCAAGCTCCTGGCGTTGCTGGCGTTCGTTTTCATGCTGTTCTTTTACAAGTTGGGCAGCTACCCCCTGTTTGATATGGATGAGCCCCGCTACGCCGAAGCCGCCCGCGAAATGCTGGAGCGCGGCAACTGGATCACGCCCTACTTTAATTACGAGCTGCGCTTCGACAAGCCTGTGTTCTTCTACTGGCTGATTGCCATCGCCTACAAAATTTTCGGGATTTCCGAGTTCTCAGCCCGGTTCTTCAGCGCCATGTCCGCCACACTGATTGTCAGTATGGTGTACCTGTTCGGCCGTCACTGGATTTCCGGACGATACGGCTTTTTCGCCGGGCTGATTCTCGCATCCTCCATCATGTTCGTGGGTCTGTCCCGGATGTCCATTACGGATATGACGCTGGCCTGCTTCATGACCGGCATCACCCTCAGCCTGTTTATGGCCGCGCACCGGGACATCCGCTGGTGGCTAGTGGCTGGCGTCTTTGCCGGACTGGCCGTATTGACCAAGGGGCCCGTGGGCATTGTCGTGCCGGGAGCCATCTTCACGATTTACACCCTGCTGATTGGCGATTTCAAGCGCTGCCTGCTGAACCGCTGGCTGCCGATGGCCCTGCTGATTTGCGCCGCCATTGCCGTTCCCTGGTACGTGCTCGCCTATCAGGAGAACGGAAAAATCTTCCTGGACGCCCTGCTCTTCCATAATATGACCCGGTTCTCGGATGTCGTTTCCGGCCACCAGCAACCCCTCTACTTCTATGTGATTGTGCTGCTCGTCGGCTTTATGCCCTGGACCCTGTACCTGCCCACCGCGATCCGGCGCCTTTGGCAGCAGGCCCGTACCTCGCACCGGGCGCATATCCAGGACAAAAACTTCAATTACCTGGTCCCGCTGTATGCGGCGCTGTGGGTGGCCTTTATCTTCACCTTCTTCACGGTCAGCCACACCAAGCTGCTGACTTATATCCTGCCCTTGTTCCCCGGACTGGCCCTATTGACCGCCGAAGCCTGGCATGCGGAATCTCTAAGCGCGAAAGCCCGGGCCAACCGGTGGTTTGTCATTCCGGCCTGGCTGTTGATGATTACCAGCATGACCGGTGGACTGGTGTTCATTCTGAACATGGAAAAGTTGCTTCCCCGAGAAGCCCTCGGCATTGTGGCCAACGAATACAACTTAGTCGCGGTGCTGCTGCTGGTGACGGGCACCAGCTTGGTAGCCTGGCTGCTCAGCCAGAAAAGAATCGCCCCCGCCCTGCTCACCCAGGCCGGGACTATGGGAGTGCTCATTGTCGTGGCGCTGCACGGGATTATCCCCAATGTCAGCCGGGCTACCCAGGGAACGATGCTGGAGTACCTGCGCAAAATCGGCAATGAGCCCGTGGTGCTGTTTGAAATCCAGCGGCCCAGCCTGACTTTCTACGGACAGCGCCGGGTACCCCGTTACGTGAATACCGATCGCGCACAACTGATTGAAACGCTGAACGGCAATCCAAAAACTTTCGTAATCACCAGAAACCAGCATCTGCCGGTGCTGGAGCGCCTGCTCCCCAAGTCGATGCAAGTCGATGTTCTTGATAAAGACCGTATTTATAGTTTACTCTCTGTTAGCAAAGCAAGGCCCTGATTGTACGAGTGTGTCCCAACCCCAACCGGGAAACCCCAACCATGAAAGAAACCCTGTCCCCTACTCTCCGCCCAACCCTGAATGGCGCCGCCCTGCTGAACGGCATTGCCGACCCGGAAACGACCGTTGACGTCTCCTTTATTATTCCGGTCTATAACGAAGTGGATAACGTGGATGCCCTGATCCGGGAAGTCGCCCAGACCGGCGACCGGCTGCGTCGCAGCTATGAAATTGTCATCGTGGATGATGGCTCCAAAGACGGCACCGTACAGGCGCTCCGTCATCTGGTGACCGAATTTCCCCAGTTGCGGGTGGTTTGCCTGAAACGCAACTTCGGGCAGACACCGGCCACCTCCGCTGGTTTTAACCATGCCCGTGGTCGCTACTTTGTGACTTTGGATGGCGATTTGCAGAACGACCCGGCTCAGGTTCCCGAGATTATCGACATGCTGGAGCAGGAGAACCTGGATATCGTCTGTGGCTGGCGCAAGCACCGGCAAGACAAGGCATTAACCCGCAAGCTGCCCTCGATGATCGCGAACCGCATCATTGGCGCCTCTACCGGGGTGAAGATTCATGACTACGGCTGCTCACTGAAAGTGTATCGCGCGGAAGTCGCCAAGGAAGTGCCACTTTACGGCGAGATGCACCGGTTTATCCCGGCGCTGGCCAGTATTGACGGCGCGGTGATCAAGGAAGTCCCGGTCAATCATCGCCCCCGTATCGCTGGCGAGAGCAAGTACAATCTCTCGCGCACCTTCAAGGTGATTCTGGACCTGTTGACGGTGGTCTTCCTACGTCGCTTCCTGACCCGCCCGCTGCATATGTTTGGCCGGGCCGGTCTTGGCTTCCTGGTGATGGGTACCATCCTCCTAACCTACCTGGTGGTGGACAAGCTGGTCTTCGGTGAGGACATCGGAACCCGCCCGCTGCTGATCTTGGGGGTGTTGTCCTTCATGACCGGCATTCAGCTGATTTCTACCGGTTTGATTGCCGAAATCCAGGCCAGAACTTATTTTGAATCCCAGAACAAGCCCATCTTCAAAATCCGGGAAATTATCCAGCATGACCCAGCCGAAAACGGATGACCAACGCGCGATGACGGGAACGGCCACCTTGGTAACCGCAACGGAAACGAGCACACCTGAAAAAAAGCGCTCGTTTTCTTTGAAGCAGCTGGTCAAAATCCTGGTCAGCCTAGGCATGATCGCCTTTGTGCTTCAGAAAACAGGACTAGAGCGGACATTTGCCGAACTTTCCAGGGCTAACCTCTGGTATATTCCTATTGGTGTGGCGATTTATCTGGCTTCGCAGGTCATCAGTACATATCGCTGGCAGTTTCTGGCGGAGGCCTTGGGTATCAAACGCCCCTTGCGGGAGCTGTACGACTATTATCTGATTGGCATGTTCTGCAACCAGTTCTTGCCGGGCGCCATCGGGGGCGACGCGGTTCGCATGTTTTACCTATCCAGGGCCACGGGGCGCCGAAAGCGGGAAACGCTGCTCACGATTCTGGCAGAGCGTGGGGTGGGCCTGGTTGCGCTGCTGATGCTGACGGCAGGACTGTGCCTGTTGCCCGATATTGCGGCCATTGACTGGACGCTGAAAGTCCCGGTGCCCTTTTTCTCAACCGTGAATTGGGACATCCGGCTGACCTTGCTGCTGATGGCCCTCTGTGGCCTGGTTTGCTACGGCATTTTGTGGCGGCTTCCCTTGGAGCAATGGGCCAACCGCTTTCCCAAACTGGACCTGTTAACGCAAGCCAAGGTGTATTGGGCCAATCTGCCGCTGCTGGGCCGTTCGGTCGGTATTTCCCTAGTGGTTCAGATCCTGATGATTGGGATGCACCTGCTGGTGGCTCAGGCCCTGCATATTCAACTTTCGCCGCTATTTATCGCGGTGGTCTACGGCATGGTGGCCCTGACCAGCGTCATACCGCTGACCCAAGGCGGGTTGGGCGTTCGCGAGTTTGCTTACCAGGCCCTGCTGATGCGCGCGGGACTGCCCGACCACACCGCGCTGGCTTTCGGTGTCTACTGGCTGCTTATTTCCACCCTGACTTCACTCAGCGGCGGGCTGGTCATGCTGAAGGGACACTACACACCTCCCAATCCGAATGAGGCCGATACTGCTGAGGCGCTCTGAAAGGAAAATTTTCTTGTCGGTCCCGACTTTATTATGGGACAATCTTAGTAAATGGCTGAGGATGCGTTCGTGCTGATGGCAATCCCGAAAATCAAGTTTCAACAGAAGAACAAATCCAATCTGATGAGGTGTACGCCTTGAGAAATCACCTGTTCAAGCTGACGTCCCATTCGCTGCTGGCGGCATTGCTGCTGCTTTCGGCGCAGACGGCCCTGCTGACCGCACTTGCCCAAGACGCCTTGGCTCCCGCCTCTGACGTTCAAAGCGAGGAAAACACCCCCACACCGCTGACTGAATTTGCGCCCGATGAGATTCGACCGGCCCGAGGACAGCGCTACGACCAGGGCTTGACCATCAACAAGGTCAACATTGAAGGCAACAAGCTGATCACGTCCCAAAAAATCAAGGACAGTATGGTGATCCGCCCAGGCAGCCTGTACAGCAAGAACACCCTGAAAGATGATCTGCGCCGTATTTATGACATGGGCTACTTCACCGAGAAAATCAAGGCTGTGCCTATTTCAACCAACGACGGGATCGTGTTGCGCATTGTGGTGCAAGAAAATGCACCGGTTACCGGGGTGAATATCGAAGGCAACACGCTGATTGACGATAACGAGCTGCAGGCTATTTTTGCCAGCCAGACCGGTTTGCCCCAGAATATCGGCCAGCTTAATGAAAGCATCGAGAAAATCGAGAAGCTGTACGCTGAAAAGGGCTTCGTACTGGCACGAGTGGCCAGCATCGAGGACGATCCGGACGGGGTCATCAACCTCAAAATTAACGAAGGCACCATCGACAAAATCCAGTTTGTGGGCAACCGCAAAACCAAGGACTTCGTCGTCAAGCGCTTGATGGGCACTCAGGAGGGGAAAGTCTACAACGAGAAACTGCTGTCAGAAGACTTAAAGCGGATTTTCGGCACCCAGTCCTTCTCGGATGTCCGCCGCGTCATTACGGCCTCTCCCGACAACCCGGACAAATACAACCTGACCGTAGAACTGGATGAAAAACGCACCGGCGCCATCTCGCTGGGTGGCGGGGTCGACACCAATACCGGACTTTTCGGCTCTCTGGGCTATAACGATCCCAACTTCCTGGGACGCGGCCAGAACGTCAATTCGGTCTTCGCCGTCGGAACCGGTGTCATCGGCCGCAACCAAAGCACGGTCGCCAACGCAAAGAACTTCCAGTTTGATGTGGGCTGGAGCGATCCGGCCTTCATGGATACCGACAACTCGCTTAGTTTCAATGCCTACGGGCGAAATTTCTCCAGTTTCAATGTCCCGCTGGGGGTTGAACGGCGCATCGGCTCCGAGATTGCTTGGGGAGCCCCGCTGTTGAATTACCGGCACACATCCTTCGGGCTCAGCCTGCGGGGTGAAAACGTAAACATCCGGGATTACGCCTCCAGCGCCGACCTCAAAAGGTTCGGAATCAGCAGCAGCGACCGCAGTCAGCAACTGGACGGCGGCACATTCCTCTCGCTGTCACCCACCTTGGCGTTCGATACTCGTAATAACCGCTTCAACCCAACCTCCGGCTGGCTGAACACGATTTCACTGACCGGTGCCTACGGTCTGGGCGGCGGCTCCTACGGTTTGGCCAGCACCAACCTGCGGAAATACATCAAGATCCGCGAGGGCATCACACTGGCCCTGAATGCTCAAGGCGGGCATTCGATGCTGGGAGAGGTCCCCACTTTCAACATGTTCCGGATGGGTGGAGCATACTCCGTACGGGGCTTCCAAGAAGGCGGACTCGGAACCGGCAGTGGATACCTCTTGGGTAGCGCCGAGTTGAGAGCGAAGGTACCGCTCATCGGCAAGATGAAAAGTCTGCCGGTGTTGAATTCACTGACCGCCGTGGGCTTCCTGGATGCCGGCAGTCTCATGGGTCAATCCAGCTTGAATTCAGTTTTCAATCGCCCCGGCAACGGCATTTCGACTGGTCTCGGAGTCCGCATGAATATGCCCGGCGTTGGTCCCATCCGGATTGATTATGCCATTCCGTTGAACGGCAGCAATGATTACACCCGGCACTGGAACTTCGGCATCGGCGATAAATTCTAGTAAAAGCCCGGCGGGAACACCGCTCTGCCTTTTTACGACTCTTGTGCTATGGTGCGATTTCTGGAACAATTGCTACCATAACCCAAGCACGCTCAATACCGTTTGAAATAAGGAGCTCCAAGAGTTATGAAACGCCTGATTACACTCGTCCTGTCCCTGATGGTGGTGTCCATCACATCCGTAAAAGCCTTTGCAGCCGATACCATCGGCACCGTGGATTACGACAAGCTGATTCGCTCGTACACCAAGGCCCAGCTGTTCAACGACGACATGAAAAGCAAAGAAGCCGAACTGGAAAAAATGAAGGCCGAATTTGTGAAACAAATTCGGGAAACCAAGTCCAAACAACCCAACAACCCGGTGGCCGTGGATCAGTTGCAAAAAAGCCTGGAAGAAAAACTGCAAACCAAATTGAATGAATACCGCAGTTTCCAGGAATCCCAGGCCAAAACCCTGGAAACCGAAATGAGCAACGCCATTGAAGGCGTGGCCAAAGGCCGGAACCTGTCCGTGATTCTGGCCAAGCAAACCGTTTTTGTGGGTGGCACCGACATCACCAACGATGTCCTCTCCCGCCTGAACGTGAAATAGGCCACCAATAAACCATTTGAAAAACCGGGTCGCAAGGCCCGGTTTTTTTGTTTGAAGTCCACTTTGAATTATTGTTTGACAAGCCGGGCTGTTTATTTTTTGATAGCTGGTGAGGGAATCGTGGAACGAGTGAGGCCGGTTTCAGCTCCGCTTTTTCATGACACGAGGGACACTCAGGGCAAGCAATACCTGTTTCAGAGAAGCGCAAGGGGAATATTAGGCTATGGAAATTAAATCAAAGCACCTTTCGGGAGCATCTGTTCTCAAGGCGGCAAAACAGAAACAGCCGACCGGCAACACCGCCATCCCAACATCGCAATCGATGGATTCCATCCGCTTCTCCGGCAAGGAAGATCACCGGATTGAACGCGTGAAAGAAGCCGCGAAACAGGTAGATGTCAGCAAAGATGAAGTCCTGGTGCCTCATTTCTTCATGGGCTCCCTGCCGCTCAATGAACTCTCAACGGTACAGACGGAGTTACCCCCGGACCAAAAACTGCGCCTGGATACCTATATTGACCTGCTGGAAATCGCTTTACGCGAAAACAACAATAACAAAGCCCTGCTGGCCAAGCTGAAAAACCCCAGCCCGGCCATGACCCGTTGGCTGAATGAGCTGAATCTGACCGCAGCCGACTTCGCAAAGCCCGTCGTGAATGCCCATAAAATTGATCAGAACAACGATATTCCTCCCGCCGTGCATGACCGTATGAGCAAAATGGGCATGTACCGTCTGAAAATACCCAAGGCATACGGAGGCATGGAGTTCAACCAGCGGGAATACAGTCGACTACTATCATCACTACCCCGAGTTTGCAGTTCCAATGCGTTGGCCACTGCGGTAAGCGCCCATAGCACCATTGGCGCTAAACCTTTGTTGATGTTCGGCACCCCGGAGCAACGGGCCAAATACTTACCCGCCATTGCCAAAGGCGATTATCTGGCCGCATTCGGGTTGACGGAGCCGGGTGCCGGTACCGATCTCAACAAGCTGTCCACGACGGCTGAGCTGTCCGCAGACGGCAAACACTGGAAGCTGAATGGTGAAAAAATCTTCATCACCGGTGTTCCGGATTCGGGCGTGGCCTATTTTGTGGCCGGCAAAACCAGGGTCAACGGAGAAGACCAAGGTCCCACCGTGTTTGTTGTGGATCTTCCCTTCCGTCTGCGTCAAACCAAGGCGGAAAAGAAGCAACTGATGTATGAATTGGCCCAGAAAGGCCTGCGGATTACCCCCTTCTCCTGGAGCGATCAAAAAGACAAATCGCTGGAAATGATGATGATCCGGGGCTCCGATCAATCCTACATCCAGTTCAAGGATTTCCAGGTGCCTGTGGCCGATGAAAAAGGGATCCCCAATATCCTGGGGCAACAGGGCAACGGCAAAAAAGTCCCGCTACTCAGCCTGAACGCAGGACGTGCCGGTTTCGGCCCTCTGGCGGCGGCATCGGCGACAAGACTTGCCGATCTGTCAACCGAGCATGCCATCGATCGCCTGATGTTCGACATGTACAGTAAGGATCCTGAAGCCCCCGGTCGGGAAGCCGACATGCAAATCGTCAAAAAGCATCTGGGCCAAATGTCGATCAATGGGGCCATGGCCAGAGCCGCCTCAAAACTGGTGGCTGGATTAATTGATGCCAACCCTGACCGGGGCGTAGCGGGCCTGTCTGCGATGATCAAGGTCATGACGACCGACATGAACTTTGAAAACGCACAGAAAGCACTAGACTTGCATGGTGGCCACGGTCTGATTAAAGGCGCCCCCAACCAGATGGAGCGTTTTTTCCGGGATGCCTGGATTCTTCTGATTGTGGAAGGTCAGAATGCTGCCATGCGTCTATTTTCAGTATTAACGGGCAGTTCTCCGGTCCGAAAAGCCTTTGAAAAAGGTCTAAAAGAATTGGAGAATCGCGCCAAACACTTGCCCAGCAATGTGGGTACGGAACTGAAGTTGCTGGCCAGCGGCAAAATCCAGGAAGCCAAGCAGCATCATCAAGAGACCAGCCTGTTCACCGTGTCGGAATTCAAGCCCCTCATCAAAGCGCAACTGGGCAAAGCGGAACAAGGGATTCTTTCGGAAGATGAAGCCTACTGGATCCAGTCCCGCACTTTACAGTTCTCGCGTAATTTCGGTTATGTCGGGATGCGGCTGCAAGAGCGCGTGGCCCAGCGTCAAAACGATCTGGCTCGCGTTGCCAACATTATGCAGGACCTGTTCCAAATTACTGCGGCACAAATCGAACTGGCCAAAATGGGTGATAAACTCGATCCGAAGGAAAAGGCATATCTGCAAACTGGCACCAAATTGGCTAAGGCACGAGTCGATCGGGAACTGAAATTTGTCAGCATGGCAGGCAACCCCGAGGAACATCTGCTGGTGGAGGCTGGAGAAAGGGCGATTGAGGCCGATAAGGGTGTCGTCCGCCCCAATAAACAGGATGAGCATATGGCCTTCTTGCACGGGAAAGCGGATAAATTCCACCAGAAGCTGGCCAAGGAATTCGGCAAGCAGTAAACCACGGGACGTCTTGACCCTGCTTAACGGATATTTACGGGTGCCCGGACAAGCGGTTTGATACAATGGGGGCCATGAGCGCCACTTCGAAAAATCCCGCCTATCAAACGCTGCATTCGGCGAGCGTGGACCCGACCAAGGCCACGCCGATGGTTGCGCAGTTTCTGGAAGTCAAAGCGCAGTATCCGGGCATCATCCTGTTTTACCGGATGGGAGACTTTTACGAAACGTTTTTTGAGGACGCCCTGATTTCCGCGCGCGTGCTGGAAATCACCCTCACCGGCCGGGATGCGGGTCAGAACGGGCGTATTCCGATGGCGGGCATCCCGGTGAAAGCAGCAGAAGCGTATCTCAGCAAGCTGTTGGCACAAAATTTCAAGGTCGCCATTTGCGAGCAGATGGAAGATCCCTCTGTGGCGAAAGGCCTGGTCAAACGGCAGGTGGTGCGGGTGCTTTCCTGCGGGACCATCACCGAGCAATCCCTGCTGCGCCCGGAGGAGAACAATTTTCTGGCCGCCGTAGTGCTCAAAGACAAGCAACAATGCGGGCTGGCTTACTGCGATATCACCACTGGCCAGTTCCTGGCCACCGAACTGACCTACGCCGAGCTGCTGACGGAACTGGATCGCATCCGCCCAGCGGAAATTCTAGTGAAGGGCCGCAAGCGGAAAGCCGCCTCCATCCACGAGATTGACGAATTCATCCCGGACGTGCGCGGTGAAATCACCGACAACTACCAATGCACCCCGCTGGCGGAAGGCGCCTTTGTGGTCTCCGATGCCCGGCTGGTCTTGCAGGAACTGTTGCAGGTGCATTCGCTGGAAGGCTACGGCCTGCATGAAAAACCGCTGGCCCTGCAAGCCGCGGGCGTGATTGGTTACTATATCAACACCCAGTTCCTCGACAGCAAGCCGGTCTTTCACGGTATCCAACTCTACTCGCTTTCGCGCACAGTGACCATGAACACCGCCGCCCGGCGCAACCTGGAACTGCTGGCGACCGTCAAAAACAACCAGTACGAAGGCAGCCTGCTATGGGTGCTGAACCGCACCTGTACCAGCATGGGCACCCGGCTGCTCCGGCAATGGATTAACCAACCTCTGACGGACCTCGCCGAGATTCAATCCCGCCTGGACGGCGTGGATGAACTGGTACGGACGCCCGGCATCCGGGAGGAAGTCCGTCGCATCCTGCCGGAAATTTACGATATCGAGCGGCTGGGCACCAAAGTGGCCAATATCACCGCGCAACCCCGCGATCTGATCGCGCTGAAACAATCCATCAGCCGCTTGCCGGAACTGGCCAGCCTGTTGAAGCCGCTGGAGACTTTCTATCTCATTCGCATGCAGGCCTTCCCGCCGGAACTTTTCAAGATGGTTGCCCTGATTGATCAGGCCATCGACGACACGCCTGCCCTGAACCTCAAGGAAGGCGGCATCATCCAGGCCGGTTATCATGCAGAACTGGATCGCATGCGGGACTTGGTGCGCAACCAGGAAGCCTGGCTGGCGGATTACGAAGCCAAGGAACGTGAGCGCACCGGGATTAAAACGCTCAAGATTTCTTTTAACAGCGCCTTTGGCTACTTTATTGAAATCACCCGCGCCAACAGCAATCTCGCGCCCGCCGATTACCACCGCAAGCAGACCCTGACCAACGCCGAGCGCTACACCACGGACGCCCTGAAGCACCACGAAACCCAGGTACTGGAGGCCCAGAGCCGCCAGTACGAGCTGGAATACAACCTGTTTATCGAACTCCGGCAAAAGCTGCTGGAGTATGCACCCATCCTGGCCGATTGCGCCCAACGGGTTTCGGTGCTGGATGTGCTGCAATCGCTGTCCACGGTGGCGGTGGAGCAGGGTTATACCCGTCCGGTGGTGGATGAATCGCATGAAATCAACCTGCAGCAGAGCCGCCACCCGGTGGTGGAAAAGATGCTGCCGCTGGGAAAATTCGTACCCAACAACGTGGTGATGTCCGCCAACCCCAAGGAATATCCGCTTCCACAACTGATGATTATCACCGGCCCCAACATGGCCGGAAAATCCACGTACATGCGCCAGGTAGCCCTCATTGTGCTGATGGCCCAGATGGGTTCGTTCGTGCCGGCGGCTTATGCACGTATTGGCTTGGTGGACGGCATTTATACCCGCGTGGGTGCCGTGGATGATCTCTCCAGCGGGCAATCCACGTTTATGGTGGAAATGAACGAGACAGCCCAGATTTTAAACGGAGCCACCCGCCGCAGCCTGGTTCTGCTGGATGAAGTGGGGCGCGGAACCAGCACGTATGACGGCGTATCCATCGCCTGGGCGGTTTCCGAGCATATCGTCAACAAGATTGGCTGCCGCACGCTCTTTGCCACCCACTATCACGAACTGAACACTCTGGAGCAGACCAATCCCAAGATTGCCAACTACCGAGTCTGCATCACGGAGCTAGACGGGCACATCGAATTTTTGCATACCGTGGAGCCCGGCGCCGCGCAGAAAAGCTACGGCATTCAGGTTGCGCGCATGGCGGGCATTCCGAGCGATGTGATTGTCAAAGCCGAGGGCCTGCTGAATCAGATGCAGAAAAAAGAGCTGGCAGTGGTGGAACAGCGGCGTCAACGCGCCGAAGAAGTGGAGACACCACAACTCTCCTTGTTTTAATCATGGTGATGTGAGGCGGAAAATCCTATGCGCACACTGTACAAGACCTGGTTGTTACTGACGGCCCTAGGGTTCACCGCGTTTTTAAGCGTTTGGGCGGATTGCAAGGTTGACACTTTCGAGGTGGTGATGGCCACGGCGCTGTCTTCGCGGATCAACCGAGTGGGCGATCCGGTAGAAGCCGTACTCAAAGAGCCTCTGATCGTGGCGGAAACCGACCTGCTACCTGCCGGAACCGTTTTGAAAGGCAAGGTCGCGGCCATCAAGCGAGCAAGTGGCGGAAAACCCGGCCAGTTTCAGGTGGTGTTTAACCGGACTGCCGGTTATGACGGCTATCCCCTGCCCTTTGCCGGGATGGTGAACACCTCGGATGGCTGGCTGCACCAGCAGGATGCGAATACCGCCATCTGGCAACTGGCCCCCAACCGTTCCACCCGCCTACTGAACCAGAAAATCATGCAGCGACTGGGCACCGACCGCACCGTCTGGGCGCAGATTCTGGGCATCAACAGCAGCTTCATCCCGGATCCCTCCACGGATACGTTCATGCAGGACTATAACCGGCATGACGTGCTGGTGGGCACAGGCGATTTGCTCCAATTACGCACCGGCTGCCGTTAAGGCGTCCGGCTTCACGAAGAAGAACAAGCGTTTAATGGCTGGGCAAACGTTGCCGTTTAGCACTTCAAATCTTCAAAGATGGACTTAAAAACCTGTTGTTCCTCCGGTTCACTGGCCGCAATAATTTGTCCACGGAAGCCCGGTTTTTCCAATCCAACGAAATATTCAACAGGCAATGAGGCTTTGTCTCTGACCATGAGCGTCACCTGGGTCCCGTCCCTAAGTGTCGCAACCTTAGCGGCAGTAATATCGGGCATAATACCTTCAATATGGACGGAGTTAGCCGGAACTGTCTGTAGCTTGACTGGTTTTGTTTGTAATCTGGTTTTTAGTTCTCCAAGCAGCTTGGTCAGGCCAAACAAGCCTTCCAAGCCGTACTGCAGCCCAATTTTTTCAGCGGCGATATCCCGCAAGCAATTGGTGCGAATCGCATCGTATTGCTCTTGGGTCAACGGCATCTTGTTAGTCTGCCAGGCGTCCCCAACTTCCAGAGAGTATTCTTTTTTCGGCCCGGTAGTCGTTTCAAACAAGCGGAAACACCCCAACTCCGGATCTTCACCTTGTGTAATACGGCCTTCTCCCGGCACATACAAAAGCGACCAGCCCTGAATCTTTTGCCCGTTCTGGCGCAAGGTTTGCAACTGGTCTTCGACAGTCGAGGTCGATTGACCAAAACGAAGGTTCTGAACTGAACGCTGCGGCATGCGCAGCCCCACGGTATGAAACATGTAATGATACCCCTTACGTATTCCGACGACTTTCTCGAACGCATGAATTCTAACCATGTAGTAATCAGCAGTCAAGCAAATAGCGGCATTGCCTGAATGTATCGGATGCCTTTGGTGAAAATACCCGGCTTATGCATGCCAGGACGAAACTATTCGACCGCTGATCGCTAAATATGCCCGCAAAATATCGGCACAAGTCCTTGGAGTCAGTATAATAAGAAACATGTTGGATGAAGTCTCCACAATTGCAGCCATTGCCACCGCCCGCGGAGAGGCCAGCGTCGCCGTGATCCGCATCAGCGGCCGTGACGCCTGGGGTATCGCCTGGGAAATTTTCTCCCGCAAGAATGTCGTCTTTCAGCCGGGGCGCTTCTATCACGGCTGGATTACCGATGACGGCGAAATCATCGATGAAGTGCTGATGCTGATGTTTAAAGGGCCCCAAAGCTATACGGGCGAGGACGTGGTGGAAATTCATTGCCATGGCGGGGACTTCATCAGTCACAAGATTTTACATCTGTGCACCCGGCACGGCGCCCGCATTGCCCTGCCCGGAGAGTTCACCAAGCGAGCCTATCTAAACGGAAAAATGGATCTCACCCAGGCGGAATCGGTCATGGATCTGATTTCGTCGCGCTCCGAGCGCATGCTGGCGCAGGCCGGGGCTAACCTGCGCAACCGCTCGCTCGGCCATTACATCAATGAAATCAGCCGGGACCTGACCGCCCTGCAGGCCGATATTATCGCCAGCATTGATTTTCCGGACGAAGTGGACGAACCGGACCGTTCGGTGGTGATTGAAAAACTGGGGAATGCCCTGCAGCGGATGAAACACCTGAAAGAAAGCGCCCAGCGAAACAAGATGGTCCGGGAAGGGTTGAAAGTCGCCCTGCTGGGCATGCCCAACTCCGGAAAGTCTTCGCTGTTTAATGCGCTGCTGGCCACCGAGCGTTCGATTGTCACCGAACACGCCGGTACCACACGGGACGTGGTGACCGAGACCCTGAACATCGACGGCATTAGCATCACCCTGATCGATACGGCGGGCATCCGGGAGACCCGGCACAGCATCGAGATGATGGGCATTGAACGGAGCTGGCAGGCTGCCAGCGAAGCCCATGTGGTACTGTACCTGATTGACAGCTCAGTCGGGATGCTGCGCTACGACGCCCAGGTGCTCTCCAAGCTGGATCCGGAAAGCACCTTGATTATCGGGAACAAGAACGATTTGCCGGGCGACCAGAAGACGAATCCGGGCTGGTTGTATGTGTCGGCCCGAACCGGAGAGGGGCTGAAAGAACTGTATATCGCCCTGGAAGAGAAAATCCGCCGCTTAACCCATGAGGAAACCGGTATGACTCTGGCCTTGAACCAGCGCCAGGGAACCTGCTGCGAGGCTGCAGTGGAGAGCCTGACCCAGGCGGAAGAAGCATTATCGAATCCCGCACTGCCCTTGGATCTGGTGACGGTGCCCATTACGGACACGCTGCGCAAGCTGGACGAACTGCTGGGCCGCGATACCGCAGAGGAAGTGTTGGATAGCGTCTTTACCCGATTTTGCGTGGGGAAATAATGGATTACCGAAGCTGGTCGCTGGAAGAACAGGTCGCCCAACTGTTCATGCTGGGCTATAGTGGCGAAAAGCCGAACGTCATCACCCGGCGCTTTCTGGAGCGCGGCCTGGGCGGGCTGATTTTTTTCCGGGACAACTTCGACAGCCTGCAACCGCTCAACGCCCCCGCGATTCATGAACTGCTGGCCGGACTTTCCGCCGCCGTACCCGCGCACTTGCCCCGGCCTTTGCTGGGCATTGACCAGGAAGGCGGGCAAGTGGAGCGCCTGCCGCATACGGTTTTCCCAACGGCGCTGACCCCCTTGGCCGTGGCCATGGCACCCCAACCGGAAGCACTGGCCCGCGACATGTACGGGATAATGGCTGCCCACCTGCGGCAACTGGGTTTTACGCTGGATTTCTTTCCGACCTTGGATGTGAACCTGAACCCCAAAAACCCGATCATCGGGGTGCGCAGCTTTGGGAACAACCCTGAAACCGTCTGGAGACTAGGGAAAACTGCCCTTCAAGAATTTGAAAAGGCGGGGGTGGTGACGGTGGGCAAGCATTTTCCCGGCCATGGCAACGGCACGGTGGATTCCCACCTGGATTTGCCCACCCTGATTTTTACCGAAGAAGAACTGAAGCCCTTCCAGCAGGCGATTGATGCGGGGTTGCCCGCCATGCTGGTCGCCCACGGGTATTATCCGGCACTTCAAACCACACCGGAGGAGCGCGCTTTGCCCTCTTCGGCTTCTCCCGCCGTGATTCAAGGCTTGCTGCGCGAGCGCTGCGGCTTTGAGGGGGTGTTGATTACCGACGACATGTGCATGGGCGCCATCACGCAACACCGCAGCCCGGTTGAAGCGGCGCTGGCCTCTCTGCGGGCCGGGGTGGATATCCTCCTGTACAAGCAAAGCACTGAGGACGAGTGGGCCGTGTACCAGGCGACCCTGGAAGCATTCCGCAGCGAAGATCTGCCCATGTCTCAACTGTACCAGTCGCTGGAACGCATTACTCGGCTGAAAGCCCGGCTATCGGTGCAAACACCCCCACCATTCAACCCTATGGCATTCACACCGGAGGCCTGCCGCATGACAGCGGACGGGATTGCCCTGCGGGGGATCGGACTCTTGTCCGGAGAACGGGAACGCCTGCCCATCAACCCGGATACCGCTTTGCTGCTGGTGCATCCCGACCGCCGAAAGCTGGGCAATTACGCTTTTGACGTGCCGACTTCGGACGAGCTGGATGCGGTCATCCGGCAGGCGGGCTTCAGCCAAATCAGCAGCATTATTTATCCCACCCATTGCCCGTTTTCCGCCTCAGACCTTTTGCAGTCCGTTGAATTCGAACCACAAGCCATTTGCATGATCGGCTTCAACGCCTGGAAACAAGCCGATCAGACTGAACTCTACACAAAACTACGGAACACTTTCCCCAAAGCACCGATCATCCTGGTTTCCGCCGGAATGCCGGACTCTCCGGACATCTTACCCAACCCGGATTTACATCTGAGCCTTTGCAGCTACCGTCCCGCTTCCGTGCGCGCGCTAGCCCAGATTTTGCGCCATGGGCTACCCGCATTGCCAGCCATCGCCGGTGCCCAGGCTTGTCCCCCCGTCAGCAATCTGGCAGGCCAGGGATCATCAGGTCCGGGCGGCTCACAGCTTTAAACACGCCCGAATTACGGGCAGCGCCTCGAAAAGCCGCTTCTCCAAAGCCACCCTGGGATTCGCCATGGCCTCGCCCGCATCTTCTCCCGGCAGCACCAATGGCATGACATGGATATTTCCCGGCAAGGCCAGCCGTGCCTCGGCCTGCCCGCAGAAAACCAGTACCGGCTTCCCGGCAGCCCACACCAGCACATGGCCCGTGGCCTTGCCGGAAAGAGAGGTGGCGTCCAGCCGTCCTTCACCGGTGATGATGAGATTAGCCTGGGCGATGCGCCGCTCTAAATCCAGTTGATCGGCGATCCATTGGCTGCCCGAAATAAACCCCGAACGCGGCAGATGCCGAAGCCCCCAGGCCAGCCCACCCGCCGCCCCCGCACCGGGCAGCGTAGCATACGATACGCCACAAAGCGCGGTCATCAGTGTGCTTGCATGCTGCAACCCGGCCTCCAACTCGGCGCATTGCTTCGGCGTTGCGCCCTTTTGCGGTGCAAACACAGAGGCAGCACCTTCCAGCCCCAGCAACGGATTGATCACGTCAGTGGCAATCAAAATTTGCCCCGGAAATGTCCAATCCGGCACCCATTCGATTCGATGAATCCGGGCCAGCGATTCCCCTGCAATGGGTTCCGTTATTGCATGCCCTGCAGCATCCCAGAAACCCACACCCAACGCCTGCAACGCCCCCAGCCCACCATCGGTGGAGGCGCTCCCTCCCACGGTGACCACAATGGCCTCCAGAGACGCTCCCCGCGATTCGGCACGCGCCAGGACGGTTCGAAGCAATTCGCCCACTCCGTAAGAGGTCGCCGCCATGGGAGCCAGATGTCCGCCCGGCAACAACTTGTAGCCGTGCGCTTGCGCCGACTCCAGCACGGCCAGTTTTTTATCCGCATGCACCAGGTACCGGGCCGTCACCCGCTGACCAGGTACCGGTCCGGTCACGTCCGCGCACGCTTCCCGAAAGCCCGGATCGGACTGTAACAGCACATCCAGCGTATCATCCCCGCCATCCGCCACCGGACAAACATCCAAAACTGTCTCCGCCGGAAGATGCGCAGCCAATAAGTCCCGCAGGACTTCCGCCACCCCCATGGCCGAAAGCGTTCCCTTGAAGCAGGCCGGCGCAATCAAAATCCGGCGCTTGTTTTCAGGTGGCTCCATCCAATTCATCCGCACTCATAACGCCCATTATGACAGATATCCATCCCCCGCACCGATGAAAAAGATCAGTAATTCTACCGATACGGAATCGGCTGCAAATTCCGAGAATGAAAACAGCACCCGCTCAGACAAATGGGGAGCAGCCCACTCAGTATTCCTAAGTAGTGTATTAGCGTCAATTTCAGGAGACAGTTTTTATGAAAAGCAAGGGTTTTACCTTGATTGAATTAGCCGTGGTTATCGCTATTATCGCCATTCTGGCCGCCGTAGCCATTCCGCGCTTCGGCAACACCACCGCCCAAGCTGAGCGTTCCATGATTAAAGACATGGTCTCCCAGCTCACCAGCGCCTCGTCCATCTATACCGCAGAGAATGCCTCTACACCCAACGGCTTTAACCAGTTTGTCACCACCAACAATGTTCCCGCCGCGCCCTTCACCATGAGCGTATCCAACTTCGGCACCCCGGCCGGCAACTGTGCAGTCGCGGCAAACAGCATCACCGGCTGCCGCTTCAGCAAGTACACCAACGTGACCTACACTTTCAACCCTGGTGGCGTAATTACGGTGACCGCTACCCCGGCTGCCGGCGCCCCCGCCCTGTAAGCTCAATATCCGGAACCAGGACGGCCAAGCAGCTTGGCCGTCCTGGCTTCAAATACCGGAGTTCTCATGAACGCACGGAACACCACCAACAAGGTTATTCTGCCGCCCCTCATCGTCATGCTGTTGCTCACCTTGCTGGTGGGCATTACTGCTTATCAGCTGACCGATACCTGGCGGCATTCCGCGCAGAATACGGTGCGCGACGCGGTTCATGCAGTGGTGTTGACCAATATCCGCTGGGAGCTGTACCAGGCCGACAGCGCCTTGACAACCAATCCCGAAGAGGCCCGGCAACGCTGGCAGGAAGCCCGGCAGCAAGTTAATATACTGGCGGAAACCAGCCCCGATTCTCCCGAACTGTTGCTGTTGAAGAATTTCATTGCCAACGACCGCAACATTCACAACATCCGGTCCTTGCTCCAGCAATCTTTTCTGAACCCCAGGCTGAATGAAACCCGGCGGGAACTGGAAGAATTGCAGCACTACTCCCGCTTTGTGACCGCCGCCGTCACCCTGAGCATGCTGTTTCTAGGGACCTTGCTGACCAGCATCACCGCAAAAGATCTCACCCGCTTGGTGAAGGCGCTGATCCAGTCGCGGGACCTGAATACCAAGATTCAGGAAGAAGAACGCCGCCGCATCGCACAGGATTTGCATGACGGTGTGATCCAGGAAATGATTGATTTGAAGCGCAATTACAACACGGAAAAAGTAGACCATATCATTACCAGCCTGCGACGCGTCTGCCACAACCTGAAACCCCAGGTCCTGGACGATTTGGGGCTATCCGCCGCGCTGGAATTCCTGGCCGACGATTTGCGCGAAACGGGACTCACGACCGTCCAGATGACCGTGGACACGGAGGGCCTGGCCCACTTGCCCAAAGATTACGAGTTGCCGTTGTTCCGGGTCATCCAGGAACTGTTGACCAACATCAAGCACCATGCAGAGGCCACACAGGCCACGCTCGCCGTCGCTTACGACCCATCTGAAAGCCCCATGTTGAGTGGTTACGTCACGGACAACGGCAAAGGCTTTGAACCCAAGGCAACCACCAGCAAAAACATGGGCCTTACCGGCGTCCAGGAACGAGTCCAGCAACTGGGGGGCCGCCTGAACATTGAGAGCAAGCCGGGCCAAGGGAGCCGATTCCAGTTTTTTATTCCCGTCAGGAGCCAGCCCCATGCCTGACTGCCCCGTTCGAATTTTCGTGGTGGACGACCACGCGGTGGTCCGCCAAGGCACCCGCGAGATGCTGACCCGCAACCCACACTTTGAAGTGGTTGGAGAAAGCGCCTGCGGAGATGACCTGGATGGAATGATCCGCCTTCGACAGCCCGATATCCTGTTGCTGGACATCAACCTTCCCGGAAAGAATGGGCTGCAACTTTTTGAAGAACTCAAACCGCAGTTTCCGGATCTGAAAATTATCTTTTTCAGTGCCCACAGCGAGATGCAATATATCCGGAAAGCCCAGCTACTGAAGGCCGATGGCTACCTGAGCAAGACCATTTCGGACACGGAACTACAGGATGCCATTCTCTCCGTGATGGCAGGCCGAAAGGACCCGGCCTTGTCCGCCGATATCGCGGAAAAAATGAGCGGCGCCCAGGGCGAGCCACAAAACAACTTCACCGCGCGGGAATTGGAGATTTTAGTGCAGGTGGCCCAGGGATTGACCAACCAGGGCATCGCCAAGAACCTTTGCCTTTCAGTCAAAACCGTGGACACCCATGTGGCGAATCTCTTGAAGAAGTCTGGCCAGAAAAAACGCACCCAGTTGCTGACCTATGCCTATGAACATGGCTTAATATAGCCGCCCAAAAAGAACTTTAACCCGCCAACCTCAAGTATTTACACCCCTGGCTTGGGCTTCCTGGATCAGACTTTACTGAAGCTCAGCCCTTAGGGCGCTGGTTTGCCCACAGGTCCACCGGATGCTGTATTTCTCAAACCTGCCCCATCAGTTACAATGAAAGCATGAGGAAGGTTGTGGTATTCGCGGCATTAGCCGCTTTAAGTTTGACCGTGGCGGGGTTGGGGCTGAAACAGCCTGAACCGGCCTTTGGCACCACGCTGGACGGTTTTGCGATCAACACGGAAGATAAAGCCGTGACCGTCACCCTGTATACGGATCAGCGGGCCCAGTACACCACGGAGACCCAAGGACGCCAGTTCGCCATTGTCCTGCCCAACACTCAGCTCTCGCCGGAACAGATGAGCAACGGCCTGCCGGTGGTCATCGACAACAAAAACCGCTTCATCGGCCGCGCGGTCCCCACGGAGGACGGCAAGGTCAAAATCATTCTGCCCAACCTGCCGGCCAGCGAATACGCGGTCTCCGTGCAGCAAAAACGTCTGGGCCAAGCCTCGGCAGCACCTGCTGGGGTGACAAAACCGCATGCGGCCATCGGCCCCAAAGCGGAAGGCAACTTCGAAAAAGTGGTCGAAAGCTTCCCCAGACCGGCCATTGCCGCCAAACCGCCTATCCAGCCTGCCAACAACAGCCGGAGCGGCAACGAAGGCACAGCCATCCGCCTATCCTCCGGACCAAGCCGGTCTTCCACGATGCAGCCCAGTCAGGGTGGCACCGTTTGGAATCCATATGTCATCAAGGCGCCCAGCGTTCCCCAGATTTCCGATTCTTCTTACAGCCGCTACAAACCGGTTTATCGGCACAGGACCCGTTACACGCCTCAACAGCCCGTGCCACAACAGGCACCCAGCGCGACGCGGGAAGAACCGGTCAATATCTTTTCCCTGATGGATTCCCAACAGCAGACCGCCCAAGCACCTTTCATCGCCCAGCCTCCGGCCCTCAGCACACCGCCGAATCCTCCCGCAGATACCCCAAAGGACCCGCTGTGGTTCCTGCATTCTTTAGCGCCAGCCAATCCAAGCCTGATGCCATCGGATGACCTGAAGGGGCTGGCGCAGGAAAGCCCGTTTATCCCGACCATCGCGTTGGCAAAGGCGGCATCCAAAGCCCCGAGCGCCGAAAAAAGCATGGCCGAGCACAGCGTGCTGAGAGAACTGAAGGACGCGATTCTCGGCCTGCCACATTGGCTGCTACTCACCCTGAGCCTCTTTTTAGGCGGAATGGGCGTGTTTACTTTGATTGGCGGGCTAGTACTGCTGCGCATCCTGTTCAGCCAAAGCAAACCCAACATTCAGCCGACCTTTATCCTGTCCCCCGGCGCGCAGTTTATACCGGTGGATGCCAACGGCCAGCCCATGACGGAGCTGTTCAAATCCGCTTACGCCACAGAACCGCCCCGGCCTGCCTTCAAAGATACCACCACCATCAACGCGCTGGATTACCTCAAGGATTCGCCCAGTAATATTCCCAAGGCCGTCCAGAACTCGGTGCTGCTGAAATTCCCTAGCCGGAACCGCCAGCGACTGGGCTCCCGGAGTGCCGCAGGCCCGCGCCGAACCGGCACCGATTCCGCCATTCCCTTCAAGCGGTAAGCACCAGCTAGCGCGGACAGTAATGGCCTTCCGGCTAGAATATGCCCATCTGGCGCAATTTGATTCGCACCTGGGGATCGGTGGACACGCGCGAAGGATTGCTGGAGACATAGGCCTGGTAAGCCGCCCGTGCCCGCGCCATATCGCCCCCCGCTTCGTATGCCATGCCCAGCAGATAGTAGGCAGGCTGGAAGTCTGGATTTTTCTTCAACAAGGCTTCCAGAATCACCCGTGCCTCCGTGGCGCGTTGCTCGGCCATTAAGGTAGAAGCCAGCCCCAACTGGGCGTTGGGCTCGTCCGGCGCTTCCTTCAAAACCCGCCGGTACTGCTTTTCCGCCGTCTTGAAATCTCCCCGCTGAACTGCGGCTGAAGCCTGGCTCATCCACGCCTGGATGTCCTCGGCCTGGGAAACCGGCAGGGACAGCATCCAAAACAGCCCACCCAGCACCATTACCCACGCAGGAAGTCCAAATCCACCTGATAAACGCATGACGTCAATCCTTGTCATTCTGCCAATCCATGTATCGACAGGAGGGTCTAAAACTAAAGGTCGTCCATAACCAAAAAAGGACAAAAATTAACCCGGGCGGGTTGAAGCCAACCCCTGTTTAGGCTGTCCCTGCGGGCGGCAGCGCTTTCGGGCGCAAGGTGTATGTTTGTGATTTTGCTTATGGTATAGTATGGCCAGAATCCAATGGTATCAACCCCAAGCGGCGTGAAATCCGTCTGATGCCGGGTAACAAGCCCACGAATCGGCAAACAGTATTCTAAAAACAAATCCAAATCACATCAGAAATTCTAAAAGAGTTCAAAAAGGAAGGAGACAGAAAGGTATGGCCCTGACGATGCCGAAAACGAAACGTATGACTCTGGAAGAGATGGATCATCTCTCCGTGGGCAAAAAGGCCCGCCTGCACCGGCTGATGTACGAGCACGGCCCCGGCAACGGCACCATGCTCTTCCTTCCGATCGATCAGGGGCTGGAACATGGTCCGGTGGATTTCTTCGAGAACCCCGCCGCTGCGGATCCCGATTTTCAGTGCCGCCTGGCGATGGACGGCAACTACTCCGCCGTCGTGTTCCACATTGGCCTGGCTGAAAAATACATGAAACAGTACGCCGGTCGTGTGCCGCTGGTGGTGAAGCTGAACGGCAAGACCAACGTCCCTTCCGATGATGCCTCGTTCTCCCCGCTCACCGGCACGGTGGAAGATGCCGTCCGCCTAGGCGCCGATGCCGTCGGCTACACCCTGTACGTCGGTTCACCGGCCCAGGATCGCGATATCGCGCAGTTCTGCGAAGTGCGTCGCGAGGCCGAACGCTACGGAATGCCGGTCATCATGTGGGCTTACCCGCGTGGTTCCGCCATCAAGACCAAAGGCGGCCAGGACAGCCCGTACGCCATTGAATACGCCGCCCGCGTGGCCTGCGAAGTGGGCGCGGACGTGGTGAAAATCAACTACCCCAAAGTCGATTTCCCCACCAAGGGAGATCAACCGAAACCTTACAACACCCTGGATCTCACCGAGGCGGAAGCCGTTCATCGTGCGATCCAGGCTGCCGGAAAAACGCTGGTAGTCTTCTCGGGTGGCAGCAAGCTGGGCACGGAAGACATGCTGTCCAAAGTGCGCATGGGGATGGAAGCTGGAGCCACCGGTCTCATCTTCGGCCGCAACATGTGGCAGCGTCCGATGGACGAAGCGCTGGATGTCAGCCGCCGCGTCACCGAAATCATGCGGGGCGTGTAAGATTTGTCTCAGAAAGGAGAAGCAAGCATCATGGCTAGCAAAACCAAAGTCGCAATCAACGGTTTCGGTCGCATCGGCCGCCTGACCTTCCGGGCCGCGCTGGAAAACCCCAACGTGGACATCAATGTGGTAGCCATCAACGACCTGACCACCCCCAAACAACTGGCGCACCTGTTCAAGTATGATTCCAACATGCGCGCCTACGCGGGCACCGTGGACTATACCGAGAACTCGCTGATCATAGACGGTCGTGAAATCCGCATCTACGCTGAGAAAGACCCGGCCAACCTGCCGTGGAAAGACCTCGGCGTGGACATCGTGATTGAATCCACCGGCTTTTTCACCGATGCCACCAAAGCGCGCAAGCACATTGAAGCGGGCGCCAAAAAGGTCATCATCTCCGCCCCGGCGAAGAATGAAGACATCACGGTCTGCATCGGCATCAATGCCAACCTCTACGATCCGGCCAAGCACGACATCATCTCCAACGCCAGCTGCACCACCAACTGCCTGGCGCCGATGGGCAAAGTGCTGCAAGAAAACTTCGGCATCGTCAGCGGCTTGATGACCACCATCCACAGCTACACAGGCGATCAACGCCTGCTGGATGCGCCGCACGAAGACCTTCGCCGGGCTCGCGCCGCCGCATTGAGCATGGTCCCGACTTCCACCGGCGCGGCCAAAGCCATCGGCCTAGTGCTGCCGGAGCTGAAAGGCAAGCTGAACGGCTATGCCGTGCGCGTCCCCACCCCGGATGTCAGCATGACCGATCTGACTGTGATCACCCAGAAACCGGTAACCAAGGAAGCCATCAACGAAGCCTTCCGCAAGGCCGCCGAAGGGGAGCTGAAAGGCATCCTGCAATACTCCGACGAGCCGCTGGTCAGCACCGATTTCATCAAGGATCCGCACAGCTGCTCCTTCGATCCGGAACTGACCCAGGTCATGGGCGACAACATGGTCAAGATTGTCGGCTGGTACGACAACGAATGGGGCTACAGCAACCGCCTGGCCGAATTGGCCCAGATGGTCGCCGAGCGCCTGCCGGTCACCGCCTAAAAACCACTCAAGCGGGGAGCATTTCGCTCCCCGCTTCCGTTTTAACCGCTTTTATTCACAGGAGAGAATAAGATGGCCAGTTCGCGTCGCCCGATTATTGCGGGCAATTGGAAGATGTTCAAGACCACCAAAGAAGCCGCCGACTTTACTCAGGCGCTCTGGCAGAAAACGCAGCCGCATGTGGGCGTGCAATTACCGGAGATTGTGGTCTGCCCGCCTTTTACAGCGCTGCAAACCGTGCAGAATCTGGCCAGCCAGTTACAAACACCGTTCATCGTAGCCGCCCAGAATATGGAAAGCCGGGACAACGGGGCCTACACAGGCGAAATCTCCCCGCTGATGCTGCTGGACCTGGGCGTGCGCTGGGTGATTCTCGGCCACAGCGAGCGCCGTCAGTATTACAATGAAACCGATGAAACCGTTGCGGAGAAGACTATCGCCGCCCTGAAACACGGCATGACCCCCATCGTCTGCGTGGGCGAGCAACTGAATGAGCGTGAGACCGGCAACACGGACCGGGTCATTGAACAGCAAGTCCGCGCGGTGCTGGAGAAAATGAATTCGCAGGATCTACCCAAGATGGTGGTGGCCTACGAGCCGGTTTGGGCCATTGGCACGGGCAAAGTCTGCGATGCCACAGAAGCCAACCGGGTCTGCGGGCTGATTCGTCACTTCCTGAACGAAGTGGGCGCGGGCGACCAGGTGCGCATTGTGTACGGCGGCAGCATGAAGCCGGACAACGCCCAGGCTCTGATGACCCAACCGGAGATTGACGGCGGCCTGGTCGGCGGTGCCAGCCTGGAAGCCGACAGCTTCTTCGCCATTATCGAGCAAGCCAGCCTGGCCCCGGCCTGATAAAGTTAAAGCCGGAGACAGCACGTCCCATTTTCCCCAAAGTATTTAAGTGCCCGAGAGGAGCCCTATAATGCCAACTTGTATCACCGAACCGAACACAGTGGCGGTGGAAATCCACCGTCTGCCCCATGCCCCGGCAGCATTGCCCGCTTACAAAACCCCCGGCGCCGCCGGAATGGATGTGGCCGCCGCGATTGAAGCCCCCATCACTCTGCAACCGATGGAGCGGCACCTCATCCCCACCGGGCTGATCGTACAGATTCCGGAAGGCTATGAGATCCAGCTCCGCGCCCGCAGCGGCGTCGCCATCAAACACGGCGTCACGTTGGTGAATGGTGTGGGCACCATTGATTCCGACTACCGGGACGAAGTCAAAGTAGCCCTCATCAACCTCTCGCCGGTGCCCTTCACCCTCCAGCCCGGTGATCGCATCGCCCAGATGCTGCTGGCCCCAGTCTATCGGGTGGAATGGAGCGAAGTCGAGGGCCATGCCGTCGAGCGCGTGGTGGGTCGCGATGGCGGCTTTGGCTCAACGGGAATTTAGCGGATTTAGCGCGATGGGGATTGAGCAGGCTTCCTCGTTCTTGGCTTATGTAGCACGATCACGTCAAGCCCTTCCTTAATCGCCTGTTTCAGCTCGTTTTCCGTTACGACATGGAAGCGGTCCACTGGCGTTGGAGTTGAATAATAACCAACCCTTTTCCCCTTCGCCCAGTCGACAGCATAGCTCATTGCCTCCTCAAAGCTGTTACTTTTAAGGTGGTGTCCAAACTTTATGTTTGTAAAATTAATTGGACTCATCAGTGGTTCTTCCCCAGTTCTTTGCTGAATACAAGATATACACCCTTAAAATCGATAAAGAATCTAAATTGCTAAGAGGTACAAAAAAGCTCCATGAAATCCGTTCTCCAACGCGTATCGCAAGCCAGTGTGACAGTCGATGAACAGGTCATCGGGGAGATTGGGCGTGGGATTTTGGTGTTGTTTGGGGTGGAGAAGAGTGATGACGAGGCGAAGTTGGATTATCACATCAAAAAATTGCTGAATCTGCGCATTTTTGCAGACGAAAACGACAAAATGAATCGCTCTGTGCAGGACATTCGCGGAGAGCTGCTGATTGTCTCCCAGTTCACGCTGGCTGGCGACTGTCGCAAGGGGAACCGTCCCGGCTTTGACAACGCCATGCCGCCCGCCGAAGCCGAACGCATGTACAACCGCTACGTGGAACGGCTGCGCACGGAATCGGGCCTGAAAGTGGAAACCGGCGCATTCGGCGCCATGATGCAGGTAGCCCTCATCAACGACGGCCCGGTGACGTTTCTGCTGGAAAATTAAGCGCTCTCGTAGCGAAAAAAGCCGTACAGAAAGAATAGTCTACCTTTTCAGGAGTAAACGGCTTGCCACACTAACAAGGCAAGCTACGGACTATCCACTGGCAGCTTTTGGGGCTGGCGGATGGCAGCCAGGATGTCGTCTGCACCCATGTCGAGCAGCTCTGTTGCCAACGCGGTACCGGAACCGGCAGGATCGTTGGGATCCACCGTTATATCCGCCGTCACCATCTGCTGGCCGTCCGGCGAAAGCACCACCGCACGCATCTCGAAACCGGTGAAGACTTCCCGGCAATAGGCACCCATCGGCAACTGGCAGCCTCCGGCCAGCGTATCCAGCAAGGCGCGCTCGGCCTTGCGGGCAATTTCCACGGCATGAATCTGCAATGGCCGCAGACATGCAGCCACCCGGTTGTCGTCACGCCGGAATTCCACTCCTAAAATGCCTTGCGCCACCGCTGGCACGGTTTCATTCCAGGGGTCAAACGCCTGGGTGATGCGTTCCTCCCAACCCAGCCGGTGGACCCCGGCTGCCGCCAGCACAATCGCCTGATAGGGGCCTTCTTGAAGTTTACGGAAGCGGGTTTGCAGGTTGCCGCGAATCACTTCGTAGCGTAAACCCGACCGTAAACGCCGTAACTGGGCCTCCCGCCGCAGGCTGGAAGTGCCGACAATCGCCCCAGCAGGCAACTCCGCAAAGGAAAGCCCCTCTCTGCTGAGCAACACATCGCGGGGATCCTCGCGTTCCAGCACGGAAACCAGCATCAGCCCCTCCGGCAACTCGCCCGGCATATCCTTCATACTGTGCACGGCCAAGTCAATCTCGTCCTGCAACAGGGCCAGCTCCAGTTCTTTTACGAACAACCCTTTATCTCCGGCCTTGGAGAGGGCCGTATCCAGGATGATATCCCCCTGGGTCTTAAAGGTGCGGACTTCCAGCTTGAGATGCGGCCAATGGGCCAGCAAGGCATGCTTGACCATCTCGGTCTGGGCCAAGGCCAACGGGCTTTCCCGGCTGCCCAGCCGTATAAAATCCGAGCGGATATTCATGCCACTACTTTACGCCGAAACCGGGCCTTCGGACAATCCATTGGGCACCAGCGGCGTCGGCGAAGACGCCGCCCCGATTTCCGCTTCCAGGGTCGTGGCGTCGATGTTGAACAGATGGCTGAGAACCGACGCCTGATGATAAATATCCGCCATGTTATGCGAATTCTTCAGGCGCACGGTGGGATCATGCAGAATTTTTTGAATCAGACTTTTGGAGATGGCATCAATCAAGTCGTAGTTCTCGCCGACGGAGGGACTCGCCGCCAGTTCCGCCTTGCGGATGCTTTCCACCTTGGCCCGCAGACGGGTTAAGGTTGGCACAATGGACAAAGAAACGCGCCACTGTTGATAGTTGGTGCATTCTTCTTCAATGATAGCTTGAGCTTGCTGCTTGAGCTGATGCTGCACGTCCTGAGAAAGCCCCGCAGCACCGGCCAGATTGTCGGTATTGAACAGCTGGATCCCAGGCAGTTCAGCCACGCGCGGATCGACATTCCGGGGCACGGCAATATCAATCACCAGTTTAGGACCCTGCCCTTCAAAGTCAGCTTGCCCCAAAACGATATGCGGGGCGCCGGTGGCCACAAACAGCACTTCCGCGTGCCGAATGGCCTGATCCATCTGTTCCCAGGAGACGCCCTGGAAACCAAAGCGATCGGCCAACTCTTTCAGGCGCTCGGTGCTTCGGTTGACCAAAAGCACGTTCGCCTGCTGCGCGGGCGTCATCCCCTGCTTGAACAGGGACATCATAATCTGGGCCATCTTGCCGCCCCCAATCAGGGTGATACGGCGGTTCATCAATTCCGGGTCACTGATTCTGGCAAATTCGAAGGCGGCCAGCGAGACGCTGACGTCTTTTTCGGCAATACCGGTTTCGGTGCGCACCCGTTTGCCCACGCTGAGGGCAGACTTGAACAGCTTATCCAGCAGCGTGCCGATGGTTTTCTCCCGCTGGGCCACGGACAACGTGTCCTTCACCTGCCCCAGAATCTGGCCTTCACCCAGTATAAGGCTATCCAGGCCCGAGGCTACCCGAAACAGGTGCATAATGGCGTCTTCATGCAGCAAGCTGAACGTATGCTGCCGATACAAATCTTCATCCAGGCCTTTAAACCGGCGGTAAAACTGCCGAATCCCTTGCAGGCCCTTTTCGGTATCGGAGACCACCGCGTAAATCTCGGTGCGGTTGCACGTGGTGAGAATCGCGCATTCCTCGACCCCCTCGCATGCGCGAAGGGCGGCCAGTGCGGACGGCACTTCCTCTTCAAGCAAGGCGAACCTTTCTCGAATCTCAATATCCGCTGTCCGGTGTCTGACACCACTAACAAGGATATGCATTGCTTTTTAAAACACCTCGCGCGCGAGAGAATCGCTCTTCTCTTCTTCCGACTTGGAAGCTTCTACAGTAATAAAGGCCTTTTGTATCAGTTGATTGATATCGTCTTATCTACGGTGAGGGTGCCTTGCCGCCGAGAATTATTACAATCCTAACACCGGCACCGTTATTTTATCGCTCTCTCTTATGTAAAGTATATGAGCAAAATTAAAAACGCTCAATCGTTACAGAGCGTAAGATTGAGCGTTTTTTACATTTGTAACAAAAAGACTATGCATCTAATCCGGTTACTTGAGGAGTCCTTCGACCTCTTTGGCAAAGTCTGTTCCGATTACTTTTTTACTAACCAACAGGGGCAAAGTCAGACCTGCCTTTGTAAGCGCTTGCCAGCCCTGCTGCAAAGATTGAGCAACTTTCTCTGTGAAGAGCTGTATGGACTCCCCTGCTAGCTCTTGCTCGTTCTCCTCTTCAGAGGAATTTGTAGCTCGAATTAAGGCATCAATCTCCTGGGCACTCCCCTCACCAGCCAACACAGCCTCAAAAGGAATATCTTTTGTGAGCTGATACGTATCACCAACCTTTGCCATGTCGCTTTTGATGGCTTCGGCTAATGAATCATTGGCCGGGAGAACTTTTAGAGCATCTAAGGCACCTTCAATTTCCCGTTTTGCCAACTCAAAACTAACTGCACGATCCAGAGTTTTCTTGGATAGCCGACTTGGGTTAATGGTTTGTCCTTTATATTTCGCCCCAAAAAGGACGGAATTGGCTGTGTTCATGGGTTCCTCCTTCATTCTTAAACCGATGCAACTTCCGTTTTGGAAGGGAGAGGCTGCTGGCTTGTCTTGCCCGCTGCGGATTGGCGCAAAGCCTCCACCTTGTCCAGGCGCTCCCAGGGGAGATCCAGGTCCGGGCGGCCAAAGTGTCCGTAGGCGGCCACATTCTGGTAGAAGCGGCCCTTACCCTTAGCCGGAAGACCTTGCAGATCGAAATTCTGGATAATCGCTGCAGGCCGCAGGTCGAAGTGTTTTTCCACCAGTTGGGCCAGTTCGGTATCGGAGAGCTTGCCGGTGCCCCAGGTATTGACGTTGATGGACATCGGACGGGCAACCCCGATGGCGTAGCCCAGCTGAATTTCACATCGGTCGGCCAAACCGGCGGCCACGATGTTTTTCGCCACATGGCGGGCAGCATAAGCGGCGGAACGGTCCACTTTTGTGGGATCTTTCCCGGAGAACGCGCCACCGCCGTGACGAGCGTAACCGCCGTAGGTGTCCACGATAATTTTACGTCCGGTCAGCCCCGCATCGCCTTGCGGGCCACCAATCACGAAACGTCCGCTCGGATTGATGAAGTACTTGGTGTTTTCATCCGGCTTCACATTAAAGGTCTTGAAGACCTCGGCAACCACGTGCTTCTTGAGGTCGTCGCTAATGCGCTGCTGGATGCGGGTGTTATCGGTCTCGCTTCCAATGGCCGGGTCATGCTGGGTGCTGATGACGATGGTATCGATGCGGTGCGGCTTGTCGCCCACATATTCCACGGTCACCTGGGATTTTCCATCCGGCCGCAGGTAAGGCAGCAGACCGTTCTTGCGAACTTCCGCCAGCTTGCGAACCAGCGCGTGAGCCGCCTCAATGGGCAGCGGCATCAGGTCCGGGGTCTCGTTGCAGGCAAAACCGAACATAATGCCCTGGTCGCCAGCGCCAATGCGATCAATCTCATCGCTGGAAAGTTTGCCGCGCACTTCATGGGCCTGATCGACACCACCGGCGATATCCACGGACTGCTCATCAATCGAAAGCAGAACGGCGCAGGTCTTGCCATCAAAGCCACCGGACGCTTCGCCAATGTAGCCGATTTCCTCTACAGTGCGGCGCACCACGGAAGCAATATCCACGTAACAGCGCGCCGTAATCTCCCCGCTCACCAGCACCAGGCCGGTAGTCACCGAGGTCTCGGCCGCGACACGGGCCTTGGGATCCTGGGTCAGGAAGGCGTCCAGAATGGCATCGGAAATCTGATCGCAGATTTTATCCGGATGCCCTTCGGTAACGGACTCCGAGGTAAAAAGGTAACGGTTCGTGGACATTCCTGTAACTCCTTTATGCACTCCATAATCCGGCAAAATCCGGGCTTGCCTGGAAACGAAACTCCTTCGAATACTACCCCGACAGCGTTCCGCCGCTCTGAGACCCGGCCGGTCATTTGCCTGACCATTGTAGTGCATCACCACCCCTGATGCAAATTTTATGGGCTTGTTAGAATGACCCGATATCGTCGTTCGAAAGTGTATTGCTGATGACCACCACCCCCACCCAGACCAAACACACGGAATGCCCTCCCATGATGGCCTTGATGCAGATGTGCAGCGGCTACTGGATTACCCAGATGATTCATGCGGTCGCCAAGTTTCAGATTCCCGACCTGCTGGCCTCGGGTCCGAAAACCAGCCAGGAACTGGCAGAGACCGTGGGCGCCGATCCGCGCTACCTGTTCCGGGTGCTTCGCGCCCTGGCGGGACTGGGCATTTTCACCCAGGATGAGCACGATCGCTTCGGACTCACCGCCATGTCCACTTTGCTGCAAAAAAGCATTCCCGGCTCGGCCTGGGGGGTGGCCATCATGAACGGCGAAGAGCACTATGCCACCTGGGGCCGACTCTATGAAACCCTACAAAAAGGGGATCGCCCCTTTGAAGCCCTATACAGCAAAAACTGGTTTGAGTACCTGGAAGAGCATCCGGACTCGGCGGAAGCCTTCAACCACGCCATGACCTGCTATTCCGCAAGCCTCCATGACAGCGTTATTCCCGCCTATGATTTTTCCCAATTCAAGAAGATCGTCGACATCGGCGGCGGACATGGCCGCATGCTCACTCAAATCCTCCAGGCCAACCCGGCACTGAGCGGGCTACTGTACGATCTCCCCAGCGTGATTGCGGGCGCGAAAGCCCCCATCGCCAAATCCGGCGTTGCCGAACGCCTGGAAGCCGAAGACGGCGACTTTTTCGAATCGGTCCCGGCAGGCTGCGACGCTTATATCATGGCCCATATCATCCATGACTGGGATGACGAGCACTCCCTCAAAATCCTGCGGAACATTCACCAAGCCATGGCCGACAACGGCAAACTGCTACTGGTCGAGCACGTGATTCCGGAGGGTGCCGCACCGGGCTTTGGCAAGCTGCTGGACATCAACATGATGATGATGACCGTCGGCGGCATGGAACGCACCGAAGCGGAATATCGCGCGCTCTTTGACGCGGCCGGGTTCAAGCTCACCGGGCTCTACCCCACGAAGGCAGGCAACTGCGTGATTGAAGGCGTGAAAAAGTAGGCGCCGCCTCCAAAAATCATCAAAAGCCCGTGGCTGCCCGTGTCATTTTTGATGTTTCCCTATTGAAGTATAGGCGTCCGGACGATACAAACCCCATCTTCTCCCAATCTTGTCAGCCCGACGTAGTGGATGACAACTTTTGATGTTGAGTGGTTTTCATCTCGAAAAGGAAACCTGAAAAGGGAAATTGATATGTCCTCTCCCCTCCAGTTTGGTGCAAAATCCATCTCAACAGTCCCAGTCCGATATACTGAAAAAACAAAAGGGGTGGATGGCTGGGTAAATGCTGAGGTGTTAAAGCTGGATTTAGAAGATAAAGCGAATTTTCAGGTCGTTAAAGCAGGTTGGCCAAAAAGCCGTATTTTCGGTGAGAACTTGATGAACCGTGTTGAAAGCTGGATGGACAAATGGTTACCAAGGAGGGTGCACAAATACACTGAAACTTACATTCTGACTCTGGGGAAGAGAATACTAGGTTATTGTAGAGTTACGCAAGCTGGGAGAGCCACTTCAATCCACTACCTTACTGCTGCTCCTTGGAATAGAAGCGGGAAAAAGTTTGAGGAGAGCTTTCGAAGAATCCAAGGGCATTTTACCGGAATACCAGAGGCATTGATTGGTTCCGTTATCAACCAGCACCCTGACAAACCATTGCATTGGACTCCGATGGATGCGGGCCAGAAAAAGCTTTTTGGTCTGAATATACTTAACGCGCTGGATCGAAAATTGGAGCCGGAACCGGAAACATTTTTCGGTCAGTTTTTCCTCCCGGTGCCATTCGGTCAGTTTGTCCTCCCAGTGCCAGATGTCCAGAAGTTGAGCACTGTTTTGCAGCAACGCCAGGAAAATTACAAGATTGATGCACAAGCAACCCAGGCTGCACAGGAAGCATTGGGCGCACTAAACCCCGAACCTCAGTTTTTTGTCACAACATAAAGCATAATATAAGGGCTGTGCTTGAAGCGTTCCCTGCTAATGGAAAGGTGAATCTCGGGACCGAAGCTATCGCGGCACCGCATTGACGAAGCGGCGGGTGATTTCGTGGGGGCGGGTGACGGCAGAACCGATAACCACCGCGTAAGCGCCCATTTCAAAGGCGCGGGTCACTTCCTCGGGGTGCCAGACCCGACCTTCCAGGACAATCGGCTTTTGGACCAGCTTGACGAGATCCGCCAGCAGCTCGAAATCCGGCCCATGAGGCCCCGGCCCCGAAACCACATGCTTGCTTTCTACGGTGTAACCGGACAGCGTCGTGCTGATTAAATCAAAGCCCAGCTTTTCGGCCCGAATGCCTTCGGGGAGGTTGGCCACATCAGCCATCAACAGCCGATCCGGATAGAGTTTTCGGGCCTGAGCCACGATTTCATCCAGCTTTTCCCCACCCGGACGAGGCCGCATGGTGGCATCCATGGCGATAATGTCGCAGTAGGGCGCGAGGGTCTCCACATCATGTAAAGTCGGCGTGATGTAGACCAGCTGATGCGCGTTCTCCGGGATAATTTCCGGCTTGGTGATGCCGATCACCGGCACCGTGGGATGACGCTCCTTGAAATATTGGATGTTCTCGGCCTGGGCCATGCGAACCGCACAGGCCCCGCCGTTCAGGGCGGACTCCGCCAGCGCGCACAAATATTCCGGCCTATTTAAAGGTTCGCCGTGGGTGGCTTGGGCGGAAACGATAATGCCTCTTTGAAGCGTGTGCAAAATGTCGGTCATGAAAGTACGGTACAATAACAACGACCGGGATAAGCCGGTAACCTGATTGTAACATCCATACGAAAAAGAGGGCGGCAACCTCACCACCAGCCGCATTGGGAGGAGATGGTTACATCGGTTCACAGAAACTGGATGCCCACCGGCGGCATGTGCTAACCTAAGGCTTCCCATGTGTCCGGGGAGAACACTCGCGCAGAGATTTTGGGTAGCACCACTCGTATGCCAACCGGAGAGCGCGTCAAAGGAAGAGGCTCAATGACAGCAGGCGTGCTGCAAATTCGTGAATCCACCGAAGCGCTGGAGCGGCAAGTGCTGCACCCGCTGGCTTCGCGCAGCAGCGACACCCACGGACGCGAACGCGCTGAAGATCTGTGCGCCATCCGCACGGCCTACCAGCGGGACCGGGATCGCATCCTGCATTCCAAAGCTTTCCGCCGCCTGAAGCACAAGACCCAGGTATTCATTTCGCCGCTGGGCGACCATTATCGCACCCGGCTGACCCACAGCCTGGAAGTGGCCCAGATTTCCAGAACCATTGCTCGCGCCCTGCGCCTGAACGAAGATTTGACCGAAAGCATCGCGCTGGGCCACGACCTGGGGCATCCGCCTTTCGGGCATACCGGTGAGCATGTGCTGGATGAGCTTTCCTCCCTGGGGTTTCATCACCAGCGACAAAGTCTGCGCATTGCCAGAGACCTGGAAAAGCTGAACCTGACTGTGGAAGTTCTGGACGGCATTGAAGGAAAACTGGAAGGCAAACCCGGTTTCCTGACCTTGGAAGCCCAGATTGTAGACGTGGCCGACCGCATGGCCTACCTGCACCACGATGTGGAAGACGCGCGGCGGGCGGGACTGATGACCGAATCGGATCTGCCCCGCGAGATTCTGCATACGCTGGGCAAAACCCGCGATCAGCGCTTGGACCGGATGGTCATCGACCTGGTGAGCACCAGTTTAAAAGCCATGGAGAGCGATACGCCACGAGTCGCCCTGTCACCGGACATTCAGGAAGCCATGATGACCCTGCGGCAATGGATGTTCGACAACATTTACCTGACCCCGGCGCGCATGGCGCAGACCGGGAAGGTGCAACGACTGCTTTCCGCCTTGTACGAGTTTTACCTGGAGCATCCGGAACGTCTGAGCGTGAACCTGCCCGCCAACGACCCGCCGGAGCGCCGGGTAATGGACTACATTGCCGGCATGACGGATCGCTTTGCCATTGAAGCTTACGAGAATTACCTGATGCCCCATCCCTATCAGCCATTCTGCGAGCAGCTGAAAGCCCCCTGGGGGAGCCCCGAATGAGCCGAATGAGCTTTACAGACGCCGCCGAACGGGTGAAAAGCGGCCTGGATATTGTGGATATCATCCAGCGGCATGTGATTCTGAAAAAATCGGGCCGCAATTACACGGGGAAATGCCCCTTCCACAACGATAAAAGCCCTTCCATGAACGTGAGCCGGGAGAAGGGCATCTTCAAGTGCTTTGCCTGCGGGGTGGGCGGCGACGCGCTGACCTTTATCATGCGCCTTCGGAACCAGACCTTCGGGGAAGTCATCCGGGAATTGGCTGAGGATCAGGGCATTGAAATCATCGAAGAAGGCCGCAACCCGGAGGTTGCCGTTCAGCAACGGGACGCCAAGCAGAAGATTCTGGATTTGAACCTGACTGCCAACCAGTGGTTCCAGGACCGGTTGCAAGATCCGGCGTCCGAGCCCATCATGCAGTACCTGACCCGCCGATACCCGGATGCGACTATGCGGCAGGCAGCCATCAGCCAGTTTCAATTAGGGTATGCCCCGGCGGGCTGGGAGAACCTGAGCCCGTTTCTCAAAACCAAATTCGACTTCGTGCAATCCAACCCGGACTTGCTGGTGACTGCCGGACTTTCCAACAGCCGGGAACACGGGCAGGGGCACTACGATCGCTTCCGCCACCGGCTAATCATCCCCATCCATGACGACAAGGGACAGGTGGTGGCCTTCGGAGGCCGGGCGCTACTCAATCAGGACGGGGAGGAAGACAAACCCAAGTACCTGAATTCACCGGAAACCAGTGTTTACCACAAGAGCAACGTGCTCTACGGCTTCTATCAGGCCAAGGAGGCTATTCGGACCCGCAAGGCGGCCGTCATCATGGAAGGCTATTTTGACGTGATGAGCGCACACCTGGCGGGTATAACGGAGGCCGTTGGCTCTTGTGGCACGGCTATGACGGACAGCCACCTGAAGCTGCTGACTCGATTCGGGGCGGAGACGGTGTATCTGGCCTTCGATTCGGATGAGGCCGGACTGAAAGCGGCGCTCAGCGCCATCCAGCTGATTGAGCCCTATATGGATGACGCCAGCCTCCAGATGAAGGTGCTCATCGTGCCGGACGGCAAGGATCCGGACGACTTCATCCGCCAGAACGGCGGCGGGGCTTTCCGCAAATTGATGGATGAAGCCCAACCACACCTTAAATTTAAGTTTGATATGGCCATTCGAGATATACCGATCAATACATCTGATGGACGTATCCAAGCAACAAATAGGCTGATTCCTCTTTTGATCAGACTGGCCTCTCGAAAAAATAAAAATATATACATCGAATATATAAAAATGTATGCAGACATACTCGATGTTGATCACGGTGCCCTTGAACTTGAAGTGCAACGATATATAAACACTGGGATTACTGCATTGGGAGCATCCAAAAGAGATTTTCATTCTTCAGGTAAAAAAAAGGCAATTTCCAAACAGGGTCCGACTTCATTAAAGAGAAATCAGCATCTGCTCACTGAAAGTGTTCTCGAACTACGGGCTAACCTTAGCCTCTCACGACAAGTCGAAGCAGAAAAAAACATTTTACGTCTTTGCCTTTACAATCCCGAGAGTTATGACACGATGATGTGCCTGATGACAACCAGCGAATCGATTAGCCTGTCCCATCCGGTTCACCGGGAGATACTGGACGGCCTCCGAGCCCTGTGGCACAATACGGGTGCCAGTCCCGCTTCAGGCCAAATTAACCTGATGGGTGACGAATCGCTTGGAACTTTGCTGGATAAAATGAATCAACTATACTTGAACCAACCGGACGTGTTGCACACGTTTGCCGAACTGGTGCTCACCGCCGAATCCTTTTGCGATTCTCTGGGCTTGGGTGAACTCAAAGGTCCGAAATTCAGGGAGAAGATTGAGTTTTTAGCCGAACAGCAGGCCAACCAGCTTGCCCGCTGCCGCAAAATGGAACAGCTGCAAATGCTGAAAACCCATGCGCAGCAGAACGAAGGGGAACAAATTGAACTGCTGTACCAGTTTCAGGATCGGCTTCAAGGCGAGGAGCAGGCGCAACCACCACCTCACCCCGCGCTGGCCCCGGAAGTCCAAACACCGTAGGGATATAGATTTACAAACACACAGATTTACAAGCTAAGTTTCATATGTTTCAAAAAAGCATGTAACGTCGAGACCAATAAGGGATGACAAAATGACCAAACGGAGACCCTCAAAAAAGAGCGAAGATTCCCTGCTTGCCATGATCAGCAAGACCGAACGCGGTCGTGACGAGCGGAGCGGCATTGACGAGATCCTCTCCGTGAACGACGGCGATTCCGACAATATCGGCTCCCTGTTCTCGGATAACACCACCGGCAATGTCGCATTGCTGAATGGGGGAGACGAGGAACCCGAGGAAGTCACTTTTTCAACCGAAACCCGCGGCCTGACACTGGACGATCCGGTCCGGATGTACCTGCGTGAGATTGGTCGCATTCCCCTGCTGACCAGCGACGAGGAAATCGATCTGGCCCGCCAGATTGCCCAGGGCGGCGAGGGCGGCGCCCGCGCCAAACAAAAACTGGTGCAGGCCAACCTGCGCTTGGTGGTCAGTATCGCCAAGAAATACGTAGGCCGTGGCATGCTGTTCCTGGACTTGATTCAGGAAGGCAACCTGGGCCTGATCCGCGCCGCCGAAAAGTTCGATCATGAACGCGGCTACAAATTCTCCACTTATGCCACCTGGTGGATCCGCCAGGCCATCACCCGCGCCATCGCGGACCAGGCCCGGACCATCCGGATTCCGGTGCACATGGTGGAAACCATCAACAAACTCAAAAAAATCACCCGCAAACTGGCCCAGGAGCTGAGCCGTAAGCCCACCGAGGAAGAACTGGCGGCCGCAATGACCATCAGCGTCCCCAAACTGCGCGATATCATCAAGGTTGCCCAGGAGCCGCTCTCGCTGGAAACCCCCATCGGCAAGGAAGAGGATTCCCGCCTGGGTGATTTCATCGAGGACCGCGAAGCCAAGGCCCCGGCGACCACAGTGGCTCACGAGCTGCTGCGCGAGGACCTCACCGAGGTTCTGAGCAGCCTCTCCCCGAGGGAGCGTGATGTTCTCCGCCTTCGCTTCGGGCTGGATGACGGTCGTCAGCGCACCCTGGAAGAAGTCGGTCAGCTCTTCGGGGTGACCCGCGAGCGGATCCGCCAAATTGAAGCCAAAGCGCTCCGCAAGCTGCGTCATCCCAACCGCAGCCGCCGCCTGAAAGAATATATCGAATAGCCAAAAGCTGGTATTCAACCATCACAAGCCCGCCAATCCGGTGGGCTTGTTTGTTTTGATTCTCGTGACCCGCTAGTGACCGATGTGGTCGTAGATGCTGAAGAGGGGCAGGTAGATGGATAGCGCCACGAAACCGACCACCACGCCGACGACCAGCAACATGGCTGGCTCCATGAGAGATGTGAGAATGCCCACCCGGTGGCTAATCTCCTCTTCCAGGTATTCATAGGAAGATTCCAGCATCTTCTCCAGGTCACCGGACTCTTCTCCGGTGGAAATCATCAGCATGACGATATCCGGCACGTATCCGGTCCGGGAGAGCGCAGACGCCAAACGCTGCCCGGTCTGAATCTGAATGTTCACCTGTTTGAAGGCTTCCCGGATCTGGGTGTGGCCGAGTGTCTGGGTGGCCAAATACAGGGAATCCGTAATCGGCAAACCAGCGCCGAAAGAGACATAGAGCGTTGAGACGAAATGAGAACACTGGGTGTGTTTGATGAGATCATTCACGACGGGGATTTTCATGAACAGCTGATCCAGAATGGTTTTTCCGCCGGCACTGGTCATGAATTTGTACACGCCAAAGCCCGAGAACCCCATGGCCGGGAACGTAATAAACCAGTAATTCCGCAAAGCCGTGCTGATTCCCATCATGAACTGGGTGATCAAAGGCAGCTCAACGCCCATTTGCTTGTAAATATCCGCAAAAGTGGGCAAGACCAGCAGAAACATGATCAGCAACACGAGTGATAGAATGATCACCACGACAATCGGGTAGACGGCCGCCGAAATAATTTTCATCTTCAACTGTTCGGCCTTGATGAGCAAGTGCGTCAGCCGGGCCATGGTTTGATCCAGTTCACCGCTGCGCTCCCCGGCCTTGGTCACGTTGACGTAGACATCATCAAAAACTTTCTTGTGCACGGCCAGAGCCTGGCTGAGCGAATAGCCCGACATGATATCCTGCCGGATCCGGGAAACCACCTTTCGGAACTGGGGGTTGGTGGCATAGTTCTCGAAATACATCAGGGCTTCCGTCACCGGAATCCCGGCCCGGATCATCATCCCGATATTTCGGGTAAAGGCAATTTTGTCCTTGGCGCTGATACCGGTGACTTTCTGCATCAAGGCGACGGCAAAACTAGTTTTTCTGCCGGTATTGGCCTGACTGGCGAGCACATTAATGCGCGTCGGAATGAGATTCTGCTCGCGCAGCATCTCGCGCGCCTCTTTTTCGGTTGGCGCGTTGATGACCCCGTTGATCTTGGAGCGGTCCGAAATTTTCATTGCCTCATACTGGAAAGACGCCATAATTGAACTCCTACTGGCCTCCCAGGTTCACACCCAGGACACGGATGACTTCTTCGATCGTGGTAACGCCAGCCAAAACTTTGCCGCGTCCGTTCATCCCCAAGGTTTTCATCCCGGCCGCAATAGCCGCATCCTCAATTTCCAGGTCGGAATGGCTATCGTTAATCAGTTGACGAATTTCACGATCCACCAGCAAAATCTCATAAATCCCGCTTCTCCCCGAATAACCGGTGTTCATGCAAAGCTCGCAGCCTTCCCCTTTGTACAAAACCACCTGATTGACCCACTTATCCTCTTCGTAGGGAAACAGCAGTTCTTTCTCCGCGTTATTGGCCTCATAGGCGACTTTGCAATAAGGGCAAATATTCCGGACCAGACGCTGAGCCAGGACACCGACCAGTGCAGAACCGATCAGGTTGGAGGCGGCCCCCATCTCGATCATGCGGGTAATGGTGGCCGAGGTGGTGTTACTGTGAATGGTGCTGAAAACCAAGTGGCCCGTCAAGGCGGCGTGCACAGCGGCTTCCAGGGTCTCGTAGTCTCGAATCTCACCCACCATGATGACATCGGGATCCTGACGCAAGAGAGCCCGCATGGAGCTGGCAAAGGTGTAGTCGGCTTTTGGGTTCACCTGGGATTGGTTGAGTCCTTCGATCTGTAATTCAACCGGATCCTCAACAGTACAAATGTTGCGGATATCATCGTTGACCCGCTGCAAGACGGTATACAGCGTGGTGGTTTTACCGGAACCGGTGGGACCACAAACCAGCACGATGCCATAGGGTGATTTGTACAGGTACTCCAGCTTGCGGATATCATCCTCGTCAAAGCCCAAGGACCGGAAATCGTTGATATTTTTGGAAGGCCGCAGAATCCTGATAACGATTTTCTCGCGCCCATCGCCAACCGGCAGCGTGTTGACCCGAAGGTTATACTCCGAACCTTTGTACTTGATGGAAATACGGCCATCCTGCGGACGCCGGTGCTCGGCAATGTCCATCCGGGCCATAACCTTGATACGGGTGACAAAACTGGCTTCCATGTTCTGGGGCACGTCCAGGATGGTGCGCAGAATGCCATCCACCCGGAATCGGACCAGGTATTTCCGGATGCGAGGTTCGATATGGACGTCGCTGGCATTGCGCTCAATCGCTTCCTCGATAATGGAGTTAACCAGCTTGACCAGCGGGTTGGTCGGATCCGACAGCTCCGCCTCCCGCTGTTGACGTAGCATGTCAACATCCGTCGTGATATCGCCGAAGCGAGAGGAGGCCGTGCTCATCTCCTCAATCAAGGAGTTCGAAGTCGAATCTCCCAGGTGCTTGCTGTAGAACTCCTGGAATTCGCTGATGGGGGCCACCGTCACCAGCGGACGCATGCCGGTAATAAAGGTGATTTCATCAATGGCTTCCCGATTGGCGGGATTAACCATGGCCACTACTAACCGCCCACGCTCCTTGGCAATGGGGACTACCTGCTTCTCCCGCATAAATTCTTCAGGAAGGAGCTCAAGCAAAGCTTTGTTGCCAGGCGCCTTGGCAATATTGGCGTATTTAACCCCATGCTGGATGCTCAGCGCCTTGCCCAGCTGCTCGGAGGAAATTTTTCCCGCACGGACCAGAGTCAGCCCAATGAGCTGGTTATTCTTCTTGGAGTCAATCAACGCGGCCGCCAGATCCTCATCCGTGATCAGGCCGGCTTCGATCAGCAGCTCTCCAACCCGCTTTCTGGCGGGCCGGTTGGCAATCGGAGCCACATTGGTACTCAAGGTCTTTTCCTCAAGATTCACCGAAGGATCACTCATACTCTGGTTTCAGTATCGATAACATTGGGACCGGCTTTAATTTTTTAGTCCCAGCTTCTTTTTCAAAACGGGGACACGGCATTGCCCTTCACTTCACAGTCGCTTTTCCCGTTTTTCGAGGCACTCCAGGCTGTAACTTCAGCCCATAGGCATCCATCGTCCCGTCAGCACCTCGCAGGGGAATGGTTTCCTGCCGGGGAGAGCGCATGGACTTTTCCAAATTAATGATTGGCTGCACATCCATCTCGATCTTCTCGGCCCCGGTCTTCCCGGCTGGTGGTTGCGCCGGAGGTGTGCTGGAGGGCGCAGTCTGGACCGGTGCAGGGCTTGATACCGTCTTGTCGGAAGCAGCGCTTGAGGGAGCGGTCTTCGCTTCCTCCGGGAGGGCTTCCGTCATGCCCGTAGGATTGACGGACCCAATGTACTTGGGCAGGGAAACGGGATGGATGCCGCCCTCGTTGGGATGGCTGTACTTGCCCGAATTCTTGCCGTCGAAGTATGTGACGGCGTTCTCTTTCAGAATATGCGGCGTCACCATGATCACCAGCTCGGTCTTATCCTTGCTGCTGCCATTCATGGAACGGAACATGGCACTGACGATCGGCAACTTATCCAGGCCGGGCACCTTCCGGACGTCCAGTTGGGACGCCTCCCGGAGCAGGCCACCAATGACCAGGGTTTGCCCATCCTGTACCCTGACCCCGCCCAGGCTCATGCTGCGCCGCGCCAGCAGGACCGTGGAAGATACCGTCCCGTTGCTGGTCGCCTCAACCGTCCGGATTGGCTGGGAAATTGTTGGTTGCAGGTTCAACGTCACGGAACCGTCATTGCGGATCTGAGGCGTGAGGGTCATCGTGACCCCGGCCTCCTGGGTTGTGATGGTACTGGTAATGGTTTGCACGCCGTTGACGATGGTATTGGACTGCGAAACCGTCGGCACCTGATCGGTGATGGTGAGCGTCGCGGGAGTGCCATCCAGCGTCACGACGGTAGGATTGGCCAGCACCTTACCTCGCAGGTTCTGGTTGCGCTGGCTAACACTGAGCCTTGGCACTAAATTGTCCGGACGGGCCAGTTTTTGACTCTGCTTCAGGAACGGATTGCTAAAGACGAAGTTGTTGGTAGCGGTCCCGCCCGCAAATAGATCAACCGTTGCCAGCCGACCAAAGCTCATGAGATCCCAGTTCGGAATCAACGCCTTCAGGGTGGTATCCTGAATTTCAACCAGGGAAAGTTCAATCGAGACCTGCGGACGGCGAACATCCACCTGATCGATGATGGAGTCAATCAACGCCATTTGCTCATCGGTCGCAAAAACGGTGAGGGTCGAGGAAAGCGGATCAGCAATCATTTGGACGCCACCACCGGTGAAGGTGCTGCTTTGACCGCCGGAACCCGAGCTGCCCGAGGAACTGCCACCCGAGGAGCCCCCGGAAGATCCGCTGGAACCCGAGCTACCCGAGGAACTGCCGCCCGAGGAAGCACCGGAAGATCCGCTGGAACCCGAGCTACCCGAGGAACTGCCGCCTGCACTGCTCGAAATGGCATTATTCTGGAAAAAATTCATGGCCAGGAGATTCATCACGCGCGCCGGATCACTGTGCTTGACCTGGTAGACTTTTCGGTTGCGAGGCACATCCAGTTCGCGCAGGGCATCCGCAACCAACTTGAGATCGGTATCGGTCCCGATGATCAGCAGTGAGTTGCTGTCGGGATCCGCAGCCGCAACGGCACGGGCACTGCCACCCGGACGCGAAATTCTGAACAGGGTGTTATTCAGGGCATCCGCTACAATTTGCGCCGACTTGTACTGAACCGGAATGGCCCGAAAGGTCTTGGCGTTCAGGTTTTTATTCTCAGCCTCATCCTTGGAGGCCACAATCATGGTATTGCCATCCTTGGTATAGCTGAGATCAGCCACGGTAAAGATGTATTCCAGCGCCTTGTTGATGGAAATGTTCTTGATGTCGACGGTCAACGAACCACTGACGGACTCATCCACGATAATGTTGAAATTACCGGCTTCCGCCAGCGTGTACAACACCTCGCGCAAACTGATATCCCGCAGACCGAGGGTGATTTTCTCCGTATCAGTGGTCGCGTTAACGGCCCGGGAGATAGCCACCTGCCCGCGAACCGGCTTCTTGGTATCCACAGCCGGCGTAGTGCCGCCGCCAATGTCCAGGGTTTGAGCAAAACTACCGGAACCGCTGATCAGCATCCCTGCCGCCAGAACAAAAGCCATGGCACGCGTGCCCGACGGCATGATGATATTCCGCCATGACCGGCTGTAAAAACTCCGGTTGCTGGATGCATGCTGGCTCTTTGTTTTCATTCGGCAATCACTCCGCTATGGTTCCTGCAAATTTACATCCGGCGAATTTTTCCCGGAAAGTCTTTTCAGATTGGGCAGCTCAGGCTTGTCCGAGGCGTCCTTTGAACGGCCGGAACCACCTGACTTTTCGCCGTCGTGAGCACTTGACTTTTCGCCGTTGGAAGACTTGCCTGCCGACGGAGAACTACCGCCGCCGGCGCTGCTGGCCGCATAATTGAGAATACTGGGTAGGGCCTTGGTTTCTCTTTGCTTGCCGCCCACCACTTCCAACTCGATACTATCCGGCTTAATCGCGATCACTTTCACTTGGCCGCCATCCATGATAAAGACCTCTCCCTTGTGCACCAGCTGGCTCTGGTTTTCACCACCGCCAACGGAGACCAGCGCAAGCGGATTCTTGCGACTGTAGACCACACCCAGCAGGTTGATATTCTCCAGCGGATTCACCGGCGGAGGCGGTGGTTCACCCGGCTTGCCCGTCTCCGGATCCTGAATGGGAATATCCGGCTTGGGTAACTTGTTCAGGAACGGGTTGCCTTTGGCCGAGATAATGGCGGATGCCAGTTCCACGGCATTACCAGCCTGCTCCACCTTGGACATGGGACCCAAAGCATTCTGGGCATTCGGATCGGCCGGGTTTTTTCCAGGAGGGGTGACCAGTCCCGGAGGCGCCCCGGCTAATCCCGGCGGCTGACTGGGCAAATTGGAAGGCGTCCCCGCAGGGCTTGGAACTCCTGGAGGCGCCGGTGGCACGGCAGGATTTGGTGCGCTGACGGCAGTGGGCGGCGGCCCCGGCTTTTTTACCGGAGTTTGAGTCAGATGAGCCCCCGGATGTCCTGGGGGGGAGGCCGGGGTTTTCAGCCCCGGTGGCGCCATTCCTGGGCCAGCGCCGGGCGGGCCGGGAGGAGCCCCGCAACCGGAAAAGAAAAGCAGCATGGACAACATCGCGAGGGGCAATCCTCTCGATACCGCCAAACTGGCCCTTCCTCTCAACGCTCTCGTCATCTATCTTCCTTTTGAACCGAAATTTCTTGGTCTGCCGGAATTGAACAGTCCTTTGGACACAACACCTCAGACATATATACGGCATCATAGCGTTTCCACCCTCTGCTCCGTCTCCTCTGGACGGATGAACTCGAAACAGCTTCTCTCCTTTGGTTTAGGGGAATTCCGAATTATTAATTTTTCATTAACCGGATGGACAAGGCATTCCCTCTTGTCTACGATATTGTTCACTAATATCCATAGTCTGTAGTAGAAATTCTGTCCGTACAGTGTGATACACAGCGTCATCATTTGTGGAGGTTACTATGCCCGCAACGGAAACCAAAGTGAAACTCAAGCCGCTCGGCGATCGTGTCGTTCTGGAAGTCCTGGATGAAACCGAACAGACATCCGGCGGTATCTACCTGCCTGAAACCGCTCGCGAGAAGCCCCAAAGAGGCAAAATTCTTGCTGTCGGCCCCGGTGCCATGGGTGAAGACGGCAAACGTCGCGAGATGCAAGTGAAAGTCGGCGAAACGGTTCTGTTTGCAAAATACAGCGGAACCGACGTGAAATTGGCCGACAAAGAGGTTAAAATCCTCTCCGAGAAGGATATCCTCGGCATCGTCGAAGCCTAGTCCGGCAGCTTCGGAACCGGAAAGTACTGGTTACCCCCCAATTATTATTAGAAGAGGTTATAGAGTATGGCTAAACGCATTGTATTCGAAGAAGCCGCCCGTCGCGCGCTTGAGCAGGGCATTGATGCCGTTGCTGATGCGGTTAAAGTGACCCTGGGCCCCAAAGGCCGTAACGTGGTTCTGGAGAAAAAATTCGGTTCCCCGCAAATCGTGAACGATGGCGTGACTATCGCGAAGGAAGTGGAACTGGAAGATCACCAGCAGAACGCCGGCGCCCAGTTGATCCGCGAAGTGGCTTCCAAAACCAACGATGTGGCCGGTGATGGCACCACCACTGCTGCCGTGTTGGCCCAGGCCATCGTCCGCGAAGGTCTCAAGAACGTTGTGGCTGGCGCCAACCCGCTGGGCATCAAGCGCGGTATCGACAAATCCGTGCAAGCCATTGTGGAAGACCTGCGCAAGCAGTCCCGCAAAGTGGAAAACCGTGATTCTATCGCACAAGTCGCCACTGTTTCCTCCGGAAACGACACCGTTGTCGGCAACCTGATTGCCGATGCGATGGACAAAGTCGGCAACGAAGGCGTTATCACGGTGGAAGAATCCAAATCCATCGGCACCCAGTTGAAAGTGGTGGAAGGGATGCAGTTCGACAAGGGCTACATCTCCCCGTACTTCGTGACCGATACCGAGCGTATGGAAACGGTGCTGGAAGACTGCTTCGTGCTCTGCTGCAACAAGAAGATCAACCTGGTCAGCGACCTGGTGCCGATCCTGGAGCAGGTTGCCCGCGAAGGCCGTGGCATCCTCATCATCGCGGAAGACGTGGAAGGCGAAGCGCTGGCAACCCTGGTTGTCAACAGCATGCGCAAAGTCATCCGCGCCGTGGCCGTCAAAGCCCCCGGCTTCGGCGACCGCCGCAAAGCGATGCTGGAAGACATCGCCATCCTGAGCGGTGGCCAGATGTTCACCGAAGACCTCGGCCTGAAGCTGGAAAACTTCACCATCCAGCAGATGGGCAAAGCCCGCCGCGTGACCGTCACCCGCGAGAACACCACCATCGTGGTAGACGAGCACACCAAGGCCGCCGTGGAAGCGCGCGTGAAGCAAATCAAACGTCAGATCGAAGAGTCCGACAGCGAATACGATAAAGAAAAGCTGCAGGAACGTCTGGCGAAGCTGGCTGGTGGCGTTGCCGTCATCGAAGTCGGCGCCGCGACCGAAACCGAGCTGAAAGACAAAAAACTGCGCCTGGAAGATGCCCTGAACGCGACCCGCGCGGCCATTGAGGAAGGCATCGTCCCCGGCGGCGGCACCGCGTTGCTGAAGTCCGAGAAAGCCCTCCGTCTGTTCTCCGAAACCCTGATGGGCGACGAGCGCACCGGCGCAGAGATTCTGCTCCGCGCGATGGAAGCTCCCTGCCGTCAGATCGCCGACAACGCCGGCGCTCGTGGCCAGGTGGTCGTCGAGAAGGTGAAGGAAGAAGGCCCGAACATCGGTTATGATGCGCTGAACGGCGTGTACACCGATATGTTCAAGGCTGGCGTCGTGGATCCGGTAAAAGTGACCCGCAGCGCCCTGGAAAACGCAGCCAGCATCGCTGGTTTGCTGTTGACCACCGAAGCCCTGATTGTCGACCTGCCCGAGAAAAAAGGCGCCGGTGGCGGAATGCCCGCTGGCATGCCCGGAATGGAAGACTACTAGACCCGAATCTCTCCCGAGATTCAAAAAACGGCGATCCGAAAGGGTCGCCGTTTTTAGTTTTGCATGAAGTTTGATGCAAAACTTGACATCAGGCGACTTCCATCGAAACATGGGTGAATTCAGTGGGATTAGCCAACAGGAGATCATTGGATGAAGGTGTATTTTGCGGGAACATCAGAAATTGACAGTAGCGTAAAGCAGGTCAGGGGGCCTAAGTATTACCAAGAGCTGAAAGATGCCGTGGATACATTTCAGCCAAGGATCGAAGCCCTCCCCGAAACCATGAACCTACATTTCACCAACAATATAACCGACAAAGGGTGGAACATTGGCGGAATTATTGGGACCAACGTCGAGATAAAACAAACCAAAGCAACTCAAACACAAATCAAACTTGCCATACCAGCTCTTCAAAAAAACCTGTATTTAGCGCAATCGGATGATCAGCCATCACGTTTTTTCGCACGAGAAACCGATCAACTCTTCCTTGGATTTGCCGACCTTCGCACGCATTTCAGCCGTAAAAGTGGTAATTTGAGAAGATTAATTCGGAAAGAAGAACCCGCACTAAAATATGTCGAGAGAATGGTAGAAACAGCTGAAAGATTTACGAAAATGCTCGAAGAATTCAAAGAGCGGGAACGGCTAATTTCTCCCTCCGATAAAGAACTTCAAGATGCAGTAAGAAATTTAGAATGAAGGCAAATAGACCTTTAAAATCGCCCCCTTTGTAACTGATGTGGTAGCATCAAGCTATGAAGCGCGTCTGTGTTTTCTGTGGGTCGCGGCCCGGGAGGAATCCGGCCTATGCGGAAGCGGCGAAAGCCCTGGGCCACAGCATGGCCGAGCGGGGGATTGCACTGGTTTATGGCGGCGGGCATGTGGGACTGATGGGAATTATTGCCGACGCGGTACTGGGCGCGGGCGGACAGGTGATGGGGGTAATTCCGGAATTTCTGGAAGCCCGCGAGCTGGCCCATACCAACCTCACCGAGCTGATCGTGGTGCCCTCCATGCATGCGCGCAAAGCGAAAATGGCGGAGCTGTCGGATGGCTTTATCGCCATGCCGGGCGGCTTCGGGACCTTCGAGGAAATTTGTGAAGTGTTGACCTGGGGACAACTGGGCCTGCACATCAAGCCGCATGGCCTGTTGAACGTGGCAGGTTACTACGATCCGCTGATTCGGCTCTTTGATCAGGCCGTGACGGAGGACTTCCTCAGCATCCAGAACCGGGGCATGGTCCTGGAAAACCACGATCCCGTCCAGTTGCTGGAAATGCTGATCGCCTGGCAACTGCCCCACCAACCGTCCCCGCCCGAAGAACGGGACATTCTGGAGCGTTTCTAAGTCAGTCCTGCTTTTGCTTCGCGACTGCGTCGCATTGCGGGAAATTTACCTCATGCCTCCGAACTCAAACAGCCTGAAAATCAACAACTCTCACTGGGTTTAGTGCCCAGGTGATTACGAAGACGGCATACCGTGCGCGTGTTGCTGGGGCGTGGGCCTATAATAACCGGGTCGGCCTATCTGCGGGCCATACAGGCTGGCGGCATAGGTATCTGCCGGGGAGTTTTGCACTCCTGCCGGGGGTTGATAGGAAACCGGATGACGATTGTGACTGGGGAGTAAGGTTGCATGATTATAAAAAATATCCGTCGGTCTTTGGCGCTTCAGGTGGGGGTAACGCTGATCCAGCCAAAGATTGATGGATTTAGCCGCCATACCACCCAGCAACAAGCCCCCCAGAATGAATCCGGCCGCTGGATTCAGCAGACGCGTAATGCGGCCGGCCGCGCTGGTAGAATCATGCAAAGCCTCACGGAGACCCTCATAGAGAAGCCGAGCAGGTTTAGACTGGGGCAAAAACTTCTCCGCGGCAATAATCCGGCCTCCCTTCATACCGGTTTCAACGGCTTGAATATGCTCTAATACATCCAACTTCAGGTCCTGCAACTGCTGACGCATGGTTTTCAATTGCTCATCCAGGGGGTTCAGCTTATCCACCGTGACCAGCCGCTGCTCCTCCCGGAGCATCTTCTCCAGAGATTCCAGCCGTTGCGCCAGGTTATAAGCGCCGGGGACAGAATAGTTCTTTTTCAGCCCGGCAATCCAGGGTTTAAGTCTGGCATCACCCAGGAGTTCCAGGATTTCCCGATTTTCCCCCTGCTGGGCTTCCAGGCTGAAGCCCTTCGTCAGGTGATAGCCCGAATAACCGAAGCCCAAGGTCAGCACGGTTGTCACCAGGCTGTGGAGCTTCTCCATCATGTTGGGCGCCCGTCCTGCGTGATAGGCACTGATTCCCAGTCCCCACAGCGGAAAAACATTCTTGGTATGCTCCAGGAGCAGAGAACCGATACCGGTCTGCAAAAGAAGCTTCTGCCAGGCTTTGGGATCGCCCCCCGGCTTGATGGCCTCCACGCCCTGCTGGTACACCAGCGAGCTAATCGCCAAGGCCAGCGGCAGCAAGGGCACCAGCGGCACTTCGAAGGCCTTGATTGACCGGGCCGAGCTGCGCGGTCCCAGCACAATCCCGCGGTAGAGACTGCCGCCGACATCATGCAGGACATTCTTGAACTGAAACGAGTTTCCGGAAACAGAGGCGGACACGGCACGGATCCTTGCTTTTAAGGGCTTTTAGGGGTTGCCTAAAGCGGAGAGCTTTTCTCCCACAACAAAAACCAAGGGCTCTTCAAAATTGCCGTGTTTTAAAAATTACATCAAGCCGCCCAGGGCGCGGTTGACCTTTTGGAGGTATGGGAAGCAGACGGGGGTGATGCCGTTGCGATCCACGTAGCCCGGCCCCTGGTAGTAGGCCGAAAGGGCGGACTCCAGGTTTCCGTTGTACTTGCGGACCAGCCAGGACAGAAACCGGGCCGTACCGGCAATATTGTCGACCGGATCATAGGGATCCAGCACGCCCAGCCATTTGGCCGTATCAGGCTTCAGCTGCCCCATCCCGATGGCGCCGGAACTGGAAACCACGTCCCGCCGGAAGGAGGATTCCACGGCAATAATACTGGTCAACAGCCGGTAATCCACACCGTAACGGTTACTGTACTGCACAATGGCATCCGAAATGGCGGAAACATCCGACCAGGCCAATTTCTTGTTGTAATTGGCAATATAACTGGCCACCACAGCGGCCTGCTTGCGGTATTGGTCGGAAGCACGCCCCGCCATCAGGGGGCCTGCCGGAACCTCGCTGATTTGAACCGGTTCCTCTTTGGGCCGCATGACCCCGGCGCTATCCACCAAATCCAAAGCGGGCTCCGCCGCAGGCGTCGTGGCGAAGGCTGCGCCTCCAAGGCCCATCATGCCAAGCGTGGCAGCAAAGGCAAACGCCAAGCCACGCCGAATGAACGGGTTATTCAAATGCATCATCACATTCCCACGCTTGAGTGACTGTCATGTTATGCCCGGTACGGGAGGTAATTACTCAACTCTAACAAACGACACACCTTGAACGCTCTCAGGTGTGAGGTCAATTATAAACCCATTTTTTGAGAGAGGGGAACCCTTACGACACAGAATCGAGAATCCGGACGAGATCCGCCGGGGTATCGATGCCCACCGGGGCCGCATCCACTACCACGGCGAAAATTTTCATGCCCGCTTCCAAAGCCCGCAACTGCTCCAGCTTTTCGGTCATCTCCAGCCGAGAAGGCGGCAACTGGGTGAATCTCGCCAGCGCGGCACGCCGGTAGAGATACAAGCCGATATGCCGAAAGGCCCCGGTGGGCGTTTCTGGCTCATCCCGATGATAGGGAATCGGCGCGCGGGAAAAATACAGGGCCTCGCCGCCATCCGTCAGCACGGCTTTCACGATATTGGGATCCTGGAAGCTGTCGGCGTCTTCAATCGGCGTCACCAGCGTGATGATATCCGCTGCCGGAAACTGCCCAATCGCCCCAATGGCCCGCGCCAGATGCTCGGGGTTCATAAACGGCTCATCGCCTTGCAGATTGAGGATCCACTCAAACTCCGGCAGGGGCTGGGCCACTTCCCAGATGCGGTCGGTTCCGGAGGGATGCTCGGGGGACGTCATGCGCACTTCCGCCCCAAAAGCCAGCGCGGCCTGCTCAATCCGCGCGTCATCGGTCGCCACGATCACCCGGCCGATTTCCGGCACCTGACTTGCGCGCTCCCAGACGTGCTGGATCATGGGTTTGCCGCCAATATCCACCAGCGGCTTGCCCGGAAAACGCGTGGAAGCATACCGCGCCGGAATCACGGCCAGAATTTGCGCTTGGTACTCATGAGCGGAAGTGTTCATGTCGGTTCCTCTCGCGGATGGGGATGGTTTAAACTAATTAAACATCAGCCATGGCCGGGAACCAACTCCGGGCGCTTTGCCAGTTTCCACCGGCCCCGCAGGAAAGCGAATCATGACCACCACCACCGGATCCGACAACCCGCTGAAAAACGTCATTCCCACCGAGCAGGTGAACCCGCGCACCGAGGATATCGACTTGCTCTCCTCCGTCGATGTGCTGAAGAAGATCAACGCCGAAGACCGGCTGGTAGCCGAAGCAATTGAAAAGGCCATCCCCCAGATTGCGGCGGTGGTGGATAAAATCGCGGAAGCTTTTGAGAACGGACATCGGCTGTTTTACTTTGGCGCGGGCACCAGCGGACGGCTGGGCGTGCTGGATGCCTCGGAATGCCCCCCAACATACGGTGCCCCGCCGGAACTGGTGCAGGCGTTCATCGCGGGCGGCGACCGAGCCTTGAAAAGCGCCGTGGAGGGCGCGGAAGACAATCCCGACTTAGGGCGCGCGGATGTGGCCCAATCCGGGGCGCAGGCCGGAGATGTGGTGGTGGGCATTTCCGCCAGTGGCGGCGCGGCCTACGTGGTGGCCGCCATGGAGGAAGCCCGGAAAAGGGGCTGCTTTACTGCGGGGATTACCTGCCATGCAGGCTCCAAATTGGCCCAGTCGGTGGATCAGCCGATTGTGGCGGAAGTCGGGCCGGAGGTGATAGCGGGTTCCACGCGCATGAAAGCCGGGACCGCCCAGAAATTGGTGTTGAACATGCTAACCACCGGGGCCATGATCCAGATTGGCAAGACCTATCGCAATTTAATGGTGGACGTGCAACCCACCAATTTAAAATTAAAAGAGCGGGCCCGCCGCATGGTGGCGGCCTTATCGGGTGTTTCCGTGGAAGAGGCGGCGCAGTACCTGGAGGAAACCGGATACCAGGTCAAACCGGCCGTACTGATGGCCTGTGATAAAATTGCTTTACCGGAAGCCTTGCAGCGCCTGAAAACCGTACACGGCAAATTAAGGCAGGCCATGCAGAGATAAGCTCCAGTTCCTGTATTAATTTGGCCACTGCATAACATTGATTGATCGAGAGGGATGTTCCATGAGCCTGCTATTTGAAAAATTGCTCCAAAATACTGATCCGGGTTACCCCGTCCTGGTGGAAGACGAGGCCCAGTGGACTCTCAGCGAACTGCGGGAGAAAGCCGTTCGCCTGGCCTCGGCATTGCAGGCCAAGGGCATCCAGCCGGGCGACCGGGTGGCGATGATGTTCATGAACCAGAAAGAGTTTTTGGTGGGCTTTTTTGGGGTGCTGTACGCCGGTGGCGTGGTGGTGCCCATCAACATTCAATTGCCCCCGGAAGACATTCTGTATGTCATCCTGAACTCCGGCAGCAAGTTGATTCTGACCACTCAGGCTTTCGCCCCGCATTTTGAAGGCAAACCCATTCCCATTTTGGTGGCCAATCAGCCGGAAGGCGGTACGCTGCCCTCCTTTGAAGACGCCGTTTCCCAAGGCAATCCCAATTTTACAGGCGTGCCAGCGGGTGACGCGAATGCCATGCGAATCCTGATGTACACTTCCGGCACCACCGGCAAGCCCAAGGGCGTGATGCTATCGGAGAACAACCTGTGGAGCAACCTGGAAGGCATCCACACCCGGTTCAAGCTGGGCCACGAGGAGCGCCTGCTGCTCGCGCTGCCGCTTTTCCATGCTTACGGGCTGATTATTGGCCTGTACGCCCTGCATCAATTGGCGCCGCTTTTCCTGGTGCCCAACTTCGCGCCCAAGAAAATCATCCAGACTGTCATCGAGCAGAAGGTCTCCGTGCTGCCGCTGGTGCCCACCATGTTCAGCGTGGTGCTCAACAGCTTGCACAAGGTCGGCAAGGAAAATCTGTCCAACCTGAGGGTCAGTATCTCGGGCGGGGCCTCGTTGCCGGAGAAATTGCTGCACCAGATTGAAAGCACCCTGGATCTGATGGTGCTGGAAGGCTATGGATTGACTGAAACCTCGCCGGTGCTCGCCGTCAACGACCGGGAGCGGGGCGCCATTCCCAAATCGGTCGGCAAACCGCTGGGCAATGTGGTCATCAAGCTGGTGGACGATCACGGCAGCCGCATTCCGGTCGAACCGGGCCGGGAATCTGCGGAAGGCGAGATTCTGGTGAAAGGACCCAACGTGATGCTAGGCTATTACAACCTGCCCGAGGAAACCAGCCAAGCGTTTGACGCGGAAGGTTATTTCCGCACCGGTGATTTGGGCAAGTTTGACGCCGATGGCAACCTGTACATCTCCGGCGGGCGCAAAAAGGATCTGATCATCAAAGCCGGTGAGAACATCGCCCCCATGCGGATTGAAGATGTGCTCTACCAGCATCCGGCCGTGCTGCATGCGGCTGTTATCGGGGTGCCGGATGAAAAACTCGGCGAGGATATCGTGGCTTGTGTTGAACTCAAGCCCGATCAGGCCGTGACGGAAGCCGAGCTCAAGAAATTCTGCCGGGACAACCTGCCCCCCTTCATGGTACCTGCGGCGGTGCGCTTCTACGATGAATTGCCCAAGAACCCTTCCGGCAAGATTCTCAAACCCAAACTGCGCGAGGAAAATGCCCATCTGCTGCAAAAAGCAGGCGGGACGCCTGCGTAAGCACATCGGGCTTAGGCCGTTATTTCAAACGGATCCATTTCGGATTCGAGCACGACATCGTGTTTCTTCCGAGTAAAGGGTAGATGCAACCCTCGGTGCTCGGAGCCAAATTCTGAGCGGTGCTTGTCTTTCCGTCCCCAGAACCAATCCCACACGCGACGCAGCAGTGTTTTTGGTTTGTCAGGCGTCTCACCGGGAGCTGCCGGCTCCCGCGTCCAATTCATGAATCGATCAAACAGCGGCTGGTATTCCAACGGAATCCGGTTGCTGACGGCCTGCGCGACCCGATCCTCCAGACGATCCGGCACCAGCCGAAGCACTTCCTGAACCGTCGAGCGCAGCTGGTGGGCGGTTTTTTCCCGGTTTTGCAACTTTTCTGAAATCCCCATCTGCTGCAATTCATCCAACAATTCAGGATTATCCGTCAGGCCTTCGTATACCAACTCCCGAATTTCATCCGAAATCTTGGCGGCGGGATCATCCGGTGCGGCATTTTTGGTGATTGAAGCAGGCGAAACGGGCGTGGCCTCCTCCGGTTTCCGGCTGGGTTCCATCCGCTGAGGCTGGGGAGAGGGAGGAGAAGCCTGAGATTTTTGGATATAAGCCTTTTCCTCAGGGACGGCAGTTCCATCTGGCTGACCGCCAGAGATTGGCCTGGATTGCTGCTCAACTGGTGGCCCTTCGTATCTGGACGCTTCGGGCGGCTCCCAGGCAGGAGCATTCTGGGACGGGCTGGGCATCCGTGTAGGCGGATAGGACGGCGATCCCTGCATGTCCGGAAGCTGTGTGTTATAGGGCGCGGGCCTGGGCGGGTCGTAACTTTGATAGGGTGCAGCGGGCCGGGCAAACGCCTGGTTTGCTGGCTGCATGTTCCAATTCGGCTGAAAGCCCAGCGGATAGCGCGGAAGACCGGACGGGAATCCAAAACCGTTCCCAGGAGCGTTCCCAAGCGCATTCATGACACCCAAATCCGGCTGCCAGGGCGTGGCATTCAGATTATTCCAGGAGTTGGCCGCGCCCGCCATGCTACTGCCCATCGGAAATGTGCCGGGAGAAAATGTCTGCTGCTGCACTGTGGCAGGCCAACTTGGCGCCGTGCCCCCCTGAGGAAAGGTCGGCATGCTCAACGCCTCTGGCATTCGATAGGCAGGGATTGCCGGACGGAAGACCGGCGGCTGCATTGTCGGCATATTAAAACCTACGGATGATGTCACCATATTCCCGTTTCCTGTTGTGCAAGCGCCTTAAACCCCCTCAAACGCAAAAGTTGCTAGCGCGAATTGATCAACTTTCATTGCCCGGCAGATGATGGGTTCGACGGATCAGGCCGAATCAGCGCCCCTGGGAAGAGTGTCCCCGCGCTTGGTTCAGGGCGCGATCCCGCAGCAGGCTGGCCGCGTTTTTCAGGTGGTTATCCAGGTTGCGGGGCTGATCCGCCGCTTGTCGAATCATCTGCTCCCAGGAAGCGTCATCAGCTCCCGCCCCTTGTCCTCGGGGCCAAAGCCCGGACGCAGGCCTGGTCACCGGAGACCGTTCAGGCTGCTCCGGCGGCAATGCCGCGGACTGACGCAATGATTTGAACGGCAGGATGGCATCCTCCCGGACCGGCGGAGATCCCGGCAGGCTTTCTTCCGACGGCTCCAGCACTTTGGATCGCATCGGTTTGGGTTGGGGCTTGGGCGAGCGCTTGTTCGCCATGCCGCCCACTTCTTTCATCATGTTTTCAAACACTCGGCCCAGTCCGGTGCGATGCATGCTTTTGTAACGCTCAAAGCTTTTTTCAGCCGCTTTCTCGTAAGGTGTGCGATCCACAATCTCCCGCATCGCCCCCATCAACGGAAACGCTTCCGGCATCGAGGCAGTGGGTTGCGCTGAACCTCTCATATGCGGTGCGCCCGCAGCAGGCATAGTCGCTCCGGTGCTCCTGGGCGGGGGCGCAGCATCGCGGCGGGGAGCCCCGGCCAAGCCATCCGCTTCCCGCCGAATCCGGCTTTTTACTTCGTCCAGGCTTTCCCCGGCCAGCAGGCGCTCTTTGACCTGTCGAAAAAAGACGATATCCTGGTCACTGAACACCAAATCTCCCTTGAAAGAAAGATAGCCCACTTCTTCGTAGGCCGCCTTGGGCACCTTGAAATACTGCGAAAGCCGCACCAGAACGGTTTCGGAAAGATTCAGCCTTCCGGCGGCTTCTTCAAGCGTGTAGCATAAGTGCGTCATAGTGACAGTATATCTAAGTTGCTTCCCGGATCAGCTTTATTATACGCCATCCCCACCGGTATCGGGCTATAGCGGACAACCCGCCCCCTCACTAGTTAGCGAAGGCTGAAATCGCGTAATCGACCGTGTGAACCTGGTGCATCTGGGCCTGAAAGGCCGAATATGCCAGATGCGCCAGACAAATGATTAAGACCAGCGTAAACACCCCCGGCAATACCAGTTCCACAATCCAGCTTTCTCCACCGTTCTGTTCAACGCCCAGCTTTGCTCTGCTAATCATCACAACGAATCCCCTTGTTTGCCCCTCTATCACCAAAAAGAATCACCTGAAGCATGTCCCGTGCTTCATTCGTTCAACCAGCCTATGTCCCACCGAGTCTTAACCACCTTGTGTAACAACCCAACCTGTTTCTGTTGGATGGTGCCGTCGCTCTCCGCGGCATCCGTACACCCTGTCTCCTAACATAAGCATAAAAACCACTGGGGAGATTTTGTTGCTAGCAAATTTAAAAATTTTACAAGAATCCTCCGAACGCTGTATCAAGTTCGTCCGGCAAAGTTCGATAAGACTGGTATAAATCCACATCTCTCTTTCCCTGATGAACCACACGGTGCCTGATTCGACTGAATCCAGGCACTTTTTTTTGCCTGTTGACATTGACTTATTTTTACTTAATAAGTAAGAATCTAAATTTAAGTGGTTTCATCACAAACATGGCTTTTGTCCGTGTTTGAATTACGTGGAGGAGAAAACATGGTTCCAATTCAACCCCGGTTTGGTTGTGCTACACAAACGCCGGTGCAATTCGCAGGGAAAAAGAAAGCAGGGCTTCTTGCCAAGGCAGTGTTTCTGGGTGCATTGTCCGCTATGCCAATGGCCTCGCATGCTCAAAATGCGACCTCTCCAGTCGCAACAAAAACAGCAGAGGCTGGGGCGGACATGGTATGCGAGCCACGCTCTAAAGCTATATTAAAGGATCTCATCCTGATTCTTAGTGGTTGCGGTGGTACTTGGCTTGCGGGCGAGAAATTATTGAAAAAGATCAAAGGAAATCAGTCCTAAAATAGGAATATCTTTTTCAAGAGCATAAAAAGCCTCCCGCTCTGGAGGGCTTTTTCACGGGACAGGAATCATTAAAACGCAGCGGCATATTATAATGGAGATATGCCACGTCATTTTCCCGCCTTGTACCAGAATATCGATGAAGCCTACATGGCTCGCTGCCTTTATCTGGCAGAGCTTGGCGCGGGAACGGTCAGCCCCAATCCCCTGGTCGGCGCCGTAGTATTGGATGCCCAGGGCCGGGTGGTGGGCGAAGGCTACCATCAGCGCGCCGGAGAAGCCCATGCTGAAGTTATCGCCCTGGATACAGCAGGCGAGCAGGCAAAAGGCGGGACTTTATACGTTAATCTTGAGCCCTGCAACCACCAGGGACGGACCCCACCTTGCACCAAACGCATCATTGAGGCAGGCATCCAGCGTGTGGTTTGCGGCACCCTGGACCCTAATCCGCTGGTCTCCGGGACCGGCCGGGACCTCCTGCAAAACTCCCGCATCGAGGTGCGTTACGGCTTTCTGGAAGCTGAATGCAAACGCCTGAATGAAATTTTCTTTCATTACATCACCACCCGCATGCCGTTTGTCACCGTCAAGCTGGGTCTGACCATGGACGGCAAAATCGCCAACCGGCACGGTGAAAGTCGCTGGCTGACCGGCGCCTTCTCCCGCGAATACGTGCACCATCTGCGCCAGAACTACGACGCCATCCTGACCACCGCCGAAACGGTGCTGGTCGATAACCCGAAGCTCAATGTGCGGGATATCCCCAACATTCGCAAGCAACCGGCCAAAATCATCGTGGATCGCCGCTTCCGGCTGAACGTGGATCGATACCAGATCTTCAAAGGGGAAACCCCGGTTTGGATTCTCACCTCCAAAGCCAATCACAACCCCGGCCATGCCAAAAAAGCCCGGTCCCAGGGTTTCAAGATCATTGAAGTCGAGGAAACCGGACACGGCCTGGACTTGAAAGCCGCCTTCGCGCAGTTGGCCGAGCATGAAATCACCAGCATCTTCGTGGAATCGGGCGGACGCCTGGCTTCCAGCCTCATGAGCGAAGGGCTGGCCAACAAGTTCTACCTGTTTTACGCGCCCAAAACCCTGCGGGATGCCATGGCCAAGCCCGCCTTTGGCCATGCCTTCCAGTTGGAACTGCCGGAAAGTCCGCAACTGGAGATCATTCACACCCGGCAAATCGATCAGGACTGGGTGATAGAAGCCAGGCCGTACAAAAACGGACGCAAGTACACCGGCAAAGGGATTCCGAGCCTGGCCGAAGCCGAGCCGGGCAAGCTGGTGCCACCACGCGTTGCCCAGCAGGAATTGCAACAGAAAGAGCAAGCCAAGGCATCCCCTGAAGACCCTGAATCTCCCCCGGTAGAAAGCAACGGCAAGCACAAAGCCAAAGCGGTTCCGGAAGTCCAGGCGGAAGTCGTTTCCTCCGGGAGCTAACAACCTGATTATCAGGCCAGCCGGTTAAACTGCCGTCCAGAGTGCTGATTAACACAGTACTATCAATGGATCACTGACTCTTTCCCAGGTAGTGACCTCTTCCACGGATTTTTCGCCCCACTATGCGGGTTGATTTCTCTCTGGGAGAGTAGATTCGTTCTCAGGGTTCGCATGTTTTCCACAACGGGGTGATCAATCAGGTATCTTGCCCGCTGGAAAAATCCCAACGCCGTTTTTTCACCATAGTAAGCACTCAGGATTTTCAGGTTCTGTTTTTCATTTTTCACGAAATCACTAAGTTTAGCCAAATACTCTTCTGGAAGGGATTGCCCTTCAATATCCCATTGCAGCGGGAGATCGTCCATTTTCGCTGTTTCCGGGTCTGCACCTGAAAGATTGGTATCATAAAGCGTCATAGAACCGTCACTGTCCCGCTCCATTACGTTGCCATCGTGCTGATCCGGATCCCAGGCAACCACGGCATATATATAAGCCTCAAATATCTTGTGCGACTTGCGCCGTAGGTTATCGGTCGTTCCATCGAACGCATATCGAAAATCATCAAGCCGGGTGCCATTCACCCATTCCTGGATTGTTCCAAAGATATGCCCGGAAGCCCAAAACTGGGCCAAGCGTCGTGTCTGATCGGTTTTTGGGGCATTTACTACTGCCGTTTCAGGCATTTTGCGGCCAGGAAGATCGGTCAATTCGGTATGAGGAATAATGCTTAAACCCAACAATTTGCTCAGTTGATAACCACCAGCTTGCCGGAGGTGATAGGTGTTTTGCGGGATATCGTAGCGTGGCTTGGTCGGTCTTGTCTGGCGCTTCCGGACAAAGGCGGCATCATATGGTCCTTTGAAATCAATCTTGCAGCCGCCAACAATACCTTCCAGGATCTCATCCGCAGTCTGTGCCTCACCATTCCAGCCAATCACTTTGCTAGGTTTCCAGTCATCCTCATTCAGGATAGCAACTGGCAGCAACCGCCCACCAATTCCCACTGGGCGCTGTTCATAGTGATCAATGTGATTTGCCAAGCTGCCAAAATATGGGCTGCGACCTAGAGAACCAATCATCGTTTTTCCATCCTTGATGAAACAAAAGTATGAAACCGTTTATAAATCTTGGTGCGGAATGCCCATAATAAATCAGCACAAGTGAAAAACGTGTTAGCGCTTCAGCAGCAGCACCTGATCCTGCCCGTCCACTTCCTTCAACTGGACGGAGATCCGTTCTTCACGGGAGGTCGGTATATTCTTCCCCACAAAATCCGCGCGAATGGGCAATTCGCGGTGCCCACGATCCAGCAAAACCAGCAACTGAACCGCCGCCGGGCGACCATAGCCATTCAAGGCATCCAGCGCGGCCCGGACGGTCCGGCCACTGTAAAGCACGTCATCAATCAGCACCACGGTCTTACCCGCCAGTTCTACCGGCACCAGACTCTCGGACGTGGGCTTGAAGGTCTGACCCGTATCATCGCGGTACAGGGTGATATCGAGGTAGCCCACCGGCACCGGCTTCCCTTCCAGCTCTTGCAGGAGGCGGGCCATGCGCTCGGCCAAAGGTTTTCCACGGGTCACGATGCCCAGCAGCACCAGGTTTTCCACGCCATGGCTGGCCTCAATGAGTTCGTGGGCCAGGCGCCGGAGCGTGCGCTCCACGTCGCCTTCATTAAAAATCACCACTTGGGTCTGCTCGCTGGTGGTCATCGGATACTCCTTGCGTTGCTGCTTTCCGCCTCCAGCCGGTAGAGTTCACCCAGACCGGCCGCGGCCTTTCGGAGACATTCGCGGTACTCGTGGGCCCCCACGGCGTCGTGCACGATGCCCGCGCCCACATGCACGGCGGTATTATACCGCAAAGGGTCGGTGGTTCGTTGCAAAAAGAGGCTTCTAATCAGAATATTAAAATCCAGCGCGCCGCTGGCCGCATCGAGGTACCCCATACTCCCGGTATAAAACCCGCGAGGCACGGGCTCCACCGCATCCAGAATTTCCATGCAGCGAATTTTGGGGCAGCCGGTAATGGTCCCGCCCGGAAATAGCGCCCGCAAAGTATCCCAACCGGTAAAATCCGAATGTAACCGGCCTACCACATTGCTGACCAGATGCGTCACATGAGAATAACGCTCCAGCACCAGCAGTTCATCCACGGCCACGGACCCCGCCCCGCAAACCCTGCCCAAGTCGTTGCGGGCCAGATCCACCAGCATCAGGTGCTCTGCCCGTTCCTTGGGATTGACCCGCAGCAGCCCGCCAATGGCTTCATCTTCCAGCACGGATTGCCCACGCCCCCGGGTCCCCGCAATGGGTCGGGTCCGGGCTAGCCCGGTGTCATCTATTTTCAGTAGTCGCTCCGGCGAGTTACAGACAATCACGCCGCCCGGCCATTGAAAGAAGCCGGAAAATGGCGAGGGGTTCCGTTGGCATAGATGCTCGAACAACCGGCAGGGGTCGAGCTGCAACGTTTTTTGCAGCCGAATGGACAGATTCGCCTGGTAAATCTCCCCGTCCCGAATTTTCGCTTTCAAGCGCTCCACGGTCTGCTCAAAGTCAGGCTGTCCAAAGGATGCTTCAAACGTCTCCAGGTACGCCGTCAAATCTTCAGGTGACAGCGCATCCGCCGGAACCTCCGCCGGTTCATCCGAAAGTTCCAGGCATTCATGCCAGCAGGCATAGTAAGCGGCCTCCCGCTCGGGATACTCGCTCAGCACCACCAGCCGCCCGCTGGCTAAATCAACCAGCAGCCAGTCCTCGGCCTCAAAAAAAACCAAGTCGGGCCAATCGGCATCCGCCATCCGCATGGACGCCGCCTGCCAGCTTTCATCGCACCAGCGGGAAAATCCATAGCCCAGGCAGCCGACCAATCCCCCCGCCATTGGCAAACCAGAGGATACTTTCAGTTCTGGCCACTCCCGGCAAGCCTTGCGGGCATCCTCCAGCCGCTCAAACGGGTTGGAAATGGGCTCTTCGATCCCGTTCACCACCAGGATTTCCTGCCGCAACTCAATGCTTTGCCGGGCATGCAAGCCGATAATCACCCAGCGGTTCAAGGTGGACGGCTCCGCAGAGCCCCCCAGCATCACCGCATGTGAGGCGGATTGGGACACTTGCCGAAAGAACCGGTGCAGGCACCCGGTTGTAAGGGTACTAATCATCGTTTCATGCTGGGTTTCTACAGGGTTTCCACTGGTTTTTACTGTTCCAGCTTGCTCAACAAGCTTTCATCCATATCGAAGTTGGCATAGACGTTCTGCACGTCATCCTGGGATTCAATGGCATCCAGCAGTTTCAGCAACGGCTTGGCCACCTCTTCGCTGTCCACCCGCACGGAATTCTGGGGAAGCCGGGTGACTTCTGCCGATTGCACCGTGATGCCGTCCGCGTTTAACGCCTGGGCCACCGTGTTCAGGTCGGCGGGATCGGTATAAATGTCGTAGGTGCCTTCATCGGGATTGGGCTGGAAGTCCGCCGCTCCGGCCTCAATGGCTTTCTCGAACGCCGCTTCCTCTTCCCATTCCTGCTGAGAAATTTTTATCAGGCCCGTTTCCTTGAAAATCCAGGCCACACAGCCATCAGCCCCCAGGTTGCCGTTGTGCTTATTGAAATAGCTGCGAATATCACCGGCCGTCCGGTTGCGGTTGTCGGTCACGGCTTCGATGAAGACCGCCACCCCGCCGGGACCGTAGCCCTCGTAGGTCATGTCTTCCATGCTGTCGCTGCCGCCAGCCCCAGTGCCTTTTTCGATGGCCCGCTTAATGTTGTCGTTGGGCATGCCCGCCGCCTTGGCGCGCGAGATGGCGGTTCTCAGGCGGAAGTTGCCTTCGGGGTCCCCGCCGCCCAGCCTGGCGGCCATGATGATTTCACGGGAGCTTTGGGCGAAGGTGGCTCCCTTCTTGGCGTCTTTGACCGCCTTGCTGCGCTTGATTTGTGCCCATTTAGAATGTCCTGCCATAGGCCCATTTTAACACGTCCATGCCACCGGCAGAGGTCGGCCTCAAAATCCACCGGATTCAGTGGGCCGGATCGCGAAATTACTGATATTCTAAAGATAGGATAGAGAGACCGTGCAAAGCCGGTTGAGCAGGATGCCGATTGAGCAGGATGAAGGATGAACTATAAATCGCAGACCGTCTCGGCGGTTGTGATCACCGAGAATGACGCCCAAACGCTGGAAGAAGCCTTGTCTTCCCTGCACTGGGTGGATGAATTGATTGTCGTCGACTGCGGCAGCACGGACGGCACGCTGGCCATCGCCCGCCAGTTTACGGACAAGGTCCATTTTCACCCCGCGCACCATCTGACGCGGCTTCGTCGGGATGCGCTGGCCATGGCCAAATGCGATTGGATTTTTCTGGTAGAACCCGACGAATGGGTGGAAGAGATGCTGCGCCACGAAATCGACGGCGTTCTGCTGAACACACCCTCTAACATCAACGGGTACACGATTCCCCGCAAGCTGAAGCTCCAGAACCAATGGCTAAAAACCGGCGAATCGGAGCATGCGCTCCGATTGGTGCGCCGCAAGGGACACTGGCATGTCGGCGAGGATTGGGAAGCTTCGCTCTCGGTGAAAGGCGAGGTCGGACGACTGGATCGTCCCATGGGTTACGCCCCCTACCGGACCGTGGAAGACCTGTTTTCGGCCATCAACCAGCGCTCCACCTTGTTGGCTTATGCACATCTGGCTCACCATGGCGTCTCGACCAAAGATCAGGGCGTGATGAACATGCTCTGGCAAACCAAGTGGGCCGCCTACCGGCAATACATCCTGAAAGGTGGAATCTGGAGAGGTTTTATGGGATTGACCATGACCATGGCCAGCATGTGCGAGACCTTCTTGAAATTCGCCAAGATTCGGACCCTGACCCGGAAGACCGTCTGAGCCATGCCTAGTTACAATTACCGCTGCCTGCATTGCGGCCATACCGAATCGGTCGTGCAAAGCTTCCAGGATACCTTGGCCCCTGCCTGCACCACCTGCGGCGGCTTAACCGAACGCATTATCGAACAAGCACCCACCGTGCTAAAATCCACGCCAGACCCGACGCCCACAGAACCAGAAACGCATGAATGCCATTCCGCCTGCGTGATGCACCGACGTTCCAGTTTAAACACACTACCTGCTGACTAACCCCGCTTACGCTGGGGCCAGGTGCTCCTCGAACCAGCGGCGCAGGTAGCGTCGGCCGCCGACAAAGACATCGCTGACCAAATTTCGGCCCACGTTGTAGAACAGCGCGTTGTAGCTGCTGGCATTCAAAATCATCATATCCGCCCGCTTGCCCACCGCGAGTGAACCGCGATCCGCTTGCAAATCCAGGGCTTTCGCCGCGTTCAATGTCACCGCCCGGATGACATCAACGGGTTGCATGTTCATTTGCAGGCAGGCCAGTTGCATGATCAGTTGCAAATCATCGATCAAACAGCTGCCAGGGTTGAAGTCGGTGCCCAAGGCCACAGGAACCCCAGCCGACAGCAGCCGTTGCACCGGGGCGTATTCCTTCAGGCGCAGGAAAAAGGCCGTTCCGGGCAGCAGGGTGGCCACCGTACCTCCGGCTTTCAGCGCGGCAATGCCCGCATCGGAAATATTCAGCAAATGATCCGCTGAAGTCGCGCCCATTTCACCGGCCAATTCAGCCCCGCCCAAATTGACGAATTCCTCCGCGTGTACTTTTAGTTTGAGGCCATGCGCGCTGGCCGCTTCCAGAATGCGTCGGGTCTGCGCGACATCGAAGTAACCCTGCTCGCAGAAGACATCGCAGAACACCGCCAGTCCTTGCTGCGCGATAGCCGGGATTTGCGCGTTGCAAATGAGTTCTACGTAATCATCGGTGCGCGCATGATACTCGGGTGGAATATCATGCGCGCCCATATAAGTCGGCACAATGCTCACTGGGCTATCTGTTTGCAGATTCCGCAGCACATTCAGGCATTTCAGCTCGGTCGCAAAATCCAGTCCGTAACCGCTTTTCACCTCCACGGTGGTGACACCCAGCGACAACATGCGCAGCAGCCGTTCACGGGTCAGGTCATAGAGTTCCTGTTCGCTGGCCTTGCGGGTGGCGTCCACGGTTTTCAGAATCCCTCCGCCCGCATGCGCGATTTCCAGGTAGGTTTTGCCTTGCAGCCGCATCTCGAACTCATCCGCCCGGTCGCCCGCAAAGATGGTATGGGTGTGCGAATCAATCAGCCCCGGCATCACCACCCGCCCCCGCGCGTCGATGGTTTCCGCAAAATCCGCCGGATTGATGTCCGCCGTACTGCCAATCCAGGCAATCCGCCCGTCTTCAATCACCAACGCCCCGTTTTCAATGATGCCGAGGGGATTGTTATCGATTATCTGAGCTGAATCGATAGTTATCAGCTGACCAATATTGTGAATGAGAGTTGCAGTCATAAGTTATCCTGGCTCAAAGATTAAATGTCTTTTTCAGATTTCGCCGATTTATTTTGCAATTTTTTGTGAAAATAGTAGGTCATTCCCAAGAATAGGACAGGCCCTATAACCTGAATCCCATAGAAAAGTTCGGGCAAATAAGGTGGCATCAGAGGGTCTGGTTCCGTATCAAAGGCAGATACCAAGCCTATGAAAGCAATGGCTAAAAAAATCAGGATTACTACAGTGGCAAGCCCTCCCTGTAGCAGCGAGATTGCTGAAAATTTTAAACCAGGTGTCTTCACAAAGATTCTCCAGTGCTGATGATTTACCCTTCCTGTAAGAATGGAACTTTTACACCCATACTCTTGGCCACCGATTTGGCCTCCTCATAGCCTGCATCGACATGACGAATAACCCCCATGCCGGGATCACTGGTCAGGACGCGTTGGAGGCGGGCTTCGGCTTCTTTTGTACCGTCGGCGACAATCACCATCCCGGCATGCAGGCTGTAGCCGATGCCCACGCCGCCACCGTGATGATAGGAGACCCAAGTGGCACCGTTCACCGCGTTAATCAGTGCGTTCAAGATTGGCCAGTCGGCGATGGCGTCCGAGCCGTCCTTCATGCCTTCAGTCTCCCGGTTGGGAGAGGCCACGCTGCCGCAATCCAGGTGATCCCGGCCAATCACAATCGGCGCTTTCACTTTGCCGCTCGCCACCAGATCGTTGAAAATCTTCCCAGCCTTGGCCCGTTCGCCGTATTTCAACCAGCAGATCCGGGCGGGCAGGCCCTGGAAATGGATGTGCTCTTTGGCCAGCTTCAGCCAGCGTAACAGCGGCTCATTGTCCGGGAAGGCTTCCATCAGCGCCCGATCGGTGGTCCAGATGTCTTCCGGATCGCCGGATAGAGCCACCCAGCGGAAGGGGCCAGAGCCCTCGCAGAACAGCGGACGCACATAGGCGGGCACGAAGCCGGGGAAATCGAAGGCGTTGCTCACGCCTACGCTCAAAGCCTGCTGGCGGATATTGTTGCCATAATCGAAGACTACCGCGCCCCGTTCTTGAAAGGCCAGCATGGCCTTCACCTGCTTGGCCATCGAGGCTTTGGAACGGTGGACGTACTCCTCCGGATCCGCTTGCCGCAGCTTGGCTGCCGCTTCCACGTTGTAGCCTTCCGGAATGTAGCCCACCAGCGCGTCATGGGCGGAAGTCTGGTCCGTCACCATATCCGGGGTGGTACCCAAATCCACCAACCTCTGGTAGATGGTCGCTGCATTGCCCAGCAAGCCAATCGAAACCGCCTCTTCCCGAGTCACGGCTTCTTTCACCAGGGTGAGGGCTTCCTCAAAGGACTCGGCCACCCGATCCAGGTAGCCGGTTTCCAGGCGCTTTTGCAAGCGGGCCGGATCCACCTCAATTCCCAGGAAAACCCCACCGTTCATCTTCACGGCCAGGGGCTGGGCGCCGCCCATCCCACCCAAACCGGCAGACAGCACGAACTTCCCCTTCAAATCGTTGCGTCCGTAGTGCTTTCGGGCCGCCTCGTTAAAGGTGAGATAAGTGCCCTGCACAATGCCTTGCGAGCCAATGTAAATCCAGCTTCCAGCGGTCATCTGCCCGTACATGGTCAGGCCCATCCGCTCGTACTCCCGGAAGTGCTCCCAATCCGCCCAGTGCGGCACGATATTGGAATTGGCAATCAGCACTCGCGGCGCGTCGGGGTGGGATTTCATGATCCCCACCGGCTTTCCGGATTGCACCAGCAGGGTTTCATCGCTTTCCAGCGTCTTCAGGCACTCCAGAATTTTGGCGAGACATGCATGATTACGGGCTGCCTTACCGGTCCCGCCGTAAACCACCAGGGATTGAGGGTCTTCCGCGACAGCCGGATCCAGGTTATTCAGCAGCATGCGGTAGGGCGCTTCGGTCATCCAGGATTTGCAGACCAGTTTGGCCCCGGTCGGAGCGCCGTTGAGTTGAACCTGAATATCATTTTGGGTGATTGTCATGGTCATTCTCCCAGCATTACGGTTGTTTCAGTAAATCTTGCACGGTGGAAAGCAGAGAGCCGTCTTCCATCAGCGTCATAATCTTTTCAACATCCGGCGCCAACACCCGATCACCGGTTAAGGGCGCAACGACTTCCCGAATTTTCCGGTAGGCTCGCCAGATCCCCGCGCCCGGTTTGAGTTCGCCCCGGTATTCCAAGCCTTCGGCGGCGCAAAGCAGTTCCGCAGCCAGCACCCAGCGGGAATGCTGCAAAATGCGTGCGGCTTTGCGCGCGGCGATAGCCCCCATGCTGACGTGATCTTCCTTGTCGTTGGAGGTGGGAATGCTGTCCACCACAGCGGGATGGGCCAGGACTTTATTCTCAGAAACCAGCGAAGCCGCCGTGTAGTGCACAATCATCATCCCGGAACGCAGACCAGCCTCGGCATCTCCCGCCAAGAAGGCAGGCAGCTCACTGAAGACCGGGTTCATCAGCTTGTCGATACGGCGCTCACTGATGCTGGCCAGTTCCGCCAGCGCAAGCGACAGCATTTCCATAGCCATGGCCACCGGCTCGCCGTGAAAGTTGCCCTGGGAGATGATATCACCATTGGGAAAGACCAGCGGGTTGTCGGTGGCCGCGTTGATTTCGACTTCCAGGATCCGGCGGGCCGACGCGATCAGATCCCGCGCCGCGCCATGCACCTGTGGAATGCAGCGCAGCGAATAAGCATCCTGCACTTTGGCGCAATCCCGGTGCGATTCCATAATCTCGCTGCCCGATAGCAGGCGACGAACCACCGCCGCCGACTGCTGGTGCCCCGGATGCGGACGCGCATCGGCCACCCGCACATCGAAGGGCTTCTGACTGCCCCGCACGGCCTCGATGGTCATCGCTCCGGCCAGCTCGGCAACATCCAGCAAGGCTTCTGCTTGCAGCAACACCAACGTTCCCAGCGCGGTCATCATCTGGGTACCGTTCAGCAAGGCGAGCCCTTCCTTGGCTTTCAGCGTCAGTGTGGGAATCCCCGCCTGACGCATGGCTTCGGCACCCGGCAGCAATTCGCCCCGGTATAAGGCTTCGCCCTCGCCCACCAGCACCAGGGTCATATGGGCCAACGGCGCCAGATCACCACTGGCACCCAACGAACCCTGGGAGGGAATTTTGGGATAAACGCCCGCGTTCAGCATCGCAAGCAGCGTCTCAATGACTTCGGGGCGCACCCCGGACAAACCTTTGGCCAGCGTATTAGCCCGCAATAGCATCATGGCCCGCACCACGGGAATCGCTAACGACTCACCGGCCCCGGCGGCATGACTGCGAACCAGGTTGATTTGCAGCTGCTCCACCTGTTCATTGGAGATGGAAACGCTGCTCAGCGCCCCAAAGCCGGTATTCACGCCATACACAATCCGTCCGGAGGCCAATACGTCCTCCACTACTTTCCGGGAGGCCACAACACGTTCCCGTGCCGTGCCGGAGAGAGCAACAGCTGAAACGGTTCCCGCCGTATCCCGTGCCACCGCCTGGACTGCCTCCAAGGTCAGGGATTCACCATCAATTTCCATTCCACTGTGCCACATACGCTCGCCTCACCAAAACCACGGCTTGTACGTTCTGACACGCGACCCTGCGTCCGGCATCTCACCACCGGTCCAGAAGAGCGGCATATCGTCCCCTGATTGTAACGGGAGGGCGGGAGACTTGCAATTTCCGAACCGACCCCATGCAAAACAAGCGGGAGTGATGGCTCCCGCTTGTTGATTGAATTTATTGGATGGAACTTAGGCGCCTTGGCCTTTGTTCATCATCTGCTGACCGGCCATGATACCCGCAGCACCAGCGCCCATCGCACCCAGGAAGGGGCAAACCGCTGTAGCTGCCGCGATACCGCCGACGGCCATCGTGGAGATAATCGGATGGTCTTTCACGAATTTGGCCGAATCAGCCAGTGCCTGGACCATACCTTGCTCGGAATCCTGTTGCATCTGTTGCACGGAGCGGCCATTGGCGGCACCTTTTTGCTCGGCCAGCTGCTGAACCCCTTCCAGGGTTGGGCCTTGAGCCCCCAGGTAGACTTTATCCAATACTTGCCCGAAGGAGGACCTTAAGGAATCGCCGTTACGAACCCCATCGGAAGCCAAGTCGGCTTTCAGGAGACCTGAGGCGACATCATCTACACTGGTGGGGTTACCACCCACCCGGCCGAACGAAAGCCCTTGGTTATCCAGGGCATTAGCGTTGCCAATGGTGTATGCCAGTACGGATCCATCAATCTTTCCGCCATTCAGCAAGGGCTCGTGACCCCACAGACGCAGGACACCCTGATCGAATTTGTTCAGGCCGGTCTGTTGCTGCAAGAGGTTGATATCATCAATCTGGTTGATGGGATTGCCATCCCAGGCATGCGCCGGAGCATTCATCCAGCGGCTGGTATCAATATTCTGCCCCGGATTGACCCGTTGCATCAAGCCGAATAATTCCTGATCCAGCGCCTTGCCGTTAATCCGAGCCTTGTTCTGATCCAGAACCTGGCTATTTACGGCGTTAGGATCCTGAAGACCTGCCTCTTTGGCAACCAGCTGTTGGACCAGCTTGTGCTCTTCCGCCTTGTACTGCCGCTGATCCGCCGGTTTTGCCATGTCATCCAGCACGTTTTTGTAAACGCTGCCGTCCTGGAAGCCTTTGGAAATGACCTGGCGGCCCCACAGGTGGTCAATCGCCCGATCACGGTCGTTGAGACCCAATTGCGAACGCTGGTCAATCGGCGTGGCGTGGAAATTGGTGTTCCGGTTGACATCCGGCGTAGCCGCAGGGTTGCCGTTGGCATCCGTGGTCGTGGCGCCGGGGACATTACCCGTGCCATTACCAGCACCACCGGGGACGTTGCCCGCATCCTGCGTACCACCGGTTACGCCGCCCGTGCCGTTACCGGCACCACCGGGAACGTTGGGAACCTGAACGGGACCATTGGTCTTGATGCCTTGACTGTAATTATTGGCCAGCTGATCCACCGTGCCGTTTCTATAGAGGCTAATGGCCTTCTGGTAGTTGACCAAACCGCTTTGCGGCACGGCACCACTGGGGCTGTTCGGTGAATTGTTCTGGAAATCGAAGATTTGCTGCAGCCAGGCTTGGCGCTTGGCCGGATCGGGCTCCTCATTAAGAGCCTTGACAGTACCGCCGACGGATTGGATGTCGCCATCCCCCATACCGGGCTGGTTGGCGATGTCCTGACGACCCCATGAGGCCACCAGCTTTTTGAGAGCTGGGTTGTCGTAAGCCCCACCACCGGACAGATCACCGCGATAGATGGCGGCCACGTTGGCCACGGTCTCTGCTTCCGCAGTCATCTTAGTCGCTTGACCCTTTTCCAGGTTGGCCGCAATCTCATCCATGTTATCGCCGGGCTTGTAAGCCACGTTCAACCCCATGGCATAGCCTTTGAACTGGGCGGTGTACGCCTTGGCAATCGCCCCGTCGAACTCGTTTGCCCCGGCTTGGGCGAATTTGGAGTCCTGCTGCATGTAAGCGCCGAAAATCTTATCGTCAACACCCGCCGCCGTGGTACCGCTATGGGACTGCCCCAGGATGTAGTTCACCATATCATTATGGCTGAGCGGCGTGCTCTGGACTGGAGACAGGGGCGGTGAACTTACGTTGCCGGTGCCAGCAGTGCCACCAGTGCCGGGAGTACTTGGCGTGGTGGTTGGCGTGCCGGGAACTTGCCCTGCGTCTTGGGTACTCGGAGGAGTTGGCGTGCCGGGAACTTGTCCGGTGCCTGGAGTACTTGGAAGGGTTGGCGTTCCGGTTGGGACTCCAGCACCGCCAGCGGCACCAGCACCCGGAGGGGGGCCATAAGCGCCACCAGCGCCAGCATCACCGGAATTCATTATACCGCCACCAGCAGATCCCACAGGAGGAGCAGTTTGCGTTCCTGGATACATACCCATTGGGAGTGGGGCCATACCATTACTGGGCAAGACTCCAACATTCTGTGCGCCACCTGCGGCACCAGTTGCAGGAAGTTGTCCTGCCGGGGCTTGTACCCCGGATGGCGACCCGGTTTGGACGGGACGACCCATCAGCATACTCATCATTTGCTGCATCAATTGCAGCATCATGGTCATGAAACTCATGAGATCCGGCTGCTGAGGCGAAACGCTCTTTGCTAATGCCGGTTGTGCTTGAGTGAGTGCCGGAGTGGCAAGCAGACTTCCAGACGTCGGTGCGCCTTGAATGATGGAGCCTTGTCCGACCAGCGGCCTATTTTGCGGTAAATTTAGGCTAATTGGTTGCATGTTTATTTGCTCTCTTATTAATGCTCAAGGGACATGAAACGCCTGCTCTCTATATCAAAATAAAAACAACATATAGGGCATGATTGCCTGAACCCAGCCAGAACTTTACAAGCCTTAATCTCTCCGCCCTGCTCAACTCCATCCAGGAAGCACGTGGGGACTGCATTTTGGATAATCTAAAACCGGGCCGATTGATTTCTCAAACAACAAACCAAGCCCCGGAAAGTCTGGGGCACCGGGCCGATATTAGCCTCTGCAGGCTTTATAAAGAGCCCCGGCAGCATTCATGACGTAATGCAAGGAAAAGCAAAGCCCCACATGGCCAAAGCCCTCGCCCAGGATTTCCCGGATCATCAGGCCATGGGACACCAGAAAATCGCTGACTCCACTCTGATCCAAGCCGTAATATCCCAACACCGGAAAAACGGGAATCAGTAGCAAGTTCCGCCAGAAATGCCGCCAGTCACCGGAGGATAACCGCAGGACAGTCTCCCTGGAAAGGGGAAGGATAGGGAATTCTTCCCGCCACTGGGCAGCAAGACGTTGGGGAAAGCGGGTGACAAGGGGCAGCATGGGTTGATCTCAATTCGAAAGACATGATTGACAGAGGCCAAAGACCTCGAAGTTGTGATAATGCACCTGGAAGGTCCCTTCCAGCTGGGTGAGCAGATGCTCGAAAGGGCAGCTGTCCAGCACCTGAATGCGCTCGCAGTTGCTGCAAACCAGGTGATGATGGTGCATCCGCTGATTGTTCAGCTCGTAGCGAATCTGGCCGTCGTTGAAATTCAACGGCTTCACGTGCAGATCATCCACCAATTGGTTCAAGGCCCGGTAGACGCTGGTCAGGCTGACTTTCCGGTCGGAAGCATGCCCCGGCGATTGATTAATCCACTGCATGATCTCCGGTGCGGTGGCATGGTTGAGCATTTGCAACGCTTCCAGAACAGTGCGCGTTGATTTGGCAGAACGACGGGGAGGCGATTTAAGCATATATAAGGATAACCTGTGCATAAAAATGAAAATGATTTTAATTTCGGCTCAACCATATCAACTCCAAGGTGAAAATACAATGCACATTTGGCCCTCATGATTGACAGACGGCTTCCTTCCTTTAAGAATGAAAATCGTTTTCATTCTAATCCCAATCGAAGTCAGCCCAATGACATATACCTTTACTGGTAAACCTGTCCCCATATATCCGCCGGAAAGCACCCTGCAACGCTACCGGCCGGCCAGCGCGTTCCAGGTTTTTGAAATCCGGCCCAGTTCCAGCCACGCGCAGACGGCTCTATCGTTCAGCGTTTCCGAGTCGACTCCGGCACCGAAAGCGCGCCTGAAGGCTCTTGGTTTGGCGGTGGCCTTCGTGACCAATGCCCTGCTGTTAAGGCGGATTCCGGCACGGCCCTCCAGCTTCAAGTGGCTCTCCAGCGATTGGAAGGACTGGGCCAGGATTGGCCTGGGCATTGCGGGCGTGAACCAGTTCAACAAGGCCATCAATTGGCGCCCACCCGCATGGCTGGGAGCCATTGAAACCGTCGCACTCATCAACCCTATCATGCTGGGCAGAAAAGGATTACCACAACTCCCCGGCATGGCCGTTCTGGTCAGCGGCATGGTCGGCGCCACCAACTTACTGAGCAACCGGGCCGAGCCTTTCCTGGAAGACAAGCTGAACCTGCCCCCCGGACTCACCCGTTTCATCTTGTCCGTGGGCACTACGATTCTTGGCCTGGCCACTTACCCGATAGCTGCCAGAAGCGGCGCCCTGGGCACTAGTGCAAAAGCACAGGCCCAAAGCAATCTGACCGCCGCCAGCGGCATGACTGCCTGCGCCCGCTGCGGCAGCGCTCATGGACTGATCTGCATGACCGACATCGGCGAGTTCTTCGGCGCCCTCGGCAACTGGTTCCACTCAAAACTGGGAGATAAAAAGTAATGACCCACGCCCTGATGGCCAGCTTCCCCACCACAATGCCACCCCGCAACCCAGCCTTGAGGTTCGGCCACATGCACAATTCAAACTGCACCCATGCGCATGCCGAGACCGGGCACATCCTCAATGAGGATCATTCACACCTCCATGAGCACGAGCCCGCCAGCCCATTGCCCACAGAAACCACCCCCAAAGGCTGGCTCCACCGAACAATGCGCCAGATCGCGCTGTTTTTCAAGGAATTGATTGGTGGCTTTTTCAAGGATGTATTCGGCGAAGCCAAACACCCGGCCAAACACAGTCATTCCCATCCCCACTAAAAATACCCCAGGCAGGATTCGAACCTGCGACCTACCGCTTAGAAGGCGGTTGCTCTATCCACTGAGCTACTGAGGCATGTCTTCGCTTTTTTCCATACTAGCAAAAGACCAGCCCGATGCCCATCCTTGATCGCCAACTCCCCTCTCAAGCCACCCGCTACAGGATCCATTCATTTACCAGAAGGTCACTAACGATAACAGGCGGCCCTCCTGCAAGATCGCCTGTCTCTATACCCCCAGCATCCCGGGTTTAGGTGGGCAACTGGGAAGAAAAATACGAAAACGCCGCATTAATAACGCCATTAAACAGGGCAGTCATTTGCTCTGGCACCACCATCAGCCCCAGAGCCACAATTGACGCCGCAATAACCAGTGCGCCTGCGTATTCAACGACCCCCTGCCCCCTGCTGGAGCCTTGCATTCGCTTCAGTCTGTCAGACCGAAATATCTTAAACACAACCAAGCCCTCTTACTCGTTACAGGTCATGCACGCCGAACCGAGGAGAAAGGACCCTCATGGAACGACGGAATTGTCTTTGTTCACCACATTACCAATCGTGTTATGCCTCTGCCCCACCCTCTTGAAACGAATTTTTAAGAAGCATAAAGCAAATTCTTGAGTTTCCGGTAGAAATTCTCGTGCGGTCCAATCAGCACCACCACCACGCACTCCGTTTCCGGCACCAACTGGTACGCAATCCGGAATTCCTTTCCTTTATATGTGATGTGGTGAGAATAAACACTGGTCAGCGGTTGCGACAAGCGTTCGCCCTGGCGCTCGGGGTCCTGGCAAATGTCAAGCAGAGCGTCCCTAAGCAGGATACGCAAGGGTTTATCCAGTTTACGCTGGCTTTTATCGGCGGTCCGAGTCAAAAATACGCTCCACGGCGTGGATACCACCTGACCGGAGGCCTGCTGCAGTACGGCGCTCATGGTTATAAATCCCCGAACGCGTCTTGGAGGCCCAGGATTTTGCCCTGCCGGAGTTCCTCCATGCTGGCAAACAGGCTGCTCACCTGATCAATATCCATCAGGATCTCCAGTGTCTCCAGCCGGGCAGCGTTTCGCTCGTCGGCGGCGGCTTCCGCAATGGTCGGAAACCATTGACCCAGCGCCTTTTGCTTGGCACGGGACATCCTCTTTGAAATGGCCATTTTCCCACTATCCCCTGTCTCGCTGACATATGCATAAAAACAGGCAATGCCGTTTTGTTGCGCCCCAGCCCCTTCTCCTGCAGATGGAGGAGAATTTTAAAGTTTTCCAATCCGTTGGTCGATAAGAAGGTCAGAACCGGAACCAATAGGAGCTGTTCATCACTGATGAGTGCCTATAATCCTTACCTCAAGAAGGCCGAACAGTATAAACAGAATCAGGTTGAAACGGCCACCCCGCAAGAAATCCTGATTATGCTGTATGACGGGGCCATCCGCTTCCTCGTGATTGCCCGCAAGGGCCTGGAGGAGCAGAACCTGGAAAAGTCCCACAAGTATCTCCTCAAGGCGCAGAATATTATCCTGGAGTTCATGAACAGCCTGGACATGGAGATTGGCGGCGAGATGGCGCTCAACCTCTACCGCCTCTATGAATACCTCCACTACCGGCTGGTTCAGGCCAATATTAAAAAAGATGTGGCCATGATCGATGAAGTATTGGATCATCTAAGAAACCTCAAGGTCACTTGGGAAGAAGCGATTCGCATTGCAAACAAGGAAGGCGCAGGCGACACTCATGACGACGAAGCCGCCGACCGGGCCTGGGCCGGCTAATCCGGAAGCCCTCGCCCGCCAACTAATCGACGAGCTGGGCCGGGTTTCGGAGGAAATCCTGACTCAAAGCGCCACGGAACCGCCGCCAATTCCCCGGCTGGGGCAGCTCATCCTGCGCCGAGGCAACTTGCTGGATGCCTTGGGCAAAATATCCCTGGCCACGCTGCCAGAGTCTTCACAGCAAGCTGTGCAGGCAATGCTGATTAGCTGCCGGGCCATGGACGAGCGCGTGGAACAGAATCTGAGCGGCCTGCGTACCAGTCTTGGAGAGGAACTGCAAGTATTAAAAGCAGGCCAAACCCTGCTGGACAAATACCGGGTCTCCGAACGCGATACCTCAGGCCCACATTCCCAAGAGGCCTGAAGCTTAGTTTTATTCTTTCGATGGATCGAAACCTGGTTGTGGAGAGATTCTCATTGCAAAGGGAACTACTGAGGGCTTCTTGAAGAGACCTTCCAAGATCCCCTTGTTCAAGCCCTCGGCAAAGCCAGTCAACGAACGCCGCAGATCATCTTGCATGGACTCCGGTTTGTGTTTGTCATAGAGCAACACCTTGCTATTTTTGGGAATGGACCGAGCCATACCGGGCAGATCGCAAATTTTCAGCGCCTGCCCCTCTTTGTCCACCGCCGTGACCTGGATGCACTCGTCCGCAAACTTTTCAAACCAGAGAGTCGGTTTCTCTTTAGGGAAACACGCTTTAAGCATCTCTTCCAAGGCCATCAACGCCACCTGGCAACGTTCTACGGGACTCATGTTAGCTTGCGAAACTTCGGCAATTTCATTCTGCAAATCCAGCAGTTTCATGGGATGAATGTTATTTTCTTTGCAAAATTTCTCCAAAGCCTGCATCCGTTGCTGTACGGAATACTGATTGCCGGCTCCCTCTTCATAAAGCTGATACAACTTTTTAGCCGGGCTGGATAGGATATCGAGAAAACCCTCCTTTGATATGAGCATTCTTGGTGTGGATGTTCTCCTAAAAAGAGGTTTGATGGCATCCTTCTCGTCTGGGGTCAGACTCCCGTGGAGTTGAACTTTGAACTGCCCGAAGCGAACAGGTGTTTGTGGGGCAAGGCCAGCCGGGCGGTTGATGTTCATCATACTTTCAATCCTTATCTAAAACATCACCAGGGAGTATCAGAGGGGTCGGTTTAATGCGTATATTACAAAAGAAGGGTATTCGAGGCGAGTTGGTTCTGGCTGTCAGAAAAACCTCTGAAAGAAAAAATTTGCCTGATTCGGAATACCTGGCGCTCGGCTGGTCAAAATGCCGCCTTTCCGATACTCTAAAGGCATGAGTCAGCCGGTTCGCATACTACTCGTGGAAGACGAGCCCCTATGGCAGCTAGGTATCGAAAGTCTGCTGGAGACAGACCCCCGGTTTGAGCTGGCCGCCGTGGCCGATCACTTTGAAGCGGCCATGCAGGCCTTTACGGAGAAGCTCCCCGAGGTGGTCCTGCTCGACTGGAAGCTCAAAGGGACTCGCGATGGACTTGAGCTTGGCGCTCAACTACTGAACAGTGGACTTCCCCCGGAACGCATCATTCTCATCAGCGGTTCGGAAGCTTCATCCATCCCCAGCCACCCTTTTCTGTTCGTCCCCAAGAGCCGAATCGCCGATGAATTGCTGCCGCTGCTGGAGAGTGTAACAATAAATTAACATCTTGACTTGCACCCGCCTATTGTCTTTGCTATAAATGTTGCTCCTACCAGTTGGTTTTGAACCACTCCGTTCTGCAAGTGCTTGTCCGAAGAATGACACGGAAGAAGATGTGGAATAGACCCCGGCAGAATCAGTCCGGACCTTTCCAAGGTGAGTCCTCCGATCAACCCAGCCCAACAACAGCTACGGACAAGTGGCATGGAGAAGCCGACCGGATAACCTCCTCCCCAACCTGGAGCGCTTTCAAGGCAAGGCCGGAAAGCAAACCAATCGCTTAAACCCACCGTGTACAAGCGACCAAGGACACTTCAAGACCGAAACATCTGGAAAACATTTCAAAGAAACCATTCTAAAGAAAGGATCAGTGGCTGTCGTGGGAAAACTGGCTCAGAAAAAAGAAACCGTATCACAGCTGAAAGCTGTACTAGACAAGGCCACGATTGCCATTGTGGCTGATTACCGTGGATTGACCGTGGGCGAGCTGACCGAGCTTCGTCGCGAACTGCTGAAAGAGCAAGCGCAGTTCACGGTTGCCAAAAACACACTGACCATTCACGCCCTGGAAGGCACCGGCATGCAGGTGCTGAACGATGTGCTGAAAGGTCCGACTGCCCTTCTGCTTGGGCAGGCCGATCAAGTAGCTCCCGTGAAGGTTCTCACCACCTTCTTGTCCAAAAACAAGAAAGCCAATGAGATTCGCGGTGGTTACCTGGACGGAAAATTGCTAAGTCCGGCTGAAGTGGAACAGCTGGCGAAACTCCCGCCTCTTGAAGAGCTTCGCGGTAAATTGGTGGGTGCAATCAACTCCCCGCTGGCCGGCACGGTTGCCGCGCTCAGCAGTCCGCAACGCGGATTGGTCAACGTTCTGGACCAGTACGCCAAACGTTTGCAAGAAGCCGGGTAGTCAGTCCGGGCGGAGTCCCGCTCCTGATCCCTCCCGCTCTTGTGTCTACGAACTGTTACAACAATGAAATGAGGTCTAAATCCAATGCCTGTTGAATTAGATGATAAAACGAGCAAGATTTTCGAAGAAATCAAAACCCTGACCTTTCTGCAAACCGCGAACCTGGTAAAAGCTTTTGAAGATGAGTTCGGCATTACCGCCGCGGCTCCTGTGGCTGTGGCCGCTGCCCCGGCTGGCGGTGGCGGTGCTGCTGCTGAGGAAGAAGTGACCGATGTGTCCGTCATCCTCGCCGATGCAGGCGGCAACAAAATCGCCGTCCTCAAGGAAGTGCGCGCCATTACCGGCTTGGGCTTGAAAGAAGCCAAAGACCTGGTTGACGGCGCTCCCAAAGCAGTTAAAGAAGGCATCAAAAAAGAAGAAGCCGCCGACATCAAAGCCAAGCTGGAAGCTGCTGGCGCAAAAGTCGAAATCAAATAACTCATTCTACAGGCAAGGAAAACCGAGACTGCCGATTTGGCCACTTGGTTTTCCTTTTTGCCTGTGGAGTTTTACCTTTTATGATGTCCCTGGTATATTGACTCATTGGGGTATTGTTGTTCACCCCTCCCTGCATAATCGTGAGTTGACTCACAATTCTCCGAAACAACTCCCGCACCACTATAAGATTTCTAGCAAAATCCTCAATCAGTTTCAAAATTTACGACGAGGTTCATAATGGCAGCAACGACCACGCGTTCCACTCTTCCAGGCATTGGATCCCTTCCCCTGGAACAGCTTCCCGATTTGGCGGAAATTCAGAAGAATTCGTTTAACTGGTTCGTTACCGAAGGTCTCAAGGAAGAATTATTGTCTTTTTCCCCGATCCGTGACTACACGGGTCGTCTTGAGCTTTATTTCCTCCCGGAATATAGCTTCGACAAGCCTAAGCACACCGTGGAAAGCGCTCGCTTGCATGACACGACCTATGCGCGCCAGTTGCGCATCATGTTGCGCTTGGTGAACCGGGATACCGGGGAAATCAAGGAGCAGGAAGCCTACATCGGTGAAATCCCGATGATGACCGAGCGCGGAACCTTCATCATCAACGGCGCCGAGCGGGTCATTGTCTCTCAAATCGTCCGGTCGCCTGGTATTTACTACAAAAAAGACCAGGCCCTGAACGGCAAGCGGATTTTCAACGCAACCATGATCCCCAACCGGGGCGCCTGGTTGAAGTTCGAGACCGATATTAACGACGTCATCTACGTCAAAATCGATAAAAACCGTAAAATTCTCGCCACTACCCTGCTACGAGCATTGGGCATGTCCGTTTCCGAGATGGAAAACCAGTTCCGGCACTTCGACTACCTGAAGAAGACGCTGGACAAGGATCCGACTGAAACCACCGAGGAAGCGCTGATCGAAGTCTACAAAAAGCTGCGTCCCGGCGATCCCCCCAGCGTTGGCGGTGGCCGCTCGCTGCTGGAAAGCCGCTTCTTCGATGAGAAGCGCTACGACTTGGGCAAGGTGGGCCGTTACAAGGTCAACAAGAAGTTGGGCCTCTCCACGCCGGATACTGTGCGCGTGCTGACCAACGAAGACATCGTGTCCGCCATCGATTACCTGGTCAACCTCAACTATGACGACGGGCAGGTGGATGATATCGATCACCTCGGTAATCGTCGTATTCGGGCGGTCGGGGAACTGTTGCAAAACCAGTTCCGGGTCGGCTTGACCCGTCTGGAGCGGATTGTCAAAGAGCGCATGACGCTGCAAGACATCGATACGCTGACGCCTAACAACCTGCTGAACCCGAAGCCTCTCCTGGCTGCCATCCGAGAGTTCTTTGGCTCCTCTCAGCTGTCCCAGTTTATGGATCAGACCAACCCGTTGTCGGAATTGACCCACAAACGGCGTTTATCTGCCCTGGGACCTGGTGGCTTGACGCGTGAACGCGCCGGTTTTGCGGTTCGCGACATTCACCCCAGCCACTACGGCCGTATCTGTCCGGTTGAGACACCGGAAGGACCGAACGCCGGTTTGATTGGCTCTTTGTCCACTTATGCCCGCGTCAACGAGTACGGCTTCCTGGAAACTCCTTATTGGGAGGCCAAGGCAGGCAAACTAACCGGAGAAATCCACTTCTTGTCCGCCGATGAGGAAGACAAGTACCGCGTGGCGCCTGGCGATGTAACACGAACCGAAGACGGCACCCTGATGGGACCGCATGTCCCGGTTCGTTACCGCAACGAGTTCACCATCACCGAGCCGACGACCGTGGACTATGTCGGGGTCTCCCCCATCCAGATCGTCTCCGTGGGGACGGCGTTGATTCCGTTCCTGGAGCACGATGACGCCAACCGGGCGCTGATGGGCTCCAACATGCAACGTCAATCCGTGCCGCTGGTGAAAGCCGAGCGTCCCATGGTCGGAACCGGCCTGGAGCGTCGCGTCGCAATGGACTCCGGGATGTCCTTGGTGTCTGAAGTGGACGGCACTGTTGAGCGCGTCACGGGTGATGTGATTGAAATCCGCAATAAAGAGGGCAAAGTTCACCCCCACCAGATGGTGAAATACCTCCGCAGCAACCAGGACACCTGCTTGAACCACCGTCCCGTGGTCCGCGAAGGTGATAAGGTCGTCACCGGCGAGTTGATTGCTGATGGTGCGGCCACCAACGGCGGCGAGCTGGCGCTGGGCAAGAACGTGATGGTCGCGTTCATGCCTTGGGAAGGCTACAACTTTGAGGACGCGATTCTCATCAGCGAACGGTTGATTCACGATGACGTCTACACCTCGATTCACATCGAGAAACTGGAAGTTGATGCCCGTACCACCAAACTGGGGCCGGAAGAGATTACCCGCGAAATTCCCAACGTCGGGGAAGACGCCCTCCGGAACCTGGACGAACGTGGCATCGTTCGCATTGGTGCCCGGGTCTTTGCCGGTGACATTCTGGTCGGTAAGATCACCCCGAAAGGGGAATCCGAGCACCCTCCGGAAGAGAAACTGCTGCGGGCCATCTTTGCCGAGAAAGCGCGCGATGTCCGGGATAACTCCCTGCGCGTTCCTCACGGCGAAGGCGGACGCGTGGTGGACGTGAAAGTCTTCGACCGTGAAAAAGGCGATGAGCTGCCGCCGGGCGCCAATACGGTCGTCCGCGTGTATCTCGCCCAGAAGCGTAAAATCAGCGTCGGCGATAAAATGGCCGGACGCCACGGTAACAAAGGGATTGTGTCTCGGATTCTGCCAATCGAGGACATGCCCTTCCTGCCGGATGGCACCCCCATTGATATCGTACTGAACCCGCTGGGCGTTCCTTCCCGTATGAACGTGGGACAAACCTACGAGACCCTGTTGGGTCTGGCGGCGCATCTCACGGGCAAACACTACGAGGTGCCTCCTTTTGACGAGATGTATGGTGAAGAAGCTTCCCGTACAGCCGTGACCAAGGAACTGAGCCAAGCCATCAGCGATGCCGGTATCAACTGGATCTTCGATGACGGCAAAGCGGTTCTGCATGACGGACGGACCGGCGAACCCTTCGCCAACCGCGTCGCCATCGGCCGGATGTACATGATGAAGCTGGTTCACTTGGTGGACGACAAGATCCACGCCCGTTCGACCGGCCCGTACTCGCTGGTTACCCAACAGCCGTTGGGTGGTAAGGCGCAGTTCGGTGGCCAACGCTTCGGAGAGATGGAGGTGTGGGCGCTGGAAGCTTACGGTGCCGCCTACACGCTGCAAGAGATGCTCACCATCAAGTCCGACGACGTGGTCGGCCGGAGCCGAGCTTACGAAGCCATCGTGAAAGGTGAGAACCTCAACCGACCGAGCATTCCGGAGTCCTTCAAGGTGCTGGTGCGCGAGATCCACAGTATCGGTCTCGACATCACCGTGAAGAAACGCCTGAAGGATGGCCGCGAGATCGAGGTCGATCTGATGGTCGACGAAGGCGCCCGTGCTCCCAAGCGCGAGTTCGCCTCAGCCGGCAACGAGCTGCTCAACTTCTTCTCCGCCCAGTCGGATTCCCTCTAAAAGCATTTCAAATTTAAAGGAGACCCGTTGTGGTTAGTACCAACATCGATCAGTTTGACTTTATCAAGATCGGGATCGCCTCACCTGAACGCGTCCTGAACTGGTCTCATGGCGAGGTCATGAAGCCGGAAACCATCAACTACCGGACCCTGAAACCCGAGCGGGACGGCTTGTTCTGCGAGCGCATCTTTGGCCCCTCCAAGGACTGGGAGTGCTATTGCGGTAAATACAAGCGCGTTCGCCACAGAGGGATTGTCTGCGAGCGCTGCGGTGTGGAAGTCACCGAATCCAAAGTGCGTCGCCACCGGATGGGCCACATCAAGTTGGCCGCGCCGGTCACCCATATCTGGTTCCTGAAAGGCATTCCCAGCTACCTGGGCCTGATTCTGGATATGTCCCTGAAGGATCTGGAGCAGATCATCTACTTCAACTCCTATGTGGTGCTGGATCCGGGTAACACTGAGCTGAAAGCCCACCAGTTGCTCTCCGAGGAAGAATACGAAAATATCCTGGAAGAGAATGAAGAAGCTCAGCTGGAAGTCGGTATCGGTGCGGAAGCCATCCAGGTGCTACTGTCCCGCCTGAATCTCCAGGAAATGAGCGACGGTCTGAAAACCGAGCTGGAGGAAATCACCGGTTCTTCCCAGAAACGGGTCAAGCCGCTGAAGCGTCTGAGACTGGTAGAATCCCTGATTAACAGCGGCACCAACCCCAGCTGGATGGTCATGGACGTGTTGCCGGTTATCCCGCCGGACTTGCGCCCCATGGTGCAGCTGGATGGCGGTCGTTTCGCGACTTCCGACCTCAACGACCTCTACCGCCGGGTGATCAACCGGAACAACCGCCTCTCCCGTCTGCTGGAAATGGGCGCGCCCGAAATCATCGTCCGGAACGAGAAACGGATGCTGCAGGAAGCCGTTGATGCCTTGATTGACAACGGCCGCCGTGGTCGTACGGTGGTCGGCCCCAACAACCGTCCGCTGAAATCCCTCTCCAATATCATCGAGGGGAAACAGGGCCGCTTCCGTCAGAACTTGCTCGGTAAGCGTGTCGACTACTCCGGCCGTTCGGTCATCGTGGTCGGCCCCCGCCTGAAGCTGCACCAGTGCGGTCTGCCCAAAGAGATGGCCATCGAGCTGTTCAAGCCGTTCGTCATCAACAAGCTGATCGAGCGCGGCGAGAGCCAGAACATCAAATCGGCCAAGAAGACCATTGAGCGCCAGGAAACCGTTGTCTGGGATGTGCTGGAAGAGGTCATTAAAGGACACCCGGTCCTGCTGAACCGTGCTCCCACGCTGCACCGTCTGGGCATCCAGGCATTCGAGCCGGTATTGGTGGAAGGCCGCGCCATCCAGCTGCACCCGCTGGTTTGTACCGCCTTCAACGCCGACTTTGACGGTGACCAGATGGCCGTACATGTGCCGTTGTCCGTGGAAGCGCAAACCGAGGCCCGCATGTTGATGATGGCCACGAACAACGCGCTGCAACCGGCAACCGGCAGACCGATTATCACGCCTTCGCAGGACATGGTCCTGGGGATTTACTACCTGACCCTGGACAATCCGAAAGCGATCAAGGGCGCCGGCATGAAGTTCTTCAGCTTTGAAGACGCACTGTCCGCCTACGAAGCCGGGGTTATCGATCTGCATGCCAAGGTCATCGTAAGGGATGAGACTGGCCAGTTGATTGAAACCACCGCCGGACGCATTATTTTCAATAAAACTGTCCGCCAAGCGGTTCTCCAGTAAGCCCAAAGGCATATTAGGCATTAACGAGGACTTTAACCTGATGAGCATTTTGTCTCCGAATAAAACCCCCAAAAAACAGGTCGAGTTCATCAACAAGGTTGTTGATAAGAAAGAACTGAACCGCTTGCTGGCCAAAGTCTATGCCGAACACGGCATGGCCAAAACCGGCACACTGGCCAACAGCCTGAAGGATCTGGGATTCCGCTACGCGACCCAGGCTGGTGTTACCATTTCCATTGATGACCTGACCGTTCCGGAAGAGAAGAAGAAGATGCTGGCGGAAGCCGAGGCCGAGATTGATCGCGCCACTCAACGATTCATCAAGGGCGAGATTACCGAGGTAGAACGTTATACCAAGGTTATCGACACCTGGGGCGAAACCACCGAACGCCTGACCAAGGCCGTGGTCGACAGCTTCGACCGTCTGAACCCGGTGTACATGATGGCCTTCTCCGGCGCCCGTGGGAACCTTTCCCAGGTCCGTCAGCTGGTCGGGATGCGCGGTCTGATGGCCGACGCCCAAGGCCAGATTATCGACCTTCCGATTAAATCCAACTTCCGGGAAGGTCTTTCCGTAACCGAGTACATCATCTCCAGTTATGGCGCCCGGAAAGGTCTGGTAGACACGGCGTTGAAAACCGCCGACTCCGGATACCTGACCCGCCGCCTGGTAGACGTGGCCCAGGATGTGATTATTCAGGAAGCCGATTGTGGAACCACCAACGGTATCCTGACCACCGCCATTCTGGAAGGCGAATCCGAGATGGTATCGCTGGCGGATCGTTCGATTTCCCGTGCCACCGCTAACAATGTGGTGAACGAAGACGGCGAAGTCCTGGCTTCTGCCGGAGAGATCATCAACCCTGCCATGGCGGAAGCAATCGAGAAGGCCGGCATCAAGGAATTGAAGCTACGTTCGGTTCTGACCTGCGCGAGCGAGGTCGGCATCTGCCAGAAATGCTATGGCTGGTCTCTCACCAGCAACAAGGCCGTCGATATTGGCGAAGCTATCGGTATTATGGCTGCCCAATCCATCGGGGAACCCGGCACCCAGCTAACCATGCGTACCTTCCACACCGGCGGTGCGGTCGGCGGCATGGGCAAGCGCGAGATTTTCTCCTCCAAGCATGCGGGTGAAGTGACCAGCAAGATGCCGGTGCGTGAGTATCGGACCCGTCACGGGGAAGTGGTGGATATGACCACCCGCGACTGTGTCCTGGAAATCAAAACCGACGACGGCAAAACCGACAAATACAACCTGCCCTATAACACCCAGCTGATGGTTGGCGCAGGCGACAAAGTGACAAAAGGCCAGATGCTGGCTTCGTTCGAGCCGACCGCAGGCCGCCGGACCGAGCGAGCCACCAAGGACATCACGTCTGACATGAGTGGTGAGATCTGGTTCCAAGGCTTCGAGGCCGATGAAAAACGGGATCGCCAGGGCAACATCAGCCGGACCGCCAACCGTCCCGGCACCATCTGGGTTCTTGGCGGTGATGTCTACAACCTGCCGACCGGCGCTAAGCATCTCGTCACTGATGGCCAAGCGTTGACGGAAGGTGAAATCATCGCTGAAATGCACGTTTCCAGCGAACATGGTGGAGAGGTCCGCATCCCCGCGGATCTGGAAACCGAAGACATCAAAACCGGCAAGGAAATCGCGAAACGCATCACCACCGGCAAGGAGTTGACGATCATCATCGCCAGCATCACGCCCACCAACGCCGAACTGGTCCAAACCAAGAAGGAACAGCTCTGGAAGGTGACCGATGAGGACGAAACCTACATCGTGAAGTCGCCGGAAGGCACCTCGGTGGAGAACGGCAGCATCGTGGCCGAGCTGATTGATGAGACCATGGCGGTGCCCACCAGCGGCCAGATTCGCTATCTCGACGTTGAAGTCGACGAGCAACGGATTCTGACCCAGCCTGGCAAAATCCTCTTCCTCCCGGAAGAGATTCACCAGGTCAGCAAAGATATCTCGCTGAAGGTACCCGGTATCGAGTCTGGGATGGAAGTCACCGTCGGCACCGAAATCGTGAAGGGCATCATGGCCCAGACCGATGGGATCGTGGAAATTGTGGAAGAGAACGACATCATCCGCGAAGTGGTCGTTCGTCCCGGCAAACTGTACCGCGTTGACGACATCAGCACCCTGAACGTCGATGACGGCACGGTGGTCTCCAAGGGCACCGAAATCGCCCCGGGTATCAAGGCAACGGAAGATTGCGTGGTTACCATCAACTTCCAGATCGAGGAACCCGAGGACGACGAGGACATTGAAGACACCAGCGACCTGGAATACGCCGATGTCCTGCTGCGGCCTTACCAGGAGTTTGAAGTGGCGCCCCGCCAGGTGAACATCCAGTTCGACTCCACCGATCCGGACAACATTACCGTCGTTCCGGTCACCCAGCTGCAAGTGAAGGACGGCGACAAAATCCGTCACATCGAAGGCGCACCGATTCTGCGGACCTCGCTGGTATTGCAGATGAAGGGCTATCTGGAACGTCTGAGAGGCGTGGCCGAGATTAAAGAAGGAACCGGCAAGAAAAACGACAGCCCGAACCTGAAGGTTGTGGTGCTTGAGAACTTGACCATCCGTCGCGAATCCCCGACCACCAGCGGCATGCTGCAAAAGACCGCCACCCAGACCCAACTGCTGGTGGAAGACGGCCAGATCATCGAGAAACGGACCCCGGTGGTGAAAACCCAGGTTATCACCCAGACCCGCGGTCGCGTGAGCCTCGGCAACGCGCCGGCTGGCAAGGATGTCCGCCGAGTACTGCTGATCACCGAAGATCATGAAGTGAAAATCAGCACCTCTGAAAAATCGTCGGTTCGAGTCGGCGATTTCGTCACCGTGGACCAGCTGGTCGGAAAAACCGAAAAAACCCCGGTTTCCGGCCAGGTGTCCGAAGTGGACGCCAAGTCCGTAACCCTGCGCGAAGCGCGTCCTTACCTCATTTCCGGCGGCACCTTGCTGCAGGTTGAGAACCGGGCGCTGGTGCAGCGGGGCGACTTGGTCGCATCGCTGATCTTTGAACGGCAGAAGACCGGGGACATCGTCCAGGGTCTTCCGAGGGTTGAAGAACTGCTGGAAGGCCGCAAGCCGAAAGAATCCGCCGTCATCTCGCCGGTGGAAGGCACGGTTGACATCCAGTGGGAAGAAGACCTCCAGCGTCTGTTCCTGGTCAGCAACAACGGCCGCGAGGAAATCCAGGTGCCGGTGGGCTCCACCATCATCGTGGAAGACAAGCAGCAGATAAAAGCCGGACAGGCACTCACCGACGGCCCGATCAATCCGCACGACATCCTGGCTATCAGTGGTATCGAGGCGGTTCGTAGCTACCTCGTGGAAGAGGTGCAGCGCGTCTATCGTTCTCAAGGCGTGGAAATCGCCGACAAGCACATTGAGGTGATCGTTCGTCAGATGACCAAGAAGGTGCGCGTGGACGAAGCCGGTGACACCATCCTGCTGGGCGGTGAACTGCTGGATGAGAAAATTGTGGCGGATGCCAACAAGGCGATTGAAGGCAAGGAAGGCCGTCTGCTGGCCGAGTACCACCCGGTGCTGCTCGGTATCACCAAGGCGTCCCTGAACACCGAAAGCTTCATCTCCGCGGCTTCCTTCCAGGAGACTACCCGCGTTCTGACCGAAGCCGCCGTGGAAGGGAAAAGAGACTTCCTGCGCGGCCTGAAGGAAAACGTGATTATCGGTCGATTGATCCCGGCCGGTACCGGCTTCCCGCACTTCAAGGACGAACGGGCGGATATGTTCGACGAAGCCGAGCAGGCATTGGCTGCCAAGTCTACCCTGCGCAAGCCGTCGGCCATCCTGGAAGAAATCGAGAGCATGTTCGGCTCGCCCGAAATCTCCGAGGAAACCATGGAAAGCCTGCTCATCGATGACTCTTCGATGCACGTCGAGCAGGTGGGCGAAAGCCTCGATGAAGACTTCGAAAGTGACGCCATCCTTGAAGATGAATAAGCGTTAAGCCCTCATCAAATCTTGAAACAGGCCGCTCGCCATGGGCGGCCTGTTTCGTTGGCGGGCATTCGCAAATGTTTACGAAGCAGACGATACCCAGGGGAGTGCTTTTTCGCTAGAATGTCCGCACCAGAACAGGATGTTGTCAAGGATTATGAGACCCTATGGCCACACCACACCTTCTCTCGTTTGAACGCAGCCGAACCCAACGCAAACGCCGCCAGGCGCTTGATTGTTTCTATGAGGCCTATCACGCCCAGTTGCGGCAGGATTACGACAAAGCCATCGAAAAATACCAGGAATCCATCGAGATTTACCCCACTGCGGAAGCCCACACATTTTTGGGTTGGACCTACAGCTTCATGGGCGAGTTGGAAGTCGCCATCGAAGAATGCGAGCGCGCCATCGCGGTCGACCCGGAGTTCGGCAACCCGTATAACGACATTGGCGCGTATCTGATTGCCAAGGGCGAATACGGCGAAGCGGAACCCTACCTGGAAAAAGCGCTGATTGCCAAGCGTTACCGCGCCTATCATTTTGCCCACTTCAACCTGGGCCGGGCCAGAGAATACCAGGGAGATGTGCTGAACGCCTACCGGCACTACAAGCAGGCCCTCGATCTGGAACCCCGGTATCTCATGGCCTACCAAGCCATCGAACACCTAAAGCAGTGTATGGCACACGCTTAAAGACCTAACTGATCTGGCACTCCGTTCCTGAGGTCAGCCAGTAGAAGAACTCCCTGTGATCTAAGTTTGCCAACGTTTACGTTTAAGGCATGGTGTTCTGATGTCAGCCTGGAGGGCCTCGTCAGCAGCATCGCTTCCTGGGCTTAAATGCGGTATGATGATTAACGTTTTATATCATTTGTCGCTGCTTTATGGGTCTGACCCGCATCCTCTACAATTTATTGCTGTTCTGGGGCCTGCTTGTGTTGGCGCCGCTATGGATTGGTTACCTGATTCTGGTGCCCAAGGCCCGCGCCGGTTTTTGGGAAAAACTGGGCTTCTATCCGCCGGAATTGGCTAAAAAACTGGCACCACGCGAAGAGCGGGAACGCATCTGGTTTCACGCGGTGTCGGTGGGGGAATTCAACGCCATCCGGTCACTGATTCCCGAGCTGCGCGAAGCGTATGAGGTGATTGTCTCCACCACCACCCGCACCGGCCACGACCTGGCCCAGCGGACTTTCCCGGATCTGCCGGTGCTGTATTTCCCCTACGATCTGCGACCCGCCATCCACCGCGCCATGCAAAAAGTCCGCCCCGATCTGGTGGTGATTACGGAAACCGAGCTGTGGCCCAATTTCATCGATGTGGCAACCCAGCGCTACCAGACTCCGCTGCTGCTCATCAACGGACGACTCTCCCGGCACTCCTGCAAAGGGTATCAGTGGATCAAGCTGCTGATTAAGCCCTGTCTGAACCAGATTACGCACCTCTACATGCAGTCCCAGGCGGATGCCGACCGCATCGGGCAACTGGGTGACCTGCCCCCGGAGCAGATGACGGTGGTGGGCAACCTGAAATTCGATCTGATTCCCAGTCTGGATCTCACGCGTCGCACCGTGCTGGCGCACTTGCTGAACATTGCCGAAGACGACACCGTGCTGACCTGTGCCAGCACGCATTCCGGCGAAGACCAGTTCTTGGTGGAAACTTACCAGTTGTTGCGCAAGGACTTTCCCGAGCTGAAGCTGGTCCTGGCTCCGCGACATCCCGAGCGCGCGCCTGAAATCAAGAGCATCCTGAACAGCAAAGCCTTGAATTACGCGCTGCGCAGTCAGTTGAGCGAAGAAAACCCCAACCGTCAGCCTATCGTGGTCCTGGATTCCATCGGGGAGCTGCTGACGGTCTATAGCCTCAGCCGGATTGCGATTATGGGCGGCAGCTTCGTGGAAAAAGGCGGCCAGAACCCGCTGGAGCCCCTGAGCCAACGCGTCCCGGTGATTTTTGGGCCGCACATGGAGAATTTTACGGAAATCAGCCGGATGATATTGGAATGCCGGGCGGGCACCCAGGTCCATAGCCAGCCGGAACTGGTCAACGCCGTGACCGAGCTGCTGACCCAGCCTGAGATTTACGACACCGTGGTAGAAACCGGCCTGCAACTGCTGGAAAACAACCGAGGCGCCAAAGAAATCATCCTCAAAGCCATCCGCAGCTATTTATCCTGACGGCCCATCAACATTCCCAGCCAATTGACATAGCCTGAGCCGACACTGTCATAAAAAAGCCCTCAATAATTTGAAGGCTTTTTATTTCTAAAAAGGCTTCAAATTATTGAGGTTTTTCCTCATGGAGAGACCGAAACCCCTTCAAAATTGTCGTATCCGGTTTAGTTCGACAGATAAAGAGATCCATGCGCAGTGGTTTACCTTTATCATCCTTGACAGAATCAGGAAATTGTGGCGATAACTTTTTGCACTTGTCTCCATTGAATTCTACACGATCAGGCTCGCAACTAAACGAGGTTACAGCGGTTCCATCAGCATCAATGGATACGCCAGGCTGATCGCAAGCTACGGGTTTGGATGGTTGGTTATTTGCCACATATCCAAGACCGGCCCCTGCCCCCAATAGGGCGAGTGACACCAACCCTGCTCTCAGGGTATTTTTTTGTCCGAAAGTCAAAGCAGGATGAGGGGATGGATTTAGAGACGTAGGATTCATCAACAACTTCCTTATGATTCACTCACTAAAGGCATGGGAACTTCCCAAGCACTTGTATGAGTAATCAATGCCGTCAAGCAGGTAAATTGCTCAGGGGGGGGTGGATATTACAATTTGTTACACGCTTACCTGCCAGCGGAATAAAATGGCATCACACCAGCGCGCGCTGGCGGACCTGATCTTCCAGCATGGGGTTTAGCTTTTCGGGGGCGGCGGTAATTGGGAGGGGGATGGTGCAACCGGCGGCCATCTTGTGGCCTCCGCCGCCGAACTCGGCCATTACCGCCGAGACATCAATGTCATGCGTATCGCTGCGAATGCTGACCTTGGTGATACCGCCGTCCGTTTCCTTGTACACCACGGCAATCAGCACCGTATCAATGCGCCGGATGGATTCCACCAGCCCATCAATGTGCTCATCCAGCGCGCCATGACGATTCAGCATCTCGCGGGTGACAATTGCCCAGCCGATGGTCTTGTCCGCGTTGAAGCGGGTATGCAGCAGGGCATCGGCCTGCAACATCACCTGGCACATGGGCTGTTCTTCGTAAAGCTGCTTGAAGATGTACTCGGGGTCCGCCCCACCAGCAATCAGTTGGGCGGTGATCTCCATCACCTTGGCGGTAGTGTTGCTGTACTTGAAGCCGCCGGTATCGGTCACGATACCCGTATAGAGGCCCGTGGCAATATTGGCGTCCATGGGAATCTTCATGACTTTCAAGATGTCAAAAACCACCTCGGCGCTGGCGGAAGCGGCAATTTCCACCACGTTGATTTTCGCAAAACGGGCATTGCTGATGTGGTGGTCGATGTTCGCGTTCACCTTGGCCGATTCAAACAAGGGCTGGGCCAATCCCAACCGATCCGCCGAACCGCAATCCATGCAGATCGCCATATCGTACTGCGGCAGCAGGGTGGTCGCCGTTTCCATGCGATGCACGTCCTTGAGTCCCGGCAGGAAAGCGTAGGTATCGGGCATTTTGCCTGAAATCACGCAGTCGATACGCTGAATGTGCGGGCGCGCCTTTTCCAGTGCGAACTTGAACCCGAGCATCGAGCCCAGCGTATCGCCATCCGGGCCCACATGCGCCGTGATAAAAACAGTTTTGGCCTCATCAATGGCGGCAATAAACTCTTCGTAAATGACAAGACTCCTTGAAAATGCTATCTTGGCCAATATTATAACGTGGGCAAAAACCCCATCCAACCAATCCGGCGTGATCTGGCGAAAATTGGCAGCAAGAGCAGGCAAACACGAAAGCAAACAGAGGGAATGGAAGGACTCCGCATGCGCAAGGACGCCTTTATGGCCCAACTGGAAAAGACTCAGGGCATCGAGAAGCTGGTGCGGGTGGTCGCCCAACTGCGGCATCCCACCGAAGGCTGCCCCTGGGATCTCAAGCAGACTCATCACTCACTGAAACCCTACATGCTGGAAGAGGCCTATGAGGCCGTGGAAGCCGTCGACGAGGCTGAAGCGCAACAAAATCCGGCCATTCTACAGGATGAGCTGGGGGACGTGCTGCTGCAAGTGGTTCTGCATGCCCAACTGGCCAAAGATGCCGGGCATTTTGATTTTGAGGATGTGTGCGAAACGATTGCCGAAAAACTCATCCGCCGCCATCCCCATGTCTTTGCCGACGTGGAAGTTGCGGGGGCGGAAGCGGTCGTGACCAACTGGGAAGCCATCAAGCGCCTCGAAAAAGGCGAACAGGAGCCCTCCAAAAGCATTTTGGAGGGTGTTTCCAAAAACCAGCCAGCGCTCAGCCGTGCGCTGGAAACCAGCAAGCGCGCCGTGAAAGTGGGCTTCGAGTGGCCGAACCTGGAATCGCTTTGGGATTGCGTGATGAGCGAGTTCGAGGAGCTGCGGGATGAAATCGGGACCATCCCGGAGGGGCGGGACATGCCGCCGGCCGTGTTCGACCGACTGGAATCCGAGATGGGCGATATCTTTTTTGCCAGTGTCAACCTGGCCCGGCATTTCAAGATTGATCCGGAAATCGCGCTCACCAGGGCCACAACCAAGTTCACCCGCCGTTTTCAGACCATGGAAAAGCTGGCCAGGGAGCGATTTGGCCCCAATAAGCCCCTGGAATCCCTGGACTTTCAGGGCTGGGATGACCTGTGGAACGAGGCCAAAACCGTGTGTGAGTCCACCAAACCCTAGAGCTGTCCCCCTCCAATCAGGCAACCCGGATGGGGAATCCCCTGAAATTCGCTTTGAAAAATCAGAAATCTACCCCCCCCCTCCCAACGCCCCTATCAGCAGACAGGAAGCCATAAAAGCAGCGCTATATAAGCTCATCCCTTTTGTTTATTTTTTAAAATTTGTGGAACTTTCATATTAGACAACTGTCTATGATCTATTATCGAACCTGGTAATATCCAACAGGTGTGTGCCGGGTAGTACAGGGAATAAAAAACATTCTTGGGAGACGGGAAACCAACCGGGGAGGTTGATTCATGATTGAGGAAGTTTTTTCACTGTTATTGGATAAAAGAGTACGAGAACTGAGTGATAAAGCCGGGAAAGACGATTTGAGCAAAGCGGAGCGGGCCGAATTGCGGGCGCTTTCGGCGCATCAGGACAAAGCGCCTGCCGTCGCGCAGCGCATTCGCATCCTCACCGCCAAAATGGCGCAGCCCAGCCGCTGGGGCATGTTCCTGCTGCGGTTCTCCAAAAAGTTTCGCCAGAACCTGGCGGAGTTGGAGGCGCTGGTCCAGTACGGCAACAGCAAAGCCGTGTGGGAAATTGCCTATCTGCTGCGCAAACACGCCAGCCAAAAACTGACCCGAATGGAAAAAAGCGAACTGGAATACCTCATCACCTATCATGATTGCCCGGACGTGGTGGAAATTACCCACCTGAAGTTGAAAGAACAGTTTGGGCAACTGACACTTCCGGAGGCCCGCAAACTAACCCAACTGCATCGAAAGCCCTACCAACAGGAGGGTGCGCCGGATCATGTCCTGGATCTATTCTGGGACGAACAAAACCAGCCCAGCCTGGATTTGAGCGGCCTCGCCAAATGAACCTCACTTCACCATCAAGGAGACCAGGACCGTGTTGATACTATTATTGCTCATGGCCGCATCCCTCTTGGCAGTGGCCCTCTTCAAAACCGGCGGGAGCCGTTCGACGGCTTTCAGCTACTGCCGCATCGACCGGTCCCATCCCCACCAGAAACCGAATGAATAATCCCCCCTTCCAAACCGGACTTGCATGCCAAGTCCGGTTTTTTCCATGTGTGCCCTGAATCAGCAAGCTATTGGCGACTTTTCCCGTTAAAGCAGCCCTTCAACAACTACAGGGGGTTTAGTCCTGCCAAAGCGCATGCCCGGCTTTTGGTGCTTTAAACAAATTGTATCTAAATGTTACAGAAAACCACACAACCTCTGGATCGCCCTCAAGTTTTTCAAGGGATCCTCCGATATCTTTAAAACGTCTGGAAGCTTTTCATCAGGGGAATCCAAATTTGTCCAGCAAGATGGATCCGATGGAGGGAAGCGATACCCAACAGTGGAGAATGGATGGCGTCGTTCTCACCCAGCAAAGCGCAAATACGATTTACAGCAATGGGGCGACACAAGCCAATGTGTCCAATAATCGCACCCCCTTAATAAAGGACTGTGAATGATTAATCCCCAGAAGAAATGGACTACCTGGTCTGCAACAGCGCTGGCCTCCTGGCCTATGCTACGGCTAGGCCGGATAACACTTCCCTTTCTTTGGAATTCCGAGCACTCTCGACATGCAAGGACCGGCGCTGCCTTGATGGAATATACGATCGCAGGTGCTCTGGTTGCCGCGGTATCCATTACCGCTCTCTTCTTGATGAGCAACAAGCTGGACTCTATGATGGAAAACCTTTTGCAATCCATGCGGACTCAGAATTCCCAGGTAGCCAGCGCCCAGGCTATCGCAACAACACTTTCCCCACCTACAAATCCTACCGCCCCAGCTACGACACCTAACGGGGCCCTTGATACAGCCTGTTTCCAAAGCGGCTGGTGCATCCAGATACCCGTCGTGAACAATGGAACGATCAACAACACCTCCGGCGCCAATGGCGGCCAGATGACCCATCAGTTTTCAGATACGATCGGTCAGGTTGCCCAGCATATCTCAACCCAGCCAAGTGCAGACCCTGAACTGCTGAATTTGATTACCCAACTTGCAAACTTGGGACATGCCATCGGCAATATCGAGCAAGGAGTGGTTGATCTCTGCCCTCCGGGAGGTTCTTGCGTTGCGTCTGCGCAAGGCAGTGTCCCTACTTATGAGCAGATACACCAAATTACCGGGCCAAACGTAGAGTTCCAAGCAGCTTATGATCTTTTACAGGGGTACTTGGCCCGGAACCCGGACTCATTGCCACCTGAAATTGTAAGTGTCATCGATCTGGAAACCCAGCAGATTCAAACGATTGCTGCCGCTTTCGATCCCAGCGCGGTTAGTTACCAGGTGGATCCCGCAACCGGCCTTTTCACCGAAACCTGGAGCATTCCCCCCAATGCGGCCACCCTGACTCAACAGAGCGCCAATACTATTTGCAACAGCGGTGGCGGCGAATGTATCCAGTAAGAGAACCCATGATTTCGTCAGGCCAGAACCGGTGAACGATAGACTGATGGTTTAGGGCTGCCGAAATTCCAGTTGATCGCCAAGCTGGGTGCCGGTCGACTCGATGGTTCCGGCGGGAAGTTCCAGCACGGCATGACCGTTCTTCACAAATTTGGTAAACCGCCAGGGCCGCATACGCTCTTTCAGATGCACCACCTGCATGGATTTGTCCACAAAGAGGGCGTCAAACTCAAAGCGCATAAAGCAGGAGTGGATATCTTTGCAGGGCACGATCCACAAACCCTGAGAGGGTGCCAGGCCGGGACGTCCCATTAAACCCAGCAACCGCTTGAAATAATTGTCGGCCATCTCCACATCTAGCGCAACCAGCGTCTGCCGGGTTACGTTCAGGACCTGCCGGACCTGCTTTTCTGCCATCACCGTATTTTCCTCCGCTGTGCTGCCTCTCGTTCGGATGTTCTACCCCCATTATAGGACAGGACGGCGCATGCGAGGCCCGGATATCCATCCATCGGACGATACGGCTCCTCCGAAATACTGATCTCCGGATAGCCAATATCCAACCTTCAGATGATGAGGTACGTTTGCTCGGCGGGTTATGATACAAGGGCAGAACGAAAACAAGTGGCTGCAAAAACGAGATGGAGCACGTTAGAGCGGAACGGACGGGCCGTCGCCCCTGCATTCAGCTGGAAAAGCTCCCGGTGGTAAAGCGTGGAAAATCAGGCCTTCGCCTGGCCAGAATTGTGGATTTCTGAAACAGAAAAAACTTGTGGTGTGTCAGGAGAGCTGTAGGAGACTTAACCAGTGATCAGAAGAATGCAATCGGAAGTCACCGTCTTCATCGTAGACGACAACGCAAACCATAGTGCCGGCATCAAGCAATTGCTGGAACTGCAATCGGACTATCATGTGATGGGCATCGCCACCAACGGTGAAGACGCCATCAAGCGCCTGTCCGACGCCAAAGTGGATGTGGTGCTGATGGATATGAACATGCCGGAAGTGGACGGTGTGGCAGCAATCCAACAACTGATGGGCACCAACCCCAATCTTAAAATCCTGGCCCTGACCGGCTATGATGATCCGGACCTGATCTTCCGGGCCATGAAAGGCGGCGCCAAAGGCTACATTCTCAAAACCATGGTCACTTCCCAATTGATCGCGGCCGTCGAGGAAGTCCTGAACGGCAAAGTCTACCTGCCGCCGACCCTGGCCACTAAGTTCTTCGATGAGTTCCAAACTCGCATCGGCAAGACCAGCCGCCCGGATCCGACCAAACAGGCGCTGTTGGGCTATCTCACCAGCCGCGAGAAGGAAGTTCTCAAGCTGCTGACCGAGGGCATCACCTACAAAGGCGTTGCCGACAAGCTGGTCATCAGCGAAACCACCGTCAAGACCCACGTCAACAATATCTTCCAGAAGCTACAGGTGAACGACCGCACCCAGGCCGTCCTGTACGCCCTGAGATACGGCCTGGTCGAACCGAGCGGCCAGACCCAAATCGCGGGCTAACGAGTATAATAGACTCAACGGCAAAATCCCCGGCTTCGGCTCAGGGGATTTTGTCCTGTGAGGGCCGGTAGCAGGCACAAAACGGACGGAGTGGCGGCATGGAGCAGCAAGTTGTGAGCGAAGCGAAACCGGGAGCAAACCATATTCATCTGGATGGCCTGTTCGGACATCTGTGCTCTTCCACGGGTTTGTACTCCAAGGAAACGTTTCTCAGCCTGTACAGCTGCATTACCCGCATGGTGCGCGATCACCGGATGTCGGGTTTTGTCATGACCCGCACCCTGGAAGACGCCGCCTTCGAGACCATGGCTCACGCGCTGGACAGTTTACCGGAGCTGCCGCTGTTTCGTTTCAACCAACCGGATCTGTTCCCCACGGCTAGCGGCATCTGTGATCAGACCGGCTTTCTGATCGTGCTGACCAACCGGATGTGTGCCACATTATTCTGGTCAGCGGCCACCCATGAGAGCTTTCGTTTGTATGAGGGCGGCTGGACCTTCCATCCGGGCGACAGCCGCACCATCGCCACCCAGATTATCAGCCACCTGAGCGACTCCGAAGCAGGCCAGCCGGACCTGGAACACTTGCTGGCGGAAACCCAGGTGGACCGCCGCTACGACGACAAGCTGAACGTACTGATTACCTCGTTGGTACATGGCCTGGAAAACCGCAACCGGGAGCTGACCGTCGCCCTGGAGCAGGTTAAAACCCTGAACAAGCGCAACATCGATACCGAACGACTGGCCGCCATCGGGCAATTGTCTTCCGTCATCGCCCATGAAATCCGCAACCCGCTGGGCCTGATTGACTTGTATGCCAAGCTGACCGAGGATCAGATGGCCAAGCTGGATTTGTCAGCGCAAGGGGAGAAACGGGATCTGCTGTTGAAGAACCTGTCGCTCATCCGGCAAGCCACCGGCAGCCTGGAAACCATTCTTTCTGAACTGACCAATTACTCGCGGCCACTGCAATTGAACGTGAAAACCACCGACATCAACCAACTGGTGCTGGATGTCTGCGACTTTTATGCGCCAAAATACGATGAAAAAGGCGTGGCCCTGAACATGCCGAAGATTTCCGATGAGGAAGCGCTGGAACTGGATGCCGATAAAATCCGCCAGGCCCTGATTAACCTGTTGAAAAACGCGCTGGAAGCCTCTCCTGCCGGAGCCGCCGTCACCGTCAGCATCGCCCGGCGGAAAAACGATCCGCAGTTGTATATCAAGGTGGCGGATGAGGGTTCGGGCGTGGATCCGAACCACCAGAAAAAGCTATTTACCCCTTATTTTTCCACCAAGGGCAACGGCACCGGCCTGGGACTGGCCCATAGCCGAAAAATCCTGCAAGCCCATGGCGGCAGCGTGGAGCTGCTCTCCAGCACCCCCGGCAAGGGCAGCATTTTTGCGCTGGTGCTCCCCCGCGCCCGGCAAACCTTAAGCCCATCCGATTACTGAGCCGATGACTGAGATCCCCATGGCCCGCCATCTTCCAACCAAAATACTGAGCCTGCTCCTGCTGGGGAGCCTCTCGCTGGCCCTGAGCGGCTGCGATCTCAAGCTGCCCCCCATGCCCTGGGATCCACCACCCAAAGAAACTCCCGCCGAAGGGGAGGAAGCACCTGTCGAAACCGAGGGCGGAGGCGTGGAAATCGAGCCGGTGGATCTCTCCAAGCTATTGCCGGAAACCATGCGCAACCTGCCTTACGAGGAGGTTATCATCCCCATGCGGGACCGGCTGGAACTGTATGGCCGCTTATATGATCCCTCGATGAAAATGGACGGGGAAGGGGATACCATCAGCCCCGGCGAAGAGGAGGCGGAGTATACCGGCCCAAAATACCCGCTGGTGATTCTGCTGCACGGACTGAACCGGAGCCACATGGCTTGGAACGACTTGCCCGCCCAACTAGTGCAAGCCGGATACGCGGTGTATGCCGTGGATCTTAGAGGTCATGGCAAGAGCATGCGCACCACCAAAGGCCGCCGCACCAACTGGCGTCTGCTGACGGCGCAAGAATGGCAACTGCTGCCCCAAGATATCAACCAGGTCATCACCTACTTCCAGAAGGCCCAGGAAGACTATCCCGAGGTAACGGGAGATCGCGTGGCCCTGATTGGCGAGAAATTGGGTGCGAACGTAGCAACCGCAGCCGCCAAGAAGAACACTTCGGATGTCCAGGCCTTGGTGCTGCTGTCTCCAGGCCTGGTATACAAGGGTATTGATGCCAGCCGGGGACTGATGGGCTACAGCCACCCGGTGCTCATTCTGGTGGGGCAAGACGAGGAAGAGGCCAAAACCACCGCCCAACACCTGTATAACTGGATTGAAGGTCCCAAGATCCTGTCCGTCTATAAAACCGGCCAGGGCACCGACATTCTGACCAACTCCGCCGCCTCCAGCCAGCAGATTCGGGACTGGATGATGGATAAAATGCCTTCAACCGGCCCTAGCCAAGCAGCAGAGCCCTCTGCCTCTCCCACGGAAATGACACCTCCGGAAACCGGCCCAACGGAGAGCGCACCCAAGCCAGCGGCAACCCACACCGAGAATCCTGCACATAACGGATAAAGCCGCGAGCGGTTTTGCCGATACGCCGGATATGAATACCACATCTGATCATGAATGGCTTCGGCGCACCATTCGCACCTTTGACCGCCTGCTGCATCGTCCTATTCTGACCCGGCTGGGCCTGGATGCCCTACCCCAGGTGCTTGGCGAGTTGGATCGATTTCACCAGGCCGTGCGCCTCAGCCCACCCGCCACTCCCGACACCCTGGATGAGCGCAGTTTTCTAGTGGCCGCCGGTTGCCGTCTGTCCGTCGATTTGAACGAAGCCCTGGCCGTACGGCTGATGGATACCGTCCAGGAGCATGACGAAGCCATCAGCCAGCTTTCCCGCCAGCTCAGCGAACGCCTGCAAGCTCGCAACCAGGCAGCGCAATTACTGAAAAAAACCCAGGCACTAAAACAACAAACCGTAGAAACGGGCGAAACCGCCGGTTTGGGGATGGTTCTGTAAAACCAAGCAGGCCTTAAGTCGGCAGGCAGCTCTTAACGGAGACCACAACGGGCTGCTTCATGGCCAAGGCCTGGAAGGGCATCCGGCGGCTGGTTTCGTAGAATTTGTCCGGCTCGGCGGTGACGAAATAATCCACTTCCGCAATTTCTCGGGTGGTTTGCAAAGGGGTTGCCAGTTGCTGCTCCGCCAGCAGTCGCTTGGCCTCTAGCGCCATAAACACGGCCGGATCCAGAATCTCCACGCCCGGCGCATAGGTTGCGATTTGATCCATGACATAGGGATAATGCGTGCAACCCAGGATAATGGCCTCCACATTCGCAGCCAGCAGAGGTTTCAGATACTCCTGAATCATGGCGTCGCATTCCAGCGTGTCGCCACGCCCCTCTTCAATCACGGTGGCCAAGTTCCCGCATGCCTCCTGGACCAGCTCGATATCCTCACCGCCCATACGGTCCAGCAGTACCCGGTACCGGTTGGACGCCACCGTGGCCCGAGTCGCCATCACGCCCACCCGATGATAGCGGCGTTCGGAGGCCAGCCAACGACAAATGGGCGTCACTGGGTCCACAATCGGCACCCCGGCCTCTTGTAACGGACGAAACAGATGCGCCGCCGCCGCAGACGCCGTGTTACAGGCCACCACCACCATCTTGACCTGATACTGGGTAAACAGCCAATCCAGGCAGCCGGAAACATACTCGTCCAGTTGCTCCGGCGTCTTCTCGCCGTAAGGCATGTGCTGAGTATCACCGAGATACACGAAATGTTCATCCGGTAGCGTCTGCATCAGGCGATCCAGAACCCGCAAGCCACCCAAGCCGGAATCGAAGACCCCGATTGGTCTCCGGGAACGCTCGTGATCATGATGTAGGGAGGAGTTCGTCAAGGAACTACTTGGCCTTTGCGGACATGCGTGACTTCAGATAGTCTACAACACCGTCAGCAATGGATCGAGCGGTTTTTGACTTGCGCTCCCAGCTTTGAAGATCGGAGAGTTCGTTGGGATTGGACACGTAGCCCACTTCGCACAGGATGGCCGGGACATCGGTGTGGTGGATGACGTAGAACATGGCCCGTTTTACACCACCATCCCGGGCAGCCACGTTGTTAATCTCTCGGGAATGCACCCGGCGGGCCAACGCGACGCTCTGCGGAGTGTAATAATAGGTTTCAATACCGTTCAACGCCGAGTTGACCGAGGCATTGTGGTGAATACTGATGAAGAGATCCGGATGAATCCGGTTGGTGATGGCCGTAATTTGCGGCAGCGGCAAAAACTCGTCTGTGCTGCGGGTCACATAGACCTTGAAGCCCTTGGCCTCCAAGGCGTCTTTCACCATCATCGCCAGCGACAGGTTCAGGTCCTTCTCCCGGACTCCGTCCCGGATGGCGCCGTGATCTTTTCCGCCATGGCCGGCATCCACGACAATCCGGGCCGGGAAAGGCGCCTTGCCGGCTGATTCCATGCTGGCAATCATGGGCGCGATGGCGGCAGCCATGCTTTCGCCCGGCGTGATCAATAATTCCAGCACCTTGCCGTCATCGGAGAGGGTGGGCACCACGCGCACACCAGGACCGGCCAGCCTGATGGCCAGCTTGCTGTTGGGCTGGCCCGCTGCCAGAGGCTCTAAGCGCATTTTGGCGATTTCGGGATACAACCTACCGTCAAAGCCAATGGCCGTGGGATTGGCCGCTTCGTTGAGCAGATCCAGAACGACCTGATCGTTGCGTTTGAGGAAGCGGTGAACAATCGGCGTGCTGGCAGTCAGGCGCAGAACCGTCCCACCGCCTTCCCGCTTGAGATCGATGCTTTCGACTTGTCCCAGCTTGGTATTGGAAGACAGCTTGGTGATGGAGGCCGCCGAATAGGGGCTGATAGCCAGCAAACTGCGATCGCTGCCCGTATACGTACTCTCGAACAGTTCGGGATCTTGGGCCTCAATGACGATGCGCACCGTGGTGTCATCAAATTGTCCGACCCGGATCTGTCGAATGTCGTCCGTTCCGCCATTGATGGGATTCATCAGGGCTTTGCTGGCCAGCACCGCATTGTCGATATCCAGCACCAGTCGGTTGGGCTCATTCAGCACGAAGCGGTTTTTCACCCGTAATTCGGTCCCGTTGGCGCCCTTGATGTAGAGGCGGAAGTCGCGGTAATAGACATCTTCAATGAGATTGGTGCCCGGCAACACCGAAACCCCCAGCACGGTCTGTGGCGTTTTGGACAAGGTCAGCGGCGCTTGCATGGGTACTTTCTCGGTCGGCAGGGGCGGTGCCTTATGCAGGGAAAGTTCAGAAGCAGGCTTGGCCACCGGCGGCAGCGGCTGGGCTTTTTTGGAGGGAACCGGAGCCGCATGGCGATGCGCGCCAGCCACGGATTTCGGTACACTCGCCAGGTTTTGTGCGGGCGTTACAGCTTGAAAACCCGCGATTCTCAGCGCATTTCCTTCAAATGCCGTGTTCAGGCGGCTCAGGGTTTGACCGTCGGTCACGTAAATGACGGCCCGAGCCGCATTGTAGAAGGGGCTGCGGCTTTCGCTGAATTCAATGCGTTCAATGCCGTTTCGGTTGACAGGAACCACGTTTTGACCAGTCAGCAGGCGCGCATTCGGGATTTCCAGCACCATGCGATAGGGATAGGGAAGCCTGAGAACGGACAAGTTCCGGGTTTCATTCAGCGTGAAGGGTTGGTTGGCTTCCAGGCTCAGGCTGGATCCGTCCGGGCTGAGCTGAACGCCCGTAATCCCCAGTGGAGCAGTTGTATACGCTTGGCTTGCAGGGGCCGTGATTTCGCCGGCCCAAGCGGGGGCAAATCCCGCGCCCGACTGAAGAACCAGCAGGACTGCTGCCAGAGTGCACAAGACACGCTTCATCTGGAGTGGACACGCCATGTTTTCTCTCCTAATACGGAATATACTGCTAACTCTGCAACGAACGACTTTCCCGATTTCGGGGCGTTGACCGCCCACGAACGACACCTCGGATTCCTCTGATGATGATGAATAGCGCACTATCACGCTCGGCACTCTCTCGGCATCCACAATGCCAGGCGGGCGCTTACTATATTTATTGTAGCGGTTTTTCGGAGAAATGGAAACCCTTGTCTGAAAAGAGCCGTATGGGCCATCGCGGTACCCCATCCCTTAGTATCCCGCAGTACCGTGGAAAGCCCCTCGCAGCATCTGCTGAAGTTCGGGCGGGTTCTCGGAGGTCGCCAGCGCGTCTTCCGGGGTGATGAAATTGTTCCGGCAGGCACGGTAAAGCGAGCTGTTCAGGCTGCAAGCACCCTCGTATTCGTCGTTTTGCAGCAACTGGTAAATCTCGCCCATCTCATCCCGCATGATGTAATCCCGAATCGCGGGGGAAACCACCATGATTTCCGCCACTGCCATCCGGCCCCGGCCTTCCGCCTTCTTGACCAGCCTTTGGGAAACGGTGCCCTGAAGCACCCCAGCCAACTGATGGCGAATGGGCTCACGCTCGTGCGGCTCAAACATGTTCACGATACGGTTGATGGTCTGCACGGAATCGGTCGTGTGCAAGGTGGAGAACACCAGGTGGCCCGTTTCAGCGGCGTGCAAGGCAGCCATTATGGTTTCCCGGTCGCGCATCTCCCCAATCAGCAACACATCCGGATCCTGACGCAAGGCGTACTTGATCCCGTTGGGAAAGCTGTCGGTATCCAGGCCTAGTTGGCGCTGGGTTACCACCGAGCGCTCGCTCTGGTACATGTATTCCACCGGATCTTCCAGCGTCACGATATGACGGCACTGGTGATGATTGATGCTGTTCAGCAGAGCCGCCAGCGTGGTGGATTTGCCGGAACCGGTCGGCCCGGTGACTAGCACCAGCCCCTTGTGTAAATCGGCAAAGCGGGCAATGACCGGGGGATGCCCCAATTCATCCAGGGTGGGAATTTTCATCGGGATCAGACGCAACACCAGACCCAGATGGCCCATCTCATAGAACAGGTTGACCCTGAAACGGCACACATTCTCCAGTTGGAAGCTGAAGTCGAAGTCCATCTTGTTTTTCATGCGCGGCAGAATCCGCTCCGACACAATGCCCTTGGTAAATTGCAGGATGGCCTGCTCGCTGAGCGGTGGAAGCTTGGTGCGGGTCATCTCCCCGTCCTTGCGCATCACCGGGGATTGCCCCACCCGCAAGTGAATATCCGAAACGCCCTGGGCAATCGCCATGCGCAGAAAGATATCCAGATCGATGAACGGCTCGGCACCGGCATCAGAGGCCAGGCTCTCCGCAGGAGAGGCTCCGGAGGCGGGAAGGGGGGATGCAAGAGGGTCTACGGAAGGCGGGATCGGCTCAGCGCTACTCATACCAGTTCCTTGCTTTTTTCCGTGGAAAGGCGGGTTGCCCCATTCCTGAAGTATGGCCGAAGAGCCTCGGGGATCACCACCTCCTGATGGCTGATTTGATAATTTTCCAGAATGGCGGCCAGCGTCCGCCCGATGGCCAGACCGGAACCGTTCAGGGTGTGTACGAAAGCAGGTTTCCCGGTGGCCTCGCTACGGTATTTCAGGCCAATTCGGCGCGCCTGGAAATCGGTAAACGTGCTGCAACTGGAGATTTCTCGATAGACGCCCTGGGCAGGCATCCAGACTTCCAGATCGAAGCAGCGGGCGGCGGAAAAACCGATATCGCCCGTGCAAAGCTCCACCACCCGGTAGGGCAACTCCAGCTTTTGCAGAATCCGCTCGGCATCCGCCACCAGCTTATGATGCTCCGCGTCGGATTCTTCCGGTTTCACCAGCTTCACCAGCTCCACTTTGTCAAACTGGTGCTGGCGGATCAGCCCACGGGTATCCTTGCCCGCGCTGCCCGCCTCCCGGCGGAAACAGGGGGTATAAGCCGCCATGGTGATAGGCAGCTGGGCCTCGGTTAAAATCTCGCCCGCATACATGTTGGTAACCGGCACTTCCGCCGTGGGGATGAGATACAGCTCGTCATCCCGGCACTTGAACATGTCGGCCTCGAACTTGGGCAGCTGACCGGTGCCGGTCATGGCCTGCCGGTTTACCAAAAAGGGCGGTAACACTTCCTCGTAGCCGTGCTCGGTGTGGGTATCCAGCATGAAGTTAATCAACGCGCGCTCCAGGCGGGAGCCTTCCCCGCGCATGATCGTAAAGCGGGACTGGGCAATCTTTACCCCGCGCTCAAAATCCAGCATGCCCAGCGCGACGCCGATTTCGTAATGCGGCAACACTTCCGAACAGGGACGGCTTTTAAAATCGTCACCCCAGGTGCGTACCACCACGTTTTCCGCCTCGCTGGCACCCACCGGAACCACGGGCAAGGGCATGTTGGGAATTTCCATCAGCAGGGCGTTCTGTTCCGCCGCGATTTCTTCCTTCTGCTGCTCGATGGTCTTGATGCGTTCGGCCAGCGCCTTGGTTTCCTGCTGGATTTCGGTGGTGTCCTTCCCGTCCCGCTTACACTGGGCAATCTCCTGGGTCATCTGGTTGCGCTTGCCCCGCAGGGCTTCTTCTTCTTGCAGCAGTTCCAGACGACGGGCATCCAGCTGACTGATGGCATCCACGGAGAGTTCCGGGTTCCGCCGCTTCAGGGCCTCGTTCACCAGGGCAGGGTTTTCACGAATCAAACGAATATCCAGCATGATTTTTATCCAGCTTTCTTGTTCGGGCGAAAGGCTTCATCGGGACGCTCTCGGGACTCATTGGATCATCCCTGAAGCGTTATGCAACCCGGAAAGCCGGTCTCCACGCAGACATCAACAGGACCATTATAATACACCCCCATCGCCTCCCACCCGCCCGGACGTGGACATTCAGATCAACCGGCAGAAATCCCAGCGGCGGCTTCGCCATGGGCGAGCCTCCAAAGATTCATTCAGAGTTCCTGAAGAAACAGGATGGCAATTCCCCAAAAATCGCTAAGATAGTAGAAAGTCTACTTGGCCGCCTGGATCAGCAACTGAATCCAATAGTAAATCCCGCCGACCAAGGCCATGATTATGACGATATTGATAAAATACGAGATGTACTTGGTGCTGACCAGAATGATTTTCTGCCGATCGAACATCATGATGCCAAAGTCCTGCTGTCTTCAGGGGTGGTGGTTCTTTTATCGGCACGCGGTGCTTGCAACTTTAATTTTCGCGTTGATGCTGGTCAACTCAGCCGGTTGGGACACTCCCGCCGCAGCCGCCGATGAAGACTGGCCGGATGCCGTTGTCGATTACCCCTACCTGCCCAAACCACCCCAGCCTGCCGCGAAACCCAAGGCGGAAAATGCGAAAATCCACGAAGCAACAGCCAAAATGAAAGGCCTGTGGCCCTTTAAAAAAGGCGCAAAAAAACCCAAAGCAGACAAAAGACCCGCACCTACCGAAGAACAAATCGTGAAAGTCGGTCCACGGCAAACGCTGCCCAGCCTGGACCCCTTGCTTCGCCTGCCCCTGCCTATCCGCACGGAATCCGGCATCATTCCGGCGGGTTTCTACCTGGTCCACCTGACTGGCGGAACCCCGGACAAACCGGAAAATGTCACGCTCATGCAGCAAAGCAAGGCCATTTTGCGATTCTCCGTCCGGGAAGCAGGCAGCCTGGATGACGAGAACCGGGCAGTCACCGGCACGGCCAGCCCCATCAAAAAAATACCCGCCGGGGCGGTGGGAGTAAAAGCTGAAATACGGCCCACTGCGGATCAGAAAGGCTTGACTATCCTTATTTTGGCCGGTGGCCGCCGCTTTGAGAGCGAGCCCTTTCCCGTGATTACCGATCAGCGGCATGTCATTGGCTACTAGGGCGCAAAAAAAACTGACAAAAAAGAAGTGTTCCTTGTACAATAAGGGCGAACTCCTGAGGAGATCCCTTCGTAAAGATGGTTAGTCACGTAATTGTTGTGTTTCATCGAAAGTATGAGGAAGCAATCGAAGATGTCTAACGTTGCGCCTACGGTTCCGACCGCGCGTCCGACCCGTTCCGTTTCCGATATCCTGAAAGAAGCCAAAGATAAGAAAGTTAAGCTGGTTCGCCTGCAATTCGTGGATATGCACGGCATGCCCAAAAGCATGGGGATACACGCCGATCAGCTGGAAAAGGCCCTGAATAACGAAATCATGCTGGATGGCTCCTCCATCGCCGGTTTCCGGACGATCGAAACCTCCGACATGTATTTCTACCCGGATCTGAGCACCTTCACCGTGATGCCCTGGGAAGAAGGCGGACGTGGCGTGGCCCGTGTGATCTGCGACATCTACAACCCGGACGGCACCCCGTTTGACGGCTGCCCCCGCAACAACCTGAAGCGCGTGCTACAGGAAGCCCAGAAGCTTGGCTACATCTACAACGTGGGACCCGAACTGGAATTCTTCCTGTTCAAACGGGATGAAGACGGCAACCTGACCATCGAAACCCACGATACCGCCGGTTACTACGATATCGGCCCGGATGACCTCGGCGAGATCGTGCGCGGAGAAATCGTGGACACCTTGGAAGCCCTGGGCTTTGAAATGGAAGCCGATCACCATGAAGTGGCGGCTGGCCAGCATGAAATTGATTTCAAATACGCCGATGCGCTGACCCAGGCGGACAACGTGACCACCGTGAAGATGATTACCCGCAAGATTGCGGCCAAACACGGTCTGCACGCATCTTTCATGCCGAAACCGGTATACGGTGTCAACGGTTCCGGGATGCATTGCAACCAGTCGCTGGCCAAAATCGGTGCCGGTAACGCCTTTTATGATGAAAAAGGCGACTACCAGCTTTCCAAAGAAGCGCATTACTTCATTGGTGGCTTGCTGAAAAACATTCGTGGCATCACCGCCGTCACCAACCCGCTGGTGAACAGCTACAAGCGCCTGGTACCCGGCTACGAGGCTCCGGTGTACGTGGCTTGGTCTGCTGCCAACCGCAGCGCCCTGCTCCGCGTACCGGCCAAGCGCGGCAACGCCACCCGTGTGGAACTGCGCTCCCCGGATCCGGCGGCCAACCCGTACCTGGCCTTCGCCACCATGCTGCTGGCCGGGCTGGATGGGGTGAAAAATAAAATCGAGCCCCCGAGCGCGGTCACGGCCAACATCTACAAGCTTTCCGAGGAAGATCGCAAGCTGCAGAACATCCCGTCACTGCCGGGCAGCCTGTATGAAGCCCTGGAAGAGCTGAAGAAGAGCACGGTCGCCAAGGATGCCCTGGGCGAGCACATCTTCGAAGAGTTCATCAAGGCGAAAAACGTCGAGTGGGATGACTACCGCACCGACGTGACTCCTTGGGAGCATGAACGCTACCTGGCCAAGTACTAAGTCCAGGCGGCACAGACTCAAAGGGAGGGCTTCGGCCCTCCTTTTTTCATGAAAGACTACTGTTCATAGTGGTTTGGGGCTGATTCTCTTTAGCCCCGAAGGTTCAAGCTATAAACGAGGTTCGGATCTGACCAGGGGCCAGCTGCGCTTTCACTCTTCGCATTCGGGCTAAAGACAGCGGTGGAGCTATCGCCCTGCTGAGCTTCCGATTGCTTAACCATCACCTCCTCCACTTGGCTTTCCATGTTTTCCTGCATCTGAACGGCCTGTTCCATTTCCTCTTGCGCTTCATATTCCGCGCTCATCTGGTCCATTTGATAATTCATAGTATTAAAAAACATGGCCACTGGTTGATAACCTGAATTCCCAAAACTCATTGCCATCTTCAATAGCTCCATCTCTCTCTCACAACGTGCTCAAGCTCAAAACATATTTTTGCCTCTAACAAAATAAAAACAGACAATATGAAAAATTTGCTTATTCTGCCCCTCACAGGAAAAAGCAGGACCAATCCAAATGGGAAGATGGATATAACAACCAAAATGTTACTGATTTTTGAAAGCTTGTAGAATGATGGCCGGCTGGCTGCCGGTCACGATAATATCGTGCAAAACCCCCGGATTGATTTCCAGAATGTCACCGGGATCCAACTCAATTGCGCCATAGCCGGGAAAAGAAACCTGGAGCTGTCCCAGCGCCGGGACCATGACCACAATCCGGTCAAACTTCATCTCGGGGGTCTGAGACCGTGCCGCCAGTTCAATCGACTCCGACTGCAATCCCTCCCGCTGTAACATCCGGCCCAGGAATTCCTGATCCGGCTGTTTGGGAGACTCCCAACGCATGATTTCAAAGGGTTTAGGGCTCATTGGACTCTTGGGGCATAACCATGACGGTGCAAGCTCACAGTATAAATCGCTCAGTTATCAGTTGGGAAGAGGGTTTACATACCGGCTATTTTAAAACGGGGGATAATGCCTCGATATGCGGCCTTAAGATTAGCCCGCCACCGAAGCGCCAGCGGTTGAATTGGCCGCCCGCATCCAGAAAATCGACTTCTCCGTAAGCAGCCAGCCAGTCGGTCAGGTTCATGATCAGGTTGGCGTCGAAGGCGCTGGCCAAGGATGAAGTGGCTACGCCGTTATCGTCAATGCCATGGCCCAAGCCAAAGTTCTGGACACCCAGACTGCCGCCCACTTTGTATTCCAGGAACTTGTTGAACAGGCTACCGCGCAGATCTGCTCGAATGGCGTTCATGACAAACCACTGGGGGCTAAAGTAGCCGCCGAAGTCGTAACCGGGATCCGCCAGCACCACAGGCCGCAAGCCCGCCACGGGCTGCTGGGTGCCCAGCGCTGTGGTATCAAAGAAACCGGCGGTGGTGTTTTTGCTGTAACCGAAGTACAGGAACTCGTAGCCCGCCCGCAACTGGTGCCGAGGTCCCAGATGCCAGGTATAGCCCAGCGAGGTGAAGGCCTGGTTCTTGTAATTGGTCGGAATGTGCTCGCCGTCAATGAAAGCCCATTCGCATCCCAGGTTCCAATCCACGTTCTGGCTGAAAGGATGGGTGTTCAGCTCTGCATAGAAGCCGTTCTCGCGAGCCTGGCCTACCAGTTCATCCTGGAAGGCGCCTTGACTGGGCTTCAAACCCGCCACTGACAGCAACGAGTTGTAGAGCGGAATCCGACGGGCGCCCAGCTTGGCGTGAACGGCGTCGTTGAAGGCAAACTCGGCCTGGGTCTGGTAGGTCAAGTTTTCGCTGCCGCTTTGCGTAAAGTGCGTGATGGCGATGTCGCCGTCCAGGGTCAGGCGATCCCAGTACTTGATGGTGGTCCCGAAGCCGTATTGCAGGCCCAGGCTATCATCTGGAGACACCCCGTTTGGGATATACCATTTGGTAGGTACAATCCCGCCGCGAATCCGGACTTGCGGGGTCAGCGACATGCTGAACTGGTTGGGAAAGCCATAGTTCCGCAGTTGGGTCGTCGTGCTCTCGCCTTGCTGCGAGGAGTACACAAAGCCGCCGCGCATCATGGGCCGCAGCTCGTTAATCAGGCCCTTCTCCACATCGCTGAGCTGGTCGTTGCGGAAACGTCCCAAGCCGGAAAGCAAGGGGTTGGTATCATAATCGAAGGCCGCATACGTCCCGTAAGCCGGACGCATCCCACTCTCGCCCACCGAATGACCACGACTAGCCATACCAGCGCCAGAACCAGATGACGGCATCAGGTTGGGAGCTTGTGATTCGGAAGCAAAGCCGAAATCCTCCAGCGTTTGCAGGCTGGCCTCGCCAGTATTCACTTCCCGAGCTGATTTTACCGCCTGCTCGATGCTGCGCAACTGGGACTTGGAGCTTTCCTGGAGGGCTTTGAGAGAATTGACCGCATCGGTCAGCGCTTGCACCTCGGACTGGATCGATTTCAATTCCGCCGAATGCGGCGCGCGATTGGCCGGCACCGCTTCGGATGTTTGCATTGCGGATGATTCTTGCGTGGCGGGTTCCGCCGATAGCATCAGCTCAACAGGCTCGGCCTGCGCGATAATCGCTATTGGCTGGACAGAAGCATCGAATACCGCATGCCGTTGCAGCAGGCTGCCGTTTTCCTCGACATTGGCCACCGGCAAGTACGCGGAAGGCAGTATATCAGCACTGCCGGACTGGCTGGACGCCGGCATTTCCGGCGCAGTCTGCTGCATCAGGGGCTTGATCTCCCGGATAATTTTGAGGGCCTGGTCATACCGGCCAATCAGCTTTTCACTCTGGGCCAAACCGATGGCGATATCCACGTCATCCGGAAACTTCCGGCGCAGGTTCGCAAAGTAGTCCTTCGCTTCCAGCTTGCGTCCGCTCCAGAGAATGACGTACCCCTTGCCCACCAAGGCTTCCCGGTGCTCGGGGTCCTGACGCAATACGGTTTCAAAAGCCTGCATGGCCTCACCCAGCCGGTGCTCGTAGGAGAGCAGCTTGCCGTAGGTGGCCGTTACATCCAGATCAGAGGGATCATCCTGCACCATTTTGGCTAGCAGACGGATATTCTCCCGGCGCCGGGGCTCGTTGGAAAGCAGCAGGGCCAGCCATTCGCGCTTGATGGTGGCATCGTCCGGGAAGCGCTTCACCAGTTTGCCATAGGTTTCCACCGCTTCCGGGTAGTAGTTTTTATCGCTGTGATAGGCCCGAGCCACCGTCCACCAAACCATTTTGTTTTGGGGATAGAGATTGACAATGTCCTGGTACAACGAAATCAAGTCCGTGGTAGGCTGATGCCACTTTAAAACTTCCTCAATGCGGGTCTCCCAGAGATCCCGGCTGTCCGGCTGCGCATTGCCCAGCTCAACGTATATCCGCAGCGCCTCGGGGCGGCGATCGGATTGCCAGGAGAGAAACTCGGCATACGCGGTCTTGAGCACCGCGTCATCGGGGGTTTCCGTCAGCATCTGCTTGAACAGGGCCTCCGCTGCGGGGGCCTGGGTTTTGTCGGACTTGATGAAATCCAGGTATTCCTTTTTGATGCTTTCCCGGTTGCCCAGCGCCGGATTGGCGAGCGCTTGCTGATAATATTGCACCGCATCGTTGTAATGCCCCTCCTGCTGGGCGTGCATGCGGGCCATCCGCAAGCTGGCATCCCCGCTCTGCGGGTTTTCCTGCATCGCTTCGCGATAGAGATTCTCAACGAGGTTGGGAGAAGGCAGGGCGTCACCTTCCAGGTTCAGCATGCGCAGGTATTCGGCAAATTCCAGCTTCTCGTCCGCAGTCAGCAGGCCCGCCTCATATAAGCGATTAAAGCGGTCAATGGCCTCCGGGACGCGAAAAACCTTGGTGAGTGCCCGCGCCATGCGCAACTGGGTATCTTTCTGGCGTTGCATGGCATCCGGCAAGCCCTGATCCCAGGTCAGGGAATCGGCATGCATGCCCAAATCGAAGGCCAGCCCGGCCATGCTCATGCGAAAATCCGGTTTTTCGGCAGCCGCACCCGTCACAGCCGCAGCAATCTCGCTGTAAACCGCCTGGGCTTTCTGGGTCTGGCCGCTTTTATACAGCGTCTGCGCCACATCCAGCTTCAAATTGACGTTCTTGGCAACATCATCCTTCAGCACCGTGGTGTAAATTTCCAGCGCCTGCTCCGCATGCCCGGTGGCAGAAAGCATCTGGGCATACTCGGTCATGAACTTGCGATCGTTGCGATAGCGGTTGGCAATGGGCGACGCGTAGCGCAGCGCGTCCATGGAATTCCCCTGCCAGAAGAGCGCCTCGCTCAGCTTGCGGGCCACTGCGGCATCGGAGGGATTCCGGTCGGCAGCCTGTTTTAGCAGGGAGACCGCCTCGCCCCGCATGGCCGGATCCCAGCTCAACATCTCTCCCAGGTTGGAGAGCGCCTCCAGGTTGTTGGGGTTAATCGCCAACACCTTGCGGTACGCTGCCATGGCCCGCTGAAAATCGGCGGGCTTTCCTTGCTTTTGGTGGGCGCGCGCCAGCCAGAGGCATGCTTCCGCGCTGCCGGGGTGCTGGGCAACGGCGGCTTCAAAATAGGGAATCGCTTTGGCGATATAGCCGCGCTTGTAATTGGTCATTCCGGCCTGTAACGCGCTACTCCCCGGAGCCGGTGGCGCCACCGTAACCCGCGAACCGGCCTTCACCTTGGTGGCCGGGGCCGGTTTGGCTTTGACTGCGGGGGCGGTTTTGGAAGCCGCCATAGCAGGCGCCGACAGGCCGAAGCTGAAGGCTGCGAAGCTGGCCGCAAGAAAGAATCCAATCAACGGTCTTTTCATAAGATGATGCCCAGTCCAATCACGCAGGTGCAAAGCCGGTCGTTGAGGTTATGGTGAAAATACAAAACTCTTCTCTCTCGGGGATGAATCCTCACCGTCTCATCTATTATACCTGCTTCTCCCTGCTATTTCTCACGTCACACTCGTCCATTCACCTAGAAAATCAACCTCTTCTATTCGCCGACCAGCGTTCGGAAGGCCTTGTTTTCGGTCGGCTCATGTAACCGCAGGCTGAGCTGATCCAGGGTCTTCATATCCAGGCCGTCAAAGTAGATCAGCACCACCGGGTTGCCATAATACACGGACACGTCCACGACCTCGCCGGGATACTTCTCGCCCGTCTGCCCGTTCCAGTTCAGCTGAATCCAGACCTTTTGCCGGACCTGCAAACTGGTCTTGGCTTTCATGTGGACAATGACGCCCAATTCGCTGATTTCCTGGGTCATCCCCTGGACCGGCGCGCTGCCGTCCACCGGAGTGATGGTGCAGTTCAGGAATTTGCTGACCGAGGGAGCAACCCGTACCAGGCGCTCTTTGGGACGATAAATTTGCCGGATGATTTCCACCCGCTGCTCGCCGGTAACCTGGTTGAATTCCAGCCCGGCCTTAATCTGGCCGCCACCGGCGTCTTCCACCCGCTTCACTTCAGCGCCCAGCTCACTGATGTAGCCCGTGGGCCACTGGATCCGGATCCTCAGCGACTGCCCGACCTGGAGCAGCAGGCCGCGCTTGACGAAGACCGAAAGCCCGGTTTCGCTGACTTCGTTGGAAAAACCGATGACAAACTGGTTGTCCACGTTCAACACGCAGGACAGCGTGGCCTGAAAGCGTGGGGCGGCACGGCGCAAAGGAGCCTCGGTGGCAGATGCCAGCCGGAATGGGGTCATGATCAGGGTCCAGAAGGATTTTGGAGGATCGGCGTACACATAATCTTCCGCCCAGATTTCCGCCGAGCCAAACATGTGCCGCACCAGCTTCTGGTGTTGCTCCTCGGTGCGGTTCACCACCTGGAAGCCCACGTAGTGTCGGTTGTTGTTATCTACAATGCTCCGCACCACCTGCACCGACAGAATAGTCGTTTCGTTGATGTCCCAGTCCATGATTTTGAGCATGACCGTTCCGGTGATGGGGACGGGCTCGTCAAAAACCAGCGCCACCCCGCTTTCGCTGATGTTGGTGGTATATCCCACCGCGATCGAGCCATCCAGCAGCTTCAGCTCGCACCGTATCCGGCGGAAGATGCGCGGAGCCAGCCGGAACTGGGGGCGCTCCTGGGCTACATAAATTGAACCCACCAGCAGAATCAGGTTATACAGCGACCAGAACAGGTTGGTGTAAATCCCGCCCCAGTACTCAGGGGTATAAATCGAGCGGGTGATGGCCATTCCGATACCCACAATGGTCAGCGAGGCAATCATCACCTGAGGAAAGACAATCCGCCAGTTGAAATTCAGGCGTTCGGTCAGGCCGCCCTTGGGCGTGACCCGGAACTTGGCCCGGCGCGGCGAGAGGAACGTGAGGAACGTGGTCAGCGAGAGGTAGACGGAAAAGGCGGTCTCGTAAACCTCCGACCAGAAGCTGTGCCGCACCCCACGGGAAACCAGCGTGTAACCCAATCCGGTGGCCAGGAAGCTGGGCACGTAGTAAATCATGACTTCCGCAAAGCCAGCATTGATGGTTTTGTAACCAAACAGCAGGAAGAACAGCGGCGCCACCATGAAAATTACGCGAGGCAGACCGTGGAAGAAGTACCAGATGCCGGTGAAGTAGCAAATCCGTTGGGCCAAAGACAAGCCACGAGCAAACAGAGGGTTTTCCAGGCAGTAGATCTGGGTCATCCCGCGCGCCCAACGCAGGCGTTGCTTAATGACGTCCGCAAAGCTTTCCTGGGCCATACCGGCAGCCAAGTCTCGGTTGTAATACAGCGATTTCCAGCCCTTTCCGTGCAGCCGCATCCCGGTGTGCACGTCCTCGGTGATGGTTTCCACCGCAAAACCGCCCACGCTTTCCAGCGCCACCCGGCGGAAAATCGCCCCGCTACCGGCAAAGAATGCCGCGCCCCAGTAGTCGTTACCGGGCTGAATCACATGGAAGAACAGATCCTGCTCGTTGTTGATTTCTTTGGCGGACAGCAGGTTGCGCTGGAACGGGTCATCGGTGAAGAAGTGCTGAGGTGTTTGAACAAAGCCCAGCCGCTCATCGACAAAAAAGCCCACCGTTTCCTGCAAAAAGTTTTTGCTGGGAACGTGATCGGCGTCAAATACCAGCACCAGCTCACCGTCGGTGTATTGCAAGGCGTTGTTCAGGTTTCCGGCCTTGGCATGAATATTCTGTTCCCGGCTGATGTAGTAGACGCCCAGCTTTTCAGCCAGCTCACGCATCTCGGGCCGGTTGCCGTCATCCAGCAGGTAGACTTTCTTCTTGGGGTAATCCATGCTCTTGCAGCCCACCAGAGAGCGATACAGCACGCTCACCGGCTCGCCGTAGGTACAGACCATCACATCAACCGTGGGCAACTGCTCGGGGGTGAAACGGGAGAGACTGACCGGCTTGTGATCCGTCTGCCCCCACACCTGGAAGTAGCCGATCACCATGGCGAAAAAGGCCAGCATTTCCGCGCCGTAAATCATCAGGGAGATGACAACCGACACCGGGGAGGTAAAATCCAAGGTCTCGGCCCCACGCCACAACAGGTGACGGACACTGGTAACCACGGTCAGCAGCATGACCAGGCGACGGGCCCGGGGCACAAACAGCACCAGCAGAAACATACCCACTACCAGCAGGCAGGAAATGGCCACCTGGGCCATTAATGGCAGGTAGAGCGAAGTATCCGGGAACGGTGGCCGGGACAGCACGCCATGGTAGGTAGACGCGTAGTCGGCAATGGATGATTCGGAACTAAAGGCGGCTGTCGCGGGGTCCTGGGTCGGAATACCCTGGAATACGTAAAGGACCGCGGCAATACAGACCATCAGCACGGCCATCGCCAGCATTTTTTTGACCATATCTTTCATCAGCGAATCCAGATCTCACGCTCACTCAGTACGCACCCGCCCTGAAAACCAGCAAAAATTTGAATTGAACTTCAGACAGATGAAGGGTGCGCCACACCCATCATCGCGGTTACCCCCACGGTAAGGCACCCACCAAAAAGAGGAGATTCAGAAATAAAGCGCAGCCCCAGATTATATACCCGTCCGGCTATTGCGCCTGATCAGGCTAAATAGCGCACATTGGAGGTGACTACCCCAATATAGGGCGTCCGCCCCATCATAGCGCTGAAGGACAACCAGAGCGCCGTCCCCCAGAGGATCCCGAGCATCAGAAATGGAATCCAGGCATGATATACCCCAAAAACCGGCGCCGTGACAGCCGACAACTGCGCCACTTTCAATACCAGCTCAAGAAGTCTCATGGTGGCATCAAACAGCAGAAACGCCATCAACAGCATGAAATTCAGAATTAGCGCAGTCAGGATATGAAAGCGCAGGAAATAAGGCGAATCCTTGCCGTTCCGGGCAATCAGCAGCCAGTAAAGTCCGGCGATCAGCAGAACCATTAACGTGACGAATGGATAAGCCCAAATCAGAAGCGCCAGGATGATGGCCAGCAAGATGCCATTGCGCTTGATGTAGCTTCTGAAGCGCAGCCGGTTTCGCACAAAGAAGTGGTAGAGCATCCCCAGCATCAGCAAAAAGCCGATGCTACCCTCCGACACACCGGTGACAAAGGTCAGCATGAACACCACGAACAAGTAGAAAATGATGGTAAACAGCTTGAGGCTGCCGCCACCAGCACCACCCATCGGAAATTGAAGAATGTTGGAACCGCGCATGACTTCAGACTACCTGAAACGCGGGACCGGTGGCAAGACAAGGTCAGGAGTCTCTCCAGCCACATTGACCGGAAAGCGGGTAAAATCAAAGCCCAGCAGCATTAGCCGGGCGCATCCGAATCAGAATCAACCGCAAGAAACCCGAAAAACTCAAGGGCTTCCCTTGTCGATAGCGGACTTGGCATTTTTCATCATGGACGGCAAATCGGCTTTAACGGCACCCAACAGCATGCTTTTGGGAATCAGCGGACCGGGATCCAGCTTGAGTGTGTAGCTGAGAATAGTTTTCTTGCCGTTATCCACTGGTTGCAGCTTCCAGGAGCCCTGAATGTCCTTGAAACTGCCGCTGACTCTGCGAAAATTGAGCACATATGGCGGCGACAGGCTTTGCTGCAATACATAGTTGAACGGCGGCAGCAGACGGGTCATCAGGACGCTGAACTCCACGTTCTGGGTATTGCCGGAACGGGAGAGAATCTTGACCTTTTTGACCTTGTGCTCTTCGTGCATCAGCTTTTCCGGGTCGGCGACCACCTTCCAGACTTTTTCCGACGGCTTGGGAATGAGGATTTTGGCTTCCACCGAGGGGACCACACCAGCTGGCGCGTTTTGACGAATCACCACGTTACCCTTGGAAAGGGTTTGCCACTCCGAATCATCTGCGGCCCAGGCGGCAGACAGCCCCCAAGCAGCCGATAGCAGCAGTGTCAGCGTGACCATCCGCCCCCAACCGGCAAAAAGCCTTGTCAGCATGGTATTTCTCTGAAATGGGAGCCAAATCGTATCCAACACCTTGATTCCTTCTGGTTTTGCCGAAAAGGCTTAATTTAGTAATAATAATAGAACTTTTCCCACAACTACAAGCGAATCTCATGCCATCCCAAACCAGCAATCCGTTTCGCATCCTCTCGCCCGTCGCCTCCCGCCGGACGAAGACAAAATCGCCCCGACTGACCCTCTGGCTGGGCCTGCTGGCCAGCAGCTTGGTCGTCATCTGCCTGATTTGGCTCGCCAGACAAGCCAACTGGATCCCGGACCCTCTCCGGAACGTGCTTCCATTGCCCGGTTCTTCCAATCGGATTTTTGTGGCCGCCCCCGGCATGAACCAGGAGGAGGCCCGCGCCCTTTACAGAAAGGCCCTAAGTGACTTGCAGGGCAGCAACTACGAGCAGGCCCTGGAGACATTCAAGAAACTGGAAGCTGTTTATCCCGGCCTGGAAGATATGCTCTGGCTGCATGAAGCGGAAGCCTATGCCGGCCTGGGCAATGAATGGGCTGTACAGAAAAAACTGCATACGCTGATTGAGAAACATCCGGATAGCGCCCTGAGAGCCATTGCTCTCTACCGGATTGGCCAGTCCCAGTTCCGGGGCAGCGAATGGGAGAAGGGTACAGTGACTTTTTCGAAGGTGCGCAAGGACTTTCCAAAAAGTGATTATGCCATGGGCAGCCTGTATTACCTGGGCGCCACTCTGGCAAAAACCCAAGAGAGCAAGACCCAGGCCGTCGTACCACTCAAGGAGTACCTGAGCCTATGTACCGACTGCAAATTCAGCGGCAATGCGGCGGATCTCCTGGAAACCCTGCTGTCCCATCCCACCGGTGAGGAGCATGCCTTACTGGGCTTGGCGGAAGCGGCGGCATCCAGGGATCTCAAAAAAAACCGGGACCACTTAAACCAGGGGCCTTTCCAAAAAACCTGGCTGGCACTCGGGCAGTTGCAGATCCGGGCCGGACAAAAGGAGGAAGGTCTCCAAACCTTAACACGGGGCCTACCCCATGCCCAGAATGCGGACGAGGCACGTTCCGCCATTGATCTCATCATCGTGAACAGCCAGGACCGGGCCACCAAACTCGCGCACCTGAACCCACTGATGGCGAAAAGTCTGCCGGTGGGCGGGGATTACATCCTGTGGCGACTGACGGAAATCAACCCCGGCAACGCCGTGACCTACTATGAAGATATCCTGCGAGACTATCCCCGTGGCGATTACGCTCCCGAAAGCGGCTGGCAACTGCTTTGGCCGATGCTGGCCAACGGCCGCACCTCGGAATTCCTCAGCCATGGGCAGCAGTACATCAGTCGGTATCCTTACGCCCGCTCCGCACCCAAGGTCGTCTTCTGGATGGCCAAACTGCAAGAGCGCAGTGCCTCAGCCGAAGCCACCAAGCTGTACCGGCGTATTTTAAGTCAATACCCCAGCACTTATTACGCTTTTCGCGCTCAGGGACGGCTGAAAGTGTTGACCGAAGGGAAGCCGGATCCGGGATGGGCCACCGTCAGCAACCGGAATTACCCGCCACAGGGCATGGATTTGAACGCGCTGAACATTTTACCGCCTCCGGAAACCTTCGGGGCTGAAGCAGTAGGGAGGAACCGCCGCAATGCCTCCGCCGAACTGCAAGCAATTGGAGCCGCCGAGGACACCAAGCTGCTGGTTACGGAAGCCACCGGAGCATTACCACCAACGGTGGAAAGCTGGGCCTCACAGATCTCCGGGGATCGGGCAAAAGGGCTGAGAGTGATTCGGGATGCCTTGGATGCGCGGGCAAAAACCGATTTTATGGCCAACAATGGCCAGCCCATGAAGCCTTCTGGCACACGGGATGAGCTAAAACTACTGTATCCGGTGTATTTCCCAGAGAATATTCGCTCTGCCAGCAAGCGGGTGGGGCTGGATCCGTTTCTCATTCAGGCACTCATGCGGGAAGAAAGCTATTTTAATGAATTTGCGATCAGCACTTCCAACGCTCGCGGCCTGATGCAGCTATTACCCAGCACCGCCCAAGATGTTGCCCACTGGGAAAACCTGCCCAGCTTCCAGGTCAGCGACTTGTTCCTGCCGGAAGTCAACATCCGGCTGGGCTCCCGATATTTGGGCTACCTGCATGAAACATTCAACTACAATTCTATGCCCGCCGTGGGTGCCTATAACGGCGGACCTGGGGCCATGAAACGATGGCAGCAAGCATCATCCCTGGCGCAGAGCGATCCGGACATGTTTGTGGAGCGCATTCCCTACGAACAGAGCCGGGACTATATCAAGAAGGTCTTCGGCAGCTGGTGGAATTACCACCGCCTTTACAGTGCAGACGGGCAAATCGGACTTTAAAAACAACTTCCTGCGGCTTCCTGCTTTTCAAATGGGCCTGATTTGTGTAAGATCGGGCAACGTTAACGTGGGGAATACAATAAGCCATATGAATACGACACAATACGGCTCCTTCGTCCTAATGCTTCATAGTCACCTGCCTTTTTACCGCAAGGCTGGCATGTGGCCCTTTGGAGAAGAGAATCTCTATGACTGCATGGTGGAAACCTATATTCCCCTGCTGAACGCTTTGAACGAACTGAAGGAAGAGGGCGTCAAGGCCCGCATTACCGTTGGCATCACGCCGATTTTGGCCGAACAGTTAGCCGATGAGCATTTGCAGAACGGCTTTATCGAGTTCATCAAAACCCGCATCCAGGCGGTTGAAAAGGATGTTGCCGCCTACCCGAACCCCAAGGTTCCCCACTCCGAGCATCTGGCCTTTTTAGCCGATTATTACGAAGAGTTCTACAGCAATATCCTGGACAACTTCGAGAAGAAGTACAACAAGAACCTGGTACAGGCCTTCCGCGAATTGCAGGATGAAGGCTGCGTGGAGATTACCACCTCCGGCGCAACGCATGGCTTTTTGCCCTTGCTGGGAACCGATGAGAGCATCGAGGCCCAGATCCGCACCGGGGTTGAGACTTACAAGAAACACTTCGGTCGCGCGCCCAAGGGTATCTGGCTGCCCGAGTGCGCCTACCGCCCCGCCCAGGAGTTGGAAGACCCCGAAACCCACAAGCGAATCCTGCGCCCCGGCATCGAAGCGTTTCTCTTTGAAAATGGCATCCAGTACTTCTTCACCGAGTACCACGCCATTGAAGGCAGCACCTCTTCGGAAGTGCGCCGCGACTTTGGGGTGTACCGCGATATCCAGTACATTCCGCTACCCAACCGCCCGGCTACCGGCCTGACCACCCATGAGGCTTATTGGCTGCGCGATTATCCGGTGGCGGTCGTGGGCCGCAACAACCGGGCCAGCTTCCAGGTGTGGTCCGCCGCGCATGGCTACCCCGGCGACGGCTTGTACCGCGAATTCCACCGTAAAGATGCCAACTCCGGCATGAAATACTGGCGTCTCACCAGCAAAGATGCGGATCTGGGCAGCAAAATGATGTACGATCCGGTGCTGGCGTTCAACCAGACCAAAATGCACGCCGATCACTTCGTCAGCTTGGTGCATGACATCCTGAAAGAGAATTACACCCATTCCCAGGACCCGGATAACCTGGTGATGGTCTCCTTCGACACCGAACTGTACGGCCATTGGTGGTTTGAAGGCGTGGAATGGCTGAAAAACGTTATTCGCACCCTGCACCAGTGCCAGGGCGTGGCCGTGGAAACCGCCGGTCAGTACCTGCAAAGCCACCCGCCCAAGCAGGCCATCAACCTGCCGGAAAGCACCTGGGGCCAAGGCGGCCACTACTGGGTGTGGCACAACCAGCATACGGCCTGGATGTGGCCCATCATCCACACCGCCGAAGTTCGCATGCGGAACCTGGTCCGGAAATACCCGGACGAGCAGGAGGCTCTCAAGCTGCGCTTCCTGAACCAGGCCTTGCGCGAGCTGTTATTGCTGGAAAGCAGTGATTGGCCGTTCCTGGTGACGACGTTCCAGGCCAAGGATTATGCCGTAGAACGTTTTGAGGGTCATGTGGCCCGCTTCAACGAAATTTGCGACATGCTGGAAAGCGGCAGCCTGGATGAAGCCCGGCTGGAAGCCATCACGGACTTCGACAATCCATTCGACAACATTGATTACCGATGGTTCGCCGCTCGGCAACTGCCGGAAGCCCCGCATCCGCATCCGGGTGAATTCCTGGAAACCCTGGAAACCGTCGGCGGCTAACTTTCAACCCGGCATTCCGGCAGACGCTCCCGCATCACACAGCCGGGAGTGACTGGCACGCGCCCCCCACATCCCGCCCGCCTGCAATGCGGACGGTCTTTCTCCAGGCGCCTCCTCTCAAATAAATCCATATACAAAAATAAGCAATCCTGAGGTAGAATAACCCAGGAACATTGATCCATTTAAAAAATAGTCCTCTTAAAAAGTGGGTTCGGGAACTGGGGGATTTTGTGATGAGCATCTCTGCCGGGGGATTTGCCGTGGGCTTTGGCGTGAAAACACACGCGACCCGTTTTGGAGCCTGGAACGCTCCGCCGGGTTCATTGACCCAGGGGCGAGGCTGGGATGTCGCGTCACCGCCCCTGAAAGAATCGCCTCCCCAGCGGGCCGCCTACCATGAACTGGGTCACATGCTGGGCTATATCGCTGCGCAAGCGCCCGTCATCTTGGATGGCATTAAAGTATCCCACAATGGGAGCGGCTGGACGGAATACCATCCCCGACGCAGTCCCCTGAAATTTACGCTGCCTGAAAAACTCAATCTTCTGATTGGCTGGGATGCCGGCGAGGCCATGGAACGCCTGATTTACGGGACGGTCGACCCTCTTGCCGGCAAGGGCGATCGGGAAAAAACACAAGCATTGGCACTGGACGTGTGCGAAACGGCCAGGCAAGATTTTCCCGAGATGCTGCCCGCCATCCGGCAATTTTTCAAACAAAGGGAAATGATTGTACGAGAGCACCTGACGCAGTTTAGCCGCCAGACCATCGATTTGCTGGCGCAGCAACTGCGCAAGGACAAGCACTGGGATGCTGCCAAAATCCTGCGGCTTCGCCAGAAATTTCAGTTGAATCAGGTTTCATCCCGAGTCGACTCAAGCCGCAAAACGCACCCGGCAACACCACATTGACAGTCTTGAGCACCCGCAAACAATTCAGAGTCAACTCTCATCAACCGGCGTGCAAAAGCGGTATGCGGCGGCTCTCTCCAGCGTACATAACATAGGATTGATCCCGATATCCCACCTGGATATTTTTAGCCCGGCATTCGCTCACCTCAATTTCCAGCTGTTCGTGGGTAATGGCAATCTTCAGCATATTCGCCCGGTAATGCACGGAGAACGCCATGCGGCGCAACGCCCTGGGCAGCACGGGATTAAACCACAGGATGTCTTCTCGCAACTCCATGCCGGTATAACAACGCTGCATCAGGTCCAGCGTCCCCCCCATGGCCCCTAAATGAATGCCTTCGGAGGTGCTGCCGCCATTATGGCTGGAGACATCATGTAGCAACGCTTCCCGAAACAGCTTCCAGGAACGCTTCCGATTGGCACGGGCCAGCACCCAGGCGTTGGCCACGCGACTGAGCGACGAGCCATGAATGGTCCGCCGCGTATAATAATCAATGGTTTTGGGAATGGCCTCCGGCGGGAATTCATAGCCCATATGGCCAAACAGCTCCCGCAACGTTTCCGCCGAAAACAGGTAGAACAGCATCAGGACATCGGCCTGCTTGGAGATTTGATAGTGATCCAGCGACATGTGATTCGCCACAAAATCATCCATGTGCCGTAAATCCCCGCCGAAACTCGCACGATACTCCTGCCAGGGAAACTCCTCCAAATGCTCGTAGCCTTCAAACTGGCTGATGATTCCCTCCTCCAGAAAATCCACCCGCATTCTCCGGCTGAGCGTATCCCAATGCGCCATCTCCTCATTCTGCAAACCCAGGAGATCGGTCAGCTCCTTGCGGTGATCCTCCGGCAGGACCTCCAGGGTTTCCAAAGCCCGCAGCAGGCACCAGACAGCCATCACGTTGGTGTAGGCATTGTTATCCACTCCCGGCATGGATCGGCCGGGATAAAACTGGTGATACTCGTCCGGGCCGACCACCCCTTTAATTTCATAACGCTCCAAGGCCGGGTTGTACGTGGCGACGCTGGCCCAAAAGCGGGCAATCTCAATCATCATTTCAGCTCCGTACGAGAACAGGAAATCGATATCCCCGCTCACTTGATAGTACTCCCAGATGTCATAGGCCACCGCCGCATTGACGTGGATCTGCATATGGGTGTAATCCGGCAGCCAGCGCTTCAGTGTGGAATGATACACCAGGGGCGGGGTTTCCTCTTCTCCGTTGCTGCCGCTCTGCCAGGGAAACAAAGCCCCCTTGAAGCCGGAGGCGCGCGCCAGCTCGCGGGCTTCACCCAGGCGCCGGTAACGGTACTTCAGCAGGGATTCCGTGATATCCGACATCCGGAAGTTGAAAAACGGAAACACAAACAGGTTGTCCCAGAAAATATGCCCCCGATAACCCTCTCCGTGCCAGCCGCGAGCGGGGATGTTGGTATCCCGGTCCACCGAGTTGGGGGAAGCGGTTTCCAGCAGATGAAATGCCTGCAAGCGTAAAATCAGGGCGGGCAGTTCGCACATTTCCTCACCCTCGGTGTCAATCACGATATCAAAACGCATCCAGAGATGATCCCAGGCTTTGGTATGGGAAGCCAGCAAGTCCTCGAAGCCGGGCGCCCGCATAATGGCTTTTCGGGCTTCCAGGCCGGGCTCTGAAATGGCATGGTCCTGAGACGTATAGAGCGCCATCACTTTTTCCACCACCACCTCGTCCCCGGCCGCCACCGTCACCGGGCAAGCCTGCCCGATCCAGCCCCGGCGCTCGATTGGCTCGCGATCATCAGTGACTTCAACACCATTCTTCACAATAACAGTACGGGCCGCTTGGGCCATGCGGATTTCCGATTGATTGGTCTGTACCTTGAGCAACATCGTCCGCGCATCCAGAAAGCTGGTTTCCAGTGGCTCCAGATGATGGTTGCTCAACCCCCGAAAATGAAACACATTGTTATTGACCACGGTACCGTCCAACGCGGTCCGGATTTCCAGTTGCCCGGCCCAATCCTCCGGCACTACGGTCAGTTCCAGAGCCGCCAGATGGAAGGATTCCATGTGAACCAACCGGCGCTCATTCAATCGGGTCTGCCGTCCGTGGGCATCCCGAAACCGAATCCGGCGCTCCAGCACCCCCCGATGCAAATCCAGGGTTTGCGAAAACGACAGGATTTCCACCTGATCCAAGTCGAACCAGTCCCCATTCTCGATTCGGAAGGTTAAGACCAGCCAATTGGGGAAATTCACCAGGTCCTCGTTTTCCACCCGTTGCCCCTGAACCGTTGAAACCAGCCGATTATACCCCCCCGCCAGATAAGTCCCCGGATAATGGATGCCGTCATCGTGTGATCCCAACATAGCTCCACGGGTGCAAAAATATCCGTTTCCCAGCGTACACAAGGTCTCCCGCAAGCCTTCTTGCTCGGGGTCATAATGCTCGTAGGTTAATAGCCAGGGATTAGGGAGCTCCAGGGAAATCCCACCCCACTCGCTCACCTCAACCTGTTCCAGATCATCGACCACCACATCCGCGCCGTTTCCTTTCAACAACACTTCCTGGTTATCCCGGTTGACCCCGATGACCAAGGCAAAATTCCCGGCATCTCCGGCCTGCACCCCGGGCAGGGCATCTTCAATCACCACGCTGTGCTGCGGATCGGATTTCAACTGACGAGCCGCCTCCAGAAAAATATCCGGCTCCGGTTTGCCCCGCAATTGCAAACGTTCGGCATCCACCCCGTCGACCTTGGCGTCAAACAGTTCCAGAATGCCCGCCGCTTTCAGGACCATCGTGGCATTCCGGCTCGCGGAAATCACCGCGACCGCAATTCCCACGTTTTTTAAGGCATGGATGAAGCGAATGGTGGACGCAAAGGTTTCCACACCTTGCTGTTCCAGCAGCGACAAAAAGGCCCTGTCTTTACGCTTGCCGAGACCAAAAACAGTATCCGCCTCCGGAGAATCATCCGGACGGCCCTCCGGCAAACGGATCCCCCGAGCAGCCAGAAAACTGCGGACCCCGTCATGCCGGGCCTTGCCGTCGACGTACCGGTGATAATCCGTGTGCACATCAAACGGCTGAACTGTTTGTCCGCTTTTGCCATCCCCGTTTTTCTGGGCCCAACTCGCCAGAAACTCGTCGAAAATCTGCTTCCAGGCGGCGGCGTGGATCACGGCGGTGCGGGTCACCACACCATCCATATCCAAAATGACCGCCCGATAACGATCCGGTGAGATCACCACGGGCAGGGTTTGCAGCTCAAGTTGTGGCTGAGCGCTCGGCTGAGAAATCCGGTCATCCCGCTGCTCGATCAGGCTCATCTCTTTTCCTGTCTGTATCTTCGACCATGCCCACTATAGAATATCCTGCCGAAAAGTGGCATTAGCCTTCCGGCAGGTCACTGACCCGGCTGGTCAACCACCACTTCCCTATGTCGCAGTATTATGGCAAAATTTCCCAACAAGCGTCAGAGGACCATTGACAGCCCTAAGCCTGACCCGCATAAAGTCAACCGGAAGTCTCCCAAAACCCGCCTCTTAGCACAATCCTACAGAAAGGACATTCCCCATTCAGCTATCAATCGGGGATGAGTTAAATATCAGCCCAGTGTATAGGTTGTTCAGTGATTAGCCAAAAGCGTGCACGGCGGTATAGTCATCTTGTTGCGCCATCTTTTTCGCTATAGGGTCGCGCCAGAGTCCCACCCAGAGTCTCCTATCAGGTATCTCCGTGCCAATAGATACTACAACCTTGTTTCAGGCAGCTATCGCCCTTTTTGCGCTTGGCATTACACTGCCGCTGCTGCTGCCCCGCGTATCAACCAGAGCCTTGGCTGTCATCAGCGGCCTGCTGGGCGTTCTGGGAGCCTGCGCGATTGGTGCGGTCAGCTTGCAGGTTCTTGTGCAACAGATTTCAATGCAAGTCACCCTTCCTACTTCAGCCAGTATCAGCGCATTACCAGGTGACTTGCAATTGAAGGTCGATCATTTATCGGCCTTTTTCCTCTTGCTGCTCTCCGTGTGCGCCATACCGGCCTCTCTGTATTCCATCGGCTATCTGCAAAGCGAAACTCATGGCCGCACACCCCGCTGGCAAGCCTCTTTGTTTCATGTGTTCCTGCTCTCCATGGTGGGAGTCATCACGGCGAATAATGGCTTTCTGTTCCTGGTTTTCTGGGAAACGATGACGTTGGCTACATTTAACTTCATACTAACCAACCCGCATGGCAGGGATTCAAACTGCCATGCGGGCTTTCTTTACATGGTGATGGCCCATGTAGCCACGGCATTCCTGCTATTTCTGTTTCTGGGGTTATCCGCCCAAAGCGGCAGCCTCTCCTTTGAAAGCTTTCACCATCTGGGCGCCAATATGCCGGTGGTACTAAAGTCTGCCTTGCTGGCCTGCGCGCTAATCGGTTTCGGCACCAAGGTCGGACTGGTGCCCTTGCATGTCTGGTTGCCGGAAACCTACCCGGCGGTTCCAGGTTATGTTTCCGGGCTGATGTCCGGGGTCATGAGCAAAACCGCCATCTATGCATTGTTGCGAATCTGCTTTGATTTTCTCTCTCCCGTTCCGATGAGCGGCGGATTCACGTTAGCGCTGCTGGCCTTGATTACCGCGATTTTCGGTATTATTTACGCACTTCAGGAATCTAATCTGAAGCGCCTGATTGCCTATAGCAGCATTGAAAATGCGGGCATTATTTTACTGCCCATCGGAATGGCCCTGGTCTTTCAGTCTCTGGGAGAAACCGTTCTGGCCGCAACGGCAATCACCGCCTCTCTGTTTTATCTGTTCAGCCATGGCCTGTTCAAGTCGTTACTGTTCATGGGCGCGGAAGCCGTTCGCCTCAAAACCCAGACCGTCAACATGGAACGGCTTGGCGGCCTCATTCATGAGATGCCCCAAACCGCCTTGCTGGTGTTGATGGGCTCGATGGCCGCCTGTGCGTTTCCACCCTTCGGCAGTTTTGTCGGCAAGTGGATGATTTTCCAGGGAGTTCTGGAAGATCTCTCCATTCACTCCATGGCCGCCCGACTGCTCAGCCCACTGATGGCCTCCCTGCTGGGACTGATCGGCGCCCTTTCTATCGCCGCCATGGGCAAAAGCTTTGCATCCACTTTTCTGGCAATGCCCCGCTCGGCCTATCCGCGCAACGGACAGGATGTCTCCGCATGGATGCTAAGCGGCATGGGCATCCTGGCGGTTCTGGGCCTGGCAATGGGACCGCTCGGCACTTTCTTGCTGCCGACCGTGGACTCGGTTTCCGGCATGCTGGTTCAGGCCAGCGGCACCCCCATCGTCGCGGATAACGCCATGTACATCCAGACCGGCGTGCGCGGATTCGCAACCTTGTCTCCCTATCTCATGTTTCTGCTGCTGTTGGTCTTCATTCCGGTCGGCATTTTCCTGCCGCAATGGCTGGGCGGAAAAACGGGCATCCGCAAGGAGATCAGCTGGGCTTGCGGCGTGACTCCCGCCGCCGAATTCGGTCCCACCCCCACCGGACTCATCCAGCCATTGACCCGCGTTCTGGCTAAACCGCTGTCCACCAAGCCCCTCTTCTACGCCCAATTTTACCTGCCGCTCTCGAAAGCCGTCCTGGAATCCGCCCATCGATTCCGGCCCATGCAGGCGGGCAGTTTGCAAGTATACCTGGCTTATATTGTCGCGGCCTTGATTGTCGCCCTGCTGTGGATGAATTGGATATGAACAGCGTCACTCAGCAATCCTTCATTGCCGGCGGCCTGCAACTGCTGGTCGCGTTGATGCTCGCCCCGCTGGTGAACACTTTGCTCAAAAAAATGAAAGCGTCTCTGCAAGGCCGCAAAGGGCCCCCGTTGCTGCAAGGTCATTATGATCTGCTCAAGTACTTCCACAAGGAAACCGTGCTGCCCAATCAGGCTTCCTGGATCTTTTTGGCCGCTCCGCTCGTCGGCTTTTCCGCCTTATGCACCGCAGTCATCATGGTGCCCCTGTTTTTCCTGAACCCTCAGATGCAGATGACCGGGGGCATTATCGCGGTGATTTCCCTGTTTGCCCTGTCCCGGTTCTTTCTGGTAATTGCCGCGCTAGGACCCAACAATAGTTTTTGCGGCATGGCGAGCGGCCGAGAACTGTTGCTCTCATCGCTGATTGAACCGGCGCTCCTGCTGGCCCTGCTGGTAGTGGGCACATTGGTCGGCAGCACCAACCTGGAAACCATCATGGCCCAAATCAGCCGGAACGGCGCGGTGGAATACACCCCCTCCTATCTGCTGGCCATTTTGTCGCTGTTTATTGTCAGCATGGCGGAAATGGGCCGGATCCCCTTTGATAACCCGGAAACCCATTACGAATTGACCATGATTCATGAAGGCATGCTGCTGGAATATTCCGGGAAACCCTTGGGCCTGCTGTTTTGGACCGCATGGCTCAAGCAACTCCTGATTCTGACCATCGCCGCCAACCTGATTCTGCCCCTCGGGCTGGCCTCGGACTTCAGTTGGATCAGTATGCTGTCCGGGCTGGGCATTTATCTGGCGAAACTGGTGGGGGTCTGCCTGTTTGTCGCCCTGATTGAAACCGGGGTCGCGAAAATGCGCCTCTTCCGGGTCACGGACTACCTGGGCGCCAGCTTCGTCATCGCCCTGCTGGCCCTCATTTTGTCCATTCACCAAACACTGAAAGGATTCTGAATCGGATGTTTCCCGCCGTCTCCCCTGAAGTTTTGATGGAATTCTGCATCACGCTTGCGTTGATTACCGGAATTTTCATTCTGGCCTGCCGGAAAGTGGAGACCATGGTCCATCTGTTCGCATTGCAATCCCTTGGCTTGGCCCTGATTGGCTTTGTCAGCGGCATCGTGCATCACAGCCCCAACGTCTGGCTGGTCGCCGTTTTAACGCTGTCCGGCAAATGCCTGCTGATTCCCCTGGGACTGCTCTGGGTTGCACGGCAGATCCATCCCAAGGTCGAAATCGAATCCCATCTCACATTTCCCCTATCCACGCTGCTGGGCGCGGTTGCCTGTACACTGGCGTTCTACATCACGCATTATCTGCAACTGCATGATTCGGCGGCCTACTCCGATCTGCTGGGCACATTTTTATCCCTGCTGCTGTTGGGACTCTTCACCATGACCACGCACAAAAACGCCATGAGCGAAGTCATGGGCTTGTACATGCTGGACAACGGCATTTTCTGCCTGGCCACCGCCACCATTTTCGAGATGCCCCTGATTGTGGAAATGGGCATCCTGTTGGAATTACTGCTGAGCGCGCTGGTGATGGGAATCTGGGTCTTCCGAATCAAGCGTTCCTTCAACTCGATTAACGTCGAGCAACTGAACCAGTTACGAGGTTAGCGCGTTATGCCCGTTCTGTTGTTACTGGCCATCCCCATCACGACCGCCGTGGTCTGCTTGTTGGCAAACCGATCCGACTTGCTGGGAAAAATCCAGTCGATGGGCATGCTGACCTTGTTTGGCGCAGGGATTTGGATGATTGGCGGTATTCTGCACCATGAACACTGGGCCTTGTTCCAGCACGCGTTTTACCTGGATGCCCTGAGCGGCCTGATGATTCTGCTGATTACCATGATTAGCCTCCTGGCCTCGTTTTACTCCGGACATTACATGGAAGCGCATGAACGCGAACATCATGGCGAAAGCAACCTTGGAAACCTCAAGGGATACTATGTCCTGATGAACCTGTTTATCGTCACCATGCTCTTTTTGGCCGTCACCAACAACCTGGGTCTGTTCTGGATTGGCGTGGAAATTACCACGCTGGTATCCGCCTTCCTGGTTGGTTACGATCGCAAGGAAACCTCGGTGGAAGCCGCCTGGAAGTACATCATCCTGTGCACGGTCGGCCTGGCCTTTGGGCTAATCGGTCTCATCATCGCCAGTTACGCGGTGACCAAAGCGGGCGGAAATCTGGAAGCCAGCCTGTACTGGGATTATCTGCGCAGCATCGCATCCACCATGAACCCGGCCCTGATGAAAATCGCGTTTGTGTTCATTTTTATCGGCTACGGCACCAAGATGGGGCTTGCGCCCATGCACTCCTGGCTGCCGGATGCCCACAGCGAAAGCCCTACGCCCATCAGTGCGCTGCTTTCCGGGGTGCTGCTTAACTGCGCCCTGTACGGCATCATTCGCTTCGGCATTCTGGTCAACCAGGCCATTGATCCCCACTTCACCGCCACATTCCTGCTGACCTTCGGCCTGATCTCCATTGCGATCGCCACCCCGTTTCTGCTGATTCAAAAAAACATCAAGCGGCTGCTGGCTTACAGCAGCCTGGAGCATATCGGCATCATCGCCACCGGACTGGGCTTTGGAACGCCCCTGGCCGTCTTCGGCGCCCTGTTTCACATTCTCAACCATGCCTTGATCAAATCGCTGATGTTTTTCAGCGCCGGTAACCTGATCCTGCGATATCACACCAAGGAACTCAGCCTCATGCGCAATATCGCGGAAAAAGCGCCCGTCAGCGGGGGCTTGTTTTTGATGGGCGGCCTGGCCCTGCTGGGGTCTCCTCCCTTCTCGGTTTTCAACAGCGAATTCATGATTCTGAGCGGTGGGTTCCATCAACCGAAATGGCCGGCGGTCATTCTGGTGGTGTTTCTGCTGACCGTCATCTTTGCGGGCCTGCTGTATCAACTGCTGCAAATGCTTCGTCCAGATCGCCATTCACACCAACCGGTAACCCCTGATGGCACACTGGTTGTGGGCCCTTCGGAATTAACCCCCGGCAGCCTGCTGGCGTTAACCATCCCCATGCTTTTGCTGCTCACCGCCGCATGGTGGATTCCGCAACCGCTCTCCCTGCTCTTGCAGCGAGCCACCCAAATTATTACCGGAGGTCTTCCCGGATGAAGATGAAGCAAACAGCCTCCCAGGAAATTTTCGCCCTGCTGGAAACCATCAATCAAAACCTCGGCGAGCAAGTCATCCGCAGCTATCTGCAAGCAGGAAACCAACTGGTTTTTCACATCCCGGCCACATCCATTTCGCAGGCAGCCACTTGGCTGTTCCACCAGTTTACGGATATCACGCTGGCCACCGTGGTCGCCAGTCACGAGCCCCCAGCAGGCAAGAACGACGCTCAGTTTGGTGTGGATTTCCTGTTCAACATCCGGCAACCCCAGGCATGGGTGATTTTAAAAATCGAGCTGCCTGAGGCGAGCCCCAGCTATCCGGCCATCAGTCCAACCATTCCTGCCGCCAACTGGTTCGAGCGGGAAATTCATGATCTCTTCGGGATCCGGGCCACCGGAACCCACCTGGAACCCCTGGTCCTGCACCGGGACTGGCCGCGTCCGGGACATTACCCCATGCGCAAGGATTATACTCCTGCCGGTATTCCCATTGCGGAAGTTCCCCACCAGTTCCATTTGACCGAGGGACCGGGTCGGCATCAGGTGGCGGTGGGGCCGATTCATGCCGGTATCATCGAACCTGGCCATATGAGATTTAATGTGACCGGCGAAAAAATCCATCAGTTTAATGTCCAGTTGTTTTACACACACAAGGGCATCGAGAAAATGGCCGAAGGAAAGACGGTACAGGACGGCTTGAATTTGGCCGAGCACGCCTGCGGGATGTGCGCGTTTTCCCATTCGGTTGCCTACGCGATGGCGGCGGAATCTTTGGCGTCGATACAAAGCCCGGAACGCGCTTCTTATCTGCGCACCATCCTGCTGGAGATGGAACGGCTGGCCAACCATTTCTGGGATCTGTCCGCCATCTGCCAGGCGGGAGGCTTTCCGTTCGGCGCCATGCTGGCCGCCGGATTCCGGGAAACCATCGTGCAGATATGCCATGACTTGACCGGTCACCGGTTCATGCGAGGCATCAATACGATTGGCGGTTTCAAACGGGATATCGCCAACAGCCGGTTAAAACAGGCCTGCCGGGATCTGCTGTGCATGAGAAAAGAATTTGACGAGTGGCAAGCCCTGATCTTAGGCAAAGGCAGCCTGCTGGACCGGCTGGAAAAAACCGGCGTCATCACCAAACTCACCGCCCGGAACGTAGGCTTGGTCGGTCCTGCTGCCAGAGGCTCCGGCATCAGCCAGGATGTGCGCCGGGATTATCCTTACCTGATGTATGGCAAATTCCCCCCGACCATCCCGACCTACCCCACAGGAGACGCGCTCTCCAGAACCAAAGTCAGAATTGACGAGGTATCGGTTTCCATCCGGCTGATCGAATTTTTGGCCAACAACATGCCGGAAGGGCCGGTGCTTGAGGAAGACATGCCCAGTTACCGCGCGCATCAACCGGGCATCATGATGGTGGAATCCGCCAAAGGCTCCCTGGTGCATTGGCTGGTCTTGGACGAAACCGGGCGCATTGATCGCTGGCATGTCCGCAGCGCCTCTTACATGAACTGGCGAGGCGTGGCCGAAGCTACCATCGGCGATAACATCGTTCCGGACGCACCGTTGGTCAACAAAAGTTTTAATCTCTGCTACGCCTGCGTGGACCGCTAGATATCGAGGATTTGACAATGCTCCGCATGTTTCAACTCTGGCTTCAGACAACCGGTAAGACCCTGACCTTGCCCCGCCCGAAAGGGGGGAGCGAAACCCGCCTTCACAGCAATCCCAAGGAAATGCTGGAGTTCCGCCGGGGCGCCCGCAAGGCACTGACCCGATCTCTACTGGTCCGGCACCTGGATGTCGGTTCAAACAATGCGGAAGAAGCCGAACTGGTGGCATTGGGTGGTCCACTATACGACCTGGCCCAATACGGGGTTGATTTTACCGCTTCTCCCCGGCATGCGGACGTACTGGCCGTGACCGGTCCCGTCACCCGCCAGCTGAAAGTCGCCTTGGAAAGAACCTACGCCGCCACCCCTAACCCCAAGCTGGTGATGGCCATCGGCGACGGTGCCTGCTATGGTTCGGCTTACGAAACGAGCTATGCCTGCCTGGGCCCGGTGGATCAATTCATTTCAGTGGATATTTACGTGCCGGGCGATCCGCCCTCCCCTCGGGAGCTGATCCAGGCATTTCTCACTTGTAAGCAACTGCTCGCCGAGAGGAATTAGACGAGGAGAGAACCCATGAAAAACGTACGAAAAGCCCTGCACGGGCTACTTGGGCTGCTGATTGGACTTTCATGGTTGGGAGCGGCCGCCTGGGCGGAGCCGGTCCTGGACGATTCCCAGACCTGGCAAATCGGTGTGCTTCGGGGACATGTCACCGACCGGGTACTTTGGTACCTGGATACCCAGAACAACGAGGTCAACCTGCCGGGCCAACCGGGGCGCTCCGCGCGCGATCCGGATAACAACCATTTTACCCACGAAGGACAGCTTCTGGTCCGCCCGGCTCTGGGATACCAACTGAACAAAACTGTTTCCGTCTGGCAAGGATATGGGTGGACTCCTGCTTATCAGCCCCAGTTCCGAAACGAGAACCAGATCTGGGAACAAGTGCTGCTGCAGAAAAATTTCAAGCACCTGAATCTTTCCAATCGAACCCGGCTGGAAATACGCAGGATCCAAGATGCCCAGGGCACCGCGCTCCGGATTCGGGACCAGTTGCGCGCGGCGGTTCCGCTGGGAAAAACCCAATGGTCTTTGGTGGCCTATGACGAGCCATTCTTTAACCTGAATTCCGTGCAGGACGGTCCCCGCAGCGGCTTTAACCAGAATTGGGCGTTTCTGGGCATCAACCGTAAAATCACCAATCATGTCAATGCGGAAGTGGGTTACCTGAACAACTACGTGCGCAATTTCAGGCCCGTCCCCGATCGCATGAACCATGTCATCATGTTCAGCCTGAACATTAATCTGGATTGGAAAGCGCTTCACAAAACCCTGAAATAGCTTCTCACCTCTTTGCGGAAGGAAGTTCAAGCCAACAGAGACAGGCGTTTCCTATGAAAAAAACGGCAAGCATACTAAAATGGAAGGCAACAAACGCACATGGTGGATAGTATGTTTGGTTTCTGGAGAAAGCTGGGCCTCAAGAGGCGGTTCTTGGCGTTCTTTCTGCTGGTTTCCGTGCTGCCGCTACTCTGTTTCAGTTTTATATTCATCCATAAAACCAGAGACCTGTTGATGGCGCGCAACCAAGAGCTTTTGCAAACCGGATTGCTGCTTTCCCAGGAAATTATCTTTGACGAACTGGACCGGCTGGGCTTGACCGTTAACCAGTTGGCCTCCCTGACGCTTAATGAAGAATACGAACAGGCCGTCCGGCGGCATGATTCCAAGCCGCTGGCGCGTATCCTGGATCGGTACATGAAAAGCCGGAACGCTGACTTGCTGGTTCTGGAAAACCCGCAAGGGGAGCCCGTGGCCATCGCGGAAACCACACACAACCTGAATCCGGCGCAAGTGCTGGATCAATTCAGAAATCCGATTCAAGCCGCCCAACAAGGCACCGTGGTCACCAGTATCGAGGAGATTCGCTTTCTCTCCGAGCCCCAACCCAAGCTGATGATGGTTGCCGCGGCACCGGTATACTCTGTGGAGAATCCAGGACAAATCAGCGGAATCCTGCTTCTGGTCCGGGATTTGTCCCGCCTGGCCAATCATCCGGATTTTATGAACCTGCCCCGGGATTTGCAACTTAGAATCATCGCGAGATCACCCCAATCCCTGAGTCCCATCGTAACCAGCCCCCGCAGCGCAACCGGAGTCTTGTCGCTTTCGGATCCGCAATTGATGGCGGCGGCCGGGAAGGGGAAAATTATCTCGGGAGCCATCCAGGGCATTGCCCAAAAAAGTGCGGTCCGGAAAATCAAAAATCTGAGCAATGAAGTGGTCGGCTACATTCTGATCAGCGTGCCGCAGCAAAACATTAACGATTTAATCAACCAGAACACGTGGTACATTCTGGCATTTCTGCTTATTGGGATTATCCTGGTCTCCCTGCTGGGAGCGTGGTTCAACCGGACTTTCATTACGCCGCTGAACCATTTGTCCTCCGTCACCGAAGAGGTCGCCGCCGGAAACCTGGGCGCCCGTGTGGAAACGGGTATTCCTTACGAGGACTTGGACAGGACCTTGCGCAACTTTAATACCATGCTGGCGCAACTGGAAGAAAAGGAGAACCTGCGGGTCACGTTTGTCTCGACTCTGACCCACGATTTGCGAACCCCGCTCATCGCCCAGCGCCATGTGGTCGAATTCCTGGAGGGTTCGATCAAGGGCGGGCTGGATGAAACGTCTGCCAACCTGCTGACCGGCCTTGCCCGCAGCAACAAGCACTTGCTGGGCATGGTCAGCAAGCTGCTGGATACCTATCAGTATGAAGACGGGCAGATTCTTTTGCATGAGGAAGCAATCAATCTGAGATCCTTGGTGGAAGATTGTTTCAGCGAACTGCAAGCGATGGCCATGGAGAAAAAGATCAGCCTGGTGAACGACATCGATCCCAAGTTGGAGATTTGGGCGGACTCGGCACAATTCATGCGCATCTTGATTAACCTGGTCGGCAACTCCCTTGAAAATATCGAGGAACATGATGAAATCCGCATCCACGCCTTGCAAAATACACAAACCGTTGAAGTTCGGGTCTCCGATAACGGGCCGGGCGTTGAACCCGGCTTATTGCCGCACTTGTTTGAGCGCTACCCCCGCATGTATGGCAGGCGGCAGAAAATCGGATCGGGCCTGGGTTTATATATTTGTAAGATGATTGTTGAATTGCATGGCGGTAAAATCTGGGTGGAAAGCCATTCCAGCCAGGGCACCCGGTTTTATATCCAGATTCCCGCCCATAATCAGGAAAACAACCATGAACGAATCGCAAGATAACGGAAAAATCCGGGTACTGATTGCCGAAGATTATGAACTGGCCCGTAGCGGGCTTTGCGCATGCCTGGGCAGGGAGCAGACCCTGCTGGTGGTGGGGGAGGCTAAAAACGGCCGTGAAGCCATTGAGCTTGCCGGCCAATTGCACCCCGATATCATTCTCATGGATATCCGCATGCCCGTGCTGGACGGCATTGCAGCCACCGAACAAATCAAGGAGCAGTTTCCGGAAATCAAGGTGGTCATGCTCACCTCCCACCAGGAGGGGGAAGAGGTCTATGCTGCGCTGGCTGCGGGTGCCGAAGCCTACTGCATGAAGGATATCGCCATGGATCGCCTGGTGGAGGTCATCAAGATGGTGGCAGATGGCGTGGTCTGGTTGGATCCCGCGATCGCCAAGATGGTCATGAAAGCCCTGCCCATGAACCTCAGCCAGAAACCACGCGCTGTGCAAAACCGGTCCCGCTATAATGCCGAACTGACCGAGCGCGAGAAGGAGGTCCTGGAATGCCTGGTGGCCGGAAGGAGCAACCGCGACATCGCGGATGAGCTTGGTGTCACCATGCACACCGTCAAAGCGCATGTCTGCAATATTTTGCAGAAACTGGCCGTGGATGATCGAACCATGGCGGCGGTTAAGGCTGTCCGGGACGGTCTTGTCCCCGGCCCTAAAAACACCTAGAGCCAACCAACACCCTCATAGAACCACACTACAAGCCTTCGACTGATGACGGAGGCTTCTTCGCCTCCCCAGTTCCGACGATTAAACCGGTCTATTACTCCTTGGACTAATGCTCGGCCACCCTTCCAATTTTATGGTAGTGAGCATGAATCCGCTTGGAGAAAGTCTGCTCTCATGAAAAATCCCTGGTCTGATTACAGGCAGGATCTGGTGTCCTCCATCGTTGGTTTCCTGGTTGCCATTCCGCTAAGCCTGGGGATCGCCCTCGCGTCCGGCGTGCCTCCTGCGCTGGGACTGATTTCGGCGATAATCGGCTGCCTCATCGTGGGTTGTTTTACCGGCGCCACGTTGATGATTACCGGCCCCGCCGCCGGCATGATCGCGGTGACACTCGCCTGTGTTCATCAATATGGACTTGCTTCCCTGGGGCTGGTTGTCCTGCTTTCGGGTCTGATCCAAATTCTGGCCGGCGTGCTGAAAATTGGCCAGCTGTTCCGCACCATCACCCCGGCGGTCATTCATGGGCTGATGGCGGGTATCGGCTTGATTATCGTGTTGGGCCAATTCCACGCCATGTTCGATATCAAACCGGCGGGCGAAGGCGTGGCCAACTTTCTGAAAATCCCGGCCACCATTGCATCCGCCCTGCCCTCACCCGATCCCGGCGCGCATACTTTCGCCATCGGAATCGCATTACTGACCATCGTGATCATCCTGGCCCATCAGGTGTTCCCAAAGGCACTGAAGGCTCTCCCACCCTCACTGTATGCCATCGGCGCAGGCGTTCTGGTGGCCAACCTGATGCATTTACCCATCAAGTATGTAGAATTGCCCAAAACCTTCGTTGAAAACTTCCATTTCATCCAGCCTGGGGATCTGGGCATGATCCTGAACCCCACCGTGCTGCTTGCCGCCTTTTCCATGGCGTTTATCGCCAGCGCCAAGGCCCTGCTGACCGCTAACGCGGTTGAGCAGATGCATGATTACGAGCGCACCAAAAACAACAAGGAAATGATTGCCCAGGGGCTCGGCAACGTCCTGACAGGACTGGTTGGCGGAATCCCAATCAGCGGCGAAATCCTGCGCAGTACCGCCAACGTGCAGGCAGGCGCGCGGACACGTGTTTCCCTGGTACTGATCGGGCTGTGGGTGCTGCTGTTTATCCTGCTTTTCCCGCAATTTCTGCATCTGATTCCCATCTCCAGCCTGGCAGGCATGCTGGTCTACACTGGGATTACCCTCATCAGCCCGCATCACATGAAAACCCTGCTGGGCTATGGCAAAAGCGAACTGGCCATTTACTTCATCACCGCCCTGGCCGTGGTCTTCATCGATCCGCTGGAAGGCGTGCTGATTGGCATGATTTTGGGCCTCATCAAGCTGGCGATGGATCTGTCGAAATTGCACATCAACATGAGCCAGGAGCCGGGGGTGCTGGAGATCCACCTGGAAGGGCATGCCAGCTTCATCAACCTGCCCACGCTGGTTTCCATCCTGGAAAATATCGAACCTGGCGTGGACGTGCAAATCCGCATCGACAACCTCAGTTTTATCGATAATGCCTGCTTTGAAGCCCTGAAGAGCTGGCACAAAGGCTACGCCAATACCGGCGGCAGTGTCACCATCGAGTGGCATGCCCTTCAGAGCCGAATGTCTCGGAAGCACGCGCATCAACGAGCCGACCAGAGGGAAAAATCTCACGCGGCGGTTTAGAAGTCTCTGCTTAACTCCCAATCCCACTGCAAGATGCCGGCAATAATGCCGGCATCTTTCTGATGAAGAGGGGCCCTGTTCCGGCGTCGGCTAGAGCGCCTGGGGTGTGAGATGGCGGACCCGCAAGGCCACCATCAGCAGGGACCAACCCGTCATCAATAGATCAATTCCGACGAACAGACCAATGATGAACAGACCGGATACCGGCCATTGCGCCCAAATCAGAGAGCCCAGCACGATGGACACCACCCCGCTGGCGAAAAACACGCCCCAATGCTCAAAGCGTTTCGACGCTGCAACGATGCAACGTACAAAACCGCCCACAACAAACACCGCCGCCAACAATAAGGTCAGCATTAAGGCGCCCGCCGCCGGGTTCACAAACAGGAAAAAGCCGGTAAAAGAATATAACAAGCCAACAATCAGATTCATCAGAAAACCGCGCCAGCCCCTGGTTTCAAACGAATGCAGCAGCATCACCACCCCGCCCAGCATCAGCAGCAACCCTAAGGTCCCCACCGTGATCATGGTCGTCAGGGAAGACATGGTAATGGCAATAACACCCAGTAGAATCGCGGCGATACCCAGCGCCAGCAACCAACCCCACCGGCCCCTCAAATCCTGAGTCTGGTTTATCGATGACTCCATCATCAATCCTCCTGTCTCAATCAACCCGGCTAAGTACCCTATCAAATTCAGGGTGGATTTCCATTCCCTAGTCGGATGCCGCATTCTCCCAGCATGGATGTGCAACATGGCTTGGCATCCCCCTGCAAAAAAGGACCCCTCCCAAGTTTCCCTGGAAGGGGCTTAATCAAGATCCCGAAGGATCTCGATAGTTGTTATTATATTGTTTAATTATAAAAAACCATCCCCCCAGGCAGGCGATTTTGCGCTTCGTCAACTGACTATTTTTTCGGCACTTTTTCCGCCGGGATCGCTTCGCGTGATTCCACGAATTTTTTTTGCGCATCCCGATCGGTCGGCAAGCCCTGCGGCAGAATATAGGACCGGTAAAAATCCTGCCCTTGCCGGAGTTCCAGGTGCTCGAGCGTGTCTTTCCAGTTAGGCTCATTTTTAGCCACAAACAGCACATAATCCCCATCCGACAAGGTTTTTTCCTTACGGTGATCCGCGTCGCTTTTCACGATAATCGAACCGTATGCCCCCTGAACCAGGGCAAAGTAATCCTGACCATCCAAAACCAGAATCCGATGGTGCGCGGTGGTTTCAAACAGTTCATACCGACCTTTTCGCCTGATGTCGATACTCATGGAGTGGCCCCTCCCCTTTGATATGGAAGGCCATTTTAAAAGGCCGAGTGACGCGCTTCCATTCGCCAAATCGGCAATGACATCTTCTAACGGGCTTACTACAATAGAGCGGCATCAGACCGGCCCATCGAGAAGAACCGAACAAGCACACGGACCTGAAAACCATTTCGATTGCGGCCCTAGATGCCGCGACGCGGCGGGATTGGTGCAGATGTTCCCAGCCTGACAGAGGGAGAAGTGATCGATGCATTTTGAAGACCGAACGGATGCCGGAAAACAACTGGCCAAGGCGCTGAAAGGATACCGGACCGAAAACATGATCGTCCTCGCGCTGCCTCGGGGTGGGGTTCCGGTCGGATACGAAGTGGCCCAGGCACTGAACGTTCCGCTGGATGTGCTGGTGGTTCGCAAGCTGGGTGTACCCGGACAAGATGAACTGGCGATGGGGGCCATCGGTCCGGGCGGCGTAGTGGTGCTGAATGAGGAGGTGATCAGGATGCTTCAGATCCCCCCGGAAACCATTGATCGCATCATCGCGAAACAATATACGGAAATTGAACGCCGGTTGCAGTCTTTTCGGGGGGATCGACCCTTTCCGAATTTGAACGGCAAGACGGTGGTGATTGTCGATGACGGGTTGGCCACCGGTTCCACGGCACTGGCCGCCGTCCAAACGGTTCTCACCCAAAACCCCACCAAGGTGATTCTGGCGGTGCCGGTGTGCGCCCCCGAATCAGCCGCCCGGCTTCGACCGTCGATCAATGATTTGATTTGCCTGGAGCAGCCGCCGGATTTCATGGCGGTGGGATATTGGTATCGCGACTTCCGGCAAACCACCGACACGGAAGTAACAGAGCTGCTCAACAATCTCTGGCAATCAGAACAGGCATGCACCCCTCATACGCAGTCCGATAGATAACGCCATTCTGATCGTCGGAAACCAAAGTGACCCATTGAGCCGTTTCCCTGCTCTGTCGAGCAGCAGTCAAAGACTCCGTTTGCGGAGAGGATGGCCGAACCGATTGCCCGCAGCCAATCATGGGAATGGAGAGTAGCAGAGCCCCTAAAATCAGAAAACGCTTGAGCTTATCCTATCCCGAAGTCCTTTTTAGGAGTCCACTTGCTTCAGGGCGGCCTTGTCAAAATGACTGATTTCGACCGAGTGCGTTTTATCGTTCCGGATGACGATCACCGGTTGTTCGGCTTGCTTGAAAACCCGTTCACTCACGCTGCCCATCAGGAATCGGGCAAAACCCTGGTATCCATGCGAGCCGATAATAATGCGATCCATTTGTTTTTCATTGGCATAATCGCAAATCGCCGAGGCCGGATCATGAAAAATTCGGTACTCTTTATCTGCGACCCACAAACCCGCATTTCTCGCCTCTCGCTCGGCATCCCGCAGGATCGCCGCCGCGGCTTCCTCTTCGGACTCCTGAAGAAGAGCGGTCGGAAGTTCGGCCACCACCGGCACCACCACCAGAAACAGGAAAACCTGAGCCGTCGCCTTGTCCAGTATCCGGGCCGCTTCTCGAATCGTTTCCAGGGATCGTTCGGATCCATCAACGGGAATCAAAACCTTCATCATTATCCTCCTGTTTTCGGCATCTTTCCGGGTCCAATCGCTTGCAGAGCGATTCTAGACGAGCCCAGCAGTGATCCTTCATAAAGGCATAGCCGCACCCCTGCGACGAACGCCGCCAACAAGCATTGTAGATCCGCCTGGAATTTTACCCATCCGCAATCCGGTCCATCCGGCTTTAGCCCAATAGCTAATTCCCCCATCCCCGTTTTTGAGCACTGTAATAGGAAGACCGAGAGGAGGTTTTCATCATGCCCAGAATTATTGCCGAGATCGCCACCGATCCCATCGGTGGCAATACGCCCAGTGAAAGTGATTATGTGGTGGCCGCGGAACGGATTTTGCAAAATGCCCGGCGGCGGGGCGACGATATCCAGTACCGCATCAACGCACTGTCCACCACGGTCGAGGGGGATTTTCACACGGTGATTCATCTCCTGGAACAGATGCACGAGGCCCCCTTCCAGGAAGGCGCCCGACGGGTGCTGACCACCATCCGCATTGACGACCGCCGGGACCGGGAGCCGGATATGGATCGCAGTGTCCAGGTTGTTGAGAAAAAGCTGGACATCGGCAAAGCGGAGATGTGCTGATCGAAAATTGCCTGCAAGACTGCCTGCCTGATGCAATAAAAAGCTGGCCGCAGCAGGCAATCTGGCGCAAGCGCGCTGCATGATGCCTGAATGATCGATCCGGCATATCCCAAGTTGCGTTGCCTCAAGGCAATGCGCTCACCTTCGGCATAGAATATGTCCTGAAAGGGCATCTCACGCGCTTTCGAACTTGCACCCCCATAATCACCCATTCAGCTAATACGCCAATTGCTAATTTTCATTCGTCACCCGCTCGTTATGGTATAGCTATTCCCCGCACTGCTTTAGGAAAGAACGTAATGACACAATTGATCATTCCGGATTTTCAGCCGGTCCCTTTTCCTGCACCCCTGCCATTGCTGAACCTGCTTTTGGTGCTCGGCTTTTTCCTGCATGCGCTTCCCATGAACGTCTCCCTGGGAGGCAGTCTGGTTGCGGGCATTTACCTGCTAACCGGAAAAAAAGGTTCTTACACCAACCGCATCGGCCACGCACTGGCCATCAGCCTACCAATTTTCATCTCGTTTGCCATCACCCAGGGGATTGTACCCCTGCTCTTCCTGCAACTGGTCTACGGACCACTGTATTACACATCGTCCATCCTGATGGGGACACCCTGGATCCTATTGCTGATTGTATTAATGCTGGGCTATTACGGCTGCTATATCTATAAATTCCGCCATGTCCAGCTGGGGCCACTGGCCGCCTGGATCCTGATTGGCGTTTCGCTGCTATTCGGATGCATCGGCTTTCTGTTCAGCAATAACATGACGCTGATGCTGCATCCGGAAACCTGGCGGAATGTAGTGCACCACGGTGGCGTGGGCAACTTCTTCAACACCGGGGATGTGTCCTTGCTGCCCCGGTTCCTGCATTTCGCGCTGGCCTCGCTGGCCGTGACGGGCTTGGCTATCGGCTGCTTCGGCTTGTACTGGCGCTCTCGCGAAGCGGAGTACGGCAACTGGTTGATCAAGCAAGGCGCCGGTTTATTCAGTCTGATTACCGTGATCCAGGTTGGGGTGGGGGGCTGGTTTCTTTTCAGCCTCCCCAAGGGGATTTTACACAACTACATGGGGCATGAGACTTGGGGCACGGTGGCATTCGGGAGCTCCATGCTCCTCAGCCTGGTCGCCCTCATCAGCATGCTGGCCGCCTGGAAAAACGGCCAGAGTGGCCCGTTTAAAGTGGGGCTGGTTTCTTCTGTGCTGGTGGTACTGCTGATGTCCTGGATGCGCCACTTGTTGAGAGAGTACAGCGTGAACCCCTTCTTCAAGCCTGAAAGCGTCCCGGTCAATACCCAGTGGGATCTGCTCACGGTCTTTATCATTTCCGCCGTGGGGCTGCTGGTCTATCTGGGCTGGCTGGTGAAGGTGAGCTGGAAGGCATTCCACGACCAACCGGAACCGGAGCAATCATTGCCGCAAACCAGTCTGACGTAAGAGGTCTAATAGTCATGAACCAAGAAGCAGAAAAAAACGAATCTCAAGCCTCCTGCGGCCATTGCCAGGGATGCGGCAACGCCGAGGAAACCACCCGGCGCCAGTTCCTCAGAATTATGCTGGGTATCTTCGCCCTCAGCTGGGGCGCCATGACCACCCTGCCCATCATTCAATACCTGATGCCCGCAGCCAAAGAAGAATCCGGCCAGGAAGTGGCCAGCGTCAACCTGGGCAAGCTGGACAGCCTGCCCAAGGGCCAGGGCAAAAACTTCCAATTCGGGCACAAACCCGGCCTGATTGTCCGGGACGAGGCGGGCGAACTGCATGCCTTCAGCGCCATCTGCACTCATCTGGGTTGCACCGTCCAGTTCAGCGATGAAAAAGACCTCATTTGGTGCGCCTGCCACGGTGGACAATATGACCCACAGAGCGGCAAAAATATCGCCGGGCCTCCGCCCAAACCACTCGCGCCGCTGAAAGCGGAAGTGGTGAACGGCGAGATTATTGTATCCAAGCTGCCATCCCCTACAGTAACCGGGGCAGCAATCGGGAAGGAGTCCTGAGCATGGTCAGCGTGACAAAAGTATTCGATTGGCTGGATCAGCGCCTTTCCATCAGGACTTGGCAGCAGTTGGCCGAAAAGAAAACCGTGCCGATTCACCGGCATTCGGTCTGGTACTACCTGGGCGGGATTGCCCTGGTGCTGCTGCTGGTGCAAGTGGCGACCGGCGGCTTGCTGATGGTGTATTACATTCCGGAGCTTGCCTCGGCACACGCCTCGATTCTGAAAATCAATACCCAGATCAACTTTGGCTGGTTCATCCGCTCCCTGCACAGTTGGGGCGCCAACATCATGATTCTGGCCCTGTTCGTGCACCTGTTCAGCACGTATTTTATGAAGGCCTACCGCCCGCCGCGCGAATTAACTTGGCTGACCGGCCTAGCACTGATGGTGCTGGCCTTCGGTTTTGGATTCACCGGATATCTGCTGCCCTGGGATGAAGTATCTTTCTTTGCCACCAAAATCGGCATTGATATCACGTCTAAAACCCCCTTCATCGGGGAATTTATGGCCAGCATGCTGCGGGGCGGCCCGGAAGTGGGGCAGGCCACACTCTCCCGGTTCTTCGTGATTCACATTTTCCTACTGCCGTTGGGCTTGCTGGCATTGTTGGGCGTGCATCTGCTGATGATTCAGTTGCATGGCATCTCGGAGCCGGATGCAGTGAAAGCCTTGCCGGAAGCGCAAAAAGAAAGCGAGAAATTTTTCCCGACCTTTGTGCTGAAAGACCTGATGGTGTGGCTGCTGGTGCTGAACGCGCTGTCAGTGCTGGTGGGGATTTTCCCCTGGGGCCTGGGACCGGAAGCGGATCCGTATGCCCCGGCGCCCGAAGGCATCAAGCCCGAATGGTATTTCCTGGCCATGTTCCAGTTCCTCAAACTCATGCCGCCCACCATCGGCCCACTGGAAGGCGAGCAGGTCGGCATGATGATTTTTGGAATCATTGGCCTGCTGTTTGCGGCCATGCCCTTCATCGACCGGGGCCATAATCCCAAGCTCTCCGGCTGGGCCCGGCTGTTTGGACAAATCGTTCTGGTCGGCTTCGTATTCTTTACTATCTGGGGATTCGCATCATGAATTATCCGTTATGGGATGTCCCATTTTTGGGCGGGACCTGGATCATCGGTCTCATTGCCAGCGTGCACGTTTTTGTTTCGCATTTCGCAGTCGGCGGCGGTGCGTTCTTCGCCGTCACCGAACAATGGGCCTACAAAACCGGTGATCAACGCATTTATGACTACCTGAAGAAGCACTCCCTGTTTTTCCTGCTGCTCACCACCGTCTTTGGTGCCGTGACCGGGGTAGGCATCTGGTGGGCCATCAGCCTGGTCAATCCCAGCGGCACCGCCACACTCATCCAGACCTTCACCCTGGGCTGGGCGGAAGAGTATCTCTTCTTCGTGGCCGAAATCGCCACCATCATCGTCTACTACTACACCTGGGACCGAATTTCCAAGGAGCAGCACCTGAATTTGGCACGATGGTACGCGTTTCTCTCCATCATGACTCTGGTCATCATCAACGGAATCCTGACTTTCATGCTGACCCCCGGCCACTGGTTGCAATCCCGCTACTGGCTGGAAGGCTTCTTCAACGAAACCTACTGGCCGTCGCTGTTCCTACGCTTACTGATGATGGCCGCGCTGGCGGGGATGTACGCCCTGGTGACAGCGTCGCTCATTAAAGAAGTGGATTTCCGGGCCAAGATGTTGCGGTACGCCTCCAAGTGGTTCCTGCCCATCTTCATTCTGGGCCCCGTAGTCGGCTATTGGTATTTTATCAATGTCCCGCATGATGCCCTGCAAAATATCATGACTGGCATCCAGGCCTCCGGCATCGGCAACTTCTCCGTCCTGGCCCGCGCCATCTACATGAGCCTGATTCTCTCCGGCACCATCCTGCTGTATGCCTTTGTGGGCCCCTACCTGAACGCCAAAGGCTTCTCGTTCCACGCCGCCGTGATGTTCCTCATCTGCGGTCTGCTGGTCACCAGCATCTCGGAGTGGTCGCGGGAGATGCTGCGCAAGCCCTACGTAATCTACGGTTACATGTACTCCAACGGGCTCATCAAGGAACAGGTGGCCACGCTGAACCAGAAAGGCTTTGCCCTGAACGCCAAGTGGGTGCCCAAGCACATCAGCGAGCAGCAGCTGGGGCAAAAGATGTTCCAGTACCAATGCGCCAGTTGCCATACCCAGCATGGCTATCGCAGCATGCACAAGCTGCTCGGCGAGCGGGACGAGGAGGCCATCACCGCCTTCCTGCAAATCCTGCGCAAGACCAGTCCCCAGGAGAACCCCTACACGGGCATCATGCCGCCGGTCATTGGGACAGATGAAGAGCTGAAAGCATTGAGTCGCTACCTGTACAGCGAACATCATCCCGAAACAGGCTCGCTTGCATCGAAGCGCGCAATCTTAAACACAGAAACCACCACCCAGAAAACCCACTAAAAAACCTATTTTCCTGTTCATCACCTTAAAGCCGGCAAGCCCCCATTGCCGGCTTTTTTACGGAAGCTCGCCGTAGCAAGCCCGGCTTTACTTTCAACCGCGTCAGGCATTATGATGACCTTAGCGGAGAGTGAGAGATTGCACGGTATGTCACAACCACAATCCAACTTGAGCATCCTGCAAGGGCAGGCGTTGGCCCTGTTCGCCTTCGATATCGGCTATGAAGTCAATCTCGAAAAACTGGGCAGCCTGTTACCCTCCCAGCGCCTGCAACCCCTCTCCACCACCAAGCGCACCCCGACGTATCTGCAATACCCCCGCCCACCGCATGTGATCCAGATTGGCGAAACCCTGATCCTCCCGAATCGCAAAGGACAGATCCAAGCCACCATCTTTGATTTCGGGGCCGTCAGCATTACCTACCGCTGGCCGCTGGTGAATGACCATGAGTCCCTGACGCTGGCGGGACTTCCCGCATTCAGCGAGGCTTTGTTTGAAAGTGATTTGGAAAGCGACGCCCGCGCCCAGATCCAGGCCCTGCTGGCCAAGATCAAACCGGCGGTCAGCCGCCCGGCACTGTCGGACATGGTGGAAGACTACTACATTTTTGCCCTGGAAAAACTGGCCAATCCCCTGACTGCCCAGGAGTTACGAAACGAGTACGACGCTCTGCTGGCCCAAGTGCTGCGCTTTGAAACCCAACCGCTTAGCCGGGAATTGCAAAAGGAGGCGCTGGCCAAGGCCATCTCCTACTATCCGACCGATCTCGCGCTCATTGACTGGAACGCCGCCGTGCTGTACGACCCGGATTACACGGACACCCTCAGCGTTCTGGAGCTGTTGAATGTGGAGCTGCTGGAGGCCCGCTACCTGGATGCCGAGCTGGACAACCGCATCCAGGTTTACGAAGACGTGGTGCAAAAGCAGCCTCGCTGGTTCATTCCACTGCTCAGCCCTTACCGGCACATCATCCAGGAGCTGGCCGAACTGCGCATCGAATCCGCTCTGCTGGCCGAGCGGGTGGATAACGCGCTGAAACTGATCGGAGATTTGTATCTGGCCCGCGTGCATGACGCGGCTAGCGAACGCTTCGGCATTGCCGCCTGGGATGCGGCGATTTCCCGCAAGCTGGATATTACCGGCAACCTGTACCAGTTATTGACCGATCGGATCAGCAACGCCCAGGGGCAAACGCTGGAACTGATCATCATCATCCTGATTCTGATTGAGATCTTCTTCAAGTAGCGGGCTGGACAATAATTCGGGCATCCACAGCCAAGCCGGAAGCACCGGACATGGCAATCAGGGGGTTGATATCCATCTCCTGAATATCCGGGAAATCACTCAACAATTGCGCTAAGCGCAGGATGGTGGTTTCCAGGCCCTCGATATCCACGGCGGGCTTGCCCCGGAACCCGGTGAGCGCCTTGTAGATGCGCAAGCGGGACAGCATTTTGTGCACGCCGTTCCGGCCAATCGGCAGCAAGCGGATCGAGAAATCCTGATCGATTTCCGTATAAACACCGCCCCGACCGACCATCAGCAGGTGCCCGAAATCGGGATCCAGCGTGGCCCCCAATATCAGTTCTGTTCCGCCCTGAATAAAGCGCTGCATCAGAATGCCCTCACCGGCCTGGAACGGCAGCACCCCATGCGCGCTCATGCGTTCCATCAAACCGGTCCAAGCCTCTGCCAACTCGGCTTCGTTCCGAATACCGGTCACCACCCCACCAATCTCGGTCTTGTGGGAGATCGTCTTGGAGTTTAATTTCAATACCAGCGGATAGCCCAGCTTCTTGCCCGCGGCCAGCGCCTCTTCCAATGTAGTAGCCAACCGGTGAGAAACCACCGGAATACCGTAAGCATCCAAAACTTGCAGGGATTCCGCCGTGGCAAGCAGGGTTCGCGCCTGGCTTTGGGCACGTTCCAGCACTTGCCGAACCATGTCCCGCTCCACATCTTTAAAAGGATGCTGCACGTCCACGGGTTCGGTCATCCGCAGGCGATGACGCTCCAAGGCATCCAGGCCCACCACGGCGTCCTCGATGGTTTTGTACAATGCGATCTGCGGCAAGCAGACCGTTTCCAGGTGTTTCTCGGCAGCCTTCAAATTGGCCTCATCGTCAGAAAGCACCACCATCACCGGTTTGCGATAGCGCATCTGGGCTCTTGCCGCAATCTCCACAATCTCGTCGGCACACAGCTTCATCAGCGGAATAATGGCGATAATGCAGGCATCCACCTGCTCATCCTCCAGCAATGTCCACACCCCTTGCTCGTAGGCGGTCAGGTCATCACAAGGGAAGGTAGCCGTGGTGTCCACGGGGTTTTGCTTGGAGGCCGTCTCGGGCAGCAATTCCACCAGCCGGGAATCCGTCTGTGGGCTGAACGTGGCCATTTGCAGGCGGTTGGAGGTCTTCTCCAGCAAATCGGAGATCATCACCCCGTAACCGCCCGCGTTGGAGTAGATGGCGATTCGGTTGCCCCGGATGGGAACCGCGTTCTCGAAGGCCTCAATGGCCGAAAACAGGGCATCCAGGGTGTCGTAGCGCTGAATACCGGATTGCGTCAGCATGGCGTCCACGGCTTCGCTGCTGCTTGCCATGGCCCCGGTATGAGAGCTGGCCGCCTTGGCCCCGGCCTGGGAATAACCTGCTTTAATCATCAGGATGGGTTTCTGGCGGGTGATGCGTTCCGCCAGCGAAGCCAACTTGCTCAGCGCCTGGCCGGATTCCATGTAGCCCACCACATAATCGATGTCCGGATCGGTTTCCCAATGGGCCAGCAGTTGCTCGCAGCCCACCTGCAACTCGTTGCCGAGCGACACGAACTGCCCAATCCCCAGCCCCAACCGGGAGGCGCGGTTCATCAGATCAATTCCCACCGCGCCGGACTGGGAGAAAATCGCCCCCCGCCCGTTACTGGGCGCGGAGCGGGCAAAGGTAGCGTTCATTCGCATGAATTGGCCCATGTTGGCAATGCCCAGGCAATTGGGGCCAATCACCACCATGCCGTAACGATCGGCGATGCTTTTTACCTGTTCGGCCAGCAGTTGACCTTCCCGGCCGGTCTCCTGGAACCCGGCGGTAATGATGACCACGGCCCGGACACCCTTGCGGCCGAGGGTATCGAGGACATCCGGCACCGTGGCTTTTGGCGTCATGATGAGGGCCAAATCAATCTGATTCTCCGGCAACTGATCGACCGAAGCGACAAACGGATGAATCTGGATCAAACTGTCTCCCGTGTCCGGCAATTCGTGCACATACTTGGGATTGACCGGAAAAACCTCGCCATGAAATCCGCCGGACAGCAGGTTGTGCAAGACCTCAAAGCCGACCGTACCCTCATGCTTGGAGGCGCCAATCACGGCAACGGCTTTGGGACTTAACAGCTTCGTTAAAACCACGGGCTGCTCAGTAACGGTGGAGGGGGCAATATAACCGGACATCATGGATTCCTTTCCTCTTGCGGTGGAGGGTGTGGCTGATAATTACGCTTAGTGTCGCAAGCCCAGGCGCAAGAAGCCTTCCCTATCCGTCCAATAGTCAATCGGGTAATTCACGAGATTAACCGGCTTGATAAACTGACGATGGTCATACCTGCAAGCATTGAGGGGAGCGTTCAGATATGAGTTCACCGAAAAAAGTCTACCTGTTTGAAGAAGGCCACGCCGGCATGAAGGATCTGTTGGGCGGCAAAGGGGCCAACCTGGCAGAGATGGCCCGGATCGGGCTTCCGGTCCCTCCGGGGTTCATCATCACTACCGAAGCTTGCAATGCCTACCTGAATGCGGACTATCTCCTCCCTCCAGGCTTGATGGATGACGTCCGGCAATCGGTTTCCCAGTTGGAAGGCCGGACCGGCAAACACTTCGGGAATGCTAAAAACCCGCTGCTGCTCTCGGTTCGGTCGGGCGCCAAGTTCTCCATGCCGGGGATGATGGAAACAATTCTGAATCTGGGTTTGAACGAGCAAACCATCCAGGGGTTGATTGCGCAATCCGGCAATGAGCGCTTCGCCTGGGACACCTACCGGCGCTTTGTGGGCATGTTTTCCGGCGTGGTTCTGGGCATTCCCAAAGATGAATTCGAGCACCGGCTGCAACAGGAGAAAAAGCGCCTGGGCGCGCAACTGGATACCGATCTGGACGCCGCGACCCTGAAAACCCTGACCCGCCAATATAAGGATCTGGTCCGGGAAAAAACCGGGCAACCCTTTCCGGAAGATCCGGCCATCCAACTGCAAATGGCCATCGAAGCCGTGTTTAGTTCCTGGCACACGCCGCGCGCCGTGGTTTACCGGGACTATCATCATATCGATCATCATTTAGGCACCGCAGTCAACGTGCAGGCCATGGTCTTCGGCAATCTGGGAGACGATTCCGCCACCGGTGTGGCCTTCACCCGCAACCCGGCTACCGGCGAGAATCTTCTGTATGGCGAGTATTTGATCAACGCCCAGGGCGAGGACGTGGTGGCGGGTATCCGTACCCCGCACCAGGTTGGGCTGATGGAAAAGGAATTTCCGGAATGCTACCGCCAGTTGCAGCAAATTGCCCACCAACTGGAAAAACATTACCGCGACATCCAGGACATGGAATTTACCATCGAGAACAACCGTTTTTACATTCTGCAAACCCGCACCGGCAAACGGACCATCCAGGCAGCCGTGAAAATTGCGGTGGATATGGTGCACGAAGGCCTCATCCCCGGTGATGAAGCCCTTCTACGCATTGACGCCAACCAGCTTCCCCACTTACTGATGCCCACGTTTGACCCGGCGGAAAAGCAAAAATCCAGACTGCTGGCCACCGGCATCAACGCCTCTCCCGGCGCCGCGACCGGGACCATCGTGTTTGACGCCGACGAGGTGGTCCGTCTGGCCGGCCAGGGAGAGAAAGTCATCCTGGTGCGCCCGGAAACCAGCCCGGATGATATCCATGGTCTGCTGCGCGCCGAGGGGGTCCTGACCACGCACGGCGGCAATACCAGCCATGCGGCCGTAGTGGCGCGCGGGCTTGGAAAAGCCTGTGTGGTGGGCTGTGAGGCCCTGGAAATCGATTTGAAAACAAAAACCATGTCTCTGGACGGCAAGATTTTAAAAGCGGGCGATCTCATTTCCATCGACGGCAGCACGGGCGAGGTTTTTGAAGGGCGCATCGCCACCATGCCGCCATCACTGGGACCGGAACTGGCCACGCTTTTGGGCTGGGCGGACCGCCACCGCAAAATGGAAGTCTGGGCCAACGCCGACACACCCAACGATGCCCGAAAAGCCCTGGAATATGGAGCCACCGGCATTGGCTTATGTCGCACCGAGCATATGTTCATGGCCCGGGAACGCCTGCCCATCGTGCATGATCTCATTCTGGCCGAAAGCGATGCCGACCGGCAGCAGGCTTTGGACAAACTGTTACCCATGCAACGGGAAGACTTCAAGGGCATCTTTGCCGTGATGGATGGGCATCCGGTGACGGTGCGGCTGCTCGATCCGCCGTTACATGAGTTCCTGCCGAATTATGACCATTTGCTGGAGGAAGTGCTGCGCTTGCAGGACGCCGGACGCACCGGCCCGGAACTGGAGCGGAAAGAAACCTTGCTGAAAAAAGTGGGCAAGCTGCGGGAGGCCAATCCCATGATGGGATTCCGGGGCTGCCGGGTTGGGCTGTTGTATCCGGACATTTATAACATGCAAATGCGGGCCATTATGGAGGCCGCCATCGACTGCAAGCAAACCGGAACAGATGTTCGTCCCAAAATCATGATTCCGCTCATCAGTGACGCGCAGGAACTGAAACGGTTGAAAGAGCAACTGGAGCGGATCGCCGAAGATGTCATGCATCAGCGAGGAATGCCGGTCGGTTATCGGTTCGGCACCATGATTGAAACGCCGCGCGCGGCGCTTACCGCTAAAAAAGTTGCGGAATTCGCCGACTTTTTCAGCTTCGGCACCAACGATCTCACCCAGATGACGTATGGGTTCAGCCGCGACGACGCCGAGGAAAAATTCCTGACCCGCTACCAGGAGCAAGGCCTCCTGAATTTCAACCCCTTCGAGAGCCTGGATACCGATGGCGTCGGCCGACTGGTCGCCATGGCCTGCGAAGAAGGCAGCCTCGCCCGGCCTGGCCTGAAGCTATCCCTCTGCGGAGAACATGGCGGCGAAGCGAAAAGCGTCGAATTCTGCCATCAGGTCGGTTTGCACTCGGTCAGCTGCTCGCCCTTCCGGGTGCCGGTCGCCCGGCTGGCCGCCGCTCAGGCGGCCCTGAAGGAAAAAAGCAACCAGGGCGAACACTTGCTGGCCAGCGTCTAAATCGGCGCTTGTGCGGCCACATTCAAGACAACACCGGATCACTTTGGGGATCACGGCTCGCATAGGTGCAAACGGGTAGCCTCAATCAGTCCTGCTTAGTGTCGGCCATCCAGCACGATGCGCCCGTTGGGCTGCAACTGATCGCAATCGATGCCGCCGCCCGGCTGCCCGAAGAACAGTTTGAAGCCCAGAAACCGCTGGCTGAGCATGTGGTTCAGCTGCCCGGCCACGCAATCAAATCGCGCCGCCGTCCGGTTGATCTGCTGGACGGTATTCTGGATGGAGCCGAACAGGCCCGGTTTGGGGGGGGGCATTTGCGCGACCAGGCAATCCAGATTGGGCTCAATCCGCTGCACTTGTAAAGCCAGCGTATCCCCCAGATCCGCCAGCCGCCGCAAGTGATCCAAAACCTGTTCCCGCGATGTTTTGGGCGGGGCTTGCGCCACGGAGGATTGCAGCCGATCCGCCGCAGAAGAGAGCAATTCGCCGAACAAGCGCAATTGCTCGAATTGCCGTTGCACTTGCTGAGACGATTGCCCGGTCAGCATTTCTGGACGGATTTGCGCGGGCGCCTGCCGGATGAGATTGGTCAGCTGCTTGAGATTTTGCACATCCGCCCGCATTTGAGGCGACGCAGGCTGCCGGGACAATGCGGAAAGGGTTTGTTCCAGCCGCTGCCCGGACTGGCGAATATCCGCCAGGATCTGGTTCAACTCGGTCAGTTCGGTGGGCAGCGTGGCGGGCCCCTCCAACAAGGATTGCACCCCGCTTTGAATCTGCCCGGCCGCGCCCGAGATATTGGGCGCCAAATCGGATTCCAGGAACTGCCGGTTGACAGATTCCAGGGTCTGGCCGACCTGCCCGGTCAGCGTGCCGAATTGTCCGCTCACCTCTTGGATGGAGGAACGGGCCTCGGTGACCCCGGCGCTAAGATCGGCTCCCGCCTGGGCCCAGTTGGAAATCAGGCCACTTCCTTGCAATTCGCTGCCCAGGGATGCCAGCGTGACATCAAAACGTCTCGCAGCCCGCCCGATACCTGCCACCGTGCCGCCCATGTTCCGGGTGTTGTCGGTAAAGGCGGCGGCTGCCGTCTCGATGCCGCGAGCCGTACGGTTAAACTGGTAAATCGAGGTCTTGGCCGGATCTTCCATCTCCCGGAGAAATAGATCCAGCCGGTTGGACGCTATCTCCATGTGCGACACCGTCCGCTGGGTGGAAACCAGGATTTTTTCCAGGGTTCGCTGTTCGGCAATGCGCGCCAACTGCTCCTGCAATTTATCCCAGGTGAGAGTAACCGCACCGGCAACCATCTGGCCGTTGCGGATATAGCCCGTCTCCGCTCTCGGTTTCTCCGGCGGCTCGATTTCAACATATCGCTGCCCGGTAATGCCTTCCAGGCGAATATAGGGCTGCACATCATCCGGCAGCAGCAAGTTTTTCATGGTCACGCCGACCTGTACCAGGGTGCTCCGCCCATCGCGGGCAAGCGACACATCCAGCACCCGGCCAACCTGGACGCCGCGGTAATAAACCGCCACCCCCCGGCTGATCGGATCGGGATTCGCGTATTGAACAGTAAACGCATATTCGGGCTTGGCCGCCTGAGCCCGGATCCAGAGCAGGCCGCCCACAATCACCAGGGTGGACAGGATAATAAACAAACCCACCGGAAACGCTTTTTGCTTGAGGGGGTTCCTGGGCATCACGCGCCTCCTTGCACATCAATCGGCCCCGCCTCACGCCGGGTTCTGAACTGGTAAGCATGGGGCTCGCGGGTGGTCATGAAATCATCTTTGCTGCCCTGATAAACGAATTTTCCCTGGTAGAGCATCACCACGCGATCCGCCAGGTTTTCAATCGTGGGCATCTCATGCGTCACCACGATGGTGGCCATCTGCAACTCCGCGTTAATTCCCCGGAGACTCTCTTCCAGTTTTTGGCCCAGAATGGGATCCAGTCCGGCCGATGGCTCATCGTACAGCATGATGTCCGGCTGGATCGCCAAGGCGCGAGCAATACCCACCCGTTTCTGCATGCCCCCCGAAAGATCCGTGGGCATCTGGTCCATCTTATCCCGCAAACCCACCAGCGAGAGATAGCGATCAATCCGTCCCTGAATCTCCTCATCATCCAAATCCGTGGTGCGTTCCAGGGCCAGGGCAATGTTCTCCGCCACGGTCATGGAGGAGAACAAGGCGCCATTCTGGAAAGCCAGACTAATCCGATCACTTTGCAGCTCCACTTCCCCGGCATCCGGAATCAACAACCCGGCAATAATCTTGACCAAGGTGCTCTTCCCGGTCCCACTCGGCCCCACCACGGCCACGATCTCGTTCCGGTTGACGGTCAGATCGATGCCATCCAAAACCGTATTGTTTCCGTATTTCAACACGATGCCCCGCAGCATAACCATAGGGACTGGCTTCGGGGAAGGGGGCACCGCTTCCGGTTGAGGCATGGATTTTTGGATTGTTTCAGACATGGAGCCTCCCTACAGTTGAAAAAAGATCGACGTCAGCAGGTAATTCAGCATAAAAGTGGCCAGCAGACACCAGACCACGGTCCGTGTGGTGTTAATCCCGACCGATTCGGAACTGCCCTCGGTGGCCAGGCCGTTATAAGAAGCCAGCAGCGCAATGGCAATTGCAAAAACCAGGGATTTGGTCAGCATATTGACGACATCCCGCGTGGTCGCGGCATAACGTACGGAATCCCAAAAAATTTCCGCCGGAATATGCACCAGCGCTTCCGTGAACAATTGCCCGGCAACCAAAGCAAGCACCGCGCCAATCCCCGTCAACGCCGGGCCGGAGATGGCTGTGGCAATAATGCGCGGCACCACCAGGTAAACCACCGGATTGATGCGGAACACCCGCAAGGCATCGATCTGATCCGTGACCTGCATGGTGCCGAGTTCCGCGGTGATGGCGGCACCCACGTTACCCGCAATCACAATCGCCACGAAAACAGGCGCCAACTCACGCAGAATCGTCAAGGCGATAAACCCGCCCACCACGTTGTCCGCCCCGTAGCGCACCACGATTTCACGGGCAATCTGCACCGAAATGGCCATGCCGATAAAAGACGCCGACAAACCCACAATGGGGATGGAACTGATCCCGAAACGGTCGATCAACCGCACCGATTCTCCCCAGTCGATATGCCCCGCAAAGATATGCCGCCAGACATTCCCCAGCATGATTCCGGCTTCGCCAATCTCGGTGACCAGTCTCCGCATCTTGGGCCTCGCGCGTTGCTGCTAGCATTATTTCCGAAGACAGACGCGCTTCACATCCCCAGACTGTCTATTTTTCTCGCTGCTCTGGCATTCGAAACCCATCACCACCATTTTTAATTCCAATCTCAGACTGGACTTTTGCACCGCCTGAACTTGAGGGCCGGGATAGTGATCAGGCCAATCGACATAAACAGACGCAAGCTGGTGCAAGGGAACCACCCGCTTGAACCGGCAGGCTTGCAGAGGATCAAGAGATTTCCAGTCTCGTTTCTGACTGTAGACAGTTGGGGAGATGAATTTAAGGCGAATATCCCCGAAAATAGTACCCACAACCCAGAAAAAGGAATGACGAAATGGCTCTGGTTCAATGGATGCAAGAAGATCTGACTCAGATGCATCGCATGCTGCTTGAAAAAGCGGCTGAACGAACCTATGAGCAGGAGCAGGCCGAACATTGCTGTGAGGCGCTATGGCGGCATATATACCTGGAAGAAGAGACCATCTTTCCGGCACTTCGGAAAGTCGCGACCATTGCCGGAACGCTGAATAATTTCGAGGGGGATCATCACCTGATGCGCGAACTGATCGAGACTATCCAGCAAAAAAAGTCCGACGATCTCCGCGGCACGCTGGTTCGATTGCACCTGGTTTTCAGCCGACACATGGATGAAGAGGAGCGCTGGCTGCTTCCGCTGATCAATCAAAATTTCTCACCTCATCAGCAGGAGGAACTCGTGATGGAAATCCTGAGAGCCGAGCAACAGCATCCACCCAGCCTTGCCTGAGCCTGACTGCCGGAGCATAGGGGCTCCTGTCCAATACCGACCTCGATCCGCACACCGGTGGCCCCCTTAGCAACAAACTATTTTCAGTCGGAGACCGCTCTGGTAAAATAATGCCTCAGATTCAAACTGGAATCGGAACCAGGAGGGGAAATCAAGGTGCTTCAAGGAATGGGCCCAAATCTGCCTGTCGTCAGGCCATTGGCCAACCAGTCCAATCCGTATGCAAACATGCATGCCCCTGAACGGACAGGGGGCGGCCAGAGGCCAATTGTACAACAGAGGCAGGCCATGATGACCGATGCCATGAAGCGGTTTTCGGCCATGCAGAGTTGGGCCATGTCGGAAGGACGGGACACGGAGTGCCATGAGGCCGCTCATAAAACAGCGGCAGGACATTTGGCCGGCAGCATCTCGTTTGGGTACCGAACCGTGTCGATGCAATTGCCGGATGGTTCGAAAAAAAGCTTCACGTACGCGGCATCCGGCTCGGTGCCGATAGCGATGCCCAGCGCGGCCGGCATCCCGCCCACCGAAGCCGGACGACAGAGCCTACAACAGGTTCAAGCAGACCTGAAGCTGGCATTTGCCGGCGCAACCGCACCGCACCATATGTCTTCAGCCGACAGTGCGATTGCGGCCTCCGCGTCTTCAAAACTCAGGGCTGTTTCCGCCATGCTGGCCAGCATGCCTCCTGACAAAGACAGCCTTGGCGCTGCAGCCCGAGGTCCCAAGGGTCAACGCCTGAATATCATGGCATGATGGCGCCGCTGCATTCCTGAACACAGGGAGACATCACGAATTCCACGCCATGTTTTCCCGAGTGCAATGATATACTTTATCTACAACCCAACCCTTAAGGATGAGATCGCGTCTCCCACATGCTTGTCAAGAACCTTCAGCGGACTTCGCTCCTGCGCGATTGCCTTCTGGCGGCCAGCAAAAACGGAATCGTCATTACGGATCCCACCCAGCCGGATAACCCCATTGTTTTCGTCAACCCTAGTTTTGAGCGAATCACCGGTTATCCGGAAGAGGAAATTCTGGGCCAAAATTGCCGGTTTTTGTATGCCCCGGAGCCGAATCAACCGGCCTTGGGCGAAATGCTGGCCGCCCTTGAAAAACGGGAGTCGTTTACCTGCGTGCTGCGCAATTACCGCAAAAACGGAGAACTGTTCTGGAATGAGGTCAGTGTTTCCCCGGTTTATAACGAAGCCGGAGAACTCTCCAACTTCGTGGGTATTTGCACGGATATCAGCGATCGGGTTCGGATGGAATCCGAAATGGTCCAAAAAACCAAGCTGCTGGACGCCATCGTGGATCATATTCCGATTACGCTCTTTCTGAAAGATGCAAAAACCTTAAAATTCAAGTTACTCAGCCAATCCGGGGAAAAACTCCTCCATCTGAATAAAACGGACTGGCAAGGAAAGTTTTCAGGGGACCTGTTTCCTCCTGAAGTGGCAAAACGCCACACAGAAACAGATGCGCAAGCATTAGCCTGTAAAAACCTCCTCGATATGCCCCCAGCCTGGACCCCCTTCAAAGATGGCATTCAAAGACTCTTGCATACCAAGAAACTACCCATTCTGGATGAGAACGGCGAACCGCTCTACCTGCTGGGGATCGTGGAAGATATTACCCTGAGAGCACTCGCCGAGGAGAGATTGCGACAGGCCCACGATGAACTGGAACAGGAAGTAGAGAAACGAACCCTGGAGTTAAGAAGAGCCAACGAGGCCCTGCTGGAAATTCAGGACACGCTGGAACATACCGTGCAGGCTCGCACCCAGGAATTGCTGACCGCGAACCACAAGTTGCGGGAAGCGGCGGCATTGAGGCAAAGTTTCGTTTCCACCTTGACTCATGACTTGCGAACCCCGCTATTGGCCTCACGACGGGTATTGGTGACCCTGCAGGGAGAGCCGGTCATCCGGGACGACGAAAACCTCGCCGGCCTGATGCAAGGTTTCGTCAAGAACAATGCCGATCTGCTCAAAATGGTCAGCAATTTGCTGGAAACCTACGAGCTGGAAGAAGGCCGGGTCAAACCGATGTTTGAAGCCTGGAACCTGTACGAGCTGGTGGCAGAGTGCAGCAAAGACCCGGAAAAAGTGGCCATTTTCAAGGGAATCAGCATTCAAAACGAAATCAGCCCCAATCTCCCACCTATTACAGTCGATCCGTTCCTAGTCAAGCGGCTGTTTCAGAATTTAATCGCCAATGCCCTGGACAACATCAAGGCGGGTTGTCACATCAGGATTCAGGCGCTGGATTTGGAGTCGGACCTTGAAATTCACATCATCGACGACGGCCCCGGAATCGATCCGAGCCTGCTGCCGCAACTTTTCTTGCCCTATTACGCAAAACAAACTCAGCCACGCAAGCGCATCGGCTCGGGCTTGGGGCTTTATATCTGCAAGATGCTAGTGGAGCTGCATTGCGGTACAATCAGAGTTAACAGTGCTCCCGGTCAAGGAACCGATGTTGTGATTACCTTGCCCAAGCAATGCTCCTATGTGATTTATGACTAAGACCTCACATCCGCTCAAATTATTAATTGCCGAGGATCACGAATTTACTCGCACCGGCCTGATCTATTCCTTTCAGAAGCATGGTGGTTATCAGATCGTTGGGGAGGCTGAAAACGGCAAACAGGCCATCAAAATGGCCCATGAACTACAACCCGATATTGTGTTCATGGATATTGGCATGCCGGAAATTGACGGTATTTCCGCCACCCGCGAAATTAAAGACGCCTTGCCCGCAATCAAGGTCATCATTCTGACCTCCCGACAGTTCAGCGAGGAGATATACGCCGTGCTGAGCGCGGGCGCCGACGCTTATTGCATGAAAGACATCTCCACCGAGCGGCTGCTCCAGGTCCTGGAGGTCATTGCGGATGGCGCGGTCTGGCTGGATCCGGCCATTGCCCGCATCGTCGCCAGCGCGCTCCCCCAGAAGGCGGAAAATGGCCTGAGCATTCCGGCTCCGCGTCAGGCCTATAACCTTCAACTGACCGAACGAGAGGTGGAGGTGCTGCATCATATCGCGATGGGCAAAAGCAACAAGGATATTGCAGAGGCATTGCAGGTTTCCGTTCACACCATCAAAAGCCACGTCCGCAGCCTGATCCAGAAGCTGGCCGTGGATGACCGAACCCAGGCCGCCGTCAAAGCCCTTCAAGAGGGGCTGATCTAATCTTGAACCGATAGGGATGAGCTGGCGATTAATCCGGAATTAACCCCTGCGGATTAAGCCTTTTGAATTAATCAACCATTTGGTACAAATGCATCCAATGGCTCTTCCACTGACTGTTCAATCAGTGAATAATCAAAAGTAAGACTGATTGATTGCACGAGAGTATGACCCTAGCATACTCTCGTTCTTCTGAGTATGCCTTGGGTTAGCGCCATTACAAGAAAAGTCCAGAGACAAAGACGTGTCCCCCGGATATGGGTCCACTGCTAAAGCACGCACGGTCAAGATTTAGCTTATTGGAGAAAAACACCATGACGCAAAACACTCATTATGATCGCGAAGAGCGGTTGGAATTCCTGAAAATCGATGAGCAAACCCGCCAGAACCTGAACATGGTCACGCCCGTCATTGAGGCGCACCTGTCTACAATTCTGGATGGTTTCTACCAGCATATTTCACATTGGGACAACCTTTCCGTAAAAGTCGGCGATTCCGCCAACATTGAACGCCTGAAGCACGCCCAGGCGGCCCACTGGAAGCTTTTATTTTCGGGAACGTATCGGGACAATTATATGTCCCGCATCAATGATATCGGTAAAACCCACGAGCGAAACGCACTAGAACCCCGTTATTACCTGGGAGGTTACTGCTTCGTCGTCAACGAACTGATTGATGTTGTCGTCAAACACTTTGCCAAGAACCCCCAAAAAATAACCGAAAGTCTGCAAGCAATCATGCAATCTATTTTCCTGGATATGGATCTGGCGATTACCATCTATAACGACACGGTTCGCAGCACGGCCGGCAGCAAACTAAGCGGCATTACCCAATCCCTGGATGAAGTGATGACGCAGATCAGTGAACTGGAGACCAGCACCAACAGTACGGCCAGCAGCATGGAACAATGCACCGGCAACATTCAGGAAGTCTTCGAAGCCAGCGAACAAGTTAACGGCAATCTCCAAGCGGTCGGCGACAGCACATCGAGTATGTCTTTAAACATGCAAACGGTGGCTGCCGCGTCCGAAGAAATGTCGACCTCCATCAACACGGTGGCCAGCGCTATCGAGGAGATGGCAGCCTCACTCGGCGAAGTCTCCAGAAGTGCCGCACAAGCCTCCATGATCGCAAGCAAAGCGTCGGAACATGCTGACGGCAGCCGTGTCACCATCAACGAATTGGGGCAATCCGCCCAGAAAATCGGGAAGGTCGTCGAACTCATCAAGGGCATCGCCGACCAAACCAATTTACTCGCCCTGAACGCAACCATTGAGGCAGCCAGAGCCGGAGAAGCCGGTAAAGGCTTTGCCGTGGTCGCAAGCGAGGTCAAGGAACTGGCCAAACAATCCGCCCAGGCAACCGAGGAAATCCGGGCTCAGGTGGAAGAAATGCAGAAGAACACGAATTCCTCGGTCAGCGCCATTAGCGAGATTACCCACATCATTGAGGAAATGAATCAGATCAACCATACCATCGCCAATGCCGTGGAAGAGCAGACCGCCACGATCAATGAAATCAGCCAAAACATCACAGGTGTCGCCCAGTCCGCCAATGCAGTCTCCCAAACGGTCCAGGAAGCCGCCGTGTATGCCAACAGTACCGCCCAGCGGATCGATGAGTCCATCACAGCGGTACAACACATTGCCGGAAACATAGAGCATCTGAATCAATCCTCGAAGACGATTAGTGCCACATCCAAAAATATGGCCACCACAGCCACACAGATCACTCAACACCTGAAGGAAGTGAATGAATCCACCCACCGGACCATCCGGGAAGTCACGCACCAAGAAGAAACCGCTGTCTTGGCCGTCATCCACTAGGATATGGGTCCAGCCAAAAGCATGCCAGAAACGCATTCCTGGCATGCTTTTTGACGCGAACTCATAGACTGATGGATAGCCTATCGCCCTTTAATCCTCAGCCGGATCGGATCAGGCCACCTGTAATGTGACCCAGTAAACAATCCAGATGTAGGTCAGGTAGTGCACCATCTGGTCAAACCCCAGCAGGATATAGAACTGGTTGTGCGTAGAAGCCGTCCAGCCCATTCGTTGGTTGAGGCGGACTTTGGCAAAATCCATCCCGTAATGGACGAGGAACTCCACCACCAAGATCGTCGGCCAAAGCGACACGGGAACTTTGAACACAACCAAGACAACCGCGGTTGAAGCAATGGTAATCACGCCATGCAGCAAGCCGCCCGGATGCAGAAAGATCCCTTTATTTTTGTACTGGTAGGGTGTTTGCAGCAAAAAATCAGACACGAAGTGCTTGATTATCAGTGCAGTCATCAACCCTTGCATCATTTCAAATCGACCGGTTTCTGCTGGAGGAATCACCAGGGATGCCTATCCGTTTAATCTACCAAATCAGCCGGAAAACCGAATCCGTCTATCAGTGGAGGTTCCCCAAATGATGGAGCGACACCCGCCGAAGGAGGCTTTCCGACGGGTGTCACTCGGGCTTTTAAGGAATCCAGTTGAAATTCGACTGATCCGAGGAGTCGTCCTCGTTGCGTTCTAGGCACTGATCGGCAGCAACACCTTCAGTTTGGGTAACTGGACAACGAGCCTGTCATCGATAAACTCGGCCACTACCTCGGCAACATCGATATTGGACGGCAGGGAGACTTGATAAACCAGCCCACCGTAATTCTCGATGTTCTCAGGATCGGGATTGGCCTCATCCTCGGTATTTTCACCCTCTTCCATAGGGGACTCACCGTCGGCTTCCAGTTGGACCGTCGACAGGGTCAGCACCCCATCCCAGATGGCAAATTCAATCAGATCCGGGTCAACGCCCGTCAGATCCACCTTGACCGTAAAAGCATCCTCCGCCTCTTCAACACAGATATCCGCGTTTCGGACATCTTTGGCAATGGACGGAATCAGAACCGGGTTTTCCACGGCCTCCAATGCTTTCTCCAGCCGTTTGGCAATCGTTTCCACGGGATGATTGAGAGTCATGATAATCGCCTCGCTTTCTATTATGCCCGGTGTTTCAACCCTTGCGGGCTATCCCCATTGTGCCTGCATGCCCGACCGGGGACATTGGAAAAACAGTCAATTTTCCGGATTAGCCTGATAGGGAATGCCTGTGGTACCGCTCCCGATTGAAACCAATGGCCGGGGCACTGGGCCATGCGCTCAAAAGCCCTCACCGTGCAGCCCGGCATGCTTATCCGAATGGCTATTAACCCTGGCATTCGCGCCAAGCCCAGCCCCATTCCACTGGGTACAAAACGTCCCTTGCCACACCCAAAACGCCCATCATTCATAGACATTCGATGAATTGACGCCCTGAATCAGAATGATATCCTGATGGCACGCAACAGGAGAACGTACCATGACTTCGGAACGGAATGTTTGCGGGGTAGAAAAGACTGTCCGGATCACCCTGGGTTTGCTTTTGTTAGGGATCGGTCTCTTTGCGGATATCGCGACCGGCTGGCGGGTGCTGAGCTTGGTGCTGTCCGCCACCGCGCTTCTGACCGGCATCATCGGATACTGCCCCCTGAATAAAATACTGGGAGCAAACAGTTGTCGCATCAAGCAGGATTAAGCTCCGAGGTTGCACTCAGCCATATTTGAGGGCGAATAAACAAAGCAAGGCACGCATGAATTACCGAGCCAGGGAATTTGCTCAACGTCCGGAAAGGCGGATAATCGAAATCAGCGTAACAGGAGCAAGGCATCCATGTCTGTATACAAATGTCCCGCTTGTGGCCGTAGCCAAATTGAAATTCAGCATTTCGAGCCGGCGGAAGCGGAGGCGGGCGGCAGCATCACCCCCAACCTGGAGACCGAGGCCCGCTGCAAGGCCTGCGGCTGGTTCGGCTCCGTTGAAGACTTGAAAACCAGCTACTAACCCCCCTCGTTTCCAAAAAGATCATCGCCTCGTGCTGTTGAAAAACAGCGCCAAAAATTGGACCTCCCCCAGGTTTCCCCGGAAGAGGCCTTCAGAAGATCTTTTGGATCTTCTTATGAATAGTATGGTACCGGATTTCCCATAACGCCCCTATTCCCCAACCAGGCCATTTTCGGATGCCTAACCGGGGATCCACGCCACAGTAAGGCCGCGCATCGAATCACCTGGGGCATCAATGCGTCCGCACCATGGATAGCGAGTAGCCTTCGGGCTCATTGATTATGATGGCCTGCAAGAGTAGGATGGAGGCCGGGGAAAAAGGAGGAATTCGGGGATGAATCTCAACCATTATTTTCAACACAAAACCCTGCCCTCGCTGGGCCTATTGCTCCTGAGACTGGTGATGGGCAGCGCGTTTGTCCTGCATGGCCTGGGAAAGATCCAGAATCCGACCGGATGGATGGGAGAGGCACCGGTCCCCGGCCTGCTGCAAGCGGCGGCGGCCTTCTCTGAATTTGGGGGCGGGCTTGGCCTGATGCTAGGACTGCTAACCCCACTGGCCTGCCTGGGCCTCATCGGCACCATGATTGGCGCGCTTGCCATGGTGCACCTGCCCGGCGGCGATCCCTTCGTCAATCCCAGAGGATCTTCCTTTGAGCTGCCGCTGGTGTACCTGAGCGCCGCAGTGATGTTCCTGCTGAATGGTCCGGGTCGCTTCTCCATCGACGCCTGGCTGGCCCGCAAGCTGAAACCCACCGCTTTCCAGCCACATGCAGCCACGCCGCAGCATATTTAGCAATTGCCACAGGGAAACTAAACCATGAGCGCCATCACCACCACAAACATCCGCAAAGCCGGGGAGCGCGGACATACCCGCATTGACTGGCTGGACAGTTATCATACTTTTTCGTTCGGGGATTATGTCGATCCGCGCCATATGGGCTTCAGCGACCTGCGGGTGATCAACGACGACACGGTCGCGCCGGACGGCGGCTTCGCCACGCACGGGCATCGGGATATGGAAATCATCACCCTCGTTTTGAAAGGCCAGCTGGAACACAAGGACAGCCTGGGCAACGGCTCCATTATCCGACCCGGCGACGTGCAACGCATGAGCGCCGGAACCGGAGTCCGCCACAGCGAGTTCAACCCTTCACACACCGAGGCGGTGCATTTGCTGCAAATCTGGATTCTACCGGAGCGCTCCGGTATGACGCCGGGCTATGAGCAACGCACGTTCTCCGATACCGACAAGCAGGGCCGGTTTCGGCTCATCGCCTCGCCGGACGGCCGGGAAGGCTCGGTAACCATCCATCAGGATGCCGAGTTATATCTGGCCTTGCTGAATCCCGATCAATCCGTAACGTATTCGCTTCCGGCCCATCGGAGCGTCTGGCTGCATGTGGCCACCGGTCGCATCAGCCTGAACGGAGAAACGCTGGAAGCCGGTGACGCCATTGGCTTGTCCGGAACCGAGATAGATCTGGCGCTTCGAGGCTTGGAACCGAACTCCCAGGTGCTGCTTTTCAATTTAAGACCCTAACGTCCCGATTGAACTTGAACCCGCCCCCGGCGTCTGCAAGCTCAAATTTAAAAAAAAGGGGGAGGGTCTCATGACATTCTTCAAGCCTTGGCAAAGCCTGCTGACGGTGGGAGTAACGCTATCGAGCTTGATGCTGGCCATGCCGCGCGGCGAGGCGTTTACCGCCACCGTGAACATTCCTCAAATCTGCGCGCAAAATTGTGCTCAAATCAATGTGACGCAAGCCGGTATTCTCCCCAATGACGGGGTGGATGACGCGCCTCATCTCAACCAACTCCTGAAGACGGCCAGCCGGAATACGATTCTGTACTTTCCGGCCGGGCGTTACGAACTGGGTTCGGGCCTGCACGGGGATCAACTGAACAATGTTTCGATTGTGGGAGAAACCGGGGCCGAGCTGGTCAAAACACCGGCGTTTAAAGATGAGTATTTGTTCTACTCCCGCTTCAGTCGCAACGTCGGCATCCGCAACCTGATTTTCCGGGGGAATACTTCGGATCGCACCCAGTACCGCTGGGGGGAGTCGGGGCTCTATTTCGGCTCTTCCGATGGGGTGGTGGTTGAGAACAGCAATTTTTACGATTTCGGGGATGCAGCTATCCGCGTGACCACCAGCCGGGCGGGCGCCCAGGGGACGCACAGCCACAATGCCACCGTGCGAAACAACTATTTCGAGAACGTCACCCAAATCACCACCACCTCGAATCAGAACCGGTATGGCGGCACCAACGGGTTCTTTCTGTACAACAACGTCTTCCGGCACCTGAAAGGTACGGTCAAATTCGCCACCCGCACGCCGGGCGCCGGACAAATCATCGTGCGGAACAACAGCATCTCAGGGGTACCCTCCATTCCGACATCGAACGGCATTGAAGTGGTCAGCTACTCCAACGTGTTTTTGGAGAACAATCTCATTGCCGACTGCGGCGGCTTCGGCATGAACATCTACACCAACACAGGGCCGGGAATCGATGGCTTCGACTGGGGCAATTACCTCATCCGGAACAACACCATCACCCGTTGCGCCAAAGGTATCCGGGTCAGCGTCAGTCCTTACCGGAATGGTTATGTGCCCCAGGTGAGCACCATCACCATTGAAAATAACCGGCTTCAAGTGGCCGCACCCCAGGCCATTCAACTGCTCAACGGGCATATCCGGAACGCGGTGGTCCAGGGTAATAATCGGACCTGAGAAATTGAATCCGGGAAATTTTTCAGCAATTTCTAACTGGCTTTCGGAGAAGCTGAAACGCGATGCGCATCCAGATGAATCGGGCCATGCTGCCGTGCATTCACCAGTACGAAAACGCTGATTTCCGGGCGCACCAGGAAGCGGGGTGTCGGCAAAGACAAGCGTCGATCGCCCCAATGATGCACGAACACGGCAGAACCCAGACCCCGATTCACGTACAAGCGGCTGCGATCCACCGCATACAAACCCGCCACATAGGGAAAACCGATGAAGCGGCGGCGGAGGCCCTCCGGAATGTAAATCTGCCCGCCATGTGTATGCCCGGAAAGCACTAACTCCGGGCGAAATTGGGCAATGGCCTCGAAATTCTCCGGGTTATGGCTCAGCAGGATGGTGGCTGGATCCTGGCACAGACGGCGATGGGTGGTGCGCAGGCATTGGCTTCCCAAAATCAGGTCATCAGACCCTGCAATCTGGATGTGCTGATGCTCTAGAGTCAGCGTGGTGCTTTCGTTCACCAGCACATCGAACCCAGCGGACTTCAGGGCCTTGCGGATCCCATGGCTGCCGCTGCCATCCGAGTAGTCATGATTACCCAGGCAGGCCAGTTTTCCGTGGCGGGCGTTGAGCTGTCCCAGAATTCCGGTCACATCGCTAAGGTAATGCGGACCATTGGCAATATTATCCCCGGTGCAAACCAGCAGGTCCGCGTCCAGACGGTTGATGGCATCCACGGAGGCTTCGGCGACGGCCCGGTTCCATCGATCAATGTGCAAATCTGAAATTTGTGCCACCCGAAAACCCTGAAACGCCAGGGGCAGATCCGGCACCGGAATCTCGACAGTCCGGATATCAAACGGGTGTTGGGGCAGCATGGCGCGGATCAGTTTATCCGCCCACGGCTGCAGAAGATCTCTCATCAAGATTTCACTTTCCACGCCCGGACACTATCCACTGCAAGCCCGGCATCAGTCCCGAAAACAGGCACAGATGAGGCAATGAAGGGGCGTATGATTATTATACAGTAGGACAAACCGGTTCCGCTCGGCATTATCCCTTCAGTGGAAAAAGCGCTTCATTTTATGAACCGGTGAGGAATACCCGGTATCCGGGTTCTATTGGAATATAGGGGTTGTTCCAGGCTCGCAAACCATGAGATTCCAGTGGGAAATTACGGTCGTAAACCCGCCCCGGAGGCCGCCATGGTTGCCAACGAGATTCTACAGACAATCCTATCATGGGCAAATCGGGTGCTGCCGGAGCCTTGCGAGCCTGCAAGCCCGGACCTCCCGAGCTTTAAAAAACCCCAGTCAATCTTGATCGTCCCGTCCAAATTCATCGGGGATAACGTACTGCTAATCCCGTTTATCCGTAATCTCCGCCACAACCTAGGCCCCTCGGCCCGTATCGATCTCGTCACCACGCCCGTCATTCATTCTCTCTATGAAACCTTGCTCTGGCTGGATCATGTCTATCTGGAGAAACAACACCAACCGGCCAACCCCAGACTGTTTCTGGAAGCCCAGGGGTATGACACGATATTTTTCACCCGGTACTCGCTGTATTGGGGAACCGCCGCCCGCCAAGCCAAGCTGCCGCAGCGGGTCGGCTTCGATTTAGAACGGCTGGGCATCCATGGACTGAAGTATTGGGGTCGCTGCCTGACCCACCCCATCCCCTCCACCTCCCTGCTCGACCAGCGACCCCAGGTGGAACTTTACCTGGACCTGTTGCGAGAGGTGGGACTCAGCGTCTCGGATTCCCACCTGGAGTGCCCCTTGCGGGAGGCCGATCACACCCGCGCAGAGGCACTTCTGCGCCCTGCCCTGCCAGGGGAAACCAATAATACGCCCAGGATTCTGATCCAGGCCGCCAGCGGTTCCCCCGGAAAGCAATGGCCTGATGAAAACTGGCGCCAATTACTCAGACTGCTGCATGAATGGTTGGCGCCTGTTTTTATCGTCACCGGCAGCCAACGGGAGCAAGGGGCTTACGAGGAATGGGAGCGAGAATTTCCGCTGCGCAACCTATGTGGACAAACCAGCCTGCGGGAAACACTGGCCGTCATGCAGCGGGTGGACCTGGTGATCACCCTGGACACCTCCACCGCCCACCTGGCGGCACTGGCCGGATCGCCTCGACTGGTGGTGCTGTATGGCCCCACCAATCAGTCCCAATGGCGCCCACAGGTCCAGCCCGGAACGGCACTCAGGCAAGTCTATCTGGATTTACCCTGCCGACCCTGCCCGGCCCGCACGTGCGAGCATCGGAGCTGCCTGCGCCAGCTGGGCGTTGCAAACGTCATGGCCGCCATTCAGGACTGCTACCGGGAGAAACCGGCGTTTTCTCCTGCCTTTCAGGATTTTTAGCTGATTTTTGGTGCGAACACATTAAAAAAGAGCGCCAATCCCAGGTTGGCGCTCTTTTGACTGATGGAATCTCTGGCGCTGTTACCAGAAACCCCTCACGGCAGATCTGCGGGTGGGCTGCGCTGGAGGCACCACTTGCGTCATGATGGGCGGTGCGGTCACCACGGCCTCCTGCTGCCGAATGGTAGGAACCACTACCACTGGCGCCAAGTCATTGGCGGCAGTCGCATCCGCAGGATCCTGGTACACCATGAATCTCACTTCATCGGTGAACGGGTTCCAGTTGCGATAGGATACCTCCCGCTGGCAGTGGGGCGGAATCACCCAGGAGAATTCCTTTCCTGTCCGCCGCACGGTGTCGAAGCGCATCGGCACATCGGTAGGGTTCACCAGCGTCAGGTTTACCTTGCCCCCAAGTCCCAAGCGGTCCATACTAATCTCACCGTTCCCCGGCGTCGTCGTCAAGGCTGTGGAATTGTTACCGCCAATGCCCAGTAAGCCACCACTGTGAGTCACAGCGCTAGTAGACTCGCTGGTGGCCTCGCCAGTAGCCTCGGTGGTGCTGACCTGTCCCGATAAGCTGGCGGGGCAGGGTGTGATGTTGGCACAGGGGTTCGGTGGTGGGCAAGGTGTGACTTTCACGGGACATGCGCTAATCACGGGGCACGCGCTAATGGCCACCGGTGTTTCGATGGTGGTTGCCACCGATGGATAGAGCTCGGTGGTGAGCGAACCCGCCGGGCAGGGTTTTGGGCAGGTTGTCACTTTTTGTGGACAGGGTTTTGGGCAGGTTGTCACTTTTTCTGGACAGGGTTTTGGGCATTTTTCTGGGCAGGGTTTTGGGCAGGTTGTCACTTTTTGTGGGCAGGGTTGTGGGCAACCTGTCATCGTTGTCTGGGCGTTACCAGCGGTATACCAGCCCAGACTGAACGTGGCAGCCAGCAAGCCCATTGCCAGTCGCTTACTATTCATGTTTTCTCCCCCTTTATTATGAAGGTGACTCAAGTTTCAGAGAGCGCGGAATGGATCTGTCCCAACTTCGAAATGTCATGGATCCTCATTATTCTAGAGAACCCGGATGAATAAACAATTGTCTGCCTGTCTAGATAGCCGAGCTCAAGGCTCCTCTTTACGGGTAGGTTTAAACCCATCTCAAGAGTCCCCCAATCAGCCACCCCTCATGCATGACTCAAGAAGAAAGACGCCGAAGGCAAGGCATTATACCAAACCACCGCGTTAGGATGCACGATATACCAGGACTGCCTACTCCTTCCTGAAAAAGTGAATTCGCTAGCAACTTCTCACCGGTTTTCTTTTTCATTTGCATGAGCCAATCGGCCCTCGTTACCAATCTTTACGTCTCGTGTCACAGAGTTGTCACAGTTCTTTCATATGATCTCCAATTACCTGGCTTCACTTTATGTCTCACGAAGGGTCCACACCCATGCACCGCCCCTGGCGACTGGAAACACTTTCAACCCTCACCCTCCTGATTGCAGTCATCAGCCTGTTTTTCACGGCCGGATGCGCCCGGAAGGATGCCGCTCACACACCTGCCGCCAAAGCCGGCGTCAACATGGTAACCATCAAGGGTTCCGATACCATGGTGCATTTGGTCAGCAGCTGGGCCGAGGACTTTATGAAAACCACTCCGGACATCCAGGTTTCCGTGACCGGCGGCGGCAGCGGCACCGGTATTTCGGCGCTGATGAACGGCACCACCGATATTGCGTCCTCTTCACGGGATCTCTCGGACAAGGAAAAAACACAGGCGGCGCAAAAAGGGCTGACCTTGAAAGAAATCCCGGTGGGACTGGACGGGTTGTCGGTGATTGCCAACCCGAGCAACCCCGTGAAAGCGCTCAGCTTGGCGCAGCTGAAAGATATCTTTACCGGAAAAATCACCACATGGAAGGCAGTTGGCGGCCCAGACATGCCGATTTTGGTATACTCACGCGAATCCAGCTCCGGCACCTATGCATTCTTCCAGGAGCATGTGCTGCAAAAGCAGAACTACACCAAAAGCGCCCGCCTGATGCCTGCCAGTTCGGGCATTGTGGAAGCGGTGGCAGCCGATGAGGGGGGTCTTGGCTATGTTGGATTGGATTATGCCGAGAAAGCCCAGGGCCGAATTCACATCCTGGGCGTTAAGCCCGACGCCGAATCTACGGCCGTCATGCCGACGGTAGAAACCGTCCAGAACAAAAGCTATCCCATCGCACGGGAGCTTTACCTGATCGTTCCCGGCAAACCCTCGGAAGCCGCTCAGAAATTCGTCACCTACGCCATCAGCAAGGAAGGACAGAACATTGTCCAGCAATCCGGCTACATTCCCGTCCAGCATCAATAGCCCCACCCGCAACAAGCTCTCGAAGGAGAAACTGATTGAGTTGGGGCTGATCGCTATTGCCTCCACCAGCATCCTGATTGTCGGGCTGATTTTTCTGTTCATCGGGAAGGAAGCGGCCCCCTTTGCCTTGGAGCCCGGCCTCGGCGCATTGTTCAGCGATACCTGGGCGCCGACCTCGATGATGAAAGAATCCTTCGGCATCCTGCCTCTGATTAGCGGTTCGTTGGTAGTCACGCTGATTGCCTCCCTGATTGCCGTCCCGTTCGGGGTCTGTGCCGCTGTCTACATTGCTGAAGTGGCCACCCCGCTGGAGCAGAAAATCCTGAAACCGTTCATTGAGTTGCTGGCGGGCATTCCGTCGGTAGTCATCGGTTTCTTCGGGCTGATTGTGCTGGTCCCCTTCATCAAAGCCGGTTTTCATCTGGATTCGGGACTAACCGGCCTGGTCGGTGGGATTCTGCTGGCCCTGATGGCGGCGCCCACGATTATTTCCATCTCGGAAGACGCCATTCGCAGCGTGCCCCTCTCGTATAAAGAAGCATCACTGGCCATCGGCGCCAGCCGCCTGGAAACCATCTGGAAGATTACGGTCCCGGCGGCCATGTCCGGGATTATGGCGGCGGTGATGCTGGGCATCGGCCGGGTGATTGGCGAAACCATGGCTGTGCTGATGGTCACCGGCAACGCCGCGCTGATGACCCTGAACCCGCTGGAATCGGTGCGCACCATGACCGCCACCATCGCCGCGGAAATGGGCGAGATTTCCTTCGGCAGCGAGCATTACCGGGCATTGTTCTGCGTCGGCATCCTGCTGCTAGTCACCACCTTCGGGCTGAACATCGTGGCTCGCCAGGTTCTGAAAAAATACAGGATGGGCGCATGAGTACCGTCGTTTCCACCGCGAACCAACAGAGCCGGCCCTCGCTGCAATTCCGCAAGGGGGATGGAGTCAAGGTGAAGGAGGCCTTTCTCTATGGCCTGATGCGGGGTGTGGCTTATTCTATTGTATTGGCCGTCGCATTCATCATTTTTGACATCATCATTAAGGGCCTGCCGGTCCTCAACTGGGAGTTCATCACCGCATTCCCAACCCAAAGCGGCGCAGCGGGCGGTATTCTACCAGCCATCGTGGGAACGCTCTCCCTGGTGGGCTTGGCGGTTGGGGTTGCCTTGCCCTTGGGCGTGGCCAGCGCGATTTATCTGACCGAATACGCCAAGCAGAACCGCTTTACGGACATGATCCGCCTGGCCATCGTCACGCTGGCGGGCGTTCCCTCCATCGTGTTTGGGTTGTTCGGACTCGCCCTGTTCGTGATTGTGCTGGGTTTCGGGGCGTCGATTCTGGCTGGCGGCCTCACGCTGGCCTGCATGATTTTGCCCACTATCATCGTGGCTACCGAGGAATCGCTGCGCACGATTCCGCAATCCCTGCGGGAAGGCAGCCTGGCCCTGGGCGCCACTAAGTGGCAGACGATCTGCACCAACGTGCTTCCGTATGCCGTGCCGGGAATTCTGACCGGCTCCATCCTGGCCATCGGACGCGCGGCGGGCGAAACCGCCCCCATCTTGCTGACCGCAGCCGCATTTTTCTTACCGGCGCTGCCCACCTCGGTTTTTGACCAGGTGATGGCCCTGCCGTATCACTTGTACATTCTGGCGACCCAACACCCGGATATCGCCGCAGTGCGCCCCATGCAATACGGCACGGCACTGGTCCTGCTGCTGTTGGTTTCCGGCATTAACATTGTCGCCATTTTTATCCGCAACCACTTCAGGGAGAAATTCAGATGGTAGTTGCCCCCGAAACGATTAAAATGAGTTTTGAACCCATCCTCCTAACCAAGGACGAAACACCCATGGAAAGCCTTCCGGCGCCGAAAGTCGCTATTAATCACGTGAATTTCTACTACGGCGCGGTGCAGGCCCTCTTTGACATCAACATGAGCATCCCCACCGGTAGGGTGACCGCGTTTATCGGGCCGTCCGGCTGCGGAAAATCCACCCTGCTGCGCACGCTGAACCGCATGAACGACATCATCGACGCCACCCGCGTGACCGGCGAGATCCTGGTTGACGGGCAGGACATCTACAGCCCGGATGTGGACGTGGTGGCACTGCGCCAGAAGGTGGGCATGGTCTTCCAGAAGTCCAACCCCTTCCCCAAGTCCATCTTTGATAATGTGGCCTACGGTCCGCGCATCCATGGCATTAAAAACAAGCAGCAGTTGGCAGAAATTGTGGAACGCAGCCTGACCCGCGCCGGTTTGTGGAACGAAGTGAAAGACCGCCTGCACAAGAACGCCATCGCGCTTTCCGGCGGGCAACAACAGCGCTTGTGTATTGCCCGGGCTCTCGCCGTGGATCCGGATGTGCTGCTGATGGACGAGCCCACTTCCGCGCTGGACCCTCAGGCTACCGCCCGCATTGAAGAGCTGATTGGCGAGCTGCGCCGGGATTACACCATCATCATCGTCACCCACAACATGCAGCAGGCCGCCCGCGTCTCCGATTTCACCGCCTTCTTTTATACCGGCAACCTGGTGGAATTCGGTCCCACCCGCAACCTCTTCACCACCCCCACCCAAAAGCAGACTGAAGACTATATCACCGGACGGTTTGGGTAACCTCATGCTAAAAAAAATAGGCACAACTTTACTCGTCATGCTAGGGTTAGGCTTATGGATTTGGGTCAGCGAATCTCCAAAATATAGTTGGAGCAGCGGTTTAAAGAAGGTCATGGGTAAAAACCGTTTTATTCAATATCAAGAGTTTGAAGCCATTGATATAGCAGCACCTTGGACTTGGATAAACCCACCTATCGATCAAATAAATTATTTAGACAAAGAAGAAATTCTCTCCTTTGCTAAAGATCCAACTGCTCTTGGTTGCCTAGTCGGTGGTGTTCCATGTCCAGCATGGACATCCTACCGCATCTTGATCTTACGTCGTACTGAAAATGGAACAACCCATTTTAGTGAGTCTGCTAGGATTGCGGACTGCAACACTGGAGAATGGGGATTCTATGATGAGGAGCAAAAGCGATTCCGTTTCGTAAAGCATATTCCCGAGTTTAAAGGGCTAAAAGCGGAAAGATTACCAAGAAATGAAATGGATGCCGTTTGCTCCCGCCAAGGTAATCTTAAGAACATTACTTTAAAAAGGCTGGAAGAAAATTTATCCACATGGAAACCTGTAGAAAAAACTATCTCCAACTAGCTCCTACAGGAAGACTAAAGAGGACCACATCATGACCAGGCATCTAGATCGGGAAATTGAAAGACTGAAAGACAAGATTACGGACCTCAGCCGCATTGCGGAAGAGCGGGTGCAGCAGGCGGTGACCTCGCTGGAAGAGCGCGATGCGGCGCTGGCGCGCTCCGTGATTGAAGGCGATGAAGAGATCGATCACATGGAAGTGGAAGTGGAGGAAGACTGCCTCAAAATATTGGCCCTGCACCAGCCGGTGGCCAACGATCTGCGCTTTATCATCGCCATCCTCAAAATCAACAACGATTTGGAGCGCATCTGCGATCTGGCGGCCAACATTGCCGAGCGCGCGATGTACCTCACTCAGCATGCCAAAATCGGCATTCCCTTCGATCTGCTGGGCATGGCCCGCAAGGTGCAAATCATGCTGCGCGACAGCCTGGAATCCCTGGTCAACCAGGACACCGATCTGGCCCGCAAGGTCTGCGGCGCGGACCAGGAGGTGGATGTCATGCACCGGGACATCTACGAGCGGGTGGAAGCCGCCATGCGTGAGCAACCCGACAGCCTGGGCTACCTCATCACCCTGCTGATTGCCGCCCGGCACCTGGAGCGCATCGCGGATCACGCCACCAACATCGCCGAAGACGTGCTGTACCTGGTGGAAGGCGAAATCCAACGCCACCAAGCCGCCAACGCCACCAACCCCGGCACCCCCTGATAACCGCGCATGGCAATTCGCAATCTTGACAGGGTTTATGTGTTTATGTGAAAGTAGCCTTGCTTAGTTATATCAAGGCTTCGTTGTATCGAGCCCAGTTAAAGGAACTCCTTGTGTCAACTCTCTCTAACGTCCTGAATCCGCATCATCACGTGCATCATCACGGGTTCACCCTGAACATGCCTCAGGGGAGTTGGCTCTAACGGATTCGCTTTGACACACAGCAACCATTGCAGAATTCACCAGAGACCGCTCCCAATGGGCGGTCTCTTCGCTTTTATCAACTTCCACAAACCACGGAGTACCCCATGTCCGCAAACAAGCTCAAACTGGTTATCCCCAAAGGGCGCCTGCAAGATAAAGTCGTGACGCTGCTATCGTCCATCGGCATTGATCTGACCTTCAGCAGCCGGTCTTATCGCCCGCTGTGCTCGGATTCCGAAATCGAAATCAAGCTGCTGAAACCGCAGAACATCCCCTCGTTGATTGCCCTGGGACGGCATGATTGCGGCTTTGCGGGCTACGACTGGCTGCTGGAAAACGGCCTGGAGGATGGGCGGGAAATATCCAGCCTGCTGGATTTGGGCTACAACAAGGTGCGTATTGTCGCGGCGGTGCCGGAAGAACTGGTGGAAAGCGGCGCCTGGAAAACCATGCGCCTGGTGGTCGCCACGGAATATACCCGACTGGCGGAAAACTACATCAAGCAAAAAAACCTGAACGCGGTGCTGATTAAAAGCTACGGCGCCACCGAGGCCCTACCGCCCGAGGATGCCGACATGATTATCGACAACACCTCCACCGGATCCACGCTACAAGTCAACCGGCTGGCCGTTGTGGATGAGCTGCTGCAATCCACCACCCGCTTCCTGGCCTGCGCGGAAACGTTGAAGGACCCCTGGAAACAGGAAAAGCTGGCCCAGATGACCATGCTGATGCAAAGCACCCTGAACGCCAGCAACAAGGTCCTGCTGGAAATGAATGTATCGAAGGATGATTTTGACAGGCTGGTGAACGATCTGCCCGCCATGCGCTCGCCCACCGTGGCCCCGCTGTACGGAGAAGAAGGGTTTGCGGTGAAAATCGCGGTGCCGTCGAAAGAAGTCTCCAAGCTGATCCCCCAACTGATTGCCCGGGGCGCCCGCGATGTGCTGGAATATAAACTGGAGAAACTGGTCCCATGAACAACACCTTGCCCCAGACGAAAATAGTGCCCCGCCAGGCCGTGGGAGCCATCCGGCCTTATATGCCCCCGCTGGAAGGCCGACGGGATTTCATCCGGCTGGATTTCAACGAAAATACCACCGGGTTTCCATGGGCCTACAGCGACGATACACCGGGAGAACTCCTGACCGCCTACCCGGAGTATGACCGCTTCTTGGAAGCGATTTCCCAAGCCTGGAACATGCCGACCGATCACGTGCTGCTGACCAATGCCAGCGACGAAGCCTTATTTGTGATCGCCTTCACCTTCATCGAACCGGGACAGGACACGGCCATTACTGCCGCGCCTACTTTTGCGTTGATTCCGCATTACCTGAAACTGGTGCAAAGCAAGCTGATTGAAGTGCCCATCACCGATGAGCTGGAATACGACATTCCGGCCATCGAGGCCCAATTACGGCAGGGCGTCAAACTGGCCATGTTCGCGTCGCCAGATAACCCGGTCGGCTGCATGCTGCCCTTGGATGTGGTTCGAGACTGGTGCGCGCGCTTTCCGGAAACGCTGTTCGTGATGGACGAAGCCTACGCCGAATTTTCGGGCGTTTCCGCGCTGCCGCTGGTGGATGAATTCGCAAATATTTTGGTGACCCGCACTTTTTCCAAGGCGTGGGGGCTGGCGGGATTGCGGCTGGGGGCCATCATTGGCCGCCCGGAGCTGATCGATTACCTGAAACGGGTGCGCTCGCCCTACAGCGTGAATGCCTACGCCTTGCACATGGCAATGCGCATGCTGCCCCGATATGATGAAATCCGGGTCGAAGCGCAAGTCGTCATGCAACGCAAGGCACGCATTGTGGAAGCCGTCCGCAATCGTGGCTACCGCGTGGTGGCAGGCAAAGCCAATTTCTTCATGATGGCGGTCGGCATCGAAGCCAAAGCGTTCTGCGAGTTTTTCCGGGAGCGGGGCATCCTGCTGCGGGATCGATCCGGGATGCACAAGCTGGATGGCATGGTCCGGATTTCAACGGGCAACGAGGCGGAAATGCAGCAATTTTTGGACGTGCTGGATGCCTGGCAACAATCCCGCGCGCTGATTTTTGATATGGACGGCACACTGGTGGATACCTCGGCCAGCTTTGACGCTACGGTGGCTGCCATGGTGGAAAAATATTCCAGCCGACCGTTGCAAAGCGGCGAGCTGAAAGCCCTGCGCGCAGAGGGTGGTTTTAATGACGATTGGGATGCCACGGTGGAGTTGCTGCGCCGCCGGGATGTACAAAAAACGTATGCCGAGATTTCCACAGAGGCCACCACGTTGTATCTGTCACTGGCCCCATCAACAGAAACCTGGCTGGTGCCGCCCGAAACACTCGCCGGGCTGAAGCGGCACCACCGGCTGGCGGTGGCCACGGGGCGCTTCCGGAGCGAATATGATCCCATCTGGAAAGCGCGTTTCGAGCCGCTGTTCGAGCAAGTGCTTTGCCAGGATGATTGCCCGGAGGCACAAAAAAAGCCCCAGCCGGACCTGCTGCTGGCCGCCCTGCAAAAAATGGGCGCCACCGGCGGGATTTACGTGGGCAATTCGGTGGATGACATGCAGGCCGCCAAAGCCGCCGGGCTGCGCCGCATTGCCGTGACGACCACCCATGACGCGGAACTGCTTCGCGCCGCCGGTGCCGAAGTGATTATCGATTCCCTGGAGCAGCTGGGAAAACTATTGGGAGACTTTGCATGAGAACCGCCACCCTCACGAGAAACACAAAAGAAACCCAAATCACGCTGACGTTTTATGCCGATGGCGGCCCCATCGCCATTGAGACCGGCCTGCCGTTTTTCGACCACATGCTGAACGCGTTTGCATGCCATGGCCGCTTTGGGCTGGAAGTGGACGCGCGCGGCGATATCGAAGTGGACCCGCACCATTTGATTGAAGACACCGGCATCGTGCTGGGGCAAGCCATCCGGGAAGCGCTACCCGAGTTCAAGGGCATCCAGCGCGCGGGTTGCTTTGCCTTCCCCATGGACGGCACGCTCGCCGTGGTCGCGCTGGACTTGTGCGGGCGGCCCAATTTGGTGTGGAAAGTCGAATTAGGTCACTTCCCGCTGGGCGGGCTGGATCCCAACCTCTTCCGCGAATTTTACAAGGGCTTGGTGGATGGCCTGCGCGGTACCCTGCACGTGCATATCCCCTGTAAAGATAACGATCACCACCTGATTGAAGCCATCTTCAAAGCCTTCGGACGCGCGCTTCGAGAGGCCGCCATTCCGGTGGCATCCGGCGCAATTTTAAGCACCAAGGGCATGCTGGACACATGAATCATTGGCCCAAAATCGATCTCATTAACTACGGCGGCGGCAATCTGGGCAGCATCACCCGCTGCCTGGAGCGGCTGGAAACGCCGTACCGAATCATCAGCAGCACGGCAGAGCCTCTGTCTGGCGATAACCCGATCCTGTTTCCGGGCGTGGGCGCCTTCGGCCCTGCCATGGATAATCTGACGAAAAGCGGGTTAGCTCAGCGGATTCGGGAGAGTGTGAGAGCAGGAACACCTTATTTGGGTATTTGCATCGGGTTGCAAGTGTTGTTTGAAAGCGGCGAAGAAGCCCCCGGCATACCGGGACTCGGACTGCTTCCCGGCAGCGTGGTACGTTTCAAGCAAGGCAAAATCCCGCAAATCGGCTGGAATTGGATCAAGCCTCAAACTGAAGCACAGTCAGACGCTTGGCCGAGCGGTTACGTTTACTTCGTCAATTCTTATCACCCGGCACCGGCGGATCCGGAGATTAGCCTATATCAGGCCGATTACCACGGCCAGTTCTGCGCGGCGGTGCAACAAGACAACATCACCGCATTCCAGTTCCACCCCGAAAAAAGCGGCGAGTTCGGCCTGCAGTTAATGCGGAGGTGGCTGGAAAATGTCGCATAAAGGAACCCACAAGGGACTGTGCAAGCGGATTATTCCCTGCCTGGACGTGGCCGAAGGGCGCACGGTCAAAGGCGTGCAATTCACCAACCTGCGGGATATCGGAGATCCGGTCGAGCTGGCCGAAGCGTATCAGGCACAAGGCGCGGATGAATTGGTCTTCCTGGATATTTCCGCCTCCGCCGCAGGACGGCAGACCATGGTGGATGTGGTCCGCAAAGTCGCGCATGTGCTGATGATCCCGTTTACGGTGGGCGGTGGCATCAGTACGCTGGAGCAGGCCAAACGCCTGCTGGATGCTGGCGCGGACAAGGTCAGCGTAAACACGGCGGCGGTCAACCGCCCGGAACTAATCCGGGAGATCGCGGAAGCGTATGGCTCCCAGTGTTGTGTGCTGGCCGTGGACGCTCGTAAAAACACCACGGGCAAAAATGGACATCCCTGGGAAGTGCTCACCCACGGGGGCCGCAAAAACACCGGACTGGATGCACTCGAATGGGGTCAAACAGCGGTCGCACTGGGCGCGGGAGAAATCCTGCTCACGTCCTGGGACCAGGACGGCACCCGCGAGGGCTTTGACTTGGCGCTGACCCGTGCGTTTTCGGAAAGCCTACCGGTGCCGGTGATTGCCTCCGGCGGGGCCTGCGGGCCGCAAAGCTTTGTGGAAGTATTCAAGGAAGGCCGGGCGGACGCGGCGCTGGCCGCCAGTATTTTTCATGACGGGCAATGGACCGTCGATGCGTTGAAAGCAGCAATCGAGACAGAAGGGATTCCCATCCGGCGATGATGATACCGAGCATTGATTTGATGAACGGCAAGGCCGTGCAATTGCGCCAGGGCCAGGAACTAATCCTGACCGAAGACCGCGACCCCATTGAACTCGCACGCGAGTTCAACCGCTACGGCGAAGTCGCGGTGATTGACCTGGATGCCGCAATGGGGAAAGGCGACAATTTGCCCTTGATTCGCGAAATCTGCCGGGTCGCCGACGTGCGTGCCGGTGGCGGCATCCGCACCCCGGAGCGCGGCCGTGAACTCTTGCGGGCAGGCGCCAAACGCATCATCGTGGGCACCGCCGCCACCCCGGAATTTTTGCAGCACTTCCCCGCCGAGCGGGTGATGGTGGCCATCGATCACAAAGACGGCGAAGTGGTGGATCGCGGCTGGACCGCAGGCACCGGCGAGAATTTCATCGCGCGCGCCAACCGGCTGGCCCCGTATTGCGGCGCGTTCCTGTGCACGTTTGTGGCCGGGGAAGGCACCATGCAGGGGATGAATCTGGAAACGCTCCAGCAGGTTCAATCGCAAATCGAGAAGCCGGTGACCGTGGCGGGCGGCGTGGCCAGCACCAAGGAAGTGATTGCCATCTCGAAGCTCGGGATGGATGTGCAGGTGGGCATGGCGCTATACACCGGCAAGATTGACCCGTCCGAAGCCGTGTTGGGCAGCCTGGACTTTGACAAGTGTCCGCAAATTCCAACCATTGTGCAGGATGATGCCGGGCAAGTTTTGATGCTGGCTTACAGCACGCCGGAATCCTTGAAGCTGGCGCTGAATGAAGGCAAGGGCATTTATTTCAGCCGTTCACGCAACGAGATTTGGAGAAAGGGTGAAACCTCAGGCAACATGCAGACGTTGATTTCCTGCCGCACGGATTGCGACCGGGATGCCCTGCTGTTTACCGTAAAGCAACAAAGCGCCGCAGACAATCAGCGCACTGCCGCGGCTTGTCATACGGGCGCTTACAGTTGCTTCGGCAGCGGGATGAAAGCGCGGGAGTTCTCGCTGCCCGCCCTGTTCGATACCCTTCGGCAGCGGAGAGAAGAATTGCCGGAAGGCTCCTATTCCGCCAAGCTCTTTACGAACAGAGAGCTGCTGTTGCGCAAGCTGATGGAGGAGGCGTTTGAGGTCACCCGCGCCGAAACCCGCCAGGACGCCACATGGGAGATTGCCGACACCCTGTATTTCCTCAGTGTCGCAGCGACCACCCAGGATATCGCCTGGTCCGATATCGAAGCCGAACTGGGAGGGCGCCACCGATGATTCCTGTCTACACTGGGGCGGAGGCGTTCGAGCAGCTGGACGCCATTTTGTACCTCAAAAAAAGCGATGAAAACGCGGTTGAGGGCACCGTCAAAGAGATTATCCGGCAAGTCCAATCCGACGGCGATTCCGCACTGAAGGCACTCGCCGAGCGGTTTGGCGAACGGCCCCCAAGCACGTTCCTGCTCCCCAAAGGTGAAATCCAGGCCGCCGTGGCTCGGGTACCGGAGAAAACCAAGCAACTGCTGAACCGTGCAGCGGCCAATATCCGGACATTTGGGGAAGCCGTCATGCAAGCGGCCCAGCCTGTTGTATTGGATCGCGGTGATTTTCAGGTGGGATTGGACTGGAAACCGGTGGAACGCGCCGCCTGCTATGTTCCCGGCGGACGATACCCGCTGCCCTCCACCGCCCTGATGACGGCCATCACCGCCCAGGCAGCGGGGGTTCCGGAGATTTGCATTGCCTCTCCGGCGCTGAAAGACGAGATTATTTATGCGGGCACCCTGGCAGGCGTGCGCACTTTTTATCAGGTAGGTGGCGCCCAGGCGGTGGCGGCGCTGGCCTTTGGCACGCAAACCATTCAGCCCGTAGATTTGATCGTCGGCCCCGGCAACGCCTACGTGACCGAGGCCAAGCGACAATTACAAGGAACTATTGGCATTGACATGCTGGCGGGCCCCAGCGAGGTCGCCATCATGGCCGATGCAGGCGCCAACCCGCATTGGGTGGCGCTGGACTTGCTGGCCCAGGCCGAACACGACATCGAAGCCCGCGCCTATCTGCTCACCGACAGCGAGGAATTAGCCCGGCAGGTTAATCAGGAGCTGGCCGCTATCACCCGCACGCATATGGAGCTGCCCGCCTTCCTGCGGCAAACGACTTATTGGGGCGCTATGCTGGTATTTCCCTCCCTGGAGGATTGCATACAAGCGGCCAATGCCCTGGCGCCCGAACACTTGGAACTGCATGTCCGCAATCCGGACGCCACCAAAGACAGTCTGAAGCATTACGGGGCCTTGTTCATGGGCGATACCAGCCCGGTCCCCCTGGGCGATTACATGGCCGGACCGAATCATACCCTCCCCACCGGACGAACGGCCCGCTTCGCCGGTGGCCTGAACCCCATGACCTTTCTGCGCCCGCAAAGCTGGATCCGGGCCACGGCACAAGCGACGGAACTGGCGGCGGACGCAGCCAAGTTTGCCGGGCTGGAAGGCTTAACCGCCCACCGATTATCTGCCCAGGCCCGACTGCAATCAAGTCCGGCCTCGCTCGCCTGAAGCGTTGCTGCTTGGCCCTGAACCAGGACGGGAGACAAACCACCACCGGGTCAGCAGGCCCTCGGTTTTCAATCACACCCGCGCAAGCAGGCCCCTGGCAACACGCCTGGGTCGTTGCGCCACGTTCAAAGCGCCTGGAACCATTTCCACCTGAAACGTCCTTCTGCCCCATTCGACCTAAAATATTGAGCCCGGCTTCATTTTTTGTCTAAACACTACTGCCTTGGGGAATAAATAGCTGGGCCGCCAAATGAATGATTCATCACCTTCATTTCGGCACATCCCGTTGTGCAGATTCAAAATCCAGGAAGCCCGCGATTATGAATGTTGGGTCGTCCCGGTGGCCTTGCAGGCTGCTGGCGGTCAGTTTGTTATCCAGCCTGCTGGCGCTCCAGGCGCCGATTTCTGATGCCCGCGTGTTTTGGCACACCGGCTTCGGAAACACGTCAGCCATCGCGCAAAATCCGGAAACACTGACACTGGCTGTGCTAAGCGCCGTGAATCAATTCCGCGCGGACCACCAATTGCCGCCGGTTCGCCTCGATCCCCGTTTGAACCAGGTCGCACAGGCCCATGCGGATTTCATGGCCGCCAACCGGACACTGAGCCATACGGGGGCAAACGGCACGGATCCCAGTCAACGGCTGACCGGCGTTGGCTACCGCTGGAACTGCATTGCCGAAAACGTGGCCACCGGCCAGGTCACGGCAGAAGAAGTGGTTCAGGACTGGATGAACAGTCCGATGCACCGGGCGAATCTTTTGAAAGTCGCCGTGACGGATATCGGGGTTGGTTACAACAACGCCTACTGGACCCTGGACTTAGCCGGGGAAGCCCCAACCCACGGCAGCTTGAGACTCACCACGGAGACTCGATAGCCAGGTTATCCCGTCCGCATGGTGCTATCGTTCTCCGCCCTTGCGGCCAATTTCGGACATATGCTCGCGATCCCGGGAAACAGTCTCTCCCCCCTTGCGGCCAGCTTCCCGAGCCTCTTCGGAAGTCCACTCATGGGCCGTGCCTTTTTCATGAGCGGCCCTACCGCCCTTGCTGGCAATTTCCCGCTGCTTTTTGGGATCCATCGCGGCAAAACCCCGCTCGGATTTCCCTCCCTGATTCGGCATAATCTCTCCTCCCGATCCTTGTAAGCGGCCAACGGCAATAGGAAAAGATCCTCAACCCAATTTCCCGCCATCGGCTTATGTTCCATTATTCTCCGCAATACTTTTTCCGCAATTGCTCATCAAGGCAATTTAACCCGCCATCAACACCCTGCCCGGTCAGGCAGACGGTCATCATGCAAACTGGCACCATATTCCCAAAACGCTTTTCCAACGGACGGCTCCAGTCGCAGACGACATCATGTCATCGGGCAACCGTATAAATGCACGGTTATTATAAAAACAACCCTGTATAGATCTGCCCAACCGGGCAATAGTGCTGTCAATATCTTGGCCGCTAAAATGGGTTGTTCCTTATTTTTCTGGTAATGATTGTGGCTGCTCTTTATCCCACGCGCAATTTATCGGGACGGCCAACCCCGGAACCTCCTGATTCGATGGCGGATTCACCAGAACCGCCGGGTGATGTCAGAATGCCCCTGTTTCGGGACGCCTCCATAGGTTTTGCCCTGCTCAGCGATTCAGGCATGTTCCGGCAGGCCAATTCCAAGCTGTGCGAAAGCCTGGGCTTCTTGGAAGATGAATTGTGCGGGATGAATATTGCGGACCTCTTGCATCCGGAAGATTGCGCTGCTGAGATGAATCAACGGCAACAAGTGGCCAATGGCACCCTCGGCAGCTACAATCTGACGCTTCGTGCCCGCCGGAAAAACGGAAGCTTCACCCGGCTTCGGATATCGAGCAGCATTGCCCCAGGTGTTGCCGGCATCATGCTCATCATTGAGGACCTCCCATCCGGGACTTCAGAGCGCACCGCTGACTTTCTCCAGAGCGAAGCCCGCTTCCGCCGGGTTTTTGATTCCAACATGTTAGGCGTCTTCTTTGGTGATATTCACGGTCAGGTCACCCAAGCCAACGAGGCCTTCCTGCAAATGGTGGGCTATACGCATGAAGATGTGGAAGCCGGTCGGCTTTCCTGGCTAGCCACCACACCGGACGAATACCTGCCCTTGCTTGAAAAAGTCCGGCAGGAACTTCGGGAAACCGGCAAGAGCGGACCCTATGAGCGGCAGTACATTCACCGGGACGGACACCGGGTCCATGCCATGGTCGGTGTAACGCTGTTGGAAAACTCCCGCGAAAAAGCCGCATGCTTTGTGCTGGATATCACCCGACGCAGGCAGGCGGAGGAAGCCTTGCTGGAATCCGAACAGCGATTCCGCGCCATGGCCGATGATGCGCCCTTTATGCTGGCAGTATCGGGGAACGGGCAGGATTCGCTCTACTTCAACAAACCCTGGCTGGAGTACACCGGGCAAAGCCTGGAAGAGGTCATCCGCTTCGGTTGGCTGAGAAGCCTGCACCCGGAGGATCGGGATTTTGCGATGCAAACTTACCGGGCAGCCTTGTTGCAGCACCGCCCCTTTGAGCTGGAGTACCGGCTACGGCGCCATGACGGCGTGTATCGATGGATGTTCAGCCGGATTTCTCCGCGTTTTACCGCCAGCGGAGGATTCAAAGGTTACATCGGAACCAGCATCGATATTCATGAACGAAAGCAGGTCGAGGAAACCCTGCGCAACAGTTTTGCACGCGAACAACTGATTCGCCGCCATCTGGAAATGATGAACGCGTCGCTGGACATCAATTGGATCCTGCAATCCACGGTCCAGGAGATCCGCAAATTCCTGGAGGTGGACCGCTGCACTATCGCCCTGTATACACGGGAAGAGGGCCCTCGCATTAACTTACTGGCCCAGACGTGTGGTTCTCCGGACATTGCGCCCATTAGCGCAGAAGATATCGATCTCATCGCCCGCGCAGCCCAGCACTTGTCGCCGGAAGCCCTGACAGAAGGGAGAGAGCGGATTACCGCAGTCGCTGATATGGAAAGCTATTTGGATACGATGGCCCAACAAATAGAGGAACTCCAGATTCCATTGGAAGCCGGTACGCTGCATGCGATGGCGGAAAAATACCGGATCCGCTCCCTGTTGCGAGTCAGTATCAGCTACCGGGGAATCCCCTACGGCAGCCTCAGCCTGCATCAGTGCAACCGACGCCGGGAATGGCAGCAGGATGAGATTGAGTTGCTGAATATTCTCGCGCATCATCTCGGCAGCGCCTTATATCAGGCTGAACTTTACCAAAAGGAGCAGGGCGCCCGGAAACATCTGGAACTGTATACACAAAAGCTGGAAACCAGTAACCGGGAGCTGGAAGAATTCGCATTCGTCGCTTCCCATGATTTGCAGGCGCCTCTGCGTAAAATCATCATGTTCAGTTCCTTCCTGAAAGAAATCGAGGGCGAAATCCCTCCCGAAGGCCAGGACTTCATCAGCCGCATCACCGCATGCAGCCAGAAGATGCAAGACCTGATCACGGATCTGCTGAATTTATCACGGGTGCACCGTCGGCAAGAACCTTTTCGCGAGATCTCCCTGAATCAGGTACTCGGTCACGTACACACCAATCTGCAAGCCAGCATTGATGAGACCCAGGGAACACTGGTGTTGGAGGATTTGCCCGTCATCGAAGGCGATCCGAACCAACTACAGCAATTATTCCAAAACCTGGTGGAAAACGCCCTGAAGTTTCACCGCAAAGACGCCCCTCCGGTGGTGCGGGTGAGGGCCGAGCAGGATGGCAAGGCTTACCGGATTATTGTGGAAGATAACGGCATCGGATTTGATGAGCAGTATCAGCAACGCATCTTCAAGATTTTCGAACGGCTTTCACCGACCCAATACGATGGAACCGGCATCGGACTCGCCATCTGCAAAAAAATCGTCGAGCGCCACAATGGTCAGATTCAGGCTTTCAGCACCCCCGGAGAAGGCTCATGCTTCGTGGTGACACTACCCGCCCGGCAAGCATAGCACCGGATTAGAGAAGCTTGGTTGGTGCCTCGCCGCAGGATCGGCATGGCGGGCTAAAACACTGCAATCATTCTTAAAATGCCGAGTACGCCTGATGAAAAGCGCTAACGATCTGCCCAAGGGGCGAATTGTTTTTTCCAATCCGGGTTCTCAAGATAGGAATAATTACAGGGCAAACGACCAGCAAGGGACTGCCTCAGCGCCCTGAAGCAACACCAGGCACAGGAGGATATCATGCCTGAAAACAAACCGGAAACCCGCCCCCAGGAAACAGCGCCAGAAGCCTCCCGGCAGGGACAACCCGCCGGAAAACGCAAGCCTGATTCTCCCAGCCCGGAAGAAGTCCGCCAATTTCTGGCGCAAGCCAATAAGAGTCCCGACGATTTCGAATAGAGGAGGATCGCTGATGCCGGATCCACGCAAACCACCCCCCATCCGCAAGCCGGAACGGGAAACGCCAAAAAGCGCAAAAGACGATGTGCTGAAACCGGGAGAGCCGCCGGGCGACGTCCCCAGTATCGGTGAGGAATTCACTGTGTCCGGGACGGACAAGAGCTATTGGTTGCATCCCTCCGAAGAGGAACCCACCGAATTCCTGCTCTGAATCCCGAAAGCTTTAGACGGCCAGCCAGCGCTCAAACCATTGGCTGGCGTATTGGGCCACGTTTTCCAGCTTGCCGGGCTCTTCAAACAAATGACCGGCCCCGGGAATAATCACCAGTTCCTTTGGTGTTGCTTCCGGTAACTGTTCATACGCAGTCCGGTTCAACTCGATGACCACCTCGTCCAGCTCGCCCACCAATAGCAAGGTAGCGGCCTGCACTTGCCCCAGGGCATGGCTCGCCAGATCCGGACGGCCTCCACGGGAAACAACCGCCCGCACCAGATCTGGACGTTCGGCGGCCGCAATCAAGGCCGCAGCCACGCCGCTACTGGCGCCGAAGTAACCAATCGGGAGTGCCTCGGTGGTGTTTAACCCCTCCGAGAGGGTCTGCATCACCCAATCGGTGACCTCGACCAGCCGGCGGGACAGCATGGCCACATCGAAACGAAAGCGCTGATGCGCTTGATCCTCCTGTTCCTCTTCCAGGCTGAGGAGATCAAACAGACAGGTGGCAAAACCCGCCTCGTTCAATTCGTAGGCCACAAACTGGTTTCTGGGGCTCAACCGGCTACTGCCGCTGCCATGCGCAAACAGGACCAAGCCTTTCACGATTTTGGGAACGGACAGGTTCCCATGGAGCCAGGACTCCCCGATCTTGACGGCAATTTCCCGATCGCTGGAGCCGCTTTTCCCCTGGATTGCAAAATGCCCGGTGCTGATGTATTCCGCCACAATATGCCTCGCTCATGTTGCCTTACCGCTGGAAAGCATGCTACAAAAACGAACCCTCTTCAATAAATTGAAGAGGGTCGCTCGAAGTGATTTGCATCACCTCTTGATCACCATCATATCGAAATTCTCCATTCGCCGACATTCGCCATCCAGGCTAAATTATCAGGTCACTTGGATACCCGTGCGTTGATTCTCTTGAATACTCTCTTTGGATGGGATTCTCGTCTATGTATCGAATGGCGCTCCGGGAAAATCATTGTTATAGTGCTGCAGGCTAGTTCAGGACAGCCCATCGGCGCATGGGGGAAGAGGGAGGATTCGGTGATGAACAAAGCGGCATTTACAAACAAGGTTCAGGAGCAGGCCAATCTGCCTTCCCAGGAACAGGCCGAACTTGGCAGCCAGATTGTCCTCAGTCTGCTCAGCCACCGGCTGACCACCGAGGAGTCCAGGGACGTGTCGGAACAACTCCCCAGGGACATCGAGCAACTATGGACCAGCGATACCTGGATCAGCAATTTTCTGAGCATTTCCCGGCAAGGACAACTGAAATATCGCAAAAAAGAGGAATTGTACTCGCTCATCCAGAACGAAATCGAAAAGCGTCAGCTTCCGGTGGGCGCTGAAGTATTGGCCACAGCCGTTTTCCATACCTTGAAAGAGCAGATTTCAGAGGGCGAAGCCCAGGATATTGCGGCACAACTTCCGGAAGATATCGAACAGGTCTGGATTGCCGCCTGATAATAAAGGGTCAATTATTCAGGCATCCTCATAAAATGGCCAAATATAGCCCGTCAACCGATTTTAAAACAGAGATTCCCTTGCCAAGATAGGAGTCCTGGCCTGATGCGGAGAAAATGTTGAGAAAGAGGAGGGATGATATGCCAAAAGCCCAAGACATTATGACCCAAAACCCGATGACCTGCCGGGAGCAGGATCCCATCCGGCGGGCGGTGGAGGTCATGAAACAGCAAAATACCGGCGTGGTTCCGATTGTGGGCGGAAATGACCAGCCGGTCGGGATTGTCACCGACCGGGATATTTGTCTGGATGTGATTTTGAACAACATGGATCCGACATCCACACCCGTTGGCAAAATCATGCATAAAAATCTGCTCACGTGCAGCCCGCAGGATGATTTGAACCAGGTGATCCGGCAGATGGAGCAGCGGCAAGTCAAACGCATCCTGGTGGTTGAGAATCAGCGGCTCATCGGCATCATCTCCGAACATGACATCGTGAGCCATGTCAGTCAGCAGCAAGCGGGAGAATTGGCCAGCGGCGTCTTCAGATAATTTCAGACAAAGCGCAACGCAAGAAAAAGCCCCGAGTCTCCGGGGCTTTTTCTGGAGGCAAAAAATTAAAGCTGATCGTGACCCGCCCGATCGGAGGATTTTCCCCGCAAGTTTTGGAGAGGCGGGTAGGCTTGGGTATCACGGCCCTCATATTTATGATTGGAGGTGCCCCGCTTGGCCAGATTCTCCATGTCCGTGCTCGTGACAATGCCAATCAGCCGACCTTTTTCTATCACCGGCAGACAATTAAGATTACGCTCCCGAAAAATATTGATGGCGCGATCCACAGTCATCTCCGGCACGCCCATGACCACATCGGTCGTCATGACATCCCGCACGTGCTGGTTATCCGAGATTTCCCCCGCATTCGGCCCACCCAAATCATTATCCGAAAGCACACCGACCACCTTCTGCCCCTCCACCACGATCAAATGGTGGATCTGCTTGCGCCACATGATTTCATTGGCCAAAACCACCGTATCCGCCGGCGAGATGGTCTCCACACTCCGATTCATAATATCCTGCAATCGCATCACACACTCCTCTGTTCCTGGCACTCCAAAAATACCCACTCTATGGTAATAACCACAAGGCCGGATGGGTATCCGTCAGGCAGTTATTCTTGCCGGAGGAGCATCAGACACAACCATTTTTTGCTTGAGGTTCATGACATGATGTACTGTATGAACCGGCTGCAGAAAAAACAATTCTTGCATCGAGAGGCTTCTCCGCCCATTATCCAAGCCGAATGACATTTCTGACGGAGAACAGTGGGGCCAGCCACTAATCTAATGTGAAATAGAACGTTGCACCCTTTTCTGGTTCACCTTCTGCCCAAATTTTGCCGCCGTGACGATTGATGATCCGTTGGGCCGTTGCAAGACCGATACCGGTGCCCGGGAATTCCTCTTTCCCGTGCAGCCGCTGGAACACCCCAAACAATTTGCCGGCAAAGGTCATATCAAACCCAGCACCATTATCTTTCACAAAGAAAGTGCGCTTCCCATCGCGCAAGATCGTGCCAAACTCGATCCGGGCAGTTGGATGTTTCGAGGTAAACTTCCAGGAATTGTCCAGCAAATTCTGCAGGGCAGCGCGCAGAAGACGGGCATCCCCTTTGACCGTCAAACCATCCTCGATGATAAACGCCACTTTTCTTTCCGGAGCCTCTTCAGCAAGCTCTATGGCAATCTGGTGTGTGATTTGGCTCAAATCCACACTGTCTTTGACATTCAATTTGCCCCGGCTTAGCTGCGAAAGCTGGAGCATATCATCAATCAGCTCCCCCATTTCCTGGCTGCTTTTTCGGAGCGACTGCAGGTACTGCTTGCCCTGCTCGTCCAGTTTGTCGGTATAGTCTTCCAGGAGCGCCTGGCTGAATCCGTCGATGCTTCGCAAAGGTGCTCTGAGGTCATGGGACACGGAATACGAGAAGGCTTCCAATTCCCGGTTGGATGCCTCCAATTGCCGGGTGGTCTGCTTTACCCTGCTATAGTCCCGCGCCGCCGCAAACACCCCCAATACATTCCCTTTATCATCTTTATACACTGAAGCATTGTATAAAACATCCGTCGTTTTCCCTGAAGAATGCCGGATGGTAAGCGCATAATCGGTCACAAATCCTTGCTGGAAGACTTGCTCGTAGCCAGCGCGCGCTTTTTCCGGTTCGGTGAAATAGTTGGAAAAATCCGTACCGATTAGCCGCTCTCTGGGCACACCGGTTACCGATATGGTCGCCTCGTTGACGTCGGTGATCTTCCCTTCAGGAGAAATGGTGACCAACGGATCCAGAGATGCATCAATCAAGCTCCGGGCATACTGGGAGGCTTTCTTGGTTTCGGTCACATCCCGCGCAGCAGCGAATACCCCGCGGATTTTTCCTTGCGCATCGCGATAAACGGTCGCATTGTATAACACGTCCACCACATTGCCTGAAGAATGACGCATCGCCAGAGGGTAATCCCTGACGGAACCTTCTTTAAACGCTTGCCGGTAACCCTGACGCGCCTTTCTGGGCTCGGTGAAGTAGTTGGAAAAGTCCGTGCCAATCAACCACTCCCGGGACACACCCGTCATCAACTCCGTGGCATGGTTCACATCTGTGATCTTCCCTTCCGGGCTGATCGTCACCAACGGATCCAGGGAGGCCTCGATCAAACTGCGGGCATAGGCGGACGTCGCATGCAGCTGTGCCTCCATTCTTTTACGCACCGTAATGTCTCTGGCCGCCGCAAAAATCCCCTGAACCTTGCCAAACACATCCTTGTACAGGGTTGCATTATACAGGACATCCGTTACGGTACCTGAGACGTGACGGATTGCCAGAGGAAAGTCTCTGACGAAGCCTTCCTGCAAGACTTGCTGATAGCCTTCCTGGGCTTCCTCCGGCTCTGTAAAATAGCTTGAGAATTCACTACCGATCAACGCTTCCCGAGAAACCCCGGTAATTTCAATCGTTGCGGCATTCACATCCATGATTTCCCCTGAGGGAGAAATAGTCACCAGCGGGTCCAGGGAGGCCTCGATCAAGCTGCGGGCATACTGGGATGCCTGTTTGGTTTCGGTCACATCCCGCGCTGCCGCAAAGACACCAAGCACCTCTCCCTTGTCATCTTTATACACGGAAGCATTGTAGAGCACATCCGTCAATTTCCCGCTCGTGGAGCGAAGAGTCAATGCGTAATCCGTAACGAACCCCTCCTGAAAAACCTGCTCATAACCTTCACTGGCTTTTTTCGGCTCTGTAAAATAATTGGAGAAATCGCTGCCAATCAACTCTTCTCGGGAAACGCCCGTGATCTTCACCGTCGCCTCATTCACATCCATGATTTTCCCCTCGGGAGAAATAGTCACCAGCGGATCCAGGGAGGCCTCGATCAAGCTGCGGGCATATTGGGATGCCTGCTTTAAGGCGGTGACATCCCGCGCGGCGGCGAATACGCCCAGCACTTTTCCTTTGTTATCTTTGTACACCGAAGCGTGATACAGAACAGCCAGAGTTTTGCCCGCTCGATGGCAAATGCTCAATGGATAGTCAATCACTTTTCCTTTGGAAAAGACCTGCTGATATGCTTCCCAGGCTTTTTCCGGTTCGGTGAAATACATGGAGAAATCCGTTCCAATCAATTTGACTCGGGAGACCCCGGTAGCTTGCACAGTGGCCTCATTCACATCGGTAATTTTCCCCTCTGGACTGATTGTGACCAGTGGATCCGGAATGGCTTCAATCAGGCGGCGCGCATATTGGGATGCCGTTCTTTGCCCTGTAAAATCCCGAACGATCTTCGCCATCCCAATAATCTCACCGTTGTCATCCTGAATCGGAGAGAAGCATAAAGAGACGTCAATCACGGTTCCATCCCGCTTCTTCCGATGAGTTTCGTAATGGTTGATGCTTTCGCCTCTTCTCATTTTGGCCACAATAAACGAGAGTTCTTCCTCATGCTCGGGAGGATAAATAATGTTCACCGATTTCCCCATCACCTCGTCGGCAGAGTAGCCGAACATTCGCTCTGAGCCTTGATTCCAGCTCTGAATGTTCCCATCCAGATCCATGCCGATAATGGCATCTTCAGAGGAACGTACAATCGCAGCAAGAAATGCGTTGTCTTTTTCCAGTTCTTCTGCAGAACCCTTCCGGGGGGCCAACTTCTTACGCGTTTTAGCAGGTGCTGCTATTGCACCTTGCATTGTAGAGGGAGGCATTTCTTCATGTGCCTTGAGGGAAGGGCTCCGAGCCTCAGCACCACGCTCTGAGCCAGGCTGCCCTCTGGGTTGCGTTTCCAATTCAGACGCATCCGAAGACCGGATGGGTTCGGATTTTCGTTCAGGCTGCTTAACTCTGGCTTTGGTCATTCAATGGATAGCTTTCAAGTCAGTGGTCCCGTGATTCAAGTTGTTGTCGAAAAACACTGATAAATGTTTCAGAGGTCGCGTTTCCAAAACAGGGGCGTGCACTTTCAGCCTTCTGCAGCACCGAAAGCTGAAGTTTCCAACCTTGGCGCCGACGGATAATGATGGTATAAACACGCCAGGATCAGGCATCGCCATCAAACAGGGGGGATTCCATGATTACGCTTCAAACCGATCAGGTTCAGCAAATAAAATCGTCTTTTGTGGCCGCTTTCCGGCAAACCGAACGGATTTTTGATCTGATCCAACCGGACGCCTACACCGCACAACCCATTCCACTGAGACACCCCCCGGTTTTCTACGAGGGCCATCTGCCCGCGTTTTTATGGAATACGCTGTTCCGCCGCACGCTGGGGAAAAAACCCTTCCTCCCGGAATTTGACCAGCTCTTTGCGCGGGGCATTGACCCTGGAAATCCGACGGACGCCCAACAAGGGCGTATTGATCGTTGGCCGGATCGGGAGGAGGTTTTGGTCTATAAGCGCACCATCCACACACGCTTCTTTGAGTATCTGGAGGAACTTCAGGAAACATCAGCGCGGCTGGGTGCCGCCCACCCGCTGTTACAACGGGGGCAGATCCTGTTTTTGATTCTGGAGCATGAGTTAATGCACCAGGAAACGTTGCTCTATATTTTCCACCAGCTTCCACCCCATCAAAAGCGGCCTCCATCCGACATGCACACGCATCCCATCGACCGGGCGCCCACCCCCCGAATGGTGACGGTGGATGCCGGACAAACATTCCTGGGCGCTCGGGAGGGGGAATTTGATTTCGGCTGGGATAACGAATTTCCTGGCCGGTGGGTGGAGGTCCCGGCGTTTGCCATGGATGCTTACCCAATTACCAATGGTCAATTTTTGGAGTTTGTTGAGGAAAGAGGCTACCAGAGGTCTGAATTCTGGACGCCTGAAACCTGGCAGTGGAAAACCGAGCAGCGGAGAGAAGCCCCGTTTTTCTGGAAAAAGTCAGCACAATCATGGCAACTTCGTGATTTTTGGGGTGAGATTCCGCTGCCGCATACCTGCCCGGTATTGGTGACCCACGCGGAAGCCGAGGCCTATGCCCGCTTTGCCGGTAAAACATTGCCAACGGAAGCCGAATGGCATCGCGCCGCCTACGGGGAAGATCGGCGCTACCCGTGGGATTGCCAGGAGGCCAATGAAACGACGGCGGCTGCACATGGAAATTTCGATTTCCAGCACTGGTCGCCTGTTCCGGTAGGCTCCTATCCCTCAGGCGCGACTCCGGAAGGGATTCATGATCTGCTAGGCAACGCTTGGGAATGGACAGCGACTCCCTTTGCGCCCTTTACCGGCTTTCAACCGTTCGAAGGTTATCCCCAGTATTCGGCCGATTTTTTTGACGGACAGCATTACGTGATGAAAGGCGGCTCCTGCTTTACCGCAGCACGCTTGCTACGACGTTCCTTCCGCAACTGGTTCTATTGGTATTATCCTTACATGTATGCGACATTTCGTTGCGTGCAGCGACTCTAAACCATTTCCAGCAGCATCAGGCCATAGTACCGCCGGGCATCAGACCAGCTTTCCAGGCAGCGCCAGCCCTGGGTTTCAAACCAGCGGGCGAAGGCAGCGGGCTCATATCGGCGAGAAATCTCGGTCAAAATCCGCTCGCCCGATGCAAATTGGCAGGGCTGTCCCAAAACCTGGATCGTCTGGGCGCACCGGCTAATCAGGGTCATTTCAATCTGATGCTGCTGCGGATTGTAAATGGCCTGATGCTCCCAGGCACTCAGATCAAAGTCGGCGTTCAGGCGATTGTTGATGTGGGTCAGGATATTCCGGTTGAAGCTCGCGGTTACCCCGGCCTGATCATTATAGGCTTGCAGGATGACTTCCACTGGCTTGCCCGCATGCGGCTGATAATCAAATCCCAGCAAGAGTCTGGTTCCGGGCATTGATAAAGCCTTCAGCCGGGACAGAAAAGCCGTTTGTTCTTCCGGGGTAAAATTCCCAATGGAGCCCCCCAGAAACAGGATCAAACGATTCGGGCTTTCAGGCAATACGGCCAGTGCTTCTTCGTATCGGCCAACCAATCCCAGAACCCTCAGCATGGGATAATCCCGGATCAACCGGCTTGCCGTATCCGCCAGCATTTGGGGGCTGACATCAATGGGAATGTAAGTAACCGCCATCTCCTGCTTTTTCCAGGCATCCAGGAGAATCCGGGTCTTTTCGGAAGATCCGCTACCCAACTCGATGATTTCAACCGCACCTGAACGGAAGCTTAAGTCGGGCGCAATCTGCCGCAGCAATGCGGATTCCGTACGAGTCTGGTAGTACTCGGGGAGCTGGGTGATCTGCTCATAAATCAGTGATCCTTGGCAATCATACAGATAAGCGGAAGGCAGGCGTTTTGGCGAGTGCTGAAGCCCCGAGATCACGTCTTCTGCCATTCGCGCGGTGGGATCCGATTGCGCAAGGTAAAATATCTCAAAATCAGGATGGTCCGCATTCAGAAATACACGGATTGCATCATGTTGCGCGGCGGACGGCAAAACAGCACTGTCAAACTGGATCATCTGAGCATCCTCACCGGATCAATACCCCCTGTTTCAAGCGGCTTGGAGTGCGCTCCATCCCGGCGATGAGGCCAGATTTCCGGACGATTTGCGCATCCTATTGCCCGAAGTTCCACATAGTACCACATGCGCATTTCTCAATGTGTCCGCTGTCTCCACCCGTCATTTCAAAAAGCCTCATCAGTCACCCGCCAGAGGGAACTCACCAAGGTCCTGTATCAGACTGAATCACACTGAGTGCGAGGCACCCCGGCTCATTCATGGCTCTTGGGAATTTGAAACCGGCAGTTCGAAATAAAACAGGCTGCCATCCGGTTGGCGCTGGTACCCGATGGAGCCCCCATGGGCTTCGATGATCTGCTTGCTCAGATACAAACCCAGGCCCATGCCGACCTGTCGGTACTTGCGGGCGGATTCCGTGGAATAGGGGGTAAACAGATAAGGCTCTATTTCCGGATCCACGCCCGGCCCGGTGTCCCGGACGGTAATGCGGACCCGTTCTCCCTGCCAGCTCATGGCAATCGCGATGGTCCCCCCGGACGGGGTGTAATCGACGGCGTTTTTCAGTAGATTCAACACCACGCTTTGCAGGTGTTTTTGATCGATATCCACTAGGGGCAGAGTGTCTGCCGGCTCCAGGATCAACTGAAGGTCTTTCTCCTTCAGCAGGGTCCGGGCAATAAGACCGGAAGTCAAGGTGCTCACGAACTGCGCCAGATTGGTCGGCTCTTTATGCAGGTGAACATGGCTCTGCTTATACTTGTAGGCGAACAGTATGTTATTGACCATATGCTGGATAAATTGATTGGACTGGAGCAATTCTCCCACAATTTCCTTCTGCTCGGGGGTGATGGTGCCAAAACCATTGGCGGCAAACAATTCCAATATTCGCTGCTCCGCCAGAACAGGCGTTTTCAGGTCATGTGTCAAGGAGGCCATAAAATGCTCCAGCTCTTGTTCGGCTTGGCGGCGCTTTTCCCGGCCCCGAGCTTCCTGTAACTCTCGATTCACCGCGGCAATTAGCCGGGTCAGCTTTCCTTTGACAAAATAATCGCTGGCTCCGGCCTTCATGGCATTAACAGCCAGATCTTCCCCCATGGTGCCGGACAGGATAATAAACGGGGTGTCCAGGCCGGTCTGGTTGCGAATGTCCAGGGCTTCAAAACTGCTGAAATGAGGCATGGTGTGATCCGAAAAAATCACATCCCAATGCGATTTTTTAAGAGAGTCTTTATAGTCCGAGGGCGTATCCACCCGCTCGGATGCGACCTTAAAACCACCTCGTTCCAGTTCCAAAACGAGAAGATCCGCGTCATTCGGGTTATCTTCGACGATCAGGGCATTGAGTAACTGATTCATAAAATCGGTCTCTCACAATAACGGCAGCATACCGGATACTCGTTTAAAAGCAACCAGAACAGTCCCAGTTGTTTGACGGCTTCGGTGAACTGAATAAAATCCACCGGTTTGCGCACGTAGGCGTTGGTGCCCAACTGGTAAGCCCGCAGCATGTCCTCTTCCTCCTTGGAGGAAGTCAGGATGACCACCGGGATAAAGGCGGTCCGGTCATCGGTGCGGATGCGTTCCAGCACCTGCAAGCCATCCACTTTGGGCAGCTTCAAATCCAGAATGATGACTTGCGGTTTCTCGGCAAGG
>DATNPJ010000009.1:0-75968 GCA_036703295.1 Coleofasciculaceae cyanobacterium | reverse complement strand
TTCCAGGTAATAAAGGCTCAATTTTCCGCCATTGCTCGGCAGTCAGTTCGTATCTTTTTGGCATGTCGGCATCTCCTCTTGTTCTCGGCAAAAGAAGATGCATTTCAATGCGAAATGTTCAAATGTCGATTCGCCCTAGGCCTTATTCAGGGTGAAGCTGAAGGTGGAGCCTTCGTTGACCTGGCTGTTGACCCAGATTTCCCCGCCGTGCAGTTGCACGATGTGCTTGACGATGGACAGCCCCAGCCCGGTGCCGCCCATCTCGCGGGAGCGGGCCTTATCAACCCGGTAGAAACGCTCAAAGACGCGGGGCAGGTACTTGGCCTCAATGCCGATACCGTTATCCCGGACATCCACCTGGATCATCCCCTGGTCATTCTCGAAAACGGAGACCGAGACCCGCCCTTGCGTGGAAGTATACTTGATGGCGTTGTCCAGCAGGTTGGTCAGCACCTGCTGCAAGCTGCTGAGCTCTGCCATGACCAGGGGCAGCGACTCCTGGATGCTGACGGAAACCTCGATTTCCTTCTCCTCCGCCTTGTCCTCAATCAGCATCATGACCTGCTGCAACAGGTTGGGGAGGGAGACGGGCGAGATTTCCGGCTTGTAATCCGGGGATTCCAGCTTGGAGAGATCCAGCAGGTCTTCCACCAGTTGTGTCAGCCGCAGAGAGTGACGGTAGATGACGTTCACGAAATCCCGACAGACCGACTGATCCTCTAAAGCCCCATCCAGCAGGGTCTCGGAGTAACCTTCAATGGCAGTCAGCGGTGTGCGCAGCTCGTGGGACACATTGGCCACGAAGTCGCGGCGCATTTTCTCGGTCCGGCGGGCATCGGTCATGTCATGGAAGATGACCACGCAGCCATCCGCTTCGCGCAGCGTTTCCGGCGCATCCTCGGACTGGACCAAGTCCGCCGCGTTCTCGGGAACTGCCTCATCCGGAATAAAAATGGGCACCACATGCACTTCAAAATACATTTCCTGGCCCGCGCGAGGCCGGAGCGTAATTTCCTCCAGGCTGGAGCTGCCTGTTTCAAAAAAGGCTTCCAGCATGGACTTGAATTGCGGATCCGGAATCAGGTCGGTGGCGCGCCGGCCTGAAATATCCCCCGTCATTTGCAGAAAATTCCGCAACGAGCGGTTGGTCTGCAGAATAATCCCTTCCGCATCGCAAATCAGGATGCCGTCGCGGAACTCCTTCAACAGCATCATCAGGATGTGCTGCTCCTTGAAGAAGAGCTTCAGTTGGGCGATGGATTTACGAGGTTTGATAGCGGCGTTCGGCATGGTGGGTTCTCAAAGTGCTAGACGATGGTGGCGTTGGCAGGTTCGGCAGCCGGGTTGCCGACCGCAAGGCGGTAGCCCAAACCGCGAACGGTTTCAATCAGGTCCCGTGCGGCGCCCAGCTTGGCACGCAGACGCTTCACCTGGGCATCCACGGTACGGTCCATCACGGTTTCCGCGTCTTCCTGCCAGACGGTTTCCAACATTTGTTCGCGGGTTTTTACCCGGTTGGGCTGCCCGGCCAGGGCCATCAGGATTTTAAACTCAGTGTGCGTCAGGGGGATTTCCTGCTCGTCCACAAACACCCGGTACTCTTCCGGCAGAATCTTCAGCCGCCCGAAAGACAAGACTCTTTCCTCGTTCTGTGGCTTGCCGGTGCGGGCCAGAATGGCCTTCACCCGCAGCACCAGTTCCTTCGGGCTGAATGGCTTAATGACGTAATCCTCCACGCCACACTCAAAGCCTGTCACCCGGTTGTACTCCGAGGAGCGGGCGGTCAGCATGATGATGGGGATGGTCCGGGTACCGGCATCCGCCTTCAAATCGCGGCAAATGTCATAGCCGGAGCGATCCGGGAGCATGAGATCCAGGATGATGAGATCAGGGCGCTGGGACCAGACGCTGTTGAGCACGGATGAGCCGTCATAAGCGCATGTGACCTCGTAGCCATCCTTCTCCAGGTTGTACCGGACCAGGTTGACCAGATCTTTTTCGTCATCGACGACCAGGATTCTCGCTTTCATGGGGATACCGTCAATTGCATACTTCAATTATAAGAACGCACATCATAACGAAAATGTGCCCGACTTGGCACATGTTGCGGCAAATGGATTCCCGGCAAGGCGTTGCTGCGGGACGAACACGGGGACGGCCGCTTGAAACGATCGGCGCTGTGGAAAGCGATCGGCAAACATCAGAGGTGCTTCCATTTGAGGATAGCTCAAGCGGGACTCCTGCTGATCGTGGCGATCCCGTTGTTCTTGCGCAAGCGGGCTTTTCTGGGCATGCATCCGGTTCCGCAATTTTGCGATGATTTCCCGCTCTTCGTCGCGGTAATCTTTGGGCGGGGCAACCACGCGGCTGATCACCTCGGCCATCAGAATGCTCGCGCCGATCAGCGAGGCGCAGGCAAGCTCATAATACCGGGCCATTTTAGGAGATGCCTTTAGAATGCGTGGCCAGAGCTTCCGCTGAAAAACATCGCTGAGAATGCTGCTGTAGATGGCCGACTGAAGGGTCAACAAGCCCTCCCGCTTGGCGGTGCAAGCCACTTCATCCGACGGGGCGTGGCGCTGCCATTCCGCGTAGACACGCATGCCGCTGCCGATGCCCTTGGTGAGAGCAGCCGCCATGAATCCCTGCACGAAAGGATTGGCAAGCGCCTTGGCCCCGCCCCGGAGCATACCTGATGTGAGTGTTGGGCCTGCCATCCGTAGTTCCCGCCCTGCTTGAGTTCATCGACCTAAGTTCATCAATGGAATTATCGTATGTAAGTTTCGTGACGAAAAAATGACAGCGCATGCGCAGTCCAGCCCGACTTTACATTCCTTCATGATTGTTCGACTCTACATTTAAAGCCCACACCAGACAAGATTCCCGGTTTCACCAAAGGCTTGAACAACGCCAAAACACGAGAGGGAATCGCGAAGGATTCCTGGTTTCGAGACTGATCAGCATTCTCGGATGAATGCTGCCGCGCTGCCTAGGCTCTAGGGCTCTAGTTTTTCATCTGCCCAAGGCTCAGCCCGGCATTCTTCTTGGCAGCCAGGACAGGAGCCAGATTAGCCGAGGCAAAGGAGGTGGTTCGGCCTTCTGAGGTGATGTTTCCTTTACCCGAGTTGCCATTGACCCGGCCATTCGTGGCCGATTGCACGTTAAACGAATTGTCGTCTGTCAGTGCGTTTTGCTTGCCGGGCCCCTCGTTCCCCGCCGCGACCACCACCGGTACACCCGCGGCCGCTAACTGATCAATCAACTGCTTGACCTCCTGGGTGTTGCCGTCCTGCTGAAAGGCTTGCAGCGGCATATGCACCGCATCAACCTGCTCGCCGCTCTGGACGCGTTGCAGGACATTCCGCAGGGCATCCGACGCCTTCTTGGTCGTGTTACCGCCGGCAACGTTATATTGATCCAGATCGACCTTGCCGGACAGACTCTGGTCGCCGCCACCATTCTTCAGAACTTTTGCCATTTCCTGGCCATGATTGAATCCGGTGTTGTCGGCACTGAAGTTATCAATCTGGACAATCTTCAGGCGGCCATTACCTTTGCCCGCGCTTTGCGAGTTACCGGCATTGCCAGCACCCCCGGCGGCAGGGGAACTATTCTGCAGAGCTTGCTGGGGTAACGCTTTTGCGGTTGAAGCCGCTTTTTGGATACCCGTCGATTTCTGGCTGAGCGGCAATTTACTGGATAATAATAACTGGCCGATCAGCTGGAAGAGGGACCTTGTTAAGTCCGAATTTGTCAGCATTGGACTAGCCAAGCCTGAGCTTAAAGGTTTTACGGTGGGCACGGCATCGCTTTTAGTACCGGCATTAGGACCGCCAACAGTGGGGGCCTTGCTTGCCAATAAGTTTGTTTGCGGCGAATTAAAACCGCCCAATGGGTTTACCACGATGCTCGCTCCTCACATACTTAAAACGAACTCTCTCTGATTCGCGCTTGAAAAATTTTGACTCACGTATTGCTCTTACAGAATAAAAACAATAACTTAGTCGGAATTGATGCTTACTTTGTAAAAATTAATTGCATCCGCTCACAAGTGGCGGATGCAATGACTCCGTCTGAGTTGGGGATTACGGGCGGCGGCCGCGCAGGGCGCTTAATCCAAGGCTTAGCAGGAAGAGCACGCCAAAACCGGCGACAATGGCGGTCCCGGTCGGCAGATCGTAAGCATAAGAAGTGTACAATCCACCCAGGCTAGCCAGCAGCCCGATGACAAAAGCAGCCAGCAGTATCAGTGACGCATTTTGAAACAGGAGCAGGGCACAGACGGCGGGCACAATCAGGTAGGCAAACACCTGTAGCACCCCGGCTGCGCTGACCGCCTCAGAGATGACCAGTGCAAGGCTGAGGTAAAACAGGATGTTCCAGGGATTCAAGCGGTTGCCTGCCGCCGTGACGTCTTCGGCATAGGCTTGCATGAGGCCGGAGAACCGGCGGCGGAAGATGAAATGCACCACCCCCACCAGGCCGAAAACGATGGCGATTTCGATGATTTGCTGCGGGGAGACGGCCAGGATATTGCCGAACAGCACGGCGGTGACGTCGGAATCGCCGTGGGGAGTTTTGGCGATCAGCAGCATGGAAACCGCCGAGGCCACCGCGTAGATGATTCCGATAATGGCCTCCTGGGGAACGCGCCGGTGGTTGCTCTGGATGAGCGATAAGCCTAAAGCCCCGGCCAGCGTGAACAACACGGCGTATAATCTCGGATCGCCACCGGTCAGTACGGCAAAAGCCACACCAACAGATGAAATCTGGGCCAGCGCAAGATCGATGAAAACGATCCCCCGCGTAACCACATGCACTCCAAAGTAAGACAACATGGCCGCCATCAGCAGGCAGGCGATGAATGCCTGCTGCATAAAGGGCAATTGAAACATCTCAAGCATGATATTTTCCTTCCACTGGAGACGGATCCGGCCGGTTGGCCGGATCCGATGACTGGGTTATAGAGCTTGCTTCAGCAGAGCAATCTGGCGATCAAACAGGCTGAAATAATCGGTCACATCAGGAAAAGCGCCCACCGAGGACGGTAGCACCACTACTTTTGCGCCGGTGGCCTTGGCGACCAGATCCGGGCCGGAACGGGGGAAATAGGGATCCATGATGATGACCTTGACATTCTCCTCCTTGGCCTTCCGGATGACCTCCTGCAAATGCTTGGGCGAAGGCGGGATGCCGGGTTTTGGCTCCAGCAAGGCCACAATATTCAGCCCGAAGCGCTTCTCGAAGTAGGGCCAGCTGTTGTGATACGCGATGACTTTAAGTCCCTGCAAGGGCTTGGCGGCATTCATCCAGCCGGTGATTTTGCCCGACAGTTGCTTCAGGAAAATCTGACGTTGCTGATCGAAGTAGGCGGCATCCTGAGGATCCACCCGCTTGAGGCCATTCACGATATTGGCGCTGATGTACTTGGCGTTGACCGGATCCAGCCAATAGTGGGGGTTCCCAAACCCGTGCAAATCTCCCATCTGCCGGGTGACCCGGTTGGATGGCACTTGCAATAGGGGCACACCGACCGACGCATCGACATAACCGCTGGCGTTCGTGAATACATTCGCGTTTCTGGAATTTTCCACCAGCGGTTGCAGCCAGGGCTCCAGGTCCAAGCCGGAAGACACCAGAAGATCCGCGTCCTTTAGTTTGAGAATGAAGCTGGGGCGGGGCGGCACGAAGTGGGGGTTCTGGTAGCCCTTGCCCATGGCAAAGACCTCCACTTTATCACCCCCGACGGAACGGGCAATGGCGGCCAAATCCTGACTGGTGGTCACCACTTTAATCTTGCCGCCGGCCGCCATTGCAGCCGGAGACATGACGAACAGCAGCAAGGACAGGACGACCAGAGCGAGTATTTTCGCGGCGGTTGCCAGCACGCCTGGATGCCTGGATGAATAAATGGATGGAAAAACGGATTGGAACATTGATTTCTCCTGATTGATTAAAGGACTAAAAAGCGTGGGCCGGATGCGTACCGATCAGGACCGTGTACTGGAGCCAGAGCTGATCGTGGGAGGGGGTATTCTTTCCCACGGTATGCTTGTACTCCATGCGGACCCTGCCGAATTCGCTCTGGAAAAAGTTGACATAGGGCGCAATAGCGTACTCCCGAGCATCGGCGAGCAAGGGAACATCCGAGTAATCTGCCCGCACGCCCGCGCTCCAGCGCTGGTTGAACTTATACTCGGCAAACGAATACCCTCCGAACAAACGCCGATCACCCAGGGCGGGCGATTCCATCTGCGCGGCCAGCAGCTCGGTCTGCCAGGTGAACTGGTGGTTCTGGTTGGGGGGAATCCATCGATACGTAATATCCAGGCCCTGCACGCCGGACGAGCGGTAAATTTGATCCGGGTTGACAGCCGTATCGAAATTAATCGTCCGGGAGCCCAACGCGCCGCTCAAGCCGACTTCCAGGAACCGGGTGTCGCTCAATTCAAAAACGTTGCGCCAGCGACTGATCAGAGTTGGCCGGGTCAGCGCGTCACGGCTGAAGAATGGCCCCGTCTGCCCGTTGCCCAGCTGGACATCGAGAGATGAGAACCAGGGCGTGGGCAGGATTTTGCTGAGGGCTACACCGGTTTCCTTCAGCCCTTCGTCTCCGAAGAAATTGGTCAGGACGTTTGGCCGGTCGGTCTGTGGGAGTTCATGAGTATGAGTCGCATTCAGCTTGCCGAACGGGCTGTACATCTTCCCGACCTTGGCCTGCAAATCCCAGGGCAACTGCAAGACCTTGATATACCCCTCCTCCACCTCCAAAGTCTCATCCTCCGGCTTGGAGAAAATGAAGGTGGCGGAGGCATAGGGATCGATTGGCGCGGAGAAGGAGAACTCCAGTTCTCGCGCGCCAATGCGGTTGCGCCCAGCCAGCTTGTGGTTGGCCGCGTTACCCACAAAATCGCCGGTCACGGCAATGTCCGGGTTGAACGTTTGCACCTGCCGGTTGATTGCATTGCCGCCATAGGTCCCGCCACCGGTGTTTTGCCCGGAGAACAACGGCACACCGAGGGTTTGCGGGGTAAGAGGACCGGCAGGTTTTGCGGAAGCCGCCTGGGCATCGTCCGGCCCAAAAATCAATTCCTCCCCGATGTCCTGATCATCCACGGGCACAGGCTGTGTGGGTTGGACGGGCACGACACCGGTCTTGCTGATCTGGACCGTGAATGACTGGATGGTCGCATTCAACTCGCGCAGCTTGGCGTCATAATCTTGCTGCATGGCGGCCATTTTTTCCTGCAGGGCCTGCAACTGCCGCTGCATTTCTTCCGGAGACGGCTGCGAGGCAACTGCCTGGACCGTGATATCGGGTTCGGGGAGAGTCTTCTCCTCGGCGGCGATGCAGGGAGCCTGCAAACCGAGCAGCAACAGCATGCCTGCCGATGCTATCAACCGAAGATGCCTCCCACCCGGAAAAGCAAACGTTTTCATGAGGCGGATATCCTTTTCATCTGTAAATCGAAATCTTTCGCAAGTGCCCAAAACAGGCGGATTACGAAAAAAACGGAACTTCAGATGAAAGCGGGCGGGGCGCGGGAATGCCGAATGTCGGGATGAAGAACCCGCAACCGGATATCGGCTATATACAAAGCCAATTGAGGACCGGCGGGAATGAAACTTGAAAGCTGGATGGGGGAAGTCCCCTGGTGAAGCGTGCCAGCCTGGTGACAAAGTCCGCATTCAGCCGAGAGCGCACCCGCCTGACGGAAAGCCGCCTGAGGCGTATGGGCATTCTGCCCGGAAGCAGTGCTGATCTGTGGTGATTCCACACTGCGGGCGGCGGAGAAGTCTACCATGTGCCCGATCAGCGGGTGGAGCAGCAAGACCAGATAGCCCAGCAGGCAAAGCCAAGTCAGTCGGCGCTTTTGGCCGAAGAATTCAGCATTTTGGTGCGGTTTTAAAATAGGGATCATCTTGCCGACAATGGTTTCGCGAATGTAGAGATTCTAGCACAAGCTTTTTTTCACCCCATGCGCATGCCTGTGTCGCCGTACCGCCCAGATCAGGAAAAACGCAGCGGGAGCTTGGCATGCCCGCGCAGCGTTCCCATTACCTGTCCGGAGAATTGGCTTTGGGCCACTCCGGCGTTAGAATGCGCGCATCCCTTTAGGAACACAAAAGAGGAGAAAAGCGACCATGTCGACAACAGCGAGAGAAACGGCGGCAAGGCCCAATGATCCGGCCAAGGCCAGGGAGTATTTCCAGGACAAAATGACCTTTACCACCGGCCCGGTGGAGCTGGAGCGCATGATGAGCCAACAGCAGGACATTGTGATTGTGGACGTGCGCGCCGCCGAAGATTACCAGGCAGGCCACATTCCCGGCGCCATCAACCTGCCCAAGGACCGCTGGGAGTCCTTTGAGGGCCTGCGCAAAGACAACCAGAACATTCTGTACTGCTACTCCATCGTGTGCCATCTGGCGGCCACAGCGGCGGTGAAATTCGCCGAGGCCGGCTACCCGGTGATGGAGCTGGACGGCGGCTGGCGCTCCTGGACGGAGCACGAGATGCCGGTGGAACACTGAGTCGTCTTCCACTCAGATCAAAAGCATTTGCTTGCGAAAACACCCCGGCACACAAACCGGGGTGTTTTGCTGGTCGTTTGGATCGCAATCACGAATCGGCTTACTGCAAACCGTATTCTTCCTTGCTGCGTTTCAGGTCGTCGGCGCTCACATCGGCACCGAAAAAATCGAAGGATCTCAACTTCGAAGTATTGACGAAGTCCGCTATTTGAGCGTCCGTAATGTCCTTCCAGGCATCCTGATTGGCTGACCGCAGGGCCTTCAAATCGTCAGCATCCATGCCTGTGTCAAAGGTGTTTTTAGCCTTGTCCTGGCTGAACCGACCAATCTGCCCCATCAGCTCCTGGTCACCGGCAATCCTGTCATAGCCGCTACCCTTTCTGATGGTCTCCGTGCGGACGCCATTTTCCCCTGGACGCGTGATGATCCTTTTCTCTAAGGTGCCCTTGGGATTTCCGTTGATGTTGACGGTGTACCCTTCTCGTGTAATCTGGGCATCTTGTCGACCGTTAAATAGGGACTGCTTCTCTACACCATCCCGGTTGACGTGCCCGGCAACAGCGCCACCATACTGGTTCTCACCAGCAACTTTGATTTCTCCGTTCTTTCCGATACTGTGTCCTGCCGAGGCCCCCGTAGTATCGGTTTGAGCACTTTTAAAGCCGTCTGGGCCTTTGAGGACGGTCGTGTTCACGCCGACCCGTCTTTCCTGGATGCTATTCTTTTTCGGAGCCGCCTCATCCGAGTTCTTGGCGGTTTCAGGCGCAATAAAGTTCCGGACATCGGCCTTCGGATCATCATTGAACGTCGGCCCATTGCCCTGGTTCTTATTTTGGGCAGCACCCGCTTTAGTATCTTCCAGCTTGCTGAAATCAATCTTGGTTCCAACACCCAGGTGCCCGGCATCTTGCCCGGTTTGCTCCTGCATCCGTTGAACCAAGGTATTCAGATCCACGTTGGAGCCGAATTCCTTTTTGTATGTATCAGCCAGCACGTAATAGGTATCGCCGTTCTGGACTTGATAGACGTTGTTGCAAAGAACATCCGGCTTTGCTTGCTCCGAGGAGCGGGCTCGCCAAGCCGAATTACCACCATTGAGACTAACCATACTTCTATCCTCCTACCCTACACTTCACTCAAAAACCTTACGAAACCAGGGATTTACAGCCATGCCAACCCCAGAATTCAGATCACTCCTCATCAGACATTTTATTACGTTAATAAAAACAATCAAAATGTAGGAATTGCTTGGCGACGATAAATTGCAAAATTCGGATTGGGGCATGCATTTCCGGAGACCTTTCGGCTGACCGGTTTCAGGCTCCTTTAATCGCTCGATACGGAACTTCCGGACAGCCTCCATAATGAGGCATAAGCCGGAGGATGTTGATGAAATCCATGACCCTTTTCTTATGCGCACTGGGCCTGCTGCTGTTCCCTGCCATGGCTTCCGCGACCCCGATAAAAACCACAGCCCAGCGGGAACCGGCCCTGCATGTCGATTTTAATCCCGAAAGCAACCTGCCGGTGGTCCTTTTTCAGGTTTACGCGCAACTGGAAGAAGAGGCCCTGCTGCGTCTGCTTCCCCCCTCGGAACGGCTCACCCGCAAATTTTACGCCCCCGAGACGGAGCTGTTGTTTCCCTTCCGGCGCCCTCTACAGGATTCCGGTTTTTAGCGATGCCTCCTCTTGAACCGCTCCGGCAGGCTGCCAATGCGATAACCCCAACCCCATGAGCCCAAACTAACCGGCCGAAAGTACTGCCAGAATTTGCGCGTCCGGGATGTCATCCCGCACCACCACCCGGCCAACCTCGCCTTCCGGCAACACCAACCGGATGGCATCACCGTGATTCTTCTTGTCCTGGCGCATCCGTTCCAGCAGGGACTGGGGCGGAAAATCACCCGCCTGCCGCAAAACATCCGAAAGCCCCAGCTTTTTCAGCAAATCCTCCGTCCGCACAGCCGCCTCGGAAGGGAAAATGCCCAGCTTGGCAGCCAGAATGGCGGCCTGAAGCGTGCCGATGGCCACGGCCTCGCCATGCAGCAAGCCGTAATGGCTGAGCGATTCGTACGCATGCCCGAAAGTATGGCCGAGATTCAGGAAATAGCGCAGGCCCTTGGTCTCGAATTCGTCCTGCATGACGACAGAAGCCTTGATGGCGCAACAGCGGCGGATCATCTCCGGGTAAACCGCCCGCAGGTTGTCGGCATGCATCAGCAGCCATTCAAAAAAGCCGGTTTCACCCGTACAAGAAGTCTCAATCAGCCCGTATTTCACCACTTCGGCCAATCCGGCCACGCGCTCGCGCTCCGGCAGGGTATCCAGGGTGTCCGTGTCGATGATCACCCGCAACGGCTGGTGGAAAGTGCCTACAATGTTTTTGACCTGCCCGAAATTGACGGCCGTCTTACCACCAATGGCCGAGTCCACCTGCGCCACCAGCGTGGTGGGGACCTGAATCAGCGGCATGCCCCGGTGATAGGTGGATGCGCAGAATCCGGCCAGATCGCCCACCACTCCGCCGCCCAGCGCCAGCATGACATCTTTCCGGGATATATGAGCGACCAAGGCCTGTTCGAAGACTTTCTGGGCTTGCTCAAGGGATTTGCTAGCCTCCCCCGCCGGAATCACATAGGTGGATACCGAAAAGCCCGCCGCTCTCAGCGATTTTTCCGCCTGTTCTTGATACAGGCCGGCCAGGTTGGCATCCGTCAGCATCAAAATTTTCGCATCAGCCGGGGCCAGGCTCCGGATTTCCTCGCCCAGCCGCCCTTGTTGAAGCAAGAGCCCCGGTTGAATCACGATGTCATACCGGCGCGTTTCCGCCGACAGTCTGACTTCGATTGCTTCGCGGGTCCGGGTCATAGTAAGATCCGCCATGTTCAAGCCCCTTCGGCAGCCGTATGCTGGGCCAGGCGTTCCATAATCTCGTGGACAACATCATCCGGCTTGCGGTTGACGGTATCCACCGTGATATCCGACTGCTCGTAGTATAGCCTGCGCTCCTCAAAGCGCTCCCGGAAGATGCTCTCCTGCTCCGGTACGTCAATCAGCGGACGGTCCTTCGGGCTGAAGATGACCCGCTCGTAGAGGTCGCCAATCGGGGCGCGCAGATAAATCAGTGTACCGGAACCCCGGGCAATCGAGAAGGTCTCGTCCCGAACCAGCGTACCGCCGCCCGTAGAAGCCACCACCCGGTTCCGCTTGGAGATTTCATGCAAGACCATGACCTCCGCCCGGCGGAAAGCCTCTTCTCCGTTCTCTTGGAAGATTCGGGAGACTGGCTTTCCGAACCCGCGCATCACCAGCGCGTCGGTGTCGTAGAACCGAAAGCCGATCCGCTTGGCCAGGATTTTACCGATCGTCGATTTTCCCGCCCCCATGAAGCCTGTCAGGTACAGGCGGTTATAGGGTTGCAAATTAGGGTCTTGGCTTGATGGGTGCACGGCTTTGAATCGGTTTTACTTGCTGAATCTTGGGGATTGGCTGAACCTTCGGACCGGTATTCAGCGTGGAATTGCTTTTTGCGTTGCCGCCGGAAGACTGAGTGGGCTGGTTCATGCCGGTGGATACAAATGCACCCCCAGTTCCCTGACTGGTCTGGGCGGGTGTCGCACTGGTCTGGGCAAGCGTGGCCGGCATCACCAGCAACAAAAGCAATAGACAGACGGCAGGCACAATCAGGTTTGCTTGGCGTTGGTGGAAGTCCATTTTCTCAGCTTTTTGATTTTCTCTTCGACATGGAGACGATCAGGGGCATCCGGGGTCATTTGCAGGTAGGTTTCGTAGGCTTTGACGGATTTGTCGTAGCTGCCGAGCTGCTCAAGCGCCTGGGCCATATGGAGATAAATCTCCCCGATGGTCGGATCCTGCTTCAGCGCCTCGGAATACACCTTCAAGGCCTCATCATGCCGTCCCAGCCCGGACAGGGCATAGCCCTTGCTGTCCAAGGCCGCCGCGCTTTCCGGCTTCAAGGCCAGCGATTTTTCAATGGCGTCCAGGGCTTCGGCATACTTGCCAAGCTGGGCCAATGCGTAGCCGTAGTTGTTATAGGCCTCGGCAAACTCGTTGCCGCCTTCCAGTGCTTTCTGGGAGTACAGGGCGGATTTCTCGAAATCGCCTTTCTTCGCGTAGAGCACACCCAGGTCATAGTTGATCATGCCGTTGTCCGGGGCGAGCGCCACGGCCTTTTGCAAGGATTCAATCCCCTTGTCAAGCTGGTTCAGCTTGTCCTGAAGCAGCCCCAGGCTGTAATATCCCTGCACCATTTTAGGATCAAGAGTAATGGCTTCCTGGTATTGCCCCAGCGCTTCCGGGTTCTTTTCCAGCGCTTCCAGCACCACGCCATAGTTCATGTGGACATAGGGATTCCTGGGCAAGAGGTGCGCCGCCTTGTTCAGCATGGCTTCGGCGGGAATCAGCTGGCCGCGGGCCGCCAATTGGGTACCCAGCGTATAGTAGAAATTGCCGAAAAGCTGGTTGGCATCCCGCGTATTATAGACAAAGGCGGACTGGACCAGGTAATGATCCGGGTTGAACACATCCGAGAGCGCTGTCTTCTGGCCAGGATGAGCCGGGAACAGGGTCATGAAAACGGCGTTGAAGAGAATCAGTGCCGGAAAAACCAACCCCAGGATGGCCCAAGGCAAGGCCTTCCGCAAGAAGGGGAGGGTTGAGAAAAATGTGGAAACTGCGCGCATGTGTTCTGCCTATCCCTTTATGTACGGGTATTGTATCCCAAAAAGCAGCCGGATTATAAATACTTTATCCTATTTAACCGGCGCCATGCCGATAGCGGGCTCCGTGAATCCTCCAAAAGTAGGAACGGTTTTTTCAGGACTCGAAGCTTGGGGAAGAAACGGACTCCCGGTACGATGTAAGATGTATGCAAAGATCTTATTTTCATGCGGAGCCGCGCCTGACACTGTTATGAGAATTCTCGCCGTAGAAACCAGCTGTGACGATACCTCCGTTGCCATCGTGGAAAACGGACGCCGGGTGCTGGCCAATGTGATTTACTCGCAAACCGATCTCCATGCCCGCTATGGCGGCGTGGTACCGGAGGCAGCCGCGCGCGAACACATTGAGTCCATCAATTTCACCCTGCAAGAAGCGCTGGACCAGGCCGGCTGCCAACTGGAATACATGGACGCTTTTGCCGCCACCCTGGGGCCGGGCCTGATTGGTTCCCTGCTGGTCGGAGCGAACACCGGCAAAACACTGAGCATGATTACCGGAAAACCGTTTCTGGGCGTGCATCATCTGTACGCGCATGTAGCATCCAATTACCTGGAAAGCGATCTGGAACCGCCATTTCTGTGCCTGCTGGTCAGCGGTGGGCACACCCAACTGATTGTGGTGGAAGATTACCAGACGATGCGGGTGGTGGGCGAAACCATGGATGACGCCGTGGGGGAAGCCTATGACAAGGTCGCGCGCTTGATGAAACTGCCTTATCCGGGTGGCCCGTCCATCGACAAGCTGGCGGCCACCGGCAACCCGAAAGCCTTTCGGCTGCCACGGGCGATGATGGACAGGCCCTACGATTTCAGTTTCAGCGGGCTGAAGACCCACAGCCTGCGAACTTACGAAAAAGCCTGCCAGACCACCCCGCCGGAGGCATGGGCGTCGCTGACGGCGGATATGGCGGCCTCGTTTCAGCATACCGTGGTGGAAACCCTGTTTGAAAAAACCCGGCGCTGTGCGGAAGATCTGGGCCTGAGAACCATTACGATCGCGGGCGGGGTTTCAGCCAACCAAGGTTTGCGGGATCGCTTCCAGGGGTTTGTGACCGAACATCCGGAATACCGGGTATACGTGCCGAAGATGGCCTTCTGCACGGACAACGCGGCCATGGTCGCCGCCTGTGCCCATTTTAACCCGCTGACTTCCGATATCGGCCAGGAAGTCTTCTCCCGGAGTCCCGCTTGAAAAGCCTGCCGGCATGCGGGCGACACGAAGCCAGACAGAAAACCGGGTGAATCTGAACGGCCAATCCACTTTGCCCATATGCTGAAAAACCGGAAAACTTGGTGCTAGGTCGGGTTGACCACGCCTTGCAGGGTCTCCAGGAACTGGGTCCAGAGTCCCTTAGATTCGGCTTTTCCTGATTTATGACGAGAACTGCTGTTGAGCTCCTCTTCAAAATCCATTAAATAAAGGCTGTAAAGTCTTCTCGCCCGCTCATGCCCCTGGGAAAGAGCCGTTCTCAGGATTTCTTCCACCACTTTCACATCAGGTTCCTGGCCAGATTTCCGGCATTGCCGTTCATATCCCGCCACAATGCTGATGGGCGTTGATAACCGGATGGCGATTTCGCGACGATCTTCAGATCTCAGGGTATACAGATTATTGAAAGCCCGATGCAACGTCTCGTAGCGGTCGTACCATCGGTTTTTGGCTTTCGACTTTTCAAGCCCCGCCTTTTTTCCATCTTCCAAAGCGCGCAGGTAAGTCTCGCCGCCCCGCTCCGCCAGCAGCATTTCACTCAACTCCAGGAGAGTCTGCGCAAAGTACTTTTGGCTGGGCAAATTCATCACTTCCATGGCCCGAACCATGGTGCTGAGCTTCGCGTCGCAATCGTACCAACGTTTATAAGCCAAGGCCTAAAATCCTCAAGTAGAAGGGAGAACAGTTGTTTGCTACATGTTTCGACCAAACACTCTAAATCTTTAGAAAAAATTACAAAAAGCCCTTAACAATTTGATAAAGCGCCCGAGCGGCCCATTACGCGACCGGACTCAGGTAGCTTTGGATATTTTTGAGCAGAGAACTCCAGAGTCCTGAAAGCATCGTATTTTCCGGTGTGGCACCCGCCATGTTTTTACCCTGGAACACGCTGAAATCATTCATGTAAAGGGCATACAGACGCTTGGCCCTTTCCTGTCCTTCAGTCAGACAGGTTCTCAGGATCTCTTCCACGATTTTCACATCGGGTTCCAGGTGCATGGTTTCACATTGCTTTTCATAAGCTTCCACAATCAGGATAGGCGTGGTCATCCGAGTGGCAACTTCCTGCCGATCCTCGGTTGTCAGGGCATACAGGTTATTAAAAGCCCTGTGAAGAGACTCGCTCTTATCGTACCAGCGTTTTTTGGACTGGGCTTTTTCCAGCCCTTCCTTCTTTTTAGGATGCAATGCGGTGAGATACTCCTCGCCGCCCCGTTCTTCCAGCAGGTACTCGCTCAGTTCCAGCAGTTTTTCGGCAAAATATTCCTGGTTACGCTCACTCATAGACTCCATGGAGCGTACAACGCCGCTGAGCCTGACATCAAAATCGTACCAACGTTGAAAAGCCACGATAGACCCCTTCCCCTCTTTTGTGAGGGTGTTCTGTGCATCTGTGCGGGTATTCGGAAAAATTCTGAAAATCTTTAATTTGCTTAAAAAATTGATACAGAGTCAGGCTGTGGGATGATGGAAATTCCGGGGCCCAAACCGGTCGAGGCACCGGATCGGGATTCATCGGATGGCTTTACCTTTGCGGCGGAGCGGGCTAATCTATAGGGATAGCCGGTCGTGGTTTTGCCGGCAAGCGGTTGAGGAGCCGGAGGGTCCGTGAGTCTACTCGATAAGCTGGTGGTCATGACGTTGCCGCTTGCGCCGAAATCCCTGGTTTGGCGGTTTGCCCGTCGTTACGTAGCCGGAGAAACCATGGCAGAGATGCTGGCCACGGTACGGCGCTTTAATGCGGACGGCATGATGGCGACTATCGATGTGCTGGGGGAGTTTATCAATCACCCGGACGAGGCTCGGCAGGCGGCGGAAGTCTACAAGGCCATTTTGGAGGCGATTGACCGGGAGAACCTGGACGCCAATATCTCGGTGAAGCTGACCCAGATGGGTTTGCTATTGGACAAAGAGCTGTGCTACGGCATCATGGATGATTTAGTCGCCACTGCAGCCCGGTTTCACAACTTCGTGCGGATCGACATGGAGGATTCCGCCTGCACCACCGACACTATTGCGCTCTATCTTCGTCTGCGCCATCAATATGACAACGTGGGTATCGTCTTGCAGGCCTATTTGCGCCGGACACTGGCGGATGCCCGAGAAATCATGCGCCAGGGTGCCGGGCATTTCAGACTGTGCAAGGGGATTTATGTGGAACCCCGGCAGATTGCCCTGAAGGATCACCGGCTCATCAACAAGAATTACACGTTGGTGCTGGAAGAGATGATTAAAAGCCGGGCTTACGTCGGCATTGCCACCCACAACGAGGAACTGGTCTGGGAGGCCATGCGGCTGATTGACCAGCACGGCCTGAAGCGCGAGGATTACGAGTTCCAGATGCTACTGGGCGTGGACCCCGAGCTGCGAAGCATTATCCTGGATGCCGGACACCGCCTGCGGGTTTACGTGCCCTTCGGCAAGGAGTGGTACGCCTACTGCATGCGCCGCCTGAAGGAAAACCCGGCGGTCGCGGGGCATCTCCTAAAGAATCTGTTTACCCGCTCCGAGAACCGTCGTCGGCACTCGGAAAAATAATTGCGCTACACCGACGAGGAGCCGGTTCGTCTTCGCAGAATGCCCATCAAGCGGTCTTGCAAATACTGGGCCTCGGAAACTTTGAGCATGATAGCGGCGAGGGTATAGACACCGGTGCCGATGATAGACGCCAGCATGATCGTGCCGTACTCAACGACCACGGGAGGGAGGTTGCCATAGGCCGATGCAGGAATAGTGGAAGCTAGCTGTTGCAGCAGCAGAATGACTCCAGTCATCAGCAGGGCGGCGGTGGCCAGTTTTGCGAAAGGCCGAACCATCTCCCGGAAGCCCAGATCTTGGATGTGCTTTTTGGACAGCACGCCCAACAGGAACATATTGACGAAGGTGATGATGGTAATGGCAAAGGTGATGCCCCCCACACCCAGGTGCATCTGGAAGACCAGCAGCCAGTTGAGCACGGCTTTCAACCCGATGGCAAACAGCCCCACCATCAGTGGGGTTTTGGAATCGTGGAACGCATAGAAGACACGGGTGATGGAGTCCCGGGCGAAATAGGGAATAATCTGGAAGGCCTGGAATACCAGCGCCTGGCTGACCAACCGGGTGTTAGCAGCGTTAAAATTGCCGTGCTGAAAAATTAAGCGGATGATGGGTTCGGTGTACATCATCATCAGCACCAGCAAGGGCAGGCTGATGAACCACAGCGAAACCACCCCCACGGTGAAGTTGCGCTTGATCTCGGCAAAATTACCCTCCCCGGCGGCCCGACTGAAGCGGGGGAAGATGGGTACCAGCAGGGCGGTTTGCAGAACGCCCAGCGGCAACTGCACCAGCCGGTTGGACAGCGTCACCGCCGACCAGCCACCCACCGCCAGGGCTGAAGCGAAAAACATATCCACGTAAGTAATCAGCTGCCCGATGGTGGTGCCCACGGTCGCTGGGAACAGCAGCTCCCCGGCCTGCCGGATTTCGGGGGTTTTCCACTCGAAAGCGGGCTTCAGCGAGAATTTCTGCCGAAAAAACTCGGGCAGTTGCATCAACATTTGCAGAATGCCGCCCGCCAGCGTCGCCCAGGCCAGGATCATCCCGCTGGGATCGGGGGGAAACAGGAACAAGCCAATCAGAATAGTGATGCTCATGGCCACCGGGGACATGGAGGGCCAGAAAAAACAGTGATAGATGTTGGAAAGCCCGTATAAAATCCCCACCAAGCCACCAGCCAGAATGCAGGGGCTCATGATTTGCAGTTGGAGCGCGGAAGCTTCAATCAGGGCCGGGGTCGCATGACTCAGAATCACGCTCATGATGGGCTTTGCAAAGACAAACGTTAGCAAGGAAAGCCCCGTAAACACAACGCCGGTCAGGGTCATGAAGGTGCTGGCCAGCATCTTGGCCCGCTGGCTGGGGGGCTCGTCGTCTTTAATCAGCCGGGAAAAAACCGCCACCGTAGCCGTGTGGAACGGCCCACCCAGCCCACCCAGCAGCACGATGGCAAACGCCGGAAGCTGGAAGGCGGCAAAGTAGGCGTCACTGGTAAGCGAGGTGCCGTAGACATACATAATGGCCCAATCCCGCAGAAAGCCGAGCATTTTGCTGAAGATGGTGACCACCGCAATCAACCCGGCAGCACGCAGCAGGCTGGGCGAACGAGATGGTTTCGCCGCTGGCGGGGATGTATCTGAAGCGGGGGCTGGCCCCGTGGGCGAACTGGTTTCCGGGATGGCGTCCGACATGGTAGTTCTTATTATACGGGTTATCCGGGAAGCTGGTGACTATAGATGCCAATTGCCCGATAACGCTTCAGAAGACCTTGGGGAGGCCCAGCTCTAAGACCTGCTGGATGGGCAAGAGGTCTACACCGGCTTCGGTGGTGCGGATGATGTTGCCCTGCTGCATGGCTTCAACGGAAATGCTGGGGCTGTAGGCAATTTCCCCGAGATAGGGAATCCGGTAATGGTGACTGAGATATAACGTTTCCGCGTCCCAGTCGGGGGCCTGGGTGGGGGAGGTCTCAACCGCCAGCCAGCCGATGGCCTCGGCATCCCGATGCCACAAGTACGCAAAAACCGGAGCCAGCAGGGCCACCGGATCCGGCTGCTTATTCATGACCAGCAGGATGGGGAGCTTCAACGCCTTGGCCAAATCGATGACATCCGTCACCTCATCTTGCATGTAGCGGATGGGTGAGGCGACGCAGCCGGGAGCCTCCAGGAGGAAGGGATAAATCCGTTTCCGACAGGTTTCCAGCAGACGCTGCCAATCCATGGCGGTCGCGGTGTGCGCGGATTCGGTTGAAAAAGGGTCTGCCGGTTCTATCGGCGGCGTCACCCGGCTGAAAAACTCCTGCTCGGTGCCTCGCCGGATGGAGAGTTTAGGCAGAAAACTGAAGGGCTTGATGGCCTGCACCCGGAAGCCAAGCTGCCCCAACGCACCGGCAAGTCCGGCGCAAGCAACCGTTTTACCGCTTTTCGGATGTATACCGGCAACCAGCAAGCCTTTGGGCTGGTATCCGGCCGCTTCAGGGGGCAGGGGGAACGACATGAGAGTTTGTTGGTTCCTCGGCGGGTTCGACTGACTCTGCTACGGGATTGACTGCTTCCGCCTGCGCTTGCAGGTGATTTTGCACGTACTGGATTTCGTCCAGGCGATCCGGCAACCGGCCAGCCAGCTTGACATGCAGCAGCTCGTCTAATAATTGTCCCACAGCCCGGCCTTCCGGAACGCCCAGATCGATCAAATCATTACCGTCCAGTTCCAGATGCAGCCTCTCCCACTTGCGCTTGTAAGTGGCGAAGGCCGCCAGCGCGGTTTTCATCAAGGGCTGATTGTCAAAGCCCAGTTCCAAAATACAGGCAACCACCGTAATAAACGGCAGCCCATGGAACAGATCGTAGATCTCCACCGGCGATGCAAATTCGTGCAGAGTTCCAAAACGCTCTGCAATCGAGGGTCTCAGCTTCCGGAAGTGCTCAATCGCTTCGCGTTTCGCCTTAGTCAGTCCCAAGCGCTGGCTGGTCTTTTGGAAATCCTCCGAGGGCATGTCGCCAAAGAGGAAGCATAGGTGGATATCGAACAAGAAATCCGGAACGACATAGCCGGACAGGCTGCTTTCCACAACCGGAAGCAGCAAGGACAAGCGGTCCAGGCGCTCAATAGATTCCGTTGTGTGTTGATAGGGAGTTTCCATGTTGAGCAGCCGGTAACAGCCCGATTCCATGAACAAGCGCAGGCATCGGCGCTTGGCCTCTGACTCCGCCACTCCCAGGAGGCCCTTCAATTCCTGCTTGATCCGTTCCCCGCCGCCTTTGTAAAAGCGTCCACCGCATTGCAGAAAGTACTCCAGCAGGCGATGGGTCTCTTCGGCGAGCTCAAAGTCAAAGCGGGCACAGAATTTCAAGGCGCGCAGAATCCGGCTGGGATCTTCAAAGAAGGACACTGGGTGCAGCACCCGGATCTGCCGCATCTCGATATCCCGGATGCCGTTGGAATAGTCCAGCACATGGCCCAGTTCGTGGATGGAGAAGGCCAGCGCGTTGATGGTGAAATCCCGGCGGATAACGTCATCCACCAGAGGAACGCCACGCTTCACCACCATCGGCAGGGCGCCGCAATGCGGATACACCTCTTCCCGCGTGGATGCCACGTCAAACATCAGGCTCTCTTTGTACCGCATCTTGGCCGTACCGAACTCCGGGTAACGCTCCAGCACCTGGAAGTTGCGGGAATTCTCCATCAGGAAGTTCGAAAGAGCAATGGCGTCGCCCTCGATGGTGATGTCCACATCCCGGACTGCCAGCCGTTTCTCGTTGTACAGCAGCAGGTCACGGGTGATACCGCCAATCACGTAGCCTTTAGCGTCAAACTTCAGGATCAACGATTGCAACTCATACAAAGCAGCCACGAAGTAGACGGGAAAATACTGGGTCAAGCGCCTGGAATAATCCGCCTTGGCGCTCAGTTCGCTGCGCTCGCCGTGCAGCAGTGGAGAGGTTTCCGGGATGGCGATACACTCCACCGGCAGGGTATCCAGCCCCATCGAGGCCATTTTGTGCAGGTCGTCCCGGTGCGCAACGTAGCGCAGACCGTCGCGCACATAGCCGACAAAATCAAAATGCCCGCCATGCGCCTGCAAAACGGCTTCGTAAATTGGCAGTGATGGTTCGACGTTCATGTGTACTATAATCTCAAGTATGCCTGAAGAACACAAACACCCCCAACTCAACCAATACCCTCGCATGACCCTGCATTGCGGGGTGTGCGGCAACGAGTTCAACATCAATGTCATCCGCCTGAAGAATGGCGATCCGGTCATTTGCCTGGTCTGCGGCGCGCAATTCCCGGAAGAGCTGGGCAAGAAGTTCGCAAACGCACTACAGGACATGTTCGCCGTGAAATACGAGTTGGAAAAACTGGACTCCGGCTTCGATCTAAGCTTCATCTACAAGTCCACCTTCAAACAGCCCCCGGCCCCCCACCCCTTCGACCCGGCTGATTTCGAAGACTAGAGGGGCTGTGGCCTCCATTATACAGGGGTACATTGCCCGAGCAAGTACTTGCGGGATTTGAGATACAGCCTACTGATGGCAATTTAACATAACCAGCCTGAGTCCGGCGTTGTATGCCTCTCCTACAGCCCCGGAAGTGACTGACCAGTATCGTAGAGTCGCTTGGCTTGTTGGGCATCAGCAATCAGTTCATCCCTATCCTCTTTATTTAAGAGCTGGGGAGCAAATTCCGACTGATCAGGAATAAACTCACCCGAATCGCGGGACAGAGAAATTATATTTGGCCCTATGTGGCCATCACCGGAAGGATAGGTTTTGAACACGAAGCGGTCGGTTTCTTTTTGGTGGTAGCTGGCCATGACTTCCAGCGGGCGTTTCCAGCCTGGTTTGGAGAACTTCAGAAGACCTCCCGCAAGTGTTGAGCCATTAACACTTGCAGGCGGCGAAAACTGAACCAATTGTCCGAACTGAATTTTCATGATGCCCCCTCTTGAACGTATGTTTCTATCTGCGGTGTCCTATAGGATAGAACAGCTCAAGAAACCTCTGTCCCAATCAGCGGTCCGCGCTGCTGATTGCCCCAGCGGGTATAGAGATCGTGTTCGAAGCCGAATTGATCCAGCACCTTGCCGACGGTGTAATTGATCTGGCCTTCGATGGTGCCGAAATCCGGCAGATAGAACGACAGCATCGGCGGGATAATGACCGCGCCGCACTGGGAGAGCGTCATCAGGTTGCGCAGGTGAATCTGGTTCAGCGGGCTTTCGCGGGGCACAATCACCAGCTTGCGGTGCTCTTTCAATGAAACATCTGCGGCGCGTGCCGCCAGGGTATCTGTAATACCGTTGGCAATGCGTCCCAACGTTCCCATCGAACAGGGAATCACCGCCATGCCCTGGGTCAGGTGGGTTCCACTGGAGGGCGGCGCGTCCAGGCGGTTGTTTTCAAAGACTTGCAGTTGGCTTAAACGGTCCTCAGGCAGGTTGATATGGCGCAACACGGTGCGAGCCTTATCCTGCCCGCTGATTTTGAGGCCAGTTTCCTCGAAGATGACCTGGTACGACTTTTCAGTCATCACCAGCTCCACATGCTGTTCCAGCCGAATCAGCTCTTCAATCAGCCGGAAGCCCAGCACGCTGCCCGAAGCGCCGGTGATGCCGACGATGATGGGGCGCGGAGACTTGCCAGAGGTATGGCCAGAAGTATGGAAGGAAGAATGCATACAGGCATTCTAGCGAAGAAGACCGCCCCTGGGAATGCTTATGATTCCCAGGGGCCAGTCTGTCTTTGATAACGACCATGAGACGCTTCCGCAAGCGGCATTCATGAAGGACTCATGAAGACACGCCTCTGCCTTATCTCAGGAAAGGTGGAAGACCGGTTGGAATTCCAGAACTTTGCGCCGAGAATGGCGAGAAGAGACTCGTGCTGCCAAATGGATTCGGCATAGCACCACCGAACAACGGGTTTTCCATCATACCGGGAGGTGCCGCAGCGGGCATGCTCGAACCCAGGATTCCGCCGAGACCAGCGAGGCCTCCGCCCAGGATTCCGCTGAGGCCGCCACCCAGGCCACCTAGACCAGTGAGGCCTCCGCCCAAGAGACCGCTCATACCGCCACCAAGGCCACCGAGACCGGTGATACCACCGCCCAAGAGCCTGCTGAGAATGCTCAGGCCAGTAAGGCCGCCACCTAGGCCGCCGAGACCAGTGAGGCCTCCGCCCAAGAGACCGGCGAGACCGCCACCCATACCGCCGAGACCAGTAAGACCGCCACCCAGGGCACCCCCGGAAAGAGGGTTGGTCCCAAGCAGGGCACTCATAAGCACAACCGTCTTAACCTGCTCAACATTGAGGTAGGGTAAAACTTCCGGTGGGACGATCTGGGTCAACGTGACAAACTCGCCAGGCGTCAGGTTGAGCAGGGCATCCGTGAGGGTAGCCTCTGGCGGTGCCGGAGGAGCTGCCAGCAGAGGATCCGTAAACATGGGAACCGCAGGTGCCACTAGGCCATTAGCCAACGGGGCATCCTGAATCAGGGGTGCTTCTGCGAACACCGGCTCTTGAAAGACGGGTGCGGCAACAGCCACCGGCTCCTGAAGGACAGGCGCAGCGACAGCCACTGGTTCCTCAAACACGGGTGCTGCAAGAACAATCGGCTCCTGAAGTACAGGCGCCGCAACAGCCACTGGTTCCTGAATTACAGGCGCAGCAACAGTTACCGGTTCCTCCTTAACAAGAGGCTTTTCTACAACCGGCTCCTCAACTACAGGCGCCGCGACAACCACCGGTTCCTCCTTAACAAGAGGCTTTTCTACAACCGGCTCCTCAACTACAGGCGCAGCGACAGCCACCGGTTCCTCCTTAACAAGAGGCTTTTCTTCAACGGGTGCTTCCTGAGCCAGCGGCTGCTCAGCCACGGCGGGTTCACCCGTTACATTCGCAGGGTCCTCTTTTTTGGGCTTCTCTTCAACCGGAGGCTCGGTTAATGCCGCCAGGGCTGCCAAGGTCGCCTGGTTCTTGGCCGGATCTTCCGTTACAGCCGGATCATTCTTTTTAGCTTCCTCAGCCGCAGCATCCACCTTTTGGGCTTCAGTGGCAGCAGCTTCAGTCTTTTGGGCTGTCTCAGCCGTGGTGACAGTCTCAGCCTTCTTGGCTTCCTCAGCCGCAGCATCCACCTTTTTCGCTTCCTCGGCAGCCGCATCAGCCTTCTTGGCTTCCTCGGCAGCCGCATCAGCCTTCTTGGCTTCCTCAGCAGCAGCGTCAGCCTTCTTGGCTGCCTCGGCCGCAGCGTCAGCTTCGGCTTTTTTGGTTTCCTCTGCCGTGATCTCAGCCTTTTGAGCCTCTGTAGCTACAGTCTCAACCTTTTTGGCGTCAGTGGCCACAGGCTCACTGCTGACAGGGGCTTGTGCCTGGGTGTTATTCACTTGGGCCGGAGCGGTGGGCACCGTTTCGGTCTTTGGAGCAACAACCGGCGGTGTTGGGACAGCCGCATCAGTAACTTTAGGATCCACCGCAGGTGCCGGCGCTGTTGGGGTTGTTGCAGCTGCTGTTGGGGCAGCCGGATCAGCAACTTTAGGCGCCACCACCGGAGCAGGCGCTGTTTGAGTGGTTGTAGTTACGGCCTGGGTGGTTGTAGTTACGGCTTGAGTGGTTGTGGTTACTGCCTGGGTGGTTGTAGTTACTGCTGGAGTAGTCTTATCAGCCACTTTAGGTTCCACGACCGGAGCCGCTTTTGTGGGTTCAGATTTTACGGTCGGCTTGACGGGAGCGGGCGGCTTGGCCTCGGCCGTGACGTCCGCCTGAGCCTGCTTGGTTCTTCCGGCCCTTTTGGCCTCCTCAATCTTGAGTTGTTCAGCAGAAAGACCGGCACCCGCCGACAGTGAACCCAGGCTGCCCGCGCCACTGAACATGGATCTCCTGCTATCTGACAAGTTTGTCAATGACGATGTTCCCGACAGACCCAACTTGGCCCTGTCGAGCAAACCGGACGAGGAACCCGCAGCACCCGCCAGCCCCGCAGTCGGAGTTGGCAGACCCAGTTTCGAACTCTGGGACAGGGCTAGCAACGATCCGGCAGCACCCGTGGTGGGGGCTTTGATGCCTGCCGTGGGACTGGTAGCAGTCGTCGGGGCAGTTGGTTTTGCCGATGTTGCGCCCGCAGTGGGTGAGGTGGGTTTTGCCGCTTCTGTACCCACAGTGGGGGAAGTGGGCTTTGCCGCTGCTGTGCTGGTAGGGGGTTTTGGAGCCGCGCCAGACGGCATGGTAGGAACGGATGGATTAGTAGCCATAAAGCCTTGCCTCTCTCTCAATATCTATATATCTATCAATCTCTGGGAATAAGCGCTCTAACACCTGACTGGAAATCACAAAACACGCGCAAACAACTAAATATACACATGGTAAAAAAAACAACAGCGAAGCGAGAATTGTTATATCCTTTTTGTTTAATTCTTCCCAGATAGGGAAAAATCGTATTGCGCTGTATTTTTCAGTTTTACTTCAGCCAAAAAATCAGGCGTGGCACCAACGAATTCAATCCCCGAATCTCAAAGCCTAAATTCGGTTGGGCAAAATAAATCAGGGCGTCACAGAACGCCCGTGAGACGAAGCGCTATAACCAAAGAGTAACCTCCGAGGATCCGCTTTTCGCTGTTTAGAACAGAAGATGATGGGGCCGAATTAGAGAATCCATCCGTCCCTGGGAACCGTCTCCGCCAATAGAGGGATGGAAATTGCTATGTTATTTCCGTAACATATGTGGGCATATTACACTTGAGGTGTCAATTTCATTTATTCACGAGACTTGGGACAAACGTCGGTTGAGGAATCCCGGAGGTACCCGGATATGAAAAAACACATGCACTTGATGACCCTGTTGGGCCTGTTCTGCCTGCTGACCAGCCCGGCGTTGGCGGCAGATCCCGGCTTCCCGATTTCGGCGGAGCACTCGGGAATCCAGCAAATACTCGGCATCATCAAGCCGATCAGTCTTGCAAAAACCGATCAGAAGACCCAGGAATCCCTGACGGATATGCTCATCATGAAAAACCAGTTGCACACGATGGAAGCGCCTGATGCATCCGCCGCCCAGCTGTCGGTCCAGGGTAAACGGATTGCACCGCCCCGGCGCCACCGGCACATGCATTAGCAGAAGGCCCTTAACATAAGGCACTGATCAGTGGAGCGGATGAAGCGAGCGGGATCATTTCCGGATTGCTGATTTCCGGGATGGTCTTTTTGCGGCATGACCGCATCAGACGACCCAGCCCCGCATAATGATAAACGGCCCTAAAAGATAACCCGGACCGAAGCCCGGGTTTTATGAAAATAGCTAATTGTTGTGGCTTACCCAATCAGGAGGCAACCGTGTCCGGCTGCTTCTCATCCAGTACCCACGGTGTATTCGTGTCCGGCCGGAACCCGCTTGACAGATAGCCGGCGTTTTTCAATTCCTCGGCGTACTGGTCTGCATGGTCGGCGGCATCGATCATGACCTCGGCAACGACGCTCAACGCGTCTTTCCAGGCGTTTTCCATCTCTTCGGTCCACTGGCCTTCCGCCGACAGGTGCTCTTTCAGCACCGCGATCAGGTTCTCGCCGACAGCCGCGTAATGGGGGCTCAGCGTGCCATAAGCCACGTGCCGGATACCCATGGCATGCAGGAACGGCATCAGGCGGTCGGGATACTTCAAGGCGGCCACAATCGAGGCGATGGAGGCCAGCAGCTTCTTGTGCTGCTCCTCGGGCGGTGTATGGAACAGCGGCCGGACCTGCGGGTACTTCTCAAACAGGCGTTCGTAGAAGCGCAACCCCAGTTTGGTAGGCCCGCCGTTCTCTTTTTTGGCGCGCTCAAACGTTTCTGACAAAATTTCCACGCTTAGACTCATTTTTTGCTCCTTGTTTTCTATATTGGTTTTTCAGGGGTAGTGCAAGTCATCAAGGAAGGGGGGAAGCTGCCCGGCTCGTGTTGATTGCAAGAGTTCCGCCGGGCAGCAGGTTTTGTCTTTCTCCTGCTAAGTCGGGCTCGGTACTTCATTCGGGCAATTCATGCCGAGTTCCAGATTGGCGACATTGCCCAGTGTCGTCTGAGCGATGTTTTCCAGGGCTTCTCTGGTGAAAAAAGCCTGGTGACTGGTAATCATTACGTTGGGGAAGGTCATCAGACGGGCCAGCACATCATCCGAGATCCCGGTGCCGGAGAAGTCCTCGAAGAAGATATTGCTCTCCTCCTCATACACATCCAGGCCCAGAGATCCGATCTTGCCGGATTTCAACCCCTTGATGACGGCCTTGGTATCAATCACTCCGCCACGGCTGGTGTTGATGAGCATCACACCGGGTTTCACCTTGGCAATCGCAACCTCGTCAATCAGGTGGTGGGTTTGCGCCGTCAACGGGCAATGCAACGTGATGATGTCCGATTGGCTGAAAAGTTGATCCAAGCCCGTGTAGCAAACACCTTGCTCCTCGTAGTGCAGGTTGGGCGACGGATCGTAGGCCAGAACACGGCAACCGAAGCCCTTGCCCAGGATAGTGGCCACCACGGAGCCGATACGCCCCGTACCGATGATGCCCACGGTTTTGCCGTGCATATCAAAGCCCAGCAGACCGCCAATGGTAAAGTTTCCTTCCCGGACCCGGCTGTTGGCCTTGCACAGCTTACGGTTCAGGGCCAGCATCAGGCCCACGGTATGCTCAGCCACCGAATAAGGCGAGTAAGCGGGAACCCGGACCACGGTCATGTTGAAATCATTGGCCGCTGCCAGATCCACGTTGTTGTAGCCTGCGCAGCGCAAGGCAACAATCTTGGTTCCGTGGCTGGCCAGGGTTTTCAGGGCGGCTCGGTTCAGATTGTCGTTTGGAAACACGCAGACTGCCGGAAATCCGGCTGCCAGCTGGACGGTTTTCTCGTTCAGGTGGCTTTCAAAAAAGAACAACTCATGTCCAAAAGCCTCGTTGGCCTTGCGGAAAAAGTCTTCATCATACGGTTTGGCACTGAAGACGGCAATTTTCATAATCAGGCCTCCGTTCCTTCTGCCTCACTAAACAGTTTTTAAATTATAACACCGTGTTTCCAGGCATCACGTGGGGCGTTGTGTGCTCATGATGAGCTTCTACAACCCGAAGGCCACGCTTTTCCATGTTTCGGTGGATTGTAACCGGGCGGCGGCAGTGTTCCAGCACCCGGATGCTGGTGCTGCCCATCATCAGTTTGGCAAGCCCGGTGCGGCCATGAGAGCCAAGAATCACTTGGTCGGCATCAATCTCCTCGGCATAGCGGCAAATCTGGTCCACCGCATCACCCAGAACGTATTCCGCGTTGATCACCTTGCAACCCTTGTCTTCCAGCTCAGCCTTGGCACGCTTCAGGATGGCGGAGGCATCCATGATGTCGTATTCCACGGTATTGAGATCCGGCAGGACCGGGATGACAAAAAGCAGGTAATACTCGGAGGTCTCCTGGTTAAAGGTTTTCGCGGCCCAGTGCAAGGTTTTGGTGGCGCAATCGGAACCGTCAATCGGCATCAAAATTTTCATGGCTAGTATCTCCTTTTGCTCGAAATATCTGCGGGGGATCTGCGCCAGACCTGTACGGCGCCATCCAGACTGGAAAACTGGTAGTCGTACCCCTCGGCGCGGAGGGTTCGGCAGGCATCGTAAATTTCAAGGTATGAACATTTGAAAAATCCGGCCATGATGCTGAACGACGGCAGCTCCAGGTAGCCTCCGGCAGGCGGCAGCTTGTCCGTAATCAGTATTTTCAGGTAGTGCTGGATTTGGCTGACCACGTTGTGCTTGCTGTCGGGCATCCCAAAAGCCGGGAGATGCTCCAGGTTAATAATGATGGCGCGTGACACAGGGTGTTCCATGGCAATTTTCATCTCTTTCGTGGGAATATTTCTGCAAGAGGGTTGTGCGGTTTGCGACGCATCGGATCCCAGGGGCCAGTCAGATCGACCCCACCCGGAACCCATCCCGCGCTTTCCTGTTTGGCCTTGCGCCCGTTTCGGCACATGGGGTCATGCAGGATGATTTCCGCGTCCAAACCCTTCATAACGTACTCGTAGCAATGTTTTTTCAGCTCATGAAGGCCATCCATGACATCAAGGATGGAACGATGGTAAAAACCGGACAAAACTAAGGCCGAGGGAATTCTGAGCGAAGGCGGCTTCCCGGCGCCCAGCCCATCCAACAACTGCTCCAGATGGCGGGCAATCTGCCGGGCGCTGTCCAGGTCATCCTTCAGTTTGCATGGCAGCAGCTCAGTGATATCCAAGGACTGGATTCGATGATCGTCAGGTAGATGCGAAACGGCCATTTCAAGGGTTCCTATATCTTCACGGTCAACTGCTTCTCTTCTCAATGGTAGGGCTCTGCCTGGCCGGAGGAATCGCCCATTTAAGCAGGCGGTCTATTGCCCATTCTGCTAATAACCAAATGTGGAATTTAACCTGATGTGGGATATGGGATGGTTAGGTCGTTGAGAAATTCTGCTAACCCCCTATTCCAATCCAAGTCTTATCCAACCCACACGCTGATATGACTGGCCCTGTGGGCGAATACACTTAAGACTCTGGCTATCAGCCCGGCATCTGCAGTCAGTAGATGCCGCGGCTTTCTTTTTGTGCAGAAAACCGGAGAAAGAGCCATGTCCCAACGTCCCTGCCTTGCCATGGATATGATGCAAACCGAAGTGATTGCCGCCCGCCCGGAAATGACCTGCGAAGAATTGCAGGAAATGCTGGTGATGAACCGCATCAGCGGGGCCCCGGTCATTGATGCGTCCGGTCGGTTGCTGGGCGTCATCAGTATGTCCGATATTCTCAATGCCGGCTTGAATTTACCGTACTCGGCAGATTTCTACGAAAACGCCCGCCTCGATCTGCTGCTTGAGAAACAGGGCCTGCACCTGGAAACCATCACCAGCGGCTTTGTGGAAGATTACATGACCCACCGGGTGATGACGGCCTATCCGCATGCCCGCGTTGAAGAATTGGCGGAGATGATGTATAACAACCATATTCATCGGGTCATTATCGTCAGGCCGCAAGATAACGCCGTTGCAGGCATCGTGACCGCCTTTGATCTCCTCAGGCTGATCAAGGATCAGGGATTACGGTGCGAGGTGGGAACCCAGGTTTCTGCTTGTTGCGGCGCTGATTAGGAGACAGGAGTCCCCGCATCGTCGTGAAAGAGCCCATCCGCTCCGGCGAACTGATTATCGACGATCCCATCCGGGATGAGCAGGCGGCCCTTAGTCGGTCGCTGAAAGAGCTTGCCGACCTGAAATTCGCTTTGGACGAGTCCGCCATCGTGGTGGTAACTGATGCGAACGGGGTCATCACCTATGTCAACGATACTTTTTGCGAAATTTCCCGCTACTCCCGCGAGGAATTGCTGGGCAAAACCCACCGCATCGTCAATTCCGACTATCATGGCAAGGAGTTCTTCAAGGAAATGTGGGACACCATTGCCGACGGGAAGGTCTGGCGGGGAGAAATCCGGAACAAGGCCAAGGACGGATCCTACTACTGGGTGGATACCACCATCGTGCCCTTCATGGACGAACGCTCCGGAAAGCCCTACCAATACATCGCCGTTCGCAAGGATATCACCTATCTGAAGCGCATCGAAAAAGAGTTGCGCCTACTGAACGAGGGCCTGGAAGACCGGGTGCGCGCCCGCACCACGGAACTGGAAGAGGCCAACGCGGAATTGTCCGAAACACTCCAGAAGCTACAGGAAAGTGAGCGCATGCGGGAAACCTTCGTTTCCGCATTGACCCATGACCTGCGGACGCCACTGGTGGCCGAACGTCGCGTGCTTGAACTCATCCAAATGCAGCGCCAGCATTTACCCGAGAAGCTTCAATCGCTGGCCGAACGGCTGCTCAAGAACAATGACGACCTGCTGGAAATGGTGAACAAGTTGCTGGAGATATACCAGTACGAGGCTGGCCAGATTCATCTGCTCATCGAGTCTGTCTCCATCCGAGGATTGGCTGAGGACACCATTGACAAGCTTTCTCCGCTGGCCGAAGCCAAGGGAATCACCCTGGAGAATCAGGTGCCGCAAACGCTGGGTAGAATCGATGGCGATGCGGATCAGTTGAAACGGGTTTTAGTGAACCTGGTGGGTAACGCCATCCAGCACCTGCGAGAAGGTGATGGCATTGTGGTGGCCGCCGAGGAATCCCTCCAGGAGCTTACCATCCTGGTCCGGGATACCGGGCCGGGTATTCCGCCGGATGTCCTTCCCCACCTGTTTGATCGCTACTTTGTGGTTGAGCAGACCCGCAAGAAAATCGGTTCCGGCCTGGGGCTTTCCATCTGCAAGATGATTGCCAGGCTCCATGGTGGTACGATACGGGTGGAAAGCGTGCCGGGAGAAGGCACTGTATTTTATATCAAGCTCCCCAAAAGACAGGATTTGAAACTATGACCAGTACGCAAGCAACCCCCCGGCAACTCCGGGTGCTGATTGTAGAAGATCATGAACTGGCCCGCTTCGGCCTCAGCATGGCGCTGTCCGAGCGCGAGAACATCGTCGTGGTGGGCGAAGCCGAAAATGGCCGCCAGGGCGTTGATTTGGCCATGGCTGAAAAACCGGACATCATTCTGATGGATATCGGCATGCCGGTGATGGATGGCATTTCGGCGACGCATGAAATCAAGGCCAAGATGCCTGAAGTACATGTGGTGATGTTGACATCGATCAGCAACCAGGAAGAAGTGATGGCTTCATTGGCGGCGGGCGCAGACGCCTACTGCATGAAGGAAATCAAGATTGACCGCCTGCACCAGGTGCTGGACATGATCGTGGAAGGCGCTATCTGGCTGGATCCGGCCATTGCCCGCATCGTCATGCAGCAGTTGCCCGGCAATGGCGACGGAACCAGTCATGATGAGCCGACGGCAACGGGGCACCACAAGCGCCGGTATAACACCGAGTTGACCGACCGCGAGCGCGAAGTCCTGCAGTTGATCGTCTCCGGCAAGAGCAACAAGGAGATTGCCTTGGCGCTAAACGTATCCAATCACACCGCCAAAGCGCATGTCGGCAATATCATCCAGAAGCTGGCCGTGGATGATCGCACCCAGGTGGCCGTGAAAGCCTTGAAAGAAGGGTTGCTCTAGATCTCGCCGAATGCAACGGCCGTCATGGAAATCTCCGATTCGCAAAATTGGGGCTCGCCTTCGATCAACGCGTCGAAGTCACCACGCAGACCCTTGAGGGTATATTTTTCGGCGTCGATTTCCCGCCGGGTCCGGATGCCCATCCGACGCAGCAACGAAACCGGGGGGCACCAGCCTTGCAGGGCATGCATGAACAGAGCGGGCAGCACAATGCCCGGCACCAGAAACCAACTCTTGTTTCGGGTCAGGCCCAGCATGAAGCCGCTGAAGGCCAGCGTGGACGCACTTATTTCCAGAACCCGTTCGATATCCCATTCCCGCTCCAGGGCTTCAATCCTTTGGCTGAGCTTTTCCCTTGGCTGGGTGGCGTAATAGATGACACTCTCCTCCATCTTGCGATCAATTTTCGCGTTGACCGCCGGGGCCGTATGCTTGCGCACCCGGTCGTGCTGCCGGTATCCGATTGATTCCATCGCCTGGCTGGCCATCATGCTCCCCCCTCTTTTTGGTGGAGAAAGCATAGTCACTCCAAATGGCTTTGCCAATTAGACACCTGGGGTGGCTTCGCGTATTCGGCGAAGGGTACAGGCGGCTCAGGCTTTGGCGGGCTTTGCCTTTTTGACGGCGCGGGGTTTGACATCGATCTGGGCGCAGCATTCGGCTACGGGGCACACATCGCAGCGGGGGCCGATGGGCTTGCAGGTCTGCTGGCCATGCAGCACCAGCATGGTGTTGATGATATTCCAGTATGGGAGCGGGAGTTTGGCCCGCAGGACCGTCTCGGTTTCTTCCGGAGTCTGGGTTTGAATGTACCCCATGCGGTTGCAGATGCGATGCACATGCGTATCCACGCAGATGGCGGGCAGCCCATGCCCCAGCCCGACCACCAGGTTCGCCGTCTTACGTCCCACCCCCTTGAAGGTGAGCAGTTCGTCGATGGTTTTGGGCACTTTACCCTCAAAGTCATCCAGCAGCTTTTGGGAGAACTCCAGAATCGTGCGAGCCTTGGTCTTGTAAAAACCCACCGGAAAGGTCAGCTTCTCTATCATCTCCGCAGACAGCTTAACCATGTTTTCAGGCGTGTCGGCCATCGCAAACAGCCGCTCACTGGCCGGAATAGTCACTTCATCCTTGGTGCGCAGGCTTAACACACAGGCCACCAACACCTTGTAGGGGTCCTGTTGGGTCAGTTCCCCCATAGGATGGACCTCATAGGTATTGGCCAGCACATCCAAAACCCGCCCCATCGTTTCCGTATCCATGGCGGATTCTTCCGCAGCCACAGACTGGGAGTGCGTCGCTCCAGACCGGGAGGATGGCTTGCGAGCGGAAGTGGTGGTGGAGGATGAGGGTGGTTTTGCCATCACTCAGATATAGCATATTCGGGCGCTAGCGCAAAAAAACAGATCAAAACAGATTAAGATCAGGATGATGAGGTTCCAGGATGTGGCGACAACCTGGGCGAAAACAAGGGCGAACACATGCAGGATATCGAGAGCCTGTTTAGCGATGCGGTAGCCGCCTACGACCGGGGCGAGTTCCAGCAGGCCTTGGCCGGGTTCAAGGAATTGCTGGCGTTCAAGCCCTACGCCAGCGAGATTCACCTGAACTTGGGCAACGTTCATTTCCGCCTGACGGAGATGGAAGCGGCAGAAAACTGCTTCCGCAAAGCCATCGAGCTGGATCCGATGGAGGCTAACGCCTACCTGGGCCTCGGGAATTTGTATTTCAAGCAGGATAAGACCGAAGAAGCCGCAAACTGCTGGGAGATTTATAAAAAGCTGAACCGGCAGAACGCCAATGTTTGGCTGAACCTGGGGATTGCCTACGACAAGCTGGGCGAGCCGGTGAAAGCGATGGAGAACTACTCCATTTTTCTGGGTCTCAACCCAACCTCCGCCGAGGCAACGCGCATCAAGCAGCGCTTTGACGGTGCCCGGCGCATGTTCGAGCACAACGTCAAGGTGGCCGAAGGTCTTCTGGCGAGGGGGAATCGGCAAAAGCAGGTGATGGATATCCTGCAAAAAGCCCTGGCCGCTTATCCGGGGACAGCCAAAATGTACAAGACTTATGCCAGTCTGCTCTACCAGGATGGCCAGGCCCAGGAGGCACTGGATGCCTATCGTCGCGCCTGGGAACTGAAACCCGACGACCCGGCCGTACTGGTCAATCTGGGAGTTTTATATGAAAAGCTGGGGCAGCCAGCACAGGCCTTGTGGGCTTATTTTCAGGCCAAATCGTTTCCGGGACGGGAACAGGCCAAAATCGCGCAGCGTTTTGAGAGCCTGCTGGCCGGCCACCGCGCGAAGCTCCGGGAAGAGCTGTCCCGCGCCCAGACTTTGCTGAGGCAGGGCCGGTTGCAGCAGGCAGAAATTTTGCTGAATCAGCTCATGCAGCTCTCCGAGGTGGTCTCTGAGGTTCGGAAAGATACCGGGGAATTGCTGGAACGAGTGCAGGAAGCACAAGATCCCGTGGCGAAGGCGGCCAAGACCTATCTTGCAAAAGGCAGGGATGCCGAGACCAACGGGCAGTTCGATCAGGCCATGATGCACTACAACAAATACCTGTCCCTGAAATCTTCAGGCGAACAGGCGGAAGATGTCAGGAAGCGGCTGGCGAATATCAAAACCCTGATGGCTGCCGTGGTGCAGAGTCTGCTGGATAAGCCCTAAACCCTAGGGCCGGGGTCCGGCTGGGAGAGTCAGAGGGAAGTGTTATCCCTGAAGCCAGCGTTGCGAACAGGGCAGGAGGCAATTCCCGGAGAGCGGGCCGGTTTGATAAAAACGGACTTCCGGAGGAGGGAAGGGCATGCGGGTTGCGGCTGATGAAGGAAGGCAATGCCTGGAAGGATTGATGCCGCTGCCGAGCCGCTTTTTCCGCAACATTGCGTTGATGTCGCAATTTGGTGAAGTGCTGGGCCGTCAGGGTATTGATCAATCCCACCCCAAAGGTGCCTATCAGGAAAGAAATCAGGAACAACGCGTTTTTGCTGCGAATCAGGGGATCCATCAACATTTTGGCTTTTTGCTGAAGGGCCTCCTCGGTCACGTGGGCACCGGCTCTCTGCAATGCCTGCCGGGCACGCACCAACGCATCCTTTAGCAGTTCCTCATAACCCAAATCATATTTCAGCTTGCCGTCCAGGGTCTTTTTGCCCAATTCCGGGAACAGCTTACCCATCGGTTTGGCCAGGCGCGCTTTCAGCCATTCGTTGCCGTAGGCCAAGTAAGGCATCACGACAGCCAGGCGAGATGCCGTTTCCTTGAGCTCCAGGTCGTCGCGGCAGGCATCCAGGTAACCAATCCCTCCGAGAGCAATAATCGCCCTGAGTTGGGCCTTGCTTAAACCAAAGCGCCCGTTCTGGAACTCGAAATCGAATTTCTGTACCAGGCGCTCGATTCCCTGGCCGAGCCCAGGCATTCTATGTCCGAAACGAGCCAGACCGGCGGCACCCACCATAATCCCCAGCCCGAGCATCGCAGCCAGCTTGAGGCGCTGATACGCTTTCTGTTTAACCTTCTGGTTCTGGGCTTCTATTTCCGGCCGCAAATGAGGATCCTGCATATCCCGCTTGTCGTCGGTCAGGTTGGCAATGTCACTGAAACGGCTCTTGTTGAAGGCTTTCAGGGTCAGCAGGTTCTTGGCGAAGCTGAGCGCGTATTCCCCAGCCACCCCGGCGGCGCCGATACCGGCCAGGATCAAGGCCGCCTTGAGCGGCACCACGTGTTTAACCATGTCCGGATGATGCTTGCGGAGCTCATCCAGCGATTTGGTCAGCAGTTTTTTCGTGAAAACCTCTTGCGGAACGCTGCTCGCCAGTTTTTGGAACCAGGATGCGGACGCAACCTTTTCGCCAATATTTTTTGGCGCGTAATAGAAGAATCCGGATTCCACAAATTCCAGGAAGGAGACTTCCACTGCTTCAGCCGGGGTGCGCACCGTATAAAGCATCTTGGGCAGCCAATTGCTGGCGGTGTCGATGGCAAACTTGCCGTGCGACTCCGAGCTGTCGATAAGCCCCATCACCTGGTGCGGCTTGGGCATCTGGTTCAGATAAGTTTTAAGACTGCTGGCTTGAATTGGTGATGGCATCGGCCTGTTTTCGATTCTGGGAGTACTAAGAGTGAACTTGAAAAAAATAGAGCTACTAGTAAGAAAAAGTCGGCGGCACCTTTTTTGCTGGTAGGTGCCGCCGAGGGAGTTAGCTCACGTAATAGAAAGGGATAAATCTTTACATTCGCTGATGAACTCTGGCACCGGGAACCGAAGCGGGCATGCACATGCCCTGAATTCGGCAACAACGGTCCATCAACAGGGCCGTGTGCTGAATCTGGGTGCTGATTGTTTGTGAATTCATCGACATGGAGAGGGTTTCCAATTATTTCCTTCAAAACCAAAACCGGCGGCCTGTGTATCAGGGTCGCCGGTTGGGTGAAAATCTGGGCTGCTTCGATGCGCTACGCCTGATTACCTTCCGGAGACCCGTCGCGGGCCGGAATAATCATACAGCAGCAAATCATCATGGAAGCGGACATTAAAAAGCCTTTTTGAAAGTTGGATTTTGGGTTGCCAAGCTCGGCAACGTACTGATGATTATTACCACGTCCCACATTTTTTTCAAGTACTTTTTAATTTTTCCTGAAAAAACATTTGACTCAGCGGGAATCCGGCTATCCCATGGGCGGAAACAAAACCAGGAGCAGGATCAGCCCAATCAGAAGCAAACCGAAACCTTTCTTCAAATGGCTCTCAGAAACGCGAAAGCTGACCAGAAAGCCGGCGGCGCTGCCCAGAACGCTACCCAGCACCAGCCACAGGAAGCCGGGCTCGGAGCGGGGGATGATGTCCAGGTAGCCCGCCGTGCCAAAGGCAGCGTTCACACCAATCACCAGCAGCGAAGTGGCAATAGCAACCCTGGGATTGTATCCACCAAAAAGCATCAGCACCGGAACCAACAGAAACCCGCCGCCCACCCCAACCAGTCCGGTCAGGATGCCTACAAAAAAACCTGCCAGAATGAGCTTCCACCGGTTTCGATTAGGTTGTTCCGAAGAGGGGGAGGCCATTATTGCCTTAGATTTCGACTGCAGCATATTCCAGGCTGAAAGCGCCATGAGGACAAGCAGCAGCCAGAGCAACGCCTCTCGGGGAACAAACGCCGAAAGGCGGCTTCCCAGCGTGGAGCCGAGGGCGCCTCCTAGCCCCATGATGAGTGCCGTCGGGAGATCAATCTGCTTTTTTCGCCAGTAAAGCAGAATCGCCGGTAGCGCCCCAAACAGAACCAGGGCCAGACTGCTGCCCACCGCCACCCGAAAGGGATAATGCAGGATGTAAATCAGCACGGGAATCGCAACCATCCCGCCGCCTCCGCCTAAAAGGCCGAGGACCAGCCCGATTGCGACACCCCAGAACAGGGTCAACATGGGGACATGGGGTTCCTTAAGTGATTCCTTTCAGCATCGCGCTCCAGTAGAACCGAGGCAGGACATCCTTTTTCAGGATATACATGGAGCGCCTTTCCTTGGATTGATCGAAGGGAAAAGTCTCCTGGGGCTTCAGATTATAATCGAATTCCGCCAGGATCAGTCTGCCGTAGCCGGTAACCAGGGGACAGGACGTGTAGCCGTCGTAGTGGACCACGGGTTCCCGGTTCTGCATAACGGCCATCAGGTTCTCCACCAGGACGGGCGCCTGCTTGCGGATGGCCGCCCCCGTCTTGGAAGTCGGCAGGCTGGCGGCATCACCCAACGAAAAGACGTTCGGGTAACGATGGTGTCTCAAGGTGTGCTGATCCACATCCACCCAGCCTTCCGCGTTGGCCAGCGGCGAGTGACGCACGAAATCCGGCGGCCCCATCGGCGGGGTCACATGAATGAAATCGTAGTGAAGGTTGGTTTTTTCGCCGGTGTCCATGTGCTCGAAGATGGCTTCATGCTGGCTCGGACGCAGTTCCACCAGGTTCTGCCGGTACATGGTATCGATGCCCTTGCGGTCAATCACCCGGTTCAGGGCATCGGCGTATTTTTTTACCGCGAAAATTCCGCCGCTGGCCGAAGCAAAGACCACCCGGCTTTTGTCCCGCACACCGCTTTTGCGGAAGGCGTCGTCGGCCAGATACATAATCTTCTGCGGAGCCCCGCCGCATTTCACGACAGTACTGGGATGGGTAAAAATGGCAGTGCCACCCTGAAAATTGCGGATGAACTCCCAGGTTTTATCCACAGTCTCATAACTGTAATTCGAGCAAACGCCATCTTTGCCCAGGGCTTCCTGGAGGCCGGGAATCCGATCCCAGTTAATCTGCAAGCCCGGCGCAACCACCAGGCAATCGTAGGACAAGGTGCGCCCGCTGTCGGTCGTCAACTGGTTGCTATCGGGCTGGAACGCATCAACGGCCTCCTGGATCCAGGTTACGCCCCGTGGGATAAAATCGGCTTCCTGGCGGGCGCTTTTTTGCTTAGGAAAAACACCGCCCCCGACCAGTGTCCACAGCGGCTGGTAGTAGTGAACCCGAGAAGGTTCGATGATGGCGACGCTGCCGGATTTCAGTTTTCTGGCCAGCTTCGCGGCCACCGTGATCCCGGCGGTCCCGCCGCCCACAATCACAACCTGGTAGTGTTCCGTGTTTCCCATTGAGTCAATCCCTCGTCATTCCCTGATTATATTTGATCCCACCCCGGAATCATCCTTGAAACTGCTCCAGAAGGCTGCTCCGGGGTCGCTGGAAGGTCGTCTATCGGGCGTTGAACGCCACGTAATATTCCAGATCGTCCGGCTTTTCCTCGTTCACGTAATACTCACCCATAAACCGGATGAATTCGGCCCGATCGGTGAACTGCACCCGCTTGTTCTCCCGGCGGATTTCGCTGATGGTGCTGGAGGCCTGATTGTTGTAGTCATGGCCGGGATGTACCACCGTGTCATCCAGAAGCCGCATCAGTCGTTGCAACGAATCGAACTGGACACCCGCGTCGCCGCCGGCACCGGGCAGGTCCGTCCGGCCACAGCTTTTGTTAAACAGGCTATCACCGGTGAAGATGTGCCCGTCGATTTTGACGGTCATGACGTTAGTGGTATGACCCGGCGTCGCCATAAATGCCACCGGAATACCCGCCAGCGTGCGGGTGTCGTCATCTTTGACCCGATCCGTCACGAAGCTGGAAGGCGCGTTTTCGAACATGATATAGGCAACGCCCAGCAGCTTGTGGAGCGCCGGGCCAGCCGAGGCGTGCTCGGCATGATTGTGCGTGTCGATGGTTGCAACCAGCCGCAGTTGCTGCATGTCCAGGGTCAGGAGATAAGAACCCAGAATTTCAAGATCCGGATCGATCAGCAAGGCTTGCCGGTTCTCAGGGTTCACGACCAGGTAGGAGAGGTTGCCTTCGCCGCTCCACATCGGATGAATTTCGATGCCGGAAGGGGTCGTATAGATCTTTACTGGAAAATGTTTCAGATGAAGCGCGGTATAGGGTTGAATGGGCGTGGTGGCCAGGGTTGTCATGTCAAATCTCCTCACAGGTCAGGGAAGTGAACAATTGCCGGTCGAGCAACCATCCCCCTCCTTGGGGATTCTATTCCAAGGCATGCGGGAAAGCAATGTGGCCATCATGCAGGTGTTGGTCAACCCGGCGGTCAGCAAGCCCAAGCCCGCCAGCGGCGCCAGGAACCACAGGGTTTTCACGAAAGACCCCAGCAAAATCATGGTTCCCGCAACCATCTGGACCTGTTGCATGATGGAATAGCCTTTTTTCAGGCTAGTGGTCGGTTTTTTCGCCCCTTTCCAGCCTGAAAGCCCACCCGCCAGCAACAATAAATTGCGGCATCCCTGGGCTTCCAGAATCGACTTGGCCTGCTCGGCCCGTCTTCCGCTACGACAGGAGAGAATGACGGATTGACCCCGCAATTGGGCTGCCGCCTGCGTAATCTGGCCTAACGGGATATTCCGACTGCCGGGAATGTGCTCTTGCAGGAATTCATCCGGTTCCCGGACATCGATAATTTTGGAGAACTCTTCTGCCGAAATGGTGTTGGGGTCCAAAATACTCATCATGAATCACCTGACTGATTGTGACTGAAATAAACGGATCTTTTGTGTGTATGCGTTATTTTTCGGTGAGTTAAAAGCCCTCGCTGCAAAATTCAGCTTTTGCAATAAATAGCCTGCATTAATTCCAGAAGCTGGAAGGTGCGCGCATCTTTCACGGAGTAAAACACCTGGTTGGCCTCTTTGCGGGTGGTCAAAATTTCCTTGTCCCGCAACACGCCCAGGTGCTGGGACATGTTGGCCTGGGTAGCGCCCAGCAGGCGCTCCAGCTGCTGCACGTTTTTCTCGCCTTCACGAAGGGCGCAGAGGATCTGCAACCGCAAGGGGTGAGCGAGCGCCTTCAAGCATTGACAGGCCCGGTCGATTTTTCCATGCTCGATAGTCTGGATCGGCTCCATCATAATAATATTAGAATATTCTATTTTTCTTATATTATCAAGCGCGGAACATGATCCGGCCCCCTCTGAAAGATCCGCCCTGGCTGCGTGAGATCATGGTCCTGCCGGGCACAGTTCGCTATAATGCGATTGGCTTGCTTCAATGTACGAGTTGGTAGAGAGGAAGGAAACTTGAGAAAAGCTGCATTTTCCCTGGCCGGGATGGCGCTGCTCTGCGGCGTGATCGCCGGGATGGCGTTGCCCGCCATCGCCCGCGATGTAACCGGAAAGGTAACCGCCGTTTACCATGAGCCGGTGGTGGTAAACAACAAGACCCTGGATAAGGTCTCCGTATCGGTCAACAATTGCGCGACCGGGCAGTGGGAAACCTTTGCCTATTCGCCCGGTTCCGTGTCCGACGACAACAGCCTGGGCTTTCTGTTCAACGACTTGGCCAACGCGGCCCGTTCCATGGTGACGAAGAACCAATACATGAACTCGGTCAGCGGACATGTCACGCTGGCGGTGAACGAACAGAACATGATCCAACGAACCACCTTCTGGGGCTACAACTGGGAATGCGGCCGGGACCTGGACGGCGGAGCGCCTATGAGCCCCGCTTCAGGCGCCAAACCTTCAACCACAACACCCCCGACCGGAAAGCCCGCCGCAACCCCCAACCCATTGGGCGGCCTGCGCAAGTTTGGTGGCTTCTAGACGGATTCTAACACTATTTGGGTCATTCGTCAGGTTTGAACAAAAAAGGATTGATTGGATGAAAATACATATTCAAGTTCCAATGGCGCTGATGGCTCTGGCAGCCATGGCCGTTCCGACTTTCGCCCAGCAGCCACCCGCCCATGTGGCCGGCAAAGTGGTGGCCGTTGCCCACGAAAAAGTAAACGTGAACAACACATGGCTGGATAAAATCTCGGTCACCGTGGACAATTGCCAGGCCCGCGGCACCCTGCAAACGGTCCATTACCTGCCGGCCACAGTCAGCGACCGGACCGCGTTGGGGCACCTGTACGAACAGGATCTGCACTCGGCACGCACCGCCAATATGGAACGCCAACAGCAGCAGCCCAACGGTTTCGGCGTGTTCTGGGTGGATGCCCAGGGACGCGTTCTCAGAACCGGTCTGCTGGGGCATCCGGTTGGCTGCGGGGATGTGCCCCGCGTACTCAGCCAGTTCAAGTAGGCTATTCGCTTCGAAACACAGGGGTCGGGCTTAATTTCCCGGCCCCTGTGTTTTTGGATGAGCTTCGGCCCCTGAAAAAAAACCCTCCGATTAAACGACTTCCGAACGTTCGGTAGGATGTGTAAATATAGTAGATATCATCCTAATCAAACGAATATTGACTGCACGCCACCCGTACCAGGGCTTAAGCAACCTTTGAGCGATGGTCAGAGTGAGTATCTGTATCCGTCTTCTTGCTTAATCACCTTAACCATTTGGCGAGTGCCGCCCGTTAGACAAATGGCTAGCCTCCTGCGGACACTTCCGGGTAATTCCAGCCACCTTGAGATCCCTTAATCTGAAAACAAAGGATATATTTTTTATATCAAAAACAACTCCAGTCAAAAATGGTTTCAACCTGAACGGTTAAACTCGCTGCCGGCCTGGAAACGGGCCAGACAAAGTGATGGGAGATACGCAATGAACATGGACCTTGAGCGCGCCGAGCGGCTCTCTTTTCTGCAAATTGACGAACAGACCCAACGGCTGACCCGCGAATTCAAGACGACGCTGGCTGCCAACGTGCGCCGCATTCTGGACGGATTCTACCGGCATGTCGGTTCGGTACCCCAGCTTGGCGCCATGGTCGGCGACGAAAGCAACGTGGCCCGACTGAAAGAGTTGCAGGCGCGCCACTGGCAGTCCCTCTTCGAGGCCCGTTTCGATTCGGGATACATGCAACAAATCTCGCGAATCGGCGAAATGCACATGAAGAACGGCCTGGAGCCTCGCTGGTATATTGCCGGCTATTGCTATGTCCTGAACCAGGTGGTTGCGGCGGCTATTCGGCAAAACTTCTGGCGACCCTGGAAGCTGCTTCCTCTGATCAGCGCCATTAACAAGGTTATTTTCCTGGATATGGAACTGGCCATCTCCGTTTATAACGATTCCACCCAACGCCACGCGCTGGCGCACCTGGAGAATACCAACCAGAGCCTGAGCAGGCTTTCCGGTAGCATGCAGGATATCGGCTGCTCGGCGGAGGAAATGTCTGGCTCCGTTAACACCATCGCTTCGGCCATTGAGGAAATGTCCGCCTCCCTGCTGGAAGTGGCGAAGGGAGCCGGACAGGCGGCCTCCATTGCCCAGAAAGCCGAGTTCAACGCCGGCAAGACCCGAGAAATCGTGGATCACCTGGGTGTAGCCGCCAAAGAAATCGGCAAGGTCATTGATGTGATCAACAGCATTGCATCCCAGACCAACCTGCTGGCGATTAACGCGACCATCGAGGCGGCCAGCGCCGGGGACGCAGGCAAGGGCTTCGCGGTGGTGGCCAACGAGGTGAAAGAGCTGGCCAAGCAATCCGCCAGTGCCACCGACGATATCCGGACCCGCATTGATGTCATCCAGGCCAGCACCACGGCGGCGGTCAACGCGATTACCGAAATCTCCGAGATCATTGGCGAGCTGAACCATATCAACAACAGCATCGCCAGCGCGGTTGAAGAACAGACCGCGACTACCAACGAAATCAGCAACAGCATGAGCGGCGCGGCGCTGGCGGCCCGAACGGTCTCCGGCAGCGTGAACCATGTCGGCGAGACCGTGGAGGAAATCGTCCACTTCGTCCACGAGGCCAGCATGAGTTTCAACAACGCGCGCGAGTAAGAGTAAGCTCCGGAAGGAACGGCACCAGATGATGAACGATGAAAACCTGATCCAGGAATTCGTGTCCGAAGGACGCGAGCACCTGGCCGGAATCGAACCCGACTTCCTCGTGCTGGAACGAGAGGGCGAAGCGACGGATCCCGAGGTGGTAAACCGGATTTTCCGGGCCATCCACAGCATCAAGGGGGCTTCCGGGTTCTTCGGCTTCGAGGCCATCAAGCGGCTGAGCCACTCGATGGAAAACGTACTGATGATGGTCCGGGACGGCAAGCTGAAACCTTCCACCGGTTTGGTCAGCCCCCTGCTGACGGGAACGGATCGGCTATCCTTGATGCTAGACGATATCCAGGCCAGCGAGCAAGTTCCGTTCGCCGATGTCGTGGAAACGCTGGAAGCCATCATGAATCCCGGTGCCGCCCCTGTGGCGCCCCAGGCCGAAACTCCGCTACAAGCGACCACACCGACCCCATCGGCGCATATCGTAGCGGCTTGTGCTCCGGAACCGGAAGAAATTGAAGCTTCGGCCCGCATGGGACAAGTGATTTACGCATTAAAGCTCCGCTGGAACGAAGAACTGGTGGAGAAGAACCGGGACCCCCTGCAAGTGTTGCAGTTGGCCGAATCCCTGGGCCGCGTGGTTCGCTGCTCCTTTAGCCTGGAACAACCACCCACCCTGGAAGATGCCATGGACCCCGAACTCCCGCTGGTCATTTTGCTGTCCAGCGTGCTGGAAGAAGATTTGCTGGCAATTGCCCTCGATATGGAACAATCGCAGATCGAAGCATTTTTAGACGCCAAACCAGCACCGGTCGCTGAAGCCATAGAACTGGAATCCAGCACGCCAACGGGTACCCAACCGCCCGGAGCGGCGCTGTCCGAATCAGACTCCGAACCACAGACCCATCCGGAAACAATGGCAACTCCGGTCATTGAAGGAGCCATAGCGGCAGAAAATCCCGCCCCGGCTCCTGATGCCGATTCCAAGAAAGCCAAGGCAGTGGCTTCGGAATCCGTGGAAACCATCCGGGTTCGGGTGGACCTGCTGAATAACCTGATGAATCTGGCCGGAGAACTGGTGCTGTTGCGCAACCAGTTGCTGCGGACCCTGAAAGATGATGCCGGCCAGCCGGACGGCTTGGGGACGGTGCTGCAAAACCTGAACCTGACCACCAGCAACCTCCAGGAACACATCATGCAGACCCGCATGCAGCCAATCGGCTCGGTGTTTTCCAGGTTCCGGCGGGTGGTGCGGGACATGGCGCATCAGCTCGACAAGAAAATCGATCTGGAAATCATCGGCGAGGAAGTCGAGCTGGATAAATCTTTGCTGGAAAGTCTCTCCGACCCGCTGACCCATATTGTAAGGAACAGCTGCGATCACGGTCTTGAGACTGCCGAGGAACGCCTGGTCGCCGGCAAGCCGGAAACCGGACGCCTTCTGCTGCACGCCTACCATGAAGGCGGACAGATTAATATCCTGATTGAAGATGACGGGCGTGGCATTGACCCGGCCAAGGTGGCCCGCAAGGCCATCCAGTCGGGCCTGGTGACAGCAGCCCAGGTAGATCGGATGTCCCAGAAGGACATTATCAACTTCATCATGCTACCCGGCTTTTCTACGGCGGAGAATGTTTCGGACCTCTCCGGCCGGGGGGTGGGCATGGATGTGGTTCGCACCAACATTGAGAAAATGGGCGGCAACATCACCATCGAATCCCGACTCGGGCACGGAACTCGGATGCTGTTGAAGCTGCCGCTGACGCTGGCCATTATTCCCTCGTTGATCGTCGCCGTGAAGGATTACCGGTTCGCCATTCCCCAGTTGAATCTGGTCGAGCTGATCTGTGTCCGCAGCGATGAAGTGTCCCGACGCGTCGAAAAAATCGGTGCGGCGGACGTGTTAAGGCTACGAGGGCGGCTGTTACCCCTACTTCGATTGGCAGATGCACTAGAAATCGAGCGGGATTACACCGATCCGGAGACCGGGGAAGCATTATCCGAGCGTCGTACCGCCATTGCCGATCGCCGGACTGAGGACTGGGGGAGCCTGGATGCAGTCGGTTCCCGCAAAGGAGGGTTTCGTCGGCAGGACGGTCTTCAGAACATCTATATCGTCATTTTAAGCCTGGGCGCAAACCAATACGGCCTGATTGTGGACCATGTGCTGAATCTTGAGGAAATTGTCGTAAAACCGCTGCCAAACTACCTGAAAAGTTGCAGGAGTTTCAGCGGGGCCACCATCATGGGAGACGGCAAGGTGGCGATGATTCTGGATGTGGTGGGCCTGTCCCAATCCGTTCAACTGGCCTTCACCGAAACCGACACGGAAGCCCACCGGCGGGAAACGGCAGCCATCAAGCCGGATTGCGATATGGAACAGCACGACATCGTCCTGTTCAACTTTGCGGAAAACGAGGTGTTTGCCGTTCCGCTGTCCGGCATTCTCCGGATTGAGAAATGCCGAATGGAGAACATTCAGCAGGTGGGGCAGCAGGAATACCTGCCCTATCACGGCAAGGGGTTGCCGCTGGTCCGGCTGAACAACCTGTTCCCCGTCAGTCCGTTGCCGCATCACCTGGAGGAAGGCTACCTGATTATCCCGAACACGCCCGGTTACGAATTCGGAATCATTGCCTCCTGCATACTGGATGCGGTCCAGGTGGAGGCCAAATTGCAACCGATTTTTGATGGGCAGCAGCCCGGTCTGTCCGGGGCTGCGGTCATTCAGAACCGGATGACCATGTTTGTCGACCCGGACGCTTTGGCCCACCGGACCGGGCTCCGGGCAACATCCCTCCCGCAAACCCAGAACCCCATGGCAACGGAACAGATTCCGGATTCAATGCAGGATCCGATCTGTGATCTGACGCCGGAGCCATGCGTGCAGTGAAAGGCAGGTATTGATCGTGATGAAGACTTTTGCGACATTCAAGGTCAACGGGCAGCTCTACGGGGTTGAAATCCTGTATGTGCGGGAGATAAACCGGCACCTGGATATCACGCGCGTCCAGCACGCGCCCGAATGCATTCGGGGCCTGGCCAACCTGCGCGGGCAGATTGTCACCGTGATCGATCTGTGCTGCCGTCTGAGCCAACATCCGATGGAAAACGAGGAAGGCTCCTACTTCCTGATTTTGCGGACAGATGCGGAACTGGCCGCAATCCGGCAGGCACAGGACCGCACGGATCTCGCATCGTTGCCGGATTGTGTCTGCTTCCTGATCGACGCCGTGGATGAGATTGTCAGCCTGGATGATTCGGAAATCGAGCCGCCACCCTCCAACATTGGAGAAGCGGAGGCCGAATACATGGAAGGCGTGGCCAAGCTGGAAAACCGGCTGCTTTCAATCCTCTCCGTTTCCCGGCTGCTGGCATACGGCGGCAAGCCCGCCCCCATCAATCTGGGGCTGCAGCCAACCAGGAAAGAACATGCAAGATGAAAACAGCCATGTTTTTCCACAAGAAAATTGCGGGTTGGACACAGTTTTTTGCAGTCAAGAAGGCTGGAAAGGGATCCTGATGAACGCGCCCCTCAAAGTGATGGTGGTGGATGACGCCATTACCTATCGCATGATCCTGAAAGAGGTGATCCGGGGAATTCCGGATACGGAAGTCATTGCGACCGCCGTGAACGGCAGGGACGCGCTGGAAAAGCTGAAGGAAATACCCACGGATCTGGTACTTCTGGATGTGGAAATGCCCCAGATGAACGGCATCGAAACCATGCAAGCCATCCGGAGCCTGTACCCCGGTCTGGGCGTGGTCATGATCAGCGGCGCCAACCTGGGCAGCGCCAACATGACCATCCGGGCGCTGGAAGCGGGCGCGCTGGATTTTATCCCCAAGCCGGAGGGCGCCAACGCGCAGGAAAACCTGGAAGAATTGCGCCGCCGCCTGAAACCCATTATTAACATCACGCTGGCCCGGCAGGTCCGTAGCAGCGCCACACCGGAAAAGAGCGCAGGTTTGCCTCTTGCGGCAACACCGGCATCGGTTACACCAGCCACAGGCATCTCCCCCAAAAAAATCAGCCTGCCGCCGATGCGCATCGATGTGGTGGTGATTGGCATCTCCACCGGAGGCCCCAAGGCGTTGAGCGAATTGATTCCCAGTCTGCCCGAAGTGCTGGGAGTACCCGTGCTGGTGGTCCAGCACATGCCGCCGGTCTTTACCGCCTCGCTGGCGGATAACCTGGATAAGAAATCACGCATAAAAGTTAAAGAAGCCGTTGATGGGGAAACGATTCTACCCAACCAGGTGTATCTGGCGCCGGGTGGACATCATATGGTGGTTTGCCGGGAGCGGTTAGGCGCCCCGCCGAAAATCGGATTGCACGACGGACCACCGGAAAACAGCTGCCGACCCGCCGTGGACGTACTGTTCCGATCCGTTGCCGAAGTCTACGGAAAAAATATTCTGTCGGTCATCATGACCGGTATGGGCAGTGACGGAGCCAAGGGCGTCCAGGTCATCAAGCAGACACCCGGCAACTACTGCCTGACCCAAAGCGCGGATACTTGCGTAATATACGGCATGCCCCGAGCAACGGATGATCTGGGGCTCAGTGATGAAAAAATCCCGTTGCCGAATCTGGCCTCGCGGATTGTCTCACTGGTAAAAGGAGGCTTGAGCCATGCAACTTCAACTTAAGGAAGACGAATTCAACCTGTTGCGATTGTATGTAGAACAGGAATGCGGCATCTCGGTGACGGATGAAAAGCGTTACCTGTTTGAAACCCGCCTGACCGATCTGGTGAAAAAGTATAATTGCAAAAGCTTTGGGGAGTTTTACCTGAAGGCGAGAAACACCCAGGATGCGCTCCTGAAAGGCCAGATCATCGATGCAATTACTACCAACGAAACCCTCTGGTTCCGGGATGAATCCCCGTTCATCACGCTGAAGGAACAAATCCTGCCGGCGTTTATCAACGAAATAAAAGAGGGAAAAAGAAACCAGATCAAAATCTGGTCCGCCGCCTCTTCCACCGGGCAGGAGCCCTATTCAATCGCCATCACCATCAGGGAAACCCCTGGGTTCGATACGCTGAACGGTCGGCTGAGCATCGTGGCCTCGGATATCTCCGACGCCGCGCTGAAAACCGCCCGCGAGGGACGCTACGACTCGGTGGCCATTGCCAGGGGATTGTCTCCTCAGCAGCGAGAAAAATATTTCAAGGAAGAACCCAACCGGACCTACGTGCTCAAGGATGAAATCAGGACGATGGTACGCTTTCAGCAGTTCAATTTGCAGCAACCGTTCGACAGCCTCGGCAAATTTGATGTGATTTTTCTGCGCAATGTGGCCATCTATTTTGCGCATGATTTCAAAGTGAAGCTTTTCCAAAAGCTTTACCAGTCGTTAAATCCGGGCGGCTTCCTGCTCCTGGGATCATCCGAGCACTTGCAAGCCTACAACCAGGATTTTCAACCCCAGCATCATGGCCGTTGCATTTACTACCAGCGCAAGGTGGAAAATCCGCCGCGCATGTCCTGATACCAGAGAGGAGTTACCTATGTTCCCCGAGAGGATGCCGTTATGAAGCCCAGACTGGATAGCACCGCGCTGGATGCCCTGCTGGTAAATGCTTATGTTTCCGCCACGACGGAAGTCTTGAAAACCATGGTCGGACTGGATGTAGGCATGAAGGGTATCAGCGCCTCACCGAAGTATACGCCCGTCGGAGACATTTCCGCGATTATCGGTGTGACCGGTGAATCGGGCGAAGGCATGCTGGGGATTTCGTTTCCAATGTCGCTGGCAACCCTGGTAGTTTCCCGCCTGCTGAGCCTGCCCCCCCAGAAAATCAATTCCGATGACCGCTGCGATGCCATTGGCGAGTTGGCCAACATGATTACCGGCAAGGCCAAAATGTCCCTAATGCAGGAGGGCGCGTCACCTTACAAGCTTTCCCTGCCCACGATTATTCTGGGTGCCGGGCACGGAATTTCCACGCACCCCAAGAATACGCCCTTCCTGGTGATGACCTTTGAGATGGAGGGCGAGGAATTCAACCTGCAAGTCTGCTTTAAGATGAATGGTTAGCAATCAATAAGGAATGGAGTAATAGCGTGAGTGCTATCAACAACCAAACACGAGTCCTGGTGGTCGATGATTCCACCGTTTTGAGAAAGGTGATTATCGGGATTCTGAAGGATCTGAACGTCATTGCGGACAATATCACGGAAGCCGGTGACGGCGTAGAAGGCGTCAAAATGGCGCTGAGCCAGCCCTTCAATATTATTCTGATGGATTGGAATATGCCGAACATGCTGGGCATCGACGCGGTGAAGGCCATCCGGCAGGCAGGCGTCAAAACCCCCATCCTGATGGTGACCACCGAAGGCGAGCGCCAGAACGTAATCACGGCCATCCAGGCCGGAGCCAACAGCTATCTGGTCAAACCGTTCACTGGCGATGATCTGCGGGAGAGAATCGAGCAGATTCTGGCGCAATTTTCCGCGGGATAACCCTCCGCCCCTGCGTAAAAACATCCCCTCGCAAATCAGCCGGAAGTTGAAGCATCGTCGCCTGCCCACCATTCAAGTGGCTCAGCTTGCTTCCGGATGCGGTTTAATGGTTAACTCCTTCCAGATCCTACAATATGAACCACACGGGGAGGATAACGGATGGAACATCAATTTACGCCGCAGGAGCCGTCATACCGGGAATCAGGGTCCCCGCACATGGATTTTGAGGAGTTGAAGGCTTACACTGACCCGATCTGGCAGCAATTTCAGAGTATTTCATCCGCCCAAGGTGAAATCAAAGAGGTATACGGAGCCTTCCTGGATAACGGGTGCAGCCAAGAAGAGGCTAACCTTCGGACGATTGCCTATATTTACCGGCGAGCCGTGAAAGAAGGAAAGCTGTTTTGGGATTTTGACCTCTGGTCCAGGGAAAACAGACGCTAATCATCGGCCGGAGCCGCTTTTATTTCCGTGGTTCCAGAGAAATGGGTGACGGGGAGCATTGGCTTGCAAGCGCGCCACCATCCTGCTATTCTCCGCCACAGAACCGCACGGGTTTGGCACAAGGAAAAAGCGTTGCAACAGGCAATGAAAATGGCTGCACTCCTCCTCCCGCTCCTGCTGCTGGCAGCCACTCCGGGATGGGCACAGCAAACCATTTTCAACGTGCCGAACGCCGACGCGGTTCCGGAAGGCGAAGTGTTCCTGCAACATGAATCCCAGTTTCGCCCCTGGAAGCCGGGCCGGTTTCTGGGGAATACGGAATATGTCGCGGTGGGTGTTGGGCATAACCTGGAGCTGGATGCGACCGTATTTAACGTCAATGCACCGCCTTCCGATAATATCGCGCTGGGGCTCGGCTTTAAAAAAGTGTTTCCGGTATTGGCGCAAAAATACCCACAGCGGGAATACAAGGTAACACTGGGAGAGATGGTTCCGGTTTCCCTGCAAGGGGATGGCGTCGGGAACTGGACATACGGGCATGTCAGCGGACGCCTGCCCGTGCTAAAAACCCGCCTGCTTGCCGGGGTCAGCACAGGCACCCGGCAGATTTTCGGGCGAAACGCGGTGGCTTTTATGGGTGGATATGAACAACCCGTGACCAAACGCTTCTCTCTCCAGGGGGACTGGTATTCAGGAACGCACAACCTGGGCTTGTTCATTACCGGTTTCAGTTACGCACTTCCGGGAAACACTACGCTATATGCGGGTTACCAGATTCCAAACAGCAAACGTAGCGGCAGCCAGGGGTTTGTCGTTGAACTGGGAAAGTATTTTTAAGCAGGACCCGGCTTGTCGGCAGGCTTGCTCGCGTGTCAGAAACCGGCAAAGTCAAGCATTTTTTGCGTTCATGTGTGCTTCCATGGCAAACTAGAAATGGGCTGGGCTCCGCTCAGAATGATCCCAAGCTGCATTTTTGCGACAAAGACAAAAATCATCGATGGGGGAAATAAAGTCAAAAATGATCTCGGTTCAATCGATGCCTGCCATCGGCTATTTGAAGGAGGCTCCGGCACGAAGAGGCGCTGCTGGCAGCGTTAGGCAGGGGTTGTATTCGGCTTCTTCCACCGATCATTTTACGCACATTGCCACAAAAGCCCCAGCTTCCCGCGTGGTGTTTGGACAAATTCAGCCTGAACAAACCAAATACCTCAACCAGATTATTCTGCCCGATGATACGGATGAAAACGGCCTGGCCAAGATGGGCACGATTCTGGGGGTTCTGGACACGGCCGGGGTCTTTGCAATCCGGGATCATTGCAGCCTTTCCTTGAGGGACGAAACGATGCCCGCCATTGAGCATTCCCATCACAAAATTCCACACATCGTGACTGCCGGCGTCAATCGGGTTGTTTTTACCAACCCGCCGGCACAGAAGTTTGACCTGCTGATGACCGAAGCAACCCTCAAGCATCAGGGGGAGCGCTCTTTTGAAGTGGAAGTGGCCATTAATTATATTGACCCGCTAAAAACGGAAACCGGGAAACGCCCGATTGCCAAAGGCTTCCTGACCTATGCCATCGTGGATAAAGACCATCCCCCCATCCCCCCACTAGACCTAAGCCAGCCCCAAGCCCGGAAAAATCATGAGGCCGGAGAAATCCGGAACCAAATCCGCAAGCAGGAAAATAGAAAGTTTCAGGCCCTGGCGGAACCGGACGCCTTCCGGGTCAACATCCGCGAGACCGCTCCTAGTACTGTGGTCTCCTTGAAAACCAGCGCCCGGGAAGCCAACCGTTTCAACAACGTGTTCGGGGGCACGACCCTTGAACTGCTTTACAAGGCCGGGGAAAAAGCCGCCACCCGCTATGCGAAGGTGCCGGTTTACGGAGTCAGGCTGGACCGGATGACTTTTATCAAGCCGGGAACCGTCGGAAAAGTGTTAAAAGCCTGCCCGGTGATGGTAAGAACCTGGAATCAGCGACAGATGGAACTCCAGGTGGACCTAATAGAAATGACTCCGCTCCAGGCGCTCTGGTCAACCATCAATCGCTTCCTTCCCTGGTTACGCCTTCCTTTGCCCCAGGGCCCAACTATTGCCACTGGCTTCCTGGTTTTTGAGCCCCAGGACCCAAAGTTGAAAGTCCCCGAGTTTATCCCCCGAACCCCCAAGGAAACCTTGCGCTGGAAAGCGGCGGAACTTCGGGATGAAGCCCAAAAAGCCGAAGAGCTGGCCATTGCTGCAATCCAATAGGCGACTGTCGCTCTGGTGCCTCCTCGGTCACTTTGTTGGCCGGTTTATTCGAGCGCCGATTTCACCACCAGTGTTTTCAGAGAGGAGTACTCGGCCAGTCCGGCCAATACCCCTTCCCGGCCGAGTCCGGATGCCTTGACGCCGCCATAGGGAAGCAGGTCGCAACGGTAGGTGGGGATATCATTAATCACCACGCCGCCCACATCCAGCAGTTGGTAAGCCAATTCTATCTGCCTGGGGTCCTGGGTGTACACCCCGGCCTGCAAGCCATACCTGGAGGCATTCGCCATGGCCAGCGCCTCTTCGAAGTCTTGGTAAGAGGTCACCGTCACAATCGGCGCAAAGGCTTCCTCGGCGTTCACGGCCATCTCGGGCGTGGTGCGATCCAGAACGGTGGGGTTCATAGTCAGCGCGTTAAAGGTATTGCCGCCGTACACCACGTTGGCGCCACCCTTCAGGGCCTCCTTGATTGACCTGCGCGCCCGCTGAACCTCGTCAATCGAGATCATGGGACCCAGCTCGGTGTCGCTCCGCATCGGATCGCCAACCTTGAAGTTCCGGGTCGCCGTGATGAAAGCCTGCATGAACTCATCTTTGACCCGCTCGTTGATGAAAATCCGCTGCACGGAAATGCAAATCTGCCCGGAAAAGGCAAAAGCCCCAAAAGCCACACGCTGAGCCATTGCTTCAACCGGACCATCGATATCCTCAATAATCAGCGCCGCATTACCGCCCAGTTCCAGCGTGACAGACTTGCATCCGGCAAGCTGACGCAGGTACCAGCCCACCTTCGCGCTGCCGGTAAATGACAACTTGGCGAAGGTCTTGGATTTCACCAGCTCTTCGGCGACTTCGTTCGGCGCGGGCACCACGCTGATGGCCTCATATCCGGCCTGAATGGCCAGCTGTCCCAGCTTCAGGGCGGTCAGCGGGGTGTGTGGGGCAGGCTTGATCGTGATGGAACAGCCCGCCGCAATGGCAGGGGCCAGCTTGTGAACCACCAGGTTCAACGGGAAGTTATAGGGCGTAATGGCCAGCACCGGGCCAATCGGGAACTGCCGGACACGTGCCTCACGGCCATCCACCTGTAAAATCTGTCCAAAATTCCGCTCCGCCTCGGATGCATAAGCGCGACAGACTTCCACCGACCGCGCCACCTCCATCCGCGAGAGCCGGATGGGTTTCCCGGTCTCCTGGGTAATCAGCGTCGCCAGATCGTCCTGTTTTTTCTCAATCAAGCCTGCCAGCCGGGAGAGAATGGCCGCCCGCTGAGCTGGGGTGGTCTTGCGGAAAGCCTGAAAGCCCTGCTCGGCCGCTTGCTCAATCTGTTCAATCTGCTCCGCCTGGGCCAGGTGATATTCCCCGACCAGGGTCACGTTATCCCAGGGATAATAAACCGAGACCACCTGCTCCGTCTTGCCGAGCCGGTCACTGCCTTGCAGAATCAGGGGCTCTGGGGCTTGCACCTTCGCGGGAAACGATGTTTTGGTGGAATATTGCGACGACATGCTCTAGGCTCCCGGTTCCAGAATGGCATTGATCTCGGCCTGCGCCCGCTTCAGGGCATCCACGGCGGAAAGTTTCCCCAGCAGAGCCAGCTGAACGTAGTGATCCATAATTTCGTTAATGGCATTCTGGTTGGGCTTGATGCGGTAGGCCTCGGTGGCCCCCAGCAACTGGCGGGCACTGACGCTGCGGCCTTGGGCCATCAAGTCATCAGCACCGGCTTGTGCAAAACAGGGTTCCCGCAAGGCGCTGGTGACCGAGGGCAGCACCGGGGCCGCCTGGGCAAGGGCCAGCTGGTTCTGCGCGTTGGTGATGAAGGCGGCGAAATCCGCGGCCTCCGCCGGGTGCGCGCTTTTACGGGGAACCACCACCACCATCAGCGCAAAATCCTTGAATTTGGCATCCTCCGGAAACTGCGGCGCCACGCCCGTCACTTTATAAATATCCGGCGCGTTCTCTTTCACGATTTTAAGGAAATTCGGCCCAATCAGCAGACTGGCCAGTGTGCCCGCCTGAAAACGCCCCACGGCGGCCTGGTGGCTTTCCGTGATGGCCTCTTTAGGCACCCAGCCCATCTCGTACATTTCCACATAGTGCGCCAGATAGGCAATGGCCATATCAGTGGCGAAAACAGCCCGACCATGCTCGTCATAGAGGGGAATACCCAACTTTTTCAGTTCTTTCAGAAAGTTGCCCCGCTCGGCAATGATCGGCATCAGCCCGTAGGCGCCGGTTTTCTCATGCACGCGCTCGGCAAAGGCGGGCAGTTCCCCGAAGCTGGCCGGTGGGGTTTTCAGTCCAGCCTTCTCCAGGAGGGCCTTATTGTAGATGGTCACGCTGGAGGTGACGTACCAAGGCAGCCCGAAGGTCATCTCCCGCCCGTTGGCAAGCCGGATGGTCGCCGCATCCCAGGCCACCGGCAGATAGCTGTGCTGAACCGCCTCCGGCAGCGCCTCGCGCATATCGACCAGCGCGTTCCGGCTGGCCAGCACCGCCGAGAAATCCGGGTTGAGATTGACCACGTCCGGCGGGTTCCCGCTCATCATGGCGGTTAGGGTCCGCTTGGGGCCTTCGGAAAACGGCACATCCACCCAGCGGATTTTAACGCCGGGATGCGCGCGCTCGTATTCGGCAAACATGGGCTGCAACGTGTCCTTGAAGGTATCGAGTTGCAGGGTCCAGAATTCCAGCGTGATATGATCGCCCACTGATGGACGGCCTGATGTGGTGCAACCTGACAGCAGCACAGTAAAAAGCAGCATTAATGATAGCCAGGTACGCAACAACACCATCACTCCAGTTTAAAATCCTTGAACACCCGCATCACCACGAAGCGGGCCTTGGTCAGCGCCATCGGCACATCGGTTTGATCCGCGCCTTCCACGTAAAGCCCGACATCCGAACCCGTCTTATAGCCCAGCGATTCGGGAATGGGAATCATCCGGTGCTCAATGCCACGCTCCCGCAGCCAGGCGCTGGCGTTTTCGGTGGTGGGGGTAGAGGGCAGAACGATGAGCATGGGGGCCAACTCGGAACCGTCACAGACAAATGCAAACAATGCCTCTATTCTAGCGGCAAAATCGGCGAAAGGCCACGTTGCCCCTGGATCCGCTCATCTGCCAGCCAAAACGCAAATTACGCCATGAAGCAGATCAGGCGAGTGATCAGGTACTTGAATAAGATATCCACATTCAAAAATGCCTGACCAATCATGCGAGATACGAGACTACTTTCCCGGAATCCGGTTAAACACCCGGTGGGCGTTGCGGGTGGTGGCTTCGGCGACAGCCTCGTAAGAGATTCCCTTCAACTCCGCGATTTTTTCCACCACATGCTGCACGCGGGCGGGCTCGTTGGGCTTGCCCCGGAAGGGCATGGGCGATAGAAACGGGGAATCGGTCTCCACCAGCAGCCATTCCAGCGGGGTTTCGCGCGCGGCTTCTTGTAACTCAACGGCTTTTTTAAAAGTCACGTTCCCGGCAAAGCTGATGAAAAAGCCCCTCCCAATCATCCGGCGGGCAAAGTCGGCATCCCCGCTGAAACAATGCATGATGCCCCGCACGCCCGGCACTTCGGCAATCATGGCGGCCACATCCTCGTGAGCATCCCGGTCATGCACAATCACCGGCAGATCATGTTGACGGCCCAACTCCAGCAGGGCCTTGAAACAGCGCTTTTGCAGGTCCACCTGGGTCTTGTCCCAGTAATAGTCCAGGCCGGTTTCCCCAATGGCCACCACCTTAGGATGCGCCAGCAGGGCTTCCAGCGATGCCAGCCAGTCGGGCTGATCGAGGATATCCGCCACATCGGTCGGATGCACCGCCACCGCCGCGAAGACGTTCTCGAAGCGCTCGGCCAGCGCGATGATTTCCGGGAAGCGGGCGGGCGTCACGCTGGGGTTGACGATCCATGCCACGCCTGCCGCGCGGGCGCGCTCCAGAACCCGGACCGGATCGGTGCCCTCAATACCTTCGGGATGCTCTTCCTGGCGCGCAATGTAATCGAGGTGGCAATGGCTATCGATGATGGCAACCGGCGGCATGGGATGATGTCCTTCTACTTCCGGCGCGGGGAGGACCAGCGTTCTCGGTACCACTCGCTGGTTTTGAAGGGTTCCGGGATGCTGTCCGGGTCATTCACGGGGTCATAGCCCATCTGGGTTAGCGAACTAAACCACAGATCCCGCTTGGATTCCGGCAACCGGATGCCGCACCAGGGGCAGCAGTCGACTTTCCAGTACTCGCTCTCGCTATCCCGGATGGGAATACCGTATTCGTCGTACTGCTCGATGTAGACAATGGGCGCGTTGGGACATTCCCAGGGGTCGGAGTGGGTTTCGCACAAGTTGGTGACGTAAAAAGCAATGTGGATGCAAGGATAGCCTGCCGAATCCACGCCCCGGAGTTCGAGCTGATTCGTCTGATACCAGTCCTCGCAGGCACGGCAGGCTTGCAGATGACCCATATACGCCGCATAGTGGGGCGTCTCCACGTCTTTCCAGTGGATCACATTCTTGTTGGCCCCGTCAAACCGGAAATAGGCCTGCTTGAATTGCTCACAGTTCATGCTGATTGGTTTCTTCCTGCCAAACGGAACGACGTTGGCATCCAAAACTGGACGAAGGGGATGTGAATTGGAAGCCGGGCTTCGAGGTCCGAGGACCGACATCCAGCTTCAAATCATACCAGACATCATCAGCCTGTCACCATCCATCCTTTTCAAAGGCGCTGGCACAGAGGCTCCACAACCCGCTTATTTCTTCTTGCTCGCGCCAGCCAGTTCGCTGTCCAGGCGGGGGAGGATGGGGCCTTGCAGGTTGATGCGCTGGCCGGGTGGGATGTTGGCGCTGGAAATATCGCTCCAGCGAGGGTCCAACACGCTGAGCGTGGCAGGATAGCCGAGCTGGGTCCAGATTTCATCGGACAGGGTGGGCGTGATGGGGCTGAGCATGATGGCCACCTGCCGCAGGGTTTCCAGGACGGTGTACATCAGGTCGCTCAGTTCCTGGGTTTTGCCTTCCTTGGCCAGGGTCCAGGGTTCTTTGTCGTTGATTTCCTTGTTGGCCCAGTCCACCAATTGCAGGATCAACTCCGCCGCCTTCTGGAAGTCGTAGGACTCGTAAGCCTGCCGTACTTCGTCCACGCCCTCGGCATGCAGCACACCGGGCCGGGCATGTCCGGAAGCGGGCACCTGGCCCTCGAAGTACTTGTTGGTCATGTTCAGGGTGCGGTTCAGCAGGTTGCCCAGGTTGTTGGCGAGATCCGCGTTGACCTTCAGCTTGAAGTCGTCTTCCGTAAAGCCGCCGTCCTGCCCGAAAGTCGCCACGGTCATCAGGTAGTAGCGAATGGGATCCGGGTTGGGGAGGTCGAAACGCTCCCTCAGCGTGAAAGGCGAAACCACGTTGCCCACGCTCTTGGAAATTTTGGCGTCGTTGATGTTGATGAAGCCGTGGGCGAAAATCTGCCGGGGCAGCGGGATGTTGGCCGACATCAGCATCGCGGGCCAGTAGATGGCGTGAAAACGCAGAATATCTTTACCGATCATGTGCACGTCTGCCGGCCAGAACTTGTGGAACAGGGCGTCATCTTTGCGGTAGCCCACGCCGGTGATGTAATTGCTGAGCGCGTCAATCCACACGTAGATGACCTGCTCGGCATCATCCGGCACCGGAATACCCCAGCTGACGGAATCACGGTGCCGGGAAACGCTGATATCCTCCACGTCCTCCAACATCTTCAGCACTTCTTCCGCCCGAAACTCCGGCAGTACAAAGTCCGGGTTTTTCCGGATATGTTCGGCGATGGCGTCTTTGTACTTGCTGAGCTTGAAGAAGTAGTTCTCTTCCTCCACCAGTTCCGGTTTTCGGTCATGGAAGGGGCATTCGCCCGCCTCGTTCAGGTCGCGCTCGGTCATGAATTTCTCGCAACCGGAACAATACAGCCCCTGGTAGGAACGTTTTTCGATATCCCCCTTGGCCGCCAAGGTACGCCAGAGATGTTCCACCACGGCGTAGTGGTCCGCATCGGTGGTGCGGATGAAGCGGTCGTAGGTCAGGTTTAGATATTGCCAGGCCTTTTTGAACTCTTCCACCAATTCATCGGTGTGTTCACGCGGGGTGATGCCACGCGCTTTGGCGGTTTTTTCCACCTTGGTGCCGTGCTCGTCGGTCCCCGTCAGGAAGAACACCTCGCGTCCCAGCAGGCGCTGGAAGCGGGCCATCACGTCGGTGGCGATCTTCTCGTAGGCGTGGCCCAGGTGCGGCGCCGCGTTGACGTAATCGATGGCGGTGGTGATGTAGTAGGTGTTCTTTTCGCTCATGACAGGTTTTTCTCTCAACCGACGGTACGGGGATGCCTTTGGTTTGTGCTACAGACTATTCTCCACATATTCTCTCAAAGGGTTGCCCTCCGGGGCAAATTTGAGTACATCTGACTTGAAACTTTCGGGATCATCAACCGGCCAAAGCAAAGGCACACCATGTTTTCGCATTGCCTTGAGACTCGGGCCTTCAGTTTTGGCACCAAGATCCTGCCACCTGGGCGCTTGAATGCATAATGCTCCAAACGTCTTCTTTTTTACCAAAGAAACACTGGTGATATCTTGCCAATAAATCAGATAATATTTTCCGCAAAACTGCGGCAACACACCTTTTTCAGAGATAAAAAAGCCAACCGACAAATCTCTGTTGAAACATACAAGGAACACTATGCACAAAACCGGCAGCCCATAAAGATATATTGGTTCCAGCGAGCTCAGAAAAGAGTCTCTATGTGCAGCAAACCTGAATAGAAGCCACGTGAACACATAGAGCAGTATGAAGCACAGAAATGACTTCTGGAGCATCGATCTACGCACTTGTGTAGACAAACGGTATTTTTTGCTTTTTACAAGCTCTGTTTCCAACTCAGTTCTATAAACTCCAGCTTATTTATAACCATGATAAGCACAACTCGCGCCAAGTCACATAACTCAGCATTAGTTTGACTTTTTTATGAGTTCTACCTAGAAGCCTTACTTCTGCAGCTCAAAGATCTGGTTGGTTTGCAGGTCTTTGAAAATGACCTTGACCTGGGGCTGTTGGTGTTCCGGTACCACGGCTAGGCATTGAAACTGCTGATTGGGGCTGATCATTAGGTTGCCGATCCGCTGCACGATACGCCCCGAGTAATCCACCTGACCACCGGTATTCTCCACCACGTTGGCCATCGCGTAAGCGGCGTTGGTCCCCGCGCCGATGGCATGGTAGGCAGCCATACTGCCAATGCCCGCATACGGAATAAAGCTGGTGGCCACGCCGGTCAAGCCGCGCAGCATCCCGCCGGCCACACGGGCCTTCGCCTGGGATTTCTGCTGTTGGAATTGCAGGTATGCCTGTTCGGTCATGCCGTTCAGCACTTCCATTTGCAGCACTTCAATATGCTTGGGCTGCTTGTTTTGCAGACGCACGGTGAATTCCTGAAGCCTATGCTTACTGTTGCCCGGCTGAAGCTGGACATCCAGGTAGTCGGCTGCCGTCATGGCCATCTGCGGGGCAGCGGGCTGAGGCATTTGCATAGTTTGAACGGTACCGGTCAAGGGCACGGCGGGGGCGGGGGCAGCCTGCGGCGGCAAAGCGGCCGCCGGTTGGTCGTCCACGGGGTCGGCAAAAGCGCCGGGGGCCAGGATAAGACTGAGCGCCATCAAGGCAGTATAGAGCGGTTTATGGGGCATGGGGAATCACCTTCTTCGCAGGAATTCAGATACAAACGACGCCCCAAATCGTACCAAAAACATGCTCAGCCCTGCATTAAGTTCGATTGGCGGCAATACCACTCACGCGACCGAATGACTGTTCCACATCCACCAAGGTGAGCGTCACTTGCGCCAAGTCATTCGGTTGAAGGTCTAACCCATTGGCGTCCAACTGGATTTTGATGTAGTTTTCGCTCATCCCTGACCGGCAATCCTGCTCAACGATAACTTCCAGGGTTTTGCCCAGGAAGCGTTGGCGGTAGGCAAGGTTTTTCTCCTCGCTGAGAGACCGGAGGCGGGCGGCACGGGCTTTCTTTTCACGCTCGGGGACCTGCTCAGGGAAGCTGGCGGCAGGGGTACCCTTGCGCTTGCTGTAGCTGAACACGTGGAAGTAATTCATATACGCGTTTTTCAGTGTTTCGTAAGTTGCCTCAAAACGCTCTAGCGTTTCTCCGGGAAAACCCACAATGATATCCGAGCCCACACAGGCATAGGGAATCTGCTCGGCGATGTGATTACACACCCGAAGCATATCTGCCACGTGATGGCGACGGCCCATACGCTTCAATACATAATCTTCAGCGCTTTGAGCCGACAAATGAAAATACGGACAAATCTTTCCGCCAGATTGGGCCACCACATCAATCAGCTTTTCGCTGACTTCCATGGGATCGAGTGAGCTGAGACGCAGGCGGAATTGTCCGGGCAGCTGGATCAGCCCGCTCAGCAGGTCTGCCAAATCCGAACTTTCATGTTCATATTGCCCGATATTGATGCCAGTGAGCACAATTTCCTTAAAACCAGCGTCTATCATACGCGACAACTGGAGCTTCAAGTCATCAACAGGCAGACTCCGGCTGAGACCACGGGCCTCCCAGATAATGCAATAGGTGCATTTGTAGTCGCAGCCATCCTGGATCTTGAGGCTGCCCCGCGTCCGCTCCTGGGTACCGTCCAATGCGGCAGAGGATGCTCCCTCCATGATGCGGCTTTTATCGATGTCGGAGACTTTGACCAGCGGACGTTCGGAGGGCGGCGTGCTTTGCACGAGGTCCACAATGCCATCCTTGTAATTGTTGCCGATGACGAAGCTCACTCCGTCCAACGCAGCAAGCTCCTCCGGGGAAACCTGAGCATAGCAACCGGTCACCACGATTCTGGCCTCAGGATTGGACAACCGTGCCCGACGAACCATGCGCCGGGACTCCTGATCGCTGCGCTCGGTTACGGTACAAGTGTTGATGACATAGACTTCCGCCGGATCGTCAAACGGAACGATACGCCAGCCCTGATCGCGGAAGCCACCGGCCAGGGTTGATGTTTCCAACTGGTTGGCTTTGCAGCCCAGCGTATGGAAAGCCACCGTGCGGAGGCTATCGACTAAAATCCGGTCAGTTGGCTGGACTTCCGTCAGGCTGGCTTCAGATACGTTTTCAAAACTGGACATTGCGGTTCCATTAGTCCTCAAGGGGCCTGTCTATTTTCAGATACTGGCTATCAATGGTCAATGAAAACAGCCCGATTTTTACATCTTTGCGCGGAAGCTCTCTCGTATTTCACCCTCTGGGGGGATAGAAAAATATCGCTTGTTTCACAAGAATAGATACTTGTGTAATACGAAATAGCCATTCTTTTCTGGTCGGTCTATGGACTCTTGCACTCCCCGCTACCCAACAGTACATATAGTGGAAAGCAGGAATATATAAAAAAGTACACCTTCCGGTGTAAAAAGTATTTAACATACAACGGACACCGGGCAATTTGCCCCTTCAGACTGTTTTTATTTATTTATAGCAGTAGTTTCCCCTTCTAAAGTAAAAACGGGCCTGAGACGGAGGATGTACCCAAATGGCAAAGGTTTTGATCTCTATGCGTGAGGATTTCCTGGATAAAATTGATGAAATCGCCGATGCGGAGCAACGCACCCGCAGCGAGCTGATTCGCCAGGCCCTGCGCATCTACATGCGCGTCCGCCGTCGCAACCAGAACCCCAATGTTATCGATTCCATTCTTTTGGACTAATGCCCAACCCCCAACCTAACATCCTCATGAAAGGAGCCCATTCCAATGGCTAAAGCGTCAAAAAGCACACGCGTTTTGATTTCGCTTCCGGAGAAATTCCTGGATGAAATCGACGCGCTGGCTGACGAGGAACAGCGTTCGCGGAGCGAGCTGATTCGCGAAGCGTTGCGAAACTACATTCGCCTGCATGAAACCGATGGCTATAAATCCCAGCTCATCGACTAGCACGGGGGCAAGCCAGAGAGCATTTCTAAAAAGGTTTCATATCGGCGGTGGGCTAGAAATAAGAGATAACCGCCTCTAGGGACTGATGGAATTCTGACGTTGCAGAATTCTCTGAATGGCTTTTTTGTGTTCATCACTCACCCGACTGGGGCCCGACTTCGTTTCCGCCAGATTTGGGAACGGAGATGTTTCCGTGCCGTTGACCACTTTACCTTGCACGGCAACATCATATTGAGGGGCCATATAAACTTCTCGAGGGGTCACTAGCAGCAATTCCCGGCTCATCTCACGGGAGACACGCGCAAAGGCCTGCTGACTGTCACTATCGGCGTAAACGGATGGGGTAACGTTCATAAATCGGTTGGTGGTGACCGGACGACTCCAGCTGCCGCCCCAGACCATGGGGAATTCCGGGCTTTCGGCATCGAACACCTGCAACCGGCTGCGTACGAAATACCGCATCTGCTTGGGAGTGCCGTCGGTCGCCCATCCGTTGATGCGTTCAACTAACCCAGACGGAGCATCAGGCTGACCCATATCCAGGTCCGCCTCCACGAAGATCACCCGAGCAACAGGCTGTCCACCCTCGGTCAGCTGTTTCAGCAGGTAATCCAGAGCGGTCGGTTCCGGGCGGCCCGCCTTGATGTAATAACTCATCACCTGATCGTAGACATGCCCAAAACCACGGATGCGCAGTTCATCCACGGTATAGATGGGATGGTAAACCTTGGTTTCCGGGGCTCTCAGTTCAATACGCTGGGCATATTCGCGGGCAAACAGCATGGGCAAATCGCCGAAGGCACGCTCATGGCCATGTTTGACCACCGGAAATACCACGACGGCCGGCAGCGGGGAGTAACTGATGGGTTTTACCCCCCGATCATGCTTGCGCACGCTGAAACCCAGCATATTCAGATTCTGCTTAACATCCATTCCCTCCGAAACCCGGCGTTTTAGCGTATCCACCGCCGGCTGCAAGGCGGACGTAACATCTGAGGGCATCAAAGAAACCGGCCAAATGGACGCTTTTGCCGGTGCCTCCACCTCAACGGACTTCACAGGCTTGGCTGAGCTTTTCGGTTCGTTTAAAGCAGCAGACTGATTGGGCTTTTCAGATTTTTTAACACCAACAGCCTCGGGAGCGGACAATTCTTTCTGGGTTGCTTCTCTTTGGGTTGCCTCTCTTGGGGCTGATTCTTTCCCGCCTGATTTCTCCTGGCTTGTAACCGGCTCTTCCTTGGAGGCGGCAAACGCAGGGAGCGGCGATTTCTGGAGGCGCGCCGGTTCCGTATCCTGCAACAGTTCACTGATGGGCGTGATGTCGGAAGCCTGGTTACTTTCCAGGGAGGGCAGCAGACCAAAATCGGCCTGAGCAGGGACAGACATTGACAGACCCATCGCCAAACCAACTACCACCGGCACCAGACGACGAGGTACCGGAGAATGCAACGCTTTGGAATTCATCATCTGGACACTCCCAAAATCCCGGACCTGGCAGATCCGAAGCATCCGCCCCGCCTGAAGCTCATCAATAGCTTTGCGGAGCAAACCGAATCCGTTTCTTGATTATGCAATATGGCTGACGGAAAATGATCCCCGTAATGGTTGATTTCCCCAAGAGCCGCATGATGCAAACGGGCGACAACCCCTCCGAAGCAGATAACCCAGCGACTGAGACATGATTGAACGTTATACCCTCCCTGAAATGGCCGCGCTCTGGACGCGCGAAACAGTCTTTCAAACCTGGCTGAAGGTCGAACTGGCCGTCCTGGAAACCCAGGAGCAAATGGGCCTCGTCCCTTCCGACGTGACGGAAGATGTTAGAAGCAAGGCCGGATTTAATATCGCCCGCATTGATGAAATTGAGGCCGAAGTCCGGCATGATATCATCGCCTTCCTGACTAGCGTGGCAGAGCATGTAGGCGACAACAGCCGCTTCGTGCACATGGGCATGACCAGTTCGGATCTGATCGATACCGCCCTGGCCTTGCAGATTCAGGATTCCGGAAAGCTGATCCTGGAAAAGCTCTCGGTGGTTATTGAAACCGTCCGGACAAAAGCTATCGAACACCGGGACACCGCCATGGTGGGCCGTTCGCATGGCATCCACGGCGAACCCATCACCTTCGGCCTGAAGCTGCTCAATTGGCTGGACGAACTGGAACGCCAGCAAAAACGTCTGACCGACGCCCTGGAAGAAAACCGGGTCGGGCAGGTCAGTGGCGCCATGGGTTCTTATTCCAATATTGACCCCCAGGTGGAAGTGGCTGTTTGCCAAAAACTGGGATTAAAACCCGCACGGACCTCTACCCAGGTGATTTCCCGCGATATCCATGCCGAGTTTTTCATCGCGCTGGGCTCGCTGGCCACTTCCATCGAGAAGTTCGCCGTGGAAATCCGCGCCTTGCAGAAAACAGACATCCTGGAAGTCGAGGAAGGCTTTGCAAAAGGGCAGAAGGGATCTTCAGCCATGCCGCACAAGCGCAACCCGGTGAGTTCCGAGAACCTGACCGGCCTGGCCCGCATGTTGCGTTCTTATATTGTGCCGGCGCTGGAGAATGTGGTGCTCTGGCACGAGCGGGACATCAGCCACAGCTCCGTAGAGCGGGTTATCTTTCCGGATGCCTGCATTCTGGCCCACTACATGCTGAACCGTTTCAACACCCTGATGCGGGATCTGGTCGTTCACCAGGAGAACATGCGCGGCAACATGAACCGTTTCGGCGGGATTATCTTCTCCCAGCGCGTGTTGCTCAAGCTGATTGACAAGGGTATCAGCCGGGAAGACGCCTACCGGCTGGTCCAGAAAAATGCCCACACCGCCTGGAACGTGCCTGGTGGAGATTTCCGCCGGAACCTGAAGAATGATCCCGAAGTCGCCCGATATCTATCTGAGGAAGATATCGAGAGCTGCTTTGACGTAGCCGATTACCTGCGCAACGTCCCGGCCGTTTACGCCCGTTTCGGACTTTAGGCCCTCATTCGACGGCTCCCCGGCATCCTGTTACTGCCCAAAGGGCATTTCGGGAATCTAGCCAGCACTGCGCGCAGGGCATCCTGAGGTGGGACTATCCAATGATGCTCCAGATGCCCTACAATAAACTTTGCCCGGATCCTGGTCTGGATCCGGTTGGAGTTGGAAGAGGCCGCAATGGTATCAAGCGTGTTCGCGGGAATCAATTGGCAACTGTGGGTCGCCCCCGTGGTACTCATCGGCAGCGGACTCATGCTGGGCGTTATCCTGGAGCGGCTATTCATCGGGACCATGCGCCGCATCTTCAGCCGGGCAGCCATCGAGCTGAACGGACATTTGGCAGATACGGTCCGGGGCATCATCCTGGGCCTGTTCCTCATCGTAGGCCTGCATCTGGCCACCTACACGCTGCCGGATATCACCCCGGCGAACCTGGAGATTGTCCGGAAGCTTCTGTTCATCCTGGGCATGCTGATTGCCATCCGACTGGCCTCCAAAATCGCGGTGATGCTGGTTCGCTTTTACCTGAACCGTAGCGAGCAACTGCAAGCGCTGCCCAACACCTCCATCTTCGAGAATGTGATCCAGATCGTGGTGTATCTTCTGGGCGGGCTGGTTCTGCTTCAGACGCTGGGTGTTTCGGTCATTCCGATTCTCACCGCGTTAGGGGTCGGCGGTCTGGCCATCTCTTTGGCCCTTCAAGACACACTGGCCAACATGTTTGCCGGGGTCAACATGATTTTTGCCCAACAGATCAAGATCGGTGACTTCGTGAAACTGCAAGAAGGCAACTACGAAGGCACCGTGGAAGACATTGGCTGGCGAAACACCATCATCCGCCAGATGAACAACAACTTGGTAATCGTGCCCAACAGCAAGATGGCTTCCACCGTCATTACCAATTCCACCCTGCCCTTGCCGGAAATGTCGCTGGTGGTGGAGATTAGCGTGGCCTACGGCTCGGATCTGTCCCAGGTGGAAGCGCTGACCATTGAAGTGGCGGAAGAAGTGCTTCGCAGTACGGAAGGCGCCATCCCGGATTTCGCTCCCTTCATCCGCTACCATACGTTCGGGGATTCGGGCCTCCACTTCAGCGTGATCCTGCGGGTGAGAAACCTGGTGGACCAGTTCCTGGTCAAGCATGAATTCATCAAACGACTTTACGCCCGCTACGAGGAAGCTGGCATCGAGATTCCCTTCCCGCAACGAACCGTCCATCTTTCCGGCATCAGCATCCAAGGTGGGGGCTTGGGAGAGGGAACCTCCCCCAGCTATAATTAACGGAAATGCAGTCAACAGTGGCGTTATCGGACAAAGGAGACAGGGTCATTATTACTCCCCCCTTGCAAACCACTGAACTCCGGGTCTATCCCGGCAGCGCCTACCCGCTGGGCGCAACCTGGGACGGCATGGGCGTTAATTTTGCCCTGTTTGCCGAACATGCACTGGCCGTGGAGCTTTGCCTGTTCGAATCAATCGACGCCACCGCGGAATCCGCGCAAATTTTATTGCCGGAATACTCGGATCACGTCTGGCATGGGTATTTTCCGGAACTGAAACCAGGACAACTTTATGGCTACCGGGTGCATGGTCCCTGGGATCCACTGAACGGCCATCGATTCAACCCCAACAAGTTGCTGACCGATCCGTATGCAAAATCCATCGCCCGCCTGGAACGCTGGAATGACGCGCTCTTTGGTTACGAAATCCCGAAGTCGGGCAAGATTTCCCCCATGGCGTACTCCGATGCCGATTTAAAAATGGATACCCGCGACAGCGCCCCCTACGCCCCGCTGTGCGCCGTGGTGGACGACGCCTTTATCTGGGGGGACGACAAGTGTCCCAAAACGCCCTGGCACCGGACGATTATTTACGAGGCGCACGTACGAGGGCTGACCATGCAGCATCCCCGCGTACCGGACGCCATTAAGGGCACCTATGCGGCCATTGGCAGTGAAGCAGTGATAGAACACCTTCTGGATCTGGGTGTCACCGCCATTGAACTGCTGCCGGTGCATCACCATGTGGATGATCATTTCCTTATTCAGAAAAGTCTCAGCAATTACTGGGGTTACAACACCCTGGGCTATTTTGCCCCTGATTTACGCTATTGTTCGGATAATTCCACCCCGGAGAACGCCATCCGGGAGTTCAAGACCATGGTTCGTTCCCTGCATGCCGCAGGTATTGAGGTGATTCTGGATGTGGTTTACAACCACACCTGCGAAGGCAACCAGATGGGCCCCACGTTCAGCTTCAAGGGCATCGACAACGTCGGTTATTACAAGACCCTGGAGAGCAATCCCCGGTATTACATGGACTATACGGGCTGTGGCAATACCTTGAATGTATCTCACCCACGGGTTTTACAGTTAATCATGGACAGCCTGCGCTACTGGGCACTGGAGATGCACGTGGATGGGTTCCGCTTCGATCTGGCTTCCGCACTGGCCAGGGATTCTCATCATGTCGATCGCCTGGGCTCCTTCTTCGACGTTATCCACCAGGATCCGGTGCTTTGCCAGTTGAAACTCATCGCCGAGCCGTGGGACCTGGGAGAAGGCGGTTACCAGGTTGGGAACTTCCCGGTGCTGTGGACCGAATGGAACGGCAAATACCGGGATGGCATACGGCGCTTCTGGAAAAGCGACCGTGGGACCTTGGGTGAGCTAGCCACCCGGATTTCGGGGAGCAGTGACCTGTATTTCGAGAAAGATCCGCACGCCAGCATCAATTTCATCACCTCGCATGACGGCTTTACCCTGCAAGACCTGGTGAGCTACGAACAGAAACACAACGCGGCCAACGGCGAACACAACTGCGACGGCGACAACCACAACAACAGCTGGAATTGCGGGGTGGAAGGTCCCACGGACAATTTGGAAATCAAGGCGCTGCGTGGACAGCAAAAGCGCAACCTGATGGCCACGATGTTGTTCTCGCTAGGCGTGCCCATGATTTGCGCGGGCGACGAACTGGGGCGGACCCAGGGAGGCAACAACAACGCCTACTGTCAGGATAACGAGATTAGCTGGCTGAATTGGGATCTCTCATCGGAAGATCAGGCGTTTTTCCGGTTCCTGAAGCAGTGTCTCCTGATCCGCAAGGAGAATCCGGTCTTTCAGCGCCGAAAATTCTTCCTGGGCATGGCTTCCAAAGCTTCCAACATCAAAGATGTCATCTGGTACAACGCCAAGGGCAGCGAGATGACGGAAAAAGAATGGTCCGATTTGGAGCTGCGGCATATTGGCGCGCTGTTCAATGGCGCAGCCATCAATGAGCGAGACGAAAAGGGCGAGTCCATTGTTGGAGACACCATCCTGATGCTGGTGAACGGATCCTGGAAGCCGGTAGCCTTTCATATGCCCATCCTCATGCCCGGCGATGCCTGGGAACTCATGCTGGAAACAGCCCTTGACCACCCGGAGGCGGAACCCAGCATCTTCCAGGGCGAAGAACTTTACAAACTGCATGGCCGCAGCCTGGCCGTTTTACGTTTAAAACGCTAGCCGCTTGTTCAAGAGGAAGCCTGCCAATATCCCACCCAGCGGATCTTTAGGTTTTCTTGAAGAAACCGAACTGGACGGGCTTGAAGCGGGAGAGTTCGTATTCCAGCGTTTCGCGGGCACGGACCGCTTCATCCAAGCGTTTTTTGAGGGAATCATTCTCGCTTTTGCAGCGGATCAACTCCACCACCACCTCATCAAGGCCGGCCAGCTTGTCATCCAGCAAGCGGGACAGGTCCTTCAGGATCCCCTCTTTCACCTGGCTGACGGCTTCCACCATCATGGTGATGTTGTCCTTACCCGTTGAGGAAGGCCGCATCGGTTGTCCGGCATTAGCCGGAGACATATAGGAGGGCTGTGCTTCGCCCTCAGCCCGTGTGGGTTCCGGGCGCCCTTCCATTCTGCCGGGAGCGGCTTTTATCGGGGCCTTGGCGCCCAGTTGTCGGGCAATAGAGCCCATATCCTCACCATGCTTGCGCATGTCGTTGGCTTTTTTGAGCAACTCGATATCCCGATGGGTAAAGATCACACGGCCGGTCTTCTCATCTTTCCGGGGAGAAAGCGCCAGTGCCTGCACAAAAGTCATCAGCTCCCGCTCATCCAGGCCCAACAGTTCGAGCACGTAGCCTATGGTGTAGGGAAAATCCTCTGTCGTCAGGGAAGTCATGTTTGGAAATCTGTCCTCGAAAGCTCAACACCGATTATCTTAGCATATTGCCTTGCCAGTAAAAACACTTGTAGTCACTGATTGTATCACCAGACCGCAAATATGACCGCGAAAAAGGGGCTGCCTGAAACAATTCCGATCGATCAACCGTCTCGATGCTATAGGTAAAGTCGGACACGCATGACCCCAACAATTCCACTAATCGCCTGAGGGACGGGCTGTCCCGGTATGTTATAATCGGAACGACGATCGGGTTGGAGCCTGTCCGGGACCAGGGAATGTGTCCGATCAAACCTGGAAGATTGCGAAAGCGTTCCGCAAAAGTCTTGTAGTTCTAGGGAGAAGCCAAGCAGGTTCTATGAAAAAACATCAATACACAGGTTTCTGGATTCTAGTCGTCCTGATTTTCCTGGCCTTGTTCATTTCAACACTGTTCAAGGACAAGGCCATGCCACCTCGGGATCTCATGTTCTCAGAATTCATCGGCAAAGTTCGCCAACACCAAATCTCCAAAGTTGAGATTTCAGGCAACATTGCCACGGGCACGGCAACCACGACCGCCAGAGCGGTCCCTTCGCTGCCGACCGAAGAAGTGCCCGGCGGTAGCCTCAGCCAGGTTCCCGCAGGCACTGCTGCTCCCGGCACTTTCCCGGACAAATACCGGGTGGTTCTTCCGGATGGCGGCATCGGTGTTGGCTTGCTGGTACCGGAACTTCAACGGAACAACGTTCCCTTCCGCTTTAGCGAACCCAAGGCAGACGGGCAATGGCTGGGGATTCTCACATCCGTTTTTCTGCCGCTTATTTTCCTGGTTTTCCTGTTCATGATTTTCAGGAACGCCCAAGGTGGTGGCTCTCAAGCCTTATCCTTCGGCAAGAGCCGGGCCAAGATGGCCATGGATAGCAAGGTAAAGATCACCTTCAATGATGTGGCCGGGATTGATGAGGCCAAGGCCGAACTGGAAGAAGTGGTCGACTTTTTGAAAAACGCCGAACGCTACCAGAAACTGGGGGCCAAAATCCCAAAAGGCGTTCTACTGGTTGGTTCTCCGGGGACCGGTAAAACCTTGCTGGCCAAAGCCGTGGCCGGGGAAGCCGGTGTACCCTTCTTCAGCATCTCCGGTTCGGATTTCGTGGAGATGTTCGTGGGCGTCGGCGCCAGCCGGGTGCGGGATTTATTCGAGCAGGCCAAAAAGCATGCCCCTTGTATCATTTTTGTGGATGAAATCGACGCCGTCGGTCGCCAGCGTGGCGCCGGGATGGGCGGCGGCCACGACGAACGCGAACAGACCCTGAACCAGTTGCTGGTGGAGATGGACGGTTTCGATCCGCATACCGGCATTATTGTGGTTGCAGCGACCAACCGGCCGGATATTCTGGATAACGCCCTGCTGCGACCGGGCCGTTTTGACCGGCAGGTCATGATTGACCGCCCCGATGTGCAAGGCCGTGAACAGATCCTGAAAGTCCACGCCAAAGGGAAACCGTTGGCTTCGGATGTGGATTTGAAACTGCTGGCCAAACGGACGCCCGGCTTTACTGGCGCGGATCTCTCGAATCTGCTGAACGAAGGGGCCTTGATGGCCGCTCGGCAGAACAAGGACGTGATTCACATGGCCGACATCGAGAACTCCATCGACAAGGTGCTGGCTGGCCCCGAAAAGAAAAATAAAATCATGACTGAAAAAGACAAGGAGCTGACCGCATACCACGAAGTCGGTCACGCCCTGGTCGCTGTCATGACGCCCGGCTGCGACCCGCTGCGGAAAGTCACCATTATCCCGCGAGGAATGGCGCTGGGCCTGACCTGGACCATGCCGGATGCCGACAAGGTTCATGTGACCAAGCAGCAGCTCTACGCCACCATCGCCATGGCCCTGGGCGGGCGGGCGGCAGAAGAAGTGGTCTTCAAGGACATCACCACCGGCGCCAGCAACGACCTGGAGAAAGTCACCTCTCTGGCCCGACGCATTGTGACCGCCTACGGGATGAACGATAAGCTGGGCCCGATTACCTACGGACGCCGCAACGAACACCCGTTCATGGGTCGCGATTTCGGGACCGACCGGGATTATGGCGAGGAAGTGGCCACGGTCATCGACCGCGAGGTGAAGCGGATTGTGGACAGCCAGTATGATTACGCCCGTGACCTGCTCACCGAGAACCGGGACGTGCTGGACGGTATTACTAAAATCCTGTTGGAAAAGGAAACCCTGGACGACAAGGAGTTCATGGATATCGCAGACGAAATCAAAGCCAGCCGAGGCAACGGCTCCGGCCGCCTGCACAAGGAAAAGCTGGACGCCACGATTAAAGACGAACGCGGCCTGGTCATCGCGCCAGGGCTGGATGAACCCTACCCGGTGGATTCCGCAACCAAGCACGAAGGGATGGAGCACCAACACTAAGGCTCCCTTCGTCCATCCAGTTATCCTACATTTGCAAAAAGGCCGGAGTCCCGGCCTTTTTGCTTTCAGTCAATTGCCGTGCTTTCGCGCCTTTACTGATTCTTTTTCTCCGGGAAGGAGATAGTCAGACGGTCCGTCACCGCATCCGGGTTATTTTTAGGGAACAGGATCTTGAGCATTTTTCTCAAGCCATGATCCTTTCCGACAGTTCTACCTGTCACCATCACTTCATCCATCCCCTCCGGCAATTCCGGATAGGGCCGGCTCTCGGTAACTTCCAAGCGATCAATGAGGAAAGCGATCCTATCTTTTCCCTGTACATACCTCTGTTTCAGATAAGCATTCTCGATATCGCGCCTGCTTGCATCGCCAAAGAATATCCGGTTCATCACAGAACAACTCCGCATATTACCCACTTCACTTACTACTTGCATCGTTTTATAAATCACAAAAAAGCGCTGGTGGCAATGCCAGCCAAAAATCCACAGAAACCAACAGGCGACAGAAAGCCGTCAGTTCCGGGCTTGCCTCATCCTCATCCATGCCGGGCGGCGCGGTGGATGAAAGTTGGCCTTTGCATTAAGATGGTGGCAATCCCCATAACATGGGCCCCCTGTGTTGCCCTTCTGTAAGGAAACAGTCGATGCGTTTTTCCAAGTTTCTCGCCCCCACTCTGCGTGAAAATCCGGCTGAAGCCGAAGTCGTCAGCCACCAGTTGCTGGTGCGCGCCGGTTATATCCGGCGACTGGCCAACGGCGTGTATAGCTACCTGCCGCTGATGTGGCGCGTGCTGAGGAAAGTGGAGCAGATTGTCCGCGAAGAGATGGATCGCGCGGGCGCACAAGAACTGCTGATGCCTATTTTGCAACCGGCGGAGTTGTGGCAGGCATCGGGTCGCTGGGATGTTTACGGCCCACTGATGATGCGGGTAAAAGACCGGCATGATCGGGAGTACGGCCTGGCCCCCACCGCCGAAGAGGTGATTACGGACATCGCCACCAAGGAAATTCGTTCTTACCGGCAATTGCCGGTGAATCTGTACCAGATTCAGACCAAGTACCGCGATGAAATCCGCCCGCGCTTCGGGTTGCTGCGGGGCCGCGAGTTCATCATGAAGGACGCTTACAGCTTCCATTCAACGCAAGAAGACCTAGCCCGCGAATATGATGTGATGGCCGAAGCCTACACCCGCATTTTTGAGCGCTGCGGCCTGGACACCCGTATGGTGCGCAGCGATAGCGGCGCCATCGGCGGCAGCGTAAGCCATGAGTTCATGGTGCTGACCCGCATTGCCGAAGGCGAGCAGGAAAGCGGCGAAAACGATGTGTTCTACTGTACCCGCTGCGATTACGCCGCCAATGCCGAACGCGCGGAATCTGTGCTGGTGGAATCAACCGAAACCAGCCCGTACACCAAAACAGAAATTGTTGAAACACCGGGCGCAACCTCACTGGAAATCATGCACCGCGAATTCCGCATGCATCCCGAGCTGATTTTGAAAAGTCTGGTTTACATTGTTGATGAAAAGACACCCGTAATGGCACTCATCCGAGGCGATTTCGACGTGGAAGAAATCAAGCTGCTCAATGCGGCAGGCGGCAACGACATCCGTATGGCCTCTGCCGAAGAGCTGGCTGAAATCTCCGGGGGTTCCGCCAAGGGTTTTATCGGGCCGATCGGATTGCCCAAGCCCATCCGGATCATTGCCGATCACAGCGCGCAAGACATGAAAAACTTCTTTGTGGCTGTCAACCAGGTGGATAAACACCTGGTCAACGCCAACTGGAATGCGGATCTGCCACTTCCAACGGAATTTTCCGATATTCGTCTGGCCCGCGTGGGCGACACCTGCCCGGAATGCCAAAGCGGCGCGCTGGAGATGACCCGTGGAATTGAAGTGGGGAATATTTTCCAGTTGGGCACCAAGTATTCCGAGAAAATGCAAGCCACCTATACCGCTGAAGACGGGACGGAGCAACCCTTTATCATGGGGTGCTACGGCATCGGCGTTTCCCGCACGGCAGCGGCGGCCATTGAGCGCTTTCATGACAAGAACGGCATGATTTGGCCGATGGCCATTGCGCCCTACAAAGTGGTGGTGGTGCCGGTGAACGTGCTGGACGACACCCAGATGACACTGGCCCTGCAAGTCTACGAGCAACTGCAAGCAGCGGGCGTGGAAGTGATGCTGGATGACCGCGACGAGCGGGCGGGCGTGAAATTCAAGGATGCCGACTTGATTGGTTATCCCATCCGCGTAACCGCCGGCAAGAAAGCGGGCGACGGCGTGCTGGAAGTGAAGCTGCGCGATGCGGATCAGCCGCAGGACATGGCGGCGGGCGACGTGCCGGCTTTTGTACAGGAACAGATCCGCAGTTGGAAACCCAGTCTGGAAAAAGCGTTGACGTCGCTAAGCAAATAAAGCCTTTCACTGTTTTTTCAAATGCATCCTTCTCCAAACCGGCTCAACAGGGTCTTGGAAAAGGGTAGTTTACTTGATGATCGATTCCCGTGGCTCAGGATATTTCCAATGAATTGTTCTCCGGTAAAAACCATGCAGGCCATACCCTTGCGGTTGAAAGCGCTGAAGTTTTCAGCCAAATACTTTTTGGATACGGAATTTCAGCAGCGCAGCAGCGCTCATGCCGATTTCATCAGCATTGGCATCACATCTGATGATGGACGTGATTTTTATGCCATCAGCAAGGAGTTTGCCCCAGCAAGCGCCGATCGATGGATTCGGCAAAACGTTCTAAAGAACCTGGATCCTGAGAATGGACCCAAAATTGAACGAAAACCGCTGGTAGAAATCCGAGAAGAGATTGTTCGATATATTGGAAATGACCAAAACCCTGAATTTTACATCAAGGACGGTAAACAGGATTGGACACAGCTCTGTAATCTTTTTGGTGGAGAAAACAAGTTTCCCGCCAATTTCCCCCGGCTTTATCATGATGTCCGGGAACTCTGCAAAAAAATCCCCAAAGATATCCTGGATGCGAGAAAAGACGCCCACAACGCGCTGGCAGATGCAAAGTGGTTGAAAGGTCTGCACGATTGGCTGCTTGCCAACGGCATCAATGTCGAAGAGGAAAGCATCAAGGCACCGAAGCCTGAAACACCGCCTGACAAACAGGGCACCCCGAAAAAGCTAAAGTTCATGACACCCGACACTGGAACACAGCCGGTAAAGCCAAAAACCATCAATGGCAAGGTTCGCCCAGGGTGCGTTCCTCCGGGCACCCGGCGCTCCAGTTTCGCTTAACGCGTTCGCCGCTTTAGAACGCTGCGCGATACGGCAGACGTCCGCCGCCCGCAACGCGTCCAACGGCTGCCGGTGTTTCCAGATGGCCCTTCTTGTTGTTTAATAGGGCTATTCAGTCCCCAATTTGAGAAACACGATGGCCCCTCCCTCGAACATCCGTAATTTCTGCATTATTGCCCACATCGACCACGGCAAATCCACCATTGCCGACCGCTTGCTGGAAGCCACACACACTATCGACAAGCGCCAGATGAAGGATCAGGTGCTGGACAACCTGGAGCTGGAGCGCGAGCGCGGTATTACCATTAAATTACAGGCCGCCCGAATGGAATACAGCCTGGATGGGCAGGATTACGTCCTGAACCTGATTGACACCCCCGGCCACGTGGACTTCAGCTACGAAGTTTCTCGCTCGCTGCAAGCCTGCGAGGGCGCACTACTGGTGGTGGACGCCAGCCAAGGCGTGGAAGCGCAGACGCTGGCCAATGTGTATCTGGCGATTAACGCCAATCTCGAAATCATCCCCGTCCTCAACAAAATCGACCTCCCCGGCGCGGATCCGGAGCGGGTGAAGAAGGAAATTGAAGAGGTGGTGGGCATTG
>DATNPJ010000028.1:0-110935 GCA_036703295.1 Coleofasciculaceae cyanobacterium | reverse complement strand
ATTTGATTTTCCTGGACCTCAAACTGCCCTTGTTGGGCGGGCTGGAAGTGCTGGAGAGACTGCGGGACAATGTGGAGACGCGCGTCATCCCGGTCGTGGTGTTGACTTCCTCCAAACAGGACGATGATGTCCTGAAGAGTTATAATCTTGGAGCCAACAGTTATATCCGAAAACGTGTGGATGCGCTGGCCTTCCAGGAGGCATTGAAGGATACCTTGTCGTATTGGTTCGACTTCATCAAGCTGCCAACCCGGAACTGAGCACCCTCTTCAAACGCTGGCGTGTTATGTTGTCTCAAGGAATGCATGATGAGCGGGAAACCTGCAATTCTGGCCTTCGCGGGTAGCACCCGGAACGGTTCCTATAACAAACTACTGGTGAAAGTAGCGGCCAGAGGCGCGGAGGCTGCCGGGGCGGCCGTCACTTTCCTGGATTTGCGCGATCTGCCTATGCCGCTTTACGACGGCGACTTGGAGGAACGGGAGGGTTTGCCCAAAAGCGCCCGTCAATTCAAGGACCTGCTGCTGACCCATCAGGGGGTGTTGATTGCCTCGCCCGAGTACAACAGTTCCATGTCCGGTGTCCTGAAGAATGCTATTGACTGGGCCTCACGGCCTGTGGAGGGAGAGCCGCCACTTGCCTGCTTCGACGGCAAGGTTTGCGGTTTGATGAGTGCTTCTCCGGGAGGCTTGGGTGGGCTTCGGGGGTTGGTGCCCGTGCGGATGATGCTGGGCAATATCGGCGTGATTGTACTGCCTGATCAGGTCGCGATTTCAAGAGCCCATGAGGCCTTTGAGGATGACGGCAACTTGAAAGACACCAAGCAGAAGGCTTCTGTGGAGGCGCTGGGTGCGGATGTGGCTCGGATGCTTTTCAAATGGTCGGGCTGAGTGAATGATTCATCTGGGCTATTACCAGCCTGGCGGATTGTTGTTGGATCGCTTGCCCGCTACAATTTCCGCAATTCTATTGTGTCCATGTTTTTTGTTTTACGGATACAGGATTCAACGACCATGATTGAAAGCTCAATGCAGGTCTGGTCAATAAGGTCGAGAATTCATAAGAAAGGTATATATCAAACAATGAAAAAAGCGATCGAGTATGATATGACGTATGCAACTTGGTTGTTTGTCCGGATTTTTGACCGATGAGAGTCGCCAGCACTGCACTGTCCCTTGCAATCAGCCTGTCCGCCTTCATTCCCGTGGCGGCGCAGGGCGATAGTTTTTTGAATGCAGCCCAGGATATTTCGTTGTCCGCCACACAGGTGCAATCCGTGATGGCGGGACGGGATTTATCCCTGTCCGGTACCACGGTGGACGGCAAAGCGGTCGCAGGCGGAAGCCTGGAGTGCCGTGAATGCAGCATTTCGGGTAGTGTCGTTGCGGGACGGGATGTCACGCTGGATCATTGCACGCGTGTCCAGAATGTATCGAGCGGCGGTGATGCCGTGTTGAGCCATGCGCGCGTTCTTTCCAATATTACGGCGGGTGGCGATCTGGACATCAATGATAGCCTGGTGGACCGCAATGCCGTCGCCGGGCGCGAGATCAAGCTGAACAACGCCATTATCAAGGGAGAGCTTTCCCAGGGTGGTCATTATATGAAGCTGGATCACTCACAGACGGGAACCATTCGCTTTTCCGGGCAAGAACATGGAATGCTCGCCTCCAATAGCGGCGTTGTGACCAACAGCGTCATCGGCAATGGCAGCGTGGTTTCCAATGGTAGCAACGTGGTTTCGAACGGCAGCAGCAGGGTTTCCAATGGTAGCAGCATGATTTCGGTCGGTTCGCATAGCATGTCCTCGGTGAACGGTTACATGGTGAGCAGTACCACGAACCAGACCACGGTCGTCACCCCCGGTCAAAGCGTGTACGTAAACGGACGCAAGGTTTCCGGCGATGGGCCTGAGAATTATGCGGATTACCGGTCGGGTGCGCCGGGTGCGCCCACGGTGCGTGGGCCGGGTTGGTCGGAGGCATTAGCGGACAAGCATGCCGCAAGCAAGAAGGCAGAGAAAAACAAGACGGTCATTAATATCCTTGAACTCTCCAATAACAGTACTGTCCAGGGTGATGTGGTTTTCGAGAGCGGTTATGGTCAGGTGAAAATACAACCGGGCTCCGTATTCCAAGGCAAGGTTGTGAACGGTACGGTAGAGCGCCTCCCTCAATAATGCCAATCCTCGTTATTCTGCCCATGCTGTCTTTACAAACTTAAAAGTAAAATAGCTCAGCATGGCACACCATGTTTTTACCGTAAGTTTTATTACCCAATCAACGATACAAACATTCATACTTTTTTGAAAGTTTGCATGAGCCAGTACCACCAAGGCTTTTGAAATCGTGCAAATTAATTAATTTAAAAAAGATTTAAATCTATTATCCGAATTGCTATTCCAATTCTAGTCACCTTGGCAATAATATAATCCACGTGTCGATTCATTCTGATTCGGCACAGCTTAATGGACAGTTGATGGCACGGATGCCTGTCAGTTGTCTTTTAAGAAAACTGACGATTCGGTAGTCCCAAATTACGGTAGTGAAATGGATGTCGGCTAAAAAGAGTCGTTAAATTACTATCTCGTTTTGTGTATTGAAGAGATTGAGGAATAACTCCATGAATAAGAAATTAGTAGCCTTGGCCATGACTTTGGCCTTGGTTGGCACCAGCGCCGCTATGGCTGATATCGGCCAAGGTACCGATGGCGACCAGTCCCCCAACGTTAATGACACCCTGAACAACAACGATCTGAACTCCAACAACGACAACAGCACCGATGTTACCACCGGCGACATCGATGCCAGCACCGATGACAACTCCAGCAACAGCCAAGACACCTCGCTGACCACTGGCGACATCGATGCTAGCCAAGACAGCAGCACCGATGTTACCACCGGCGACATCGACGCTAGCCAAGACAGCAGCCAAGACAACGATGTTGTGACCGACACCGATGCTAGCCAGGACAACGACACCACCACTGATGCTCACCTCGAAGCCAATGGCAACGATGTGAACTCCAACAACGACAGCAGCACCAACACTGATGTCGAAACCGGTGACATCCTGTCCAACAACGATGCTAGCCAGGACAACGACACCACCACGACTACCGATGCTCACCTCGAAGCCAACGGTAACGACGTGAACTCCAACAACGACAGCAGCACCAACACTGATGTTGAAACCGGCGATATCCTGTCCAACAACGACAGCAGCGTCGACAACAGCCAGCACCTCGACCTCGATGTCGACGTGACCAACTCGCTGAACACCTACAACGACTCCTACAACAACACCAATGTTGAAGGCGGTCAGGTAGCTGTCGGTGACGAGTCCTCCGCAACCATCGGTAACCTCGCCGGCAACGATTCCACCATCCTGGATGGTGATATCAGCTTCGGCGGTGGCGCTGGCAGCGGCGGCGTCGTGAACAGCGGCTTCGTTTCCGGTTCCATTCTGGGCAACGACAACATGTCCTCCAGCACGGTGGGCGTGGGCGTCAATGGCAACGCTTCCGGCGATGTCAACAGCACCCAGAACGTTCTGCTGATCGGCAACTAGTCAAGAGTATCCCCTCGGGTTCCCTTCCTCGGGAACTCGGGGGGTCTCCCCCTTTTTGGGGCTGACACAGGCAATATACAAGAACCCATTTGGCAAACGGCACACAGGATTTTTATATTTTTGAATTGATGAAAGTAGGGGATAGATATGTACTCTGCCGAAAATAAATTTAAAAAAACCCTACAGCTTGCCCTGATCGTAACCCTTGCGGCAGGGTCTTTGGATAGTAGAGTTTGGGCGGATCCCACCAGCAGTGATGTCACTGCGAACACAGGTATCGTACAGGATAGTATTGTTGGGAACCAAAACCAGCAGAACCAGAACGTGGGTATCGGCGCAAACGGCGATATCACCGGTAACGCAAACAACAACCAGAACACTTTGGGTGCTAGCGCTACGGCAAATCCTATTACCGTCGTTCAGCCGCAATACAACACTGGCTCAGGCGGTGGTGGCAACGCGGCGCTGGTTCTTCCGAGAAACCCTTTAGCATTGCCAAACGCCACGGCGGGCCGTTCCAACTTCGGTTTGCAGTTCGGCGTGCAAAACAATCCGGGTCTGGGTGCCTTGTCCGGTGGCGGCGCCAATGCCCTGGGCTGGTTCATGCAGGGTGGCTTGACCGTTCCCTTCGGCAAGATTCCTTCCATTTACTACAGCCCGAAAAACGCTGAAATGGACAGCCTGCGTGAAGATCACATGGATGCCCAGCGCAACGTGTTCGGTAATGCCAACCCCATCAACCGGCCTCCTGCCCAGGCGAAAGTCGAGGGGCGCGTAGTCGGTCTGAACGCATACAACTATTCCACGGTTCCTGCTGGCAAGCTGCCGCTGCAAATGACAAACAGCACCGGTGTGGGCGAGATTGTCGCTCCGCAGCCGAAAGTATTGGCGCTCAAGCAAGCGGATGCCTTTAATCAGCCCTTGAACACCGGCGAACGGGTCGGCGCGGTGGAAGTCGGCAAGGAATACGTTTACCTGGGCCACACGCGCTCCGGTTGGGTGAAGGTTCTCCTGTCCAATGGCCGGGAAGCCTGGACCAGCACCCAGTTTGAGTACATCAAATTTGATTACACCGAGATCGACAGCTTGGCGGTTGCTCCCCAGCTTCCTGTCCCGGCCCAGGAAGCTTCCAAGGAAGCGGTAAAGACTCCCGTGTCGGTTAGCAATCAAAAACCAAAGCCGGTACATTCCGCATCGGCAACCAGCACGAAGTCCCGCCACTCCAGAAGACGGAGAGGCTAATCAATGCGGTTTCTCCGGTTGATGAACCAAGAACAAAACTCCTGCCAGCTTGCGGGAGTTTTGTTCTGTTTACTGCTTAGTATCATTTTCATCGCCATTCCTGCCGAAGTCCAGGCTAGGACCGGTGCCACGCCCTGGACCAGCGAAGTAAACTTCCAGAGTCTCGTTTACGGCTCATCCACCACGAATGACGTTGTCCGTGCACTGGGCAGGCCTGCGGATGAGATTCTCCGTTATGAACAAATGTACCCGACCATTGAGAATCTGTATTATTACGACGAGGACAAATCTGGAGCGGCTACGGTTTTTGTATTTGAAAGCGGCTTCCTGGTCGGAATGCAGCTGAAGACTGCCGATAACCAATATGTGGATTTTTCCTACTTGCTGGCCAACAACGGCGACCGACAGTTGATGAACCCCATGTTGGGCGGTTACCTGCCCTATGCCTTTAATAATTATTATCGCCAATACGCCACAATTCCCTGGTGAAGCATATGACAAAGCATCTGAAGCAATGGTTAATTCTCTCCCTGGCAATCCCTCTGATTGCCCTGGGGCTTCCCGGATTGGCCGAGGCTCCCGAGACTGCCCACATTGAAGCGGCAAAAGGTTACATGGAAGCCGAGCAGTGGCAGTATGCCGGGTATGAGTGGCGGATGGCCCTTGAACAGAACCCCAATAACCTGGATGCCAATATCGGGCTCGCGGAAATGTTGCTGAAGTCCGGGCAGACGGAAGAGGCGATCAGCCACTTGGAATTAGCCCGAAAAACCATCCAGAAGTTGCCCCTGGATATGGTTTACGGACAGGCTTTGGAGCAGAAGGGCGCATACGTTAAAGCCGCGGTTCTGTACCAGCGGATGATGAACAAGACTCCCTTGGAGCCCAACGTGTTCAGGCGCTTGATGGCCGTGGAGCCCAAGCTGCCTGCCAACCAGAAGAAGTCGCTGAAAATTTACCTTGGAAAGATGGCGCAGACCACTTCCAAAAAGGGCAACCTGGCCTTGAAAGAGGGAAAATACAATGCCGCGACTCGCTATTTTGCAATCAGTACGGCTTACGCCCCGAACGACAGGGATTTGAACAATTATGGCGCCGCTTTGCTGCTGCTGGGCAACTATGATGAGGCCAAGACGCAGTTCGACAAGCTGAAAAAGGCGGCCAGTGGCAAATGGGAATATTTTGCCAATGCTGCTTTTGCCTCTTTGGGCAAAGGCGATAGCTATGATGCAGCCACCCACATGGAGCGGGCGATTTCCCTGTGCGCTGATAAAGCAAAAAAGCCGTTGCTGTACAACGATTTAGGCTATATTTTTGAAAGCCAGCGGAAATGGGCGCAGGCACGCAGCGCCTATGAGCGCGCCATTGAGCTGAATCCCCGTTTCACCAAGGCGCAGTTCAATCTGGCTTATGTTTACCAGAAAGAGCGGAATTATGAATCTGCAATCCGGATCTATAAGGACATGCTTGCCCAGGAGCGCAACAATACCAAGGCGTTGAACCGCCTCGGCTTTGTATACGAACTGGCCCATGAGGATCGCAAGGCGGTTTCGACCTACAAACTGGCAACGAAGGTGAAACCGAGCGAAAAGGACGCCTTCTACAATCTGTCCCTTCTCTATCGTAAGATGGGAGAGATCAAGGCGGCGGACCAGGCTTTCAAGCAAATGATGGCCATTGAGTTCAATCAGCTAGAAACCGTCGGAGATCCGGCGAAAGCCAAGGGCAATCTGGCCACCAATAATCGGGTGACCGCTAAAAACGGATTGCTGGACTTTGCGGATGTATTTTTTGTAGAACCGGGGTAGAGAATACGATGCGACGCATCGGGCTAATCGCGCTACTGCTGATGTTGACCACGCTGCCGGGCTTTGCTGCCGGAGGAGCGACAGGTCTGGATGCTTTGGAAGCACAGATCTTCGGAAAAAAATTAGGCGGGACCTCCACGGAGGCGCGCTTAGCCCGTCTGGAGCGGGCTTTTAGTGTCCAGACGAACCCAAAACTGTCGTCCAGCTACCGTCTTTCCCGCCTACTGAATCTGCAGGAAAAAACCTCCGCTTCGCAGCGCCATAACTTGGCCGTGCAAGCCTACAACCGGGGCATCGACGAAACGCAGAAGGGTTTTTCCGAAAATGCCATTATTTCATATCGGCAGGCCATCCAGTTCGATCCCGGCCTGATTCAAGCTTACAACAATCTCGCAAATCTCCTGCTTCAAAAGAATTTGTTCGATGAAACGGTTGACCTCTATAAACACGGGATTCGTCTGCGTCCCAACGAGCCGCTGCTGCACCGGAACCTGGGTGTGCTGTATGAGAAGCTGAGCAAAATCCAGGAAGCGGTTGCAGAATATGAGATTTATCTGAAAAACACCAAGCAGCCGGATCCCCCCATCAAGGCCATCGTGGATAACTATCGCGCCAACCGCAAGCTTGGAGCGGGGTCTCCGGATTATCTCGCGGCCACCACGCAATCCAGCGAGGGGCGGCAACTCATCTGGCCGCACAAGATCAATCCCATCAAAGTTTTTGTGAAAACCACCGGCTTGGAGCAGAATTTTGCGTTGCCGCTGATTCACATGAGCCTGCGGGAATGGGAGCGGGCCACGGAAGGGCGTCTGCGGTTCGAGTTGATTGGTACGCCCCAGGCCGCCAATATTATCATCACGTTGCGCGAGGGACCGCTGTCCGATCCGGTCGAGGACATCGGTCACACCGAGTACCTGATGGCCGAGTCGCAATTCCGCCGGCAGCAATTGAATTTTGTGACGATCACGTTGAATACCGGGGATCCCCAGACCATCAAGACCCTGCCTCCCGAGAGTCGCAGCGAGCAAATCTACCGCCTGTCCCTGCATGAGGTGGGTCATGCGGTGGGGATTTGGGGGCATAGCCCGGATCCGGCCGATATTATGTTTACCCATCCCATCACCTCAACGCTGTCGTCGCGGGATGTCCGCACGGTTCAGCTGATGTACGGCCTGGATAACAAAACCAGCAAGAACGCGATGGCGCCATCGGCAGCTTCCCAGTTTCCGCGCTGACGCAATCTTTCAGGCGGCTGACTGTCGGCTTTCCGATTGCAGGCGTAACGTGAGCAGCGCCGCACAAGCAACCGTGACCGCGCCCACCGCCAGGATCATCCGGTAGCTGTCAAAGGTATCCACCAGCCAGCCGGTGATAAACAGGCTGTAAAGCTGCGGAACGGACATAAACATGTTGTAGAGCCCCGAATACACGCCTTCGCTTTGCTTGGGGCACAGCTTGAACAAGAGCGACAGCGGCAGCACGATCATGCCCGAAAAGCTCATCCCCATCAGTACGCCCAGCACCATAGCCGAAGGAAGGTCCGTCACCATCCACCAACCGAAGCAGCATGTCAGCATAAACAGCAGCAGGCAAGCCAAAAGCAACTTACGGTTGTTGAAGCGGTCCGCCATTTTGCCGAGTGGCAGGGCGGCCAGCACCATGACCAGCGTCAGCACGGCCAGGATGAGATTGCCTTGGGAATAGGTCAGGTGCAACTCTTTGGTGGCAAACAGGATGAAATAAATCCGCAGCGCCTGAATCCCCAGCCAGGAGAAAAACACCACCAAAAACAGCCGGAAGATGGCGCGCTGCTCGGGAATTTGGGCTAGCTTGTTCTCGATGGCGGGCAGCAGGCTGAGGATGGGCAGGGCATAAAACGCCAAATACCGAGGGCCAGCCAGCGCGCGTAACTGGGCTTCCTTTTCGGGCGAGCGTTCTTGAACGGTGAGGTGTTCAGTGTCTTTGGGACCGGGTGCAAAGCGAAAAACCAGCACGAAGCAGACCAGCAGCACCACCGCGCTGATAGCCACGGGCCAGATGCTGTCGCCAAGCACGCCGAAGAGCAGGAACATCACCATGCTGCCCATACCCGAAAACAGGGCGATAAAACCGCTGACCGTCCCTTTAACGGGAAATAGCGCCCGGCGGTTGGATGTTTGGGTGATCATCGCCCGGTAGTTCACGTTCAGCGCGTTAAAGCTGATGAAAAAGACGGCGATGGCCGCAATCAGCGCCCAGAGGTTCAAATTGAGCGTGAACAGCAGCGTGCAAACCAGCGCATAAAATACGGCCTGTTTCATCACGAAGCGGCGGTCAATCCCGCGTGCCAGCAAGCGGTCGCCGAGCCAGCCCATGAATGGCTGGACGGTGATACCCGCCAGTGGCCCGAGGCTGAGCACTAGGCCAATCAGGGTGGCCCGCCCAATAGTCAGTGTCCATGGCCCCAAATGCAGGGGCAAATCCGCAATCCTGGCCTGCTCAAAGCGCGAATCCAGCAGCACCTGGAACTGGGTGGCGTCCAGGGCCATCGCCATCTGGATCCCGAACCATCCGATGGTCAGATAGAGCAGCGGTCGAAAGCTCAGCGTTTTCATGGATCTATCATAATCTTTTTTGCATAAACTTTTTTGGCCCTTTGCTTCTTTTGGAGTGCTGGACTTCCTTAAATTGCTTTAGAGGAGGGAGCGGCGTTTACTGGGTAGTGCGTGCTGAATTTGCTCTTGGCCTGCACCTCCGGGGGCTTTTCATCGGAGTTTGAGTTTTGGATGGTTTCCCCGGTGGAGAGATTGTGATGCCGCTTGTTTTTCATCGCCTCCACCCGCTCTTGCAGCAGACGAGTCAATTCCCGGCGGGAGAGCGGGTGGCCGGGCAGGACGGGCTCGCCGAACTCCAGGATGATCTTGCGTGGGCGGGGGAAGCGGCGGCCGATGGGCCAGGCTTCAAAGCCGCCGTGGATGACGAAGGGCACGATGGGCGCGTCGCTTTTGCCATGCAGGTAGGCCACGCCTTCGTTGAACGCGGCCAGGCTCCCGTCTTCGGTCAGCTTGCCCTCGGGGAAGATGCAGATGGCCTCGTCGCGCCGGAGCCGTTCAATCACCTCCTGCATGGCCCGCTTGGCCTTGCCCTTGTACAGCGGGATGATGTTGCCGTAGCGCACGATTTTTCCAATCAGCCCCCAGGTGAAGACCTCTTCGGTCATGATGAAGCGAAAATTGCGCCGGAACGCCGCAATGACGGCCAGACTGTCCAGCAGGCCGGTGTGATTGCCGGCCAGCAGCAGCCTGCCGTCCAGCTTTTCCACATGGTGCCGCCCGCGAACCTCAAACTGGAAGAGAGATGCCAGCACGCCTTCCGAAATCGTTTTCAGAATGGGGAAGGGGATTTCAAAACTCGGGTTCATCAGCCTGCTCCTTGGGTTTCGGTTGCTATGTTGCAGATTAGCGGTTTTCAAAAAGCGGGGCCGTATAAGATATGACAGTTGTGACATGTGTTACATTTGTGGATGGGTTATCAGAGCCTTGTTGTTACACTTGAAAAGCGCAAGAAACCTGTAATCAATAGGAAAACCCGCTATGGACATTCACATCCAGAAAGACACCACCGTCTCGCTCCACAAGCAGCTGGTCACGCAGATCTCGATGCAGATTGCATCGGGCCTGCTGAAGCCGGGGGCCAAGCTGCCCAGCATCCGGGCGCTTTCCCAGCGGCTGGGGATCCATCACAACACCTGCCTGGCCGCCTACCGCGAGCTGGATGAAAACGGCCTCATCGAAATCCGCCACGGCAGCGGGGCCCGCGTGTCCGTGCTGGATCCCGACATTGATGGACCCGCTCGCAAGGTACCGGAGCTGAGCGATCTGGATACCCTGGCCGGTTTTTTCGTGCGGCAGGTCACTTCCAAGGGCTACCGGTGGGAAGAAGTCATCGCCGCGCTGGATGCGGTCCGGAACCGGATGGGCGAAGCCATCCAGCGTCCCCTGGTCTTTGTGGACATCCATCCGGATATCTTGCCGGTTTTCCAGGCGGAACTGCAACAGGCCCTGAAGCGGCCGGTCCAGATGGTGCTGCTGTCGGAGTTGGACCCGGAGTCTGAACGGGAAAGCCATTTCATCGTCAGCCGCTACCACTGCCAAGCTTTACGAGACAAGCTGCGGACGGCCAGCCACGGCAGCGGCAGCCGAATTGAAGAGCGCATCACGATGATCGACGTCGGCTCCGGCCAGCAGGAACTGGCGTTGATTCGGCAGGCCCCGGCCAACGCCCTGGTGGCTATTTTTTCAGCCAGCGCGATTATCTTACAGCAGGGCGAAGCCGTGGTCAAAGCACTGCGCGGGGATGAAATCTACACCCGCACCGTTATTCCATCTCAGGAGACCGAAAGCGAGATCCAGCGTATTCTCAAGCGGGCCCAGCTGGTTTTTTCCGACTGGCTTTGCGCTCCCGAACTCAAATCACTGACCCGCAAACCGGTTCACCTGATTCGGGTGCTGCCGGATGCCGAGCTGGCGAAGCTTCAGGCGTTTGCGGCGAGGTCTTGAGCAGGCAGATCCGGAACCCGGCAAACGGCATGTTCAGGATGATTTTCACCACCACGATGCCGGCCAGCAGACCGATAGTCCAGCCCAGCGATTGCAGGAGCAGGGTCCGGATCATGGGGTTTATGCCGAACATCCGTTGCAGGATGAGCAGGGTGATGCTGAGCGGAATGGCCAGCACCACGGTCGGAAACAGGGTGAAGACGACGCTGCGCCAAGTCATGGCCCACCAGATTTTGAGGGTCATTCCCCAATCGGCTTCGATTTCTTCTTCGTGTGAAATTGGCAAGCGTTGGGTCGGGTTCATGTCAGCCACCTCCAAAAAACACCGCCGGAACGGCTTGGGGAACCGCCCGGCAAAATCGCAAAAACTTTAGCGCAGGTTCCTATCAAACAGGGCTTTTACCCGCCGCCAGGCATCTTCTGCGGCGGCGGCGTCATAATCCTCGCGCTGGTTGCAGAAAAAACCATGACCCACATTAGAATAACGCACCACTTCGTGCTTCACCCCGGCCTCTTTCAAGGCATTATCGATGGTTACCGTGTCCTGGTGCGGAATGATCGGATCCTCTTCGCCAAACAGGCAGAGGACTTCCCCTTTGATTTCCCGGGTGTGGGTGACGGTGGGCGCGCCGCCGCCGGGAGACAGCGAGGCGACTCCTCCCGGATAAAAGCAAGCCGTGGCCGCGATTTCATCAAATCCGGCCGCGATATAGGCAGCATGCCCACCAAAACAGAAACCGACACAGCCGATTTTGCTCTTGGGAGAGACATCCAGGTTCTCTTGCAGCAGGGCGACGGTGGCCCGGATATCGCTGATGATGCCCTCGCGGGTGGTTTTTTCCTTGTGCTGGCGGCCGGTGGCCACGTCCGGCTCGCTGTAGCCCAGCTCCAGGTTGCGGGTGCTGCGATGAAAATAATTCGGAGCGATGGCCACGTAGCCTTCTGCCGCGATGCGTTCGGTCACTTCGCGGATGTGGCTGTTCACGCCGAAAATTTCCATCAGAACAATCACTGCGGGCCAGGGGCCTTCGGGGCTTTCCTGCGGTTTTACGAGGTAGGCATCCATGGAAGGGCTGCCGTCTACCCTGATTTCAATCCACTGTTTGCGAAGTGTTTGCGTTGCCTGTGCCATGGTTCCGTCTCCCCTGCTTGATCATGCAATTCTGAAGGGATATTACCAGAGGTTCGGCTTTCCCGAAATCCCCCGAGTATTTATCCCGGGTTGTAATCCCTCTCATGCTGATCCTTTTATAGTGATCTGGGATAATGAAAATGGAACCGAATCCACGAAAAGCGAATGGAGACTGGAGAGAAAGATGAGCCGCATGAACATGAACCTGAGAACCGTGCTGGCCGGCATGATGCTGATGGGACTGATGGCGCTAACCCTGCCGGTCCAGGCGGAAGATTACCAACGGGTGTATGACGCCAAAGCCCACAAGTACGTTTATGTCCCCAAGAAGTCCGTGAGCCAAAAAATCACCACCGGCGCCAAAAAAGCCTGGCAGGATCCGGTGATTAAAAAAGGCATTATCGGGGCCGGTGTCGGCCTGGGGGCTGCCGCGTTGACGGATCGCAGTATGGTGAAGGGCAGCCTGGTGGGTGCTGGCGTGGGTGCCGGATGGGCACTGCTGGATAAAAGCAAAACCCTGCAAGACAAGCCGCTGTTGAAGCAAGTCTCGAAAGGCGCACTGACCGGCGCAGGCGTTGGCGCCGCCACCGGACACAAAGTGTTGCCTGCGGCGGTGTTGGGCGCGGGTGCCGGTGCGGCCGTCCATTACGTCAAAACGCATTAAAGCGCGGGTTAAATCTCTCCAATGCCCCGGACGCCCTGGTGTTCCGGGGCATTTTAGATGGGGCCATTGCATGTTTGCTCCTGGAATGCCGGAGCAATATCGCTGGTTTCCGGTAAAAAATTGCCCAAGCGGGTATTTTGTTCTTCGCCGATTCGGTTGAAAATAAGATCGACCTGAATATCAGGATGAGGAGGGAATTGAATGGGTTCGAAACGGGGTTATGCGTTCCTGACAATGGTTTTAATCGTGGCCAGTATCGGAACGGGGTTTGCCATGCAACAGGAAAGCAGACCGCATCTCAGGGCGGCGCTCCAGTCCCTGGAGACAGCCCGCATGCAGATGGGGCGGGAACAGGCCGACCAGAACGGATGCCAGGGAAAAGCCTTGGCGCTGATCGAGCAAGCCATTCGGGAAGTCAAAGCCGAGGTGCCGGTTCGTTAGCACCCCGTTGGCATTAGGATGCCTGCTTTTTCAGAGTTTTCCAGAAGCTGACGAGAATCATGCCCAGCCCGACAGCCAGCGCCGTGTGTGTGATGCCATAAGCAGCCGCCCGCAGGGCATGACTGCCGAAAAAGTAGCTCTGGTCCAGCGCCCTGAAATCCATCTCTCCCGCGCGAACGCCCAACTGGAAGTGGTAGCCCTTGTATAGCATCAGGATGATGGCGCCCACGGCTGCGGGCAGATACAGACGGGTGCCGATGCCCAGCGGTTTTTCCCCAATAGGCGGATGTCCCAGCATCAGGCCCAGGTACAGCATCCAGGTCACGCCCAGCGGAATCAGCGCGCCAATCAGAAAGGTATGTCCATGCACCAGAGCCAGGTTAATCATGGTTTCGATGTGAACCCCCGCCGGCAATGCTGCGGAGAAGGGGGTTTTCTTGGCGGACTCCTGGAACATGATGCCCAGCAGCAAGGCCACAATCAGCATAATGACGATAAAACGCAAATAAGTCCGGAAAGCGACCCGGTAATGTTCGGGAAAATTCATAGCGGTGCTCCTGCTAACAACCACGCTCGGTATTGCTATCATACAGTGATTTTCCCGAAGGGCCAAACCAGCCGTCGGGTTTATTTTTCTCCGGGGACAGCGATTCCCGGCGGGTTTTAATGAGAGTGGGCTGTCTTCCTTATATGTGTAAAACTATAACAAGCTTGCTTTGTAGTAGATATGGGGCATTGCTGAGTCCATAGCTCAGGAATGACTGATCCGATGCACATATAAAGAAGGCAAGGTGATCCCTGAATGGACGTTGTGGTTGATTTCAGAAAAAAAATTCTGGGCTGGGCCTATTGTGTTGGAAAGACACGAACAAATTTCCGGGTTTGGATGCGGCAGACTGATGCGGTGGAAATGCTGACTGTTTCAGGGAAAGCCCGTCGGCTTGTTACGGTCCTAACAGGCTAACTTCGGAAGACTTGAGAGGCGTTAAGAGGTTCTACGACCGTAGAAGTTAGACAGGATAAGAAAAGAAGTACTTGCCTTTGCTGAAACAATACTTATAATAAGGGTGTCACTTATATCTGAGGAGTTGTTTTTCGCATGAATAAAGAAGAATTGGTACAAGAAGTCGCCAAAAAGACGAAGGTATCCCAAAAACAGGTTGATGAAACCTTGGCTGCCATCGTTGATACCATCGTGAAAACCGTTGCCAAAGGTAAGAAAGTTACCTTGATCGGCTTCGGTACCTTCGAACCCCGCAAACGCGCTGCTCGCACCGGCCGCAACCCGCAGACCGGCAAAGAGCTGAAAATCCCGGCGAAAACCGTTCCGGCTTTCTCCGCTGGCAAAAAATTCAAAGAACTCGTTGCCAAGAAGTAATTCCGCAACAACCTTCTTTGGAAAATTTGAAACCCGCCTCGCAAGGGGCGGGTTTCTTACTGGTGTTTCTTGCCTGCCGCGATAGGGGTTATCTTGATTCTGTGGAGATTAAGACCGGGCGTGGTGCTGTTTAATGGCTGCTGCAATCCGCAATAAAAAGAGCACCGAAGTCATTGTAAAAGTAATGGCCCTGACCGGAATTTTAAAAGCGCTTCACCATCCTTATATAGAGGCGAGTTTTTTAGATGGGAGCATTATTGGCGAAATACTGATCGATCAGGTGATTCATCAGCATTTTGCGGGTGTTGTTGGCTTTCATCATCAACGCCTGGGATTCATCCAGGCTGGAGCAATCTACTCCCTCCTTCGCCGGTTTGGGGGCCGCTTCGGTATTTTGCGGGATGTCGGTGTTTTGTTTCCGAGGGGAGAAATTGAAAGTGGATTTGGCTGCCGGCGGTGTTGCATTGGGGGCTTTCACACAGGCCGGTTGTTGCACCGGGGATGAATCTTGGGGCTGAGTTTGCTCCTGAGAGAGTTCCAGGCTTTCGGGTTCCTGCAAGCACTGGGGCTCGGAAGCCAGCGCTGCGGCCAATTTTTCATTCATGGCATAAATGTCCGCCATGATCTTAGTGGCAGAGGGCACTTCCGGAACCTCGGCCAGTTGCGGGATCGGTTGCGTCCAGGGCCGTGCGAGCTTGGTTTTGCGCGCTGGCGAACCCTGGATACAGGCTTTGGACATGCGGATAAATTCAGGCTGATAGCCCTGTTCTGACTGGTGCGATCCGAGTTCCGGCGATAATAACCCATTCTTCTCGGGTTGGGTATTTTGGGGTTGTCCGCCAAATTCCATGGCCAGAGCCTTATAAAGGGTTTCGGCATCCGAACGGAAAATGCGGAGGGCGTTCAGATTTTTCAGATCAGAGCGGAACCGTGCACCCAGCGGCTCTCTGGGAGCGGTAATCTCCAGGATGCAGTTTCCGTTCTCCATCTGAAAGCCGACAACCGTTGCCTGGGGCAATCCCCGTCCCGGAAAAGAGGGTTCCGTCCGGTTCCGCCATTTTTCCAGGGCCACAATGGCTTCCCGGCCCGGTTCAAGCGCCGCTGGTTCCATAACACCTCGCACATCTTTATATACAAGATTTTAGAGGATATTGGCGATGTGCCCTCATCCATATGGAGGAGATTTTAGGTCGACGCAGTCAGGTGAGCCGTTCTGGCATAGGCATGCCGAAGCGCCTTTTCAAGTTTAAATGGCCGTTGGGAGCCATTATTGCCGCTTGCTTTGCAGAAGACGACCCTTGGCATTCAATAGCCGGTGGTCTATCAGACTCTTGCGATAGCGAACTAGACTGTAGAGGGATGTCTGGTCGGTCGGTAATTCGATATGATGCCACGGAAACGTGTGAGCTAGGAGATCCCATTTATGCGGAGTATGAACACTAAGACTTGGGCGCTTGCGCTTGGAGTTGGCATCTTGGCGACCGGCGTCTTGATTCCGGCGTCTGATGCGGCATCGCGGGTATACAAAGCGGCTACCCTCTATTCCCGGCAGTATCAGTCGGCCGATAGCGCCCTGCAAACCGGAAAATTTCAGGCGGCGGAAAACCAATACACCCAGGCATTGAAAAGAAATCCCGGTAATCCGTCGGTACGCGCCGCGTTGGGGCTGGCCCAGGCCGAGCTTTACAAGCTGGACGCCGCCGAAAAGAACGCCGACCAGGTTTTGTCCAAGAATCCCAAAAGCGCCATGGCCCACATGGTGAAAGGCGTGGTGTATCGCAACCGGACCGCGTCCCTGGATATGACCTATCGCGCCGATCGTGAAAATCTGCTGCAAAAATCACTCTCCGAGTTGAAGCAGGCGGTGCGTTTCGCACCCAACTCGCCCGAAGCGCATAACCAATTGGGCGCAACCTATCGCTTCATGGGGCGCAACCAGGAAGCCCACGCCGAATTTGAGAAAGCGCTGGACCTGGATCCCCGCTTTGCCGAGGCCAAGCTGAACCTGGGTATCATGCAAATGGCCAGCGGCAACACAGCGGCGGCCAAGGAGCAGTTTAACCAGGCCATCAAGCTGAACAGCAAGAATCACATGGCTCACTACCGTCTGGGCGAAGCACTCTTGCAGGAAGACAACACGCATGGCGCGTTGCAATCCCTCAACACGGCACTTTCTTTGGATCGGGGCAACGCCTCCATCATGGCCAAAATGGGCGATGCCTATGAGCGCCAGGGCAACACGGCGGCGGCCATCGCCAACTATCGCAAGGCGATTCAGGCAAACCCCGCATTTATGCCCGCTTATATGGCCGTTTCCGATATCTTTGATGGTCGTGGCGACGGCGAGTTGGCCATGGGCGAGCTGAGAAGCGCGCTGAACGTGAATCCCAACTGGTCTCCGGGCCGCAACAAGCTGGGCCGGATTGCCCTGACCGTGGATAAGCCGGACCAGGCGCTCATCTATTTCCGCGAATCGCTGAAGCAGAATCCCAACGATTCAGACGCGATCAATGGCGTGGCGCAATCCTTGACCGTGATTGCCCAGAAACAGGCATCCTGGAGCGAAACACTGGGCGCCGAGAGTGATTTGATCAACGCGGAACACTCCATTCAGGAAGCTTTGCGCACCAATCCGAACGATCTGCGCCTGCACCTGGCCAACCTTCGCATCAGCCAGCTGGCCGGGAAGCCTGCCATGTCCGAAGCCGAGTTGAAGACGCTGACTTCCATCACGCCCAAGAATGAAGCGGAAGCCCTGATTCAGGGTGAAGCCTATCTGTCGCTGGGACGTTATGAAGAGGCGGATCAGGTGATGGGCCGTCTGCTCCAGCAGTCGTCGGGCGACGCGGACAAATTGCTGATCATCGGGGACACCCTCAAGATGAACGGCGACCTGATGCGGGCAAAAGACGCCTACCAGATGGCGCTGGCCGCCGAGCCTTCCAACTTGAAGGCACAGCGGGGCATCGATAGAATCGCCAAGGCGGAAGCGGAGTCGGGGCGAACCCTACGCACGGCAAAGGCGCTGAATAACTGGCGACGCACCGGCAAAGAGAGTTCCATCGACTTCTACGAAGACGCGCTCTCCAAGAATCCCCGCCAGCCGGAGGCTCGTCTGACACTGTCCAAGCTGTACGAGAAGACCCGCCAGTATGACAAGGCGGCTCGCTCTTACCAGTTCTACGTGTCGCTGCGTCCGGATCTGACCCAGAAGGAGAAGGAAGGCTACACCAAGCGGATTACCCACCTGCAGGAACTGGCCACCAAGGAGGCCCAGCGCCCCATCGCCCAGAAGCCGCAGAAACCGCTGCCTTCAACGATGACGCCGCTTTCCAGCACCCCGGCCGTCATGCCCGGTACGCGCACCAGCCAGGAAGCAACCGGCGTCACGACGAAATAGCTATCCAACGCATACTCACTATCGGCCCGGATTTAGCCACCACCGGGCCTTTTTCTTTTGGGAATCTTTCCGCAAAAGCCGCTTCGCGTTAGCGAGCGTTGACTGCGGGAAGCCGGCCTTCTTCATCCTCCCGGTCCTCGTCGTTTCTGCCGAAGATTTTGCCGAGCCCGAAAATTTTGCCGAGCAAGGTTCGGATGCGGCGCCCGGCGGTTTTGAAAGCCCGGCGGGGCGAGAAGGTCTGCAACACCTGTTTCAGCAGACCCTCTACCTGCTGCATCAGCAGGACAAACCGGCTGTTTCGGATCAGCGCCTTGAGATTTTCCAGGTTGTGATGCAACAGGTCGTCCAACAGCTTGCGGGCATCTCCCAGGATGGTGGCCAGCTTGTCGGCAATCCCGGCAACAGCCAGGAAGGGCTGGGCGATGGTATCTCGAAAACCTGAGAGTACATTCCGGAAACCGGCGATTGATTGCCCGATGCCACGGGCCAGTGCCGTGAGCACGAGGGTTGGACTCTGCAAGAACGTAACCAGGGCGGGCTGGAGACGGACCAGCATGGAAAAGACCAATCCCCGCTGGGACACGCTTGCCTCCTGATTTTGGCGAAACTGGTTGAGATTGGCGCCCTTCAGGTAATCCTCGTTACGGACGCGGGCTACTCGCAGGGCATTCCACAGGGCGTAGGCTTCGTTCCAGGTCATCAGGCCAGCCTTTTTTCCGGCTCCGCCCCCGCCACCTCCCCCGTTGCAAGCGGGGCACGCGCCTCTCGGTGCGCCATGCGGACATCCACCCTCACTGAGGGCAGGTGTTTTCAGCAGGCTTGCCGTTGTGGATCGCGAGGGGCTAATATTCATGCTGTTCGTTTCCGGACGCGCAAGAAGACGGGTGTAAACTCGACAATAAGCTTCTCAACCGGTTTTGCTTGTGCATTAATGATACCAAAAGAGTCGGGTCAACTCTCGTTATCCAATTCTCTGGAAAATATTAATAAAGTTCTTCGAAGGGTGTGACAACAGAACGCATTGTTCTGTTTTTCTGATCAAAACACCCTGTGAGGTGAAAATCAAATGGCGATCTCATCCGTTTTCACTGCAAATTCATTCCAGGCTTTCCCGAAGCCTTCTCCAGCCCGCTACGCGCCGAAACCTCAGATGGCGGCTGTTAGTGGAGCGTCACGTGCACGGGTTCTCAAATTTTCCGGTCAAGCGATGGCCCAGGCCGGCAAAAATGTGCTGTGGACCATGCTGGAATGCCCGCCGGTTGGTGGCGGCTTGGCCAGTGTTGCGAAATTTGCTCCGGCCGCCATGGCGTCTTTTACGGATAAGGATTTTCGCCTGATTACGCCTTATTATGGCGCGTTTGTCAAGGAAGACAACCGGCTCAAGGCGCAAGGCAAGGCCTCCATGACCTTTACAACACCGGATGGCAAACAAATTGCCTATCCGATGGCTTTCGAGGACACCGGAGCGGAAGTGACCCTGCCCATCTTTGAGTATGGCCAGCGGATTGATGAAAAATTCCGGTTGCTGCAAAAATTCAGCCCGGTGCTGGATGCCAGTGGTAACCTACAACCCAGCAGACAAAACCTGAACGAACCGATGGGCAACTGGATTTACGCCATCGATAACGAAAAATATTTCCGGCGCTTTGAAAAGCCCTATATCTATAACAACACCCCGCAGGGTCACGAGATGGAAAATATCGATCCGGACCCTACGCGCGCCATGGCCAAGCAAATCCTGACTTACACGCGGGCCGTTGCCGCTTTTAAACCCCTGCTGGAAGAGGGCGGCGCAGCCCATGCCGCCGGCAACCATATTAACAAGTTCCATGGCAATATCGATGTGCTGATGGCGCATGACTGGCATGCCGGGCTCCTGTGGAGCGAACTGCCGGACAGCGATAAAACCGCCAATATCTTCATGCTGCACAATACCTACGATTCGCCTGTCGATGACTCACTCGCGGATCAGTTGGACTTGAAGGTGCCGGATTATCTGGCCAAGCAGGATGTCAACGGGGCCTGGTTGCAGAAACCGGGTTATCATTCCAACCAGTTGCGTCGTCTCCCTGCGCTGGGTTATTTATCGCCGGTCGTAGCAGGCATTCAGGGCGCCGATGCCATTATTGCCAACCATAACTATACGCGCACCCTCACGGAGACGGACCTTTTGGAAGGTTCTCCGCTGGTGACCCCCCTGAAGAAACACTTCCAGAACGGCACCGTGGTGGATATGCATCATGCCCTGCCGGGACAGGAGTTCAATCCTTCCGTCAACCCGTATCTCAAGGAGGCAGAAGGTTTCCAGCTGCTGAAAGAATTCACCCCGGAAGCCCTTAAAGAGTTCAAAAAAGCCAACAAGCTGGCTTTGCAAAGGAAAATCGGGCTAAACCAGGATGAGAACGCCGTCCTGTTTTTCGCAATGCCCCGCATCGATCCATACCAGAAAGGCAGCATGCTCATTCTGAAGGAAGTGGAACGGTTTATGAAAGCGCCGGGCCATGAAAAAGCCCAGATGGTTCTGGTGCTGACCCATGGCAAAAGCCCGCTGGCCAACGATTTGGTCAAAAAGCTCCAGGACGATCCGGAACTGAAGGGGCGTCTTTACCTGACGTATGACGAATTTACGGGTCGGGATGTGAACGTTCCCATGTATGCCGCCAGCGACTTTTACTTGATGCCCAGTGTCTATGAGCCCTACGGACAAAACCAACTGGAAGCTTGTTCAATGGGGTCCGTGACCATCGGGCATGGGGTGGATGGTATCCGTTCCACTGTGTCCGATCCGGAGATGCGGGTCAGTGGGTTATTGCCTCAGGAACCGCCGGAAAAAGTCTGGGAATACGGGCAGACCGGGATTTTAATGCGCCCGTTTGATTCGTCGGATTACCAGGATGCCCTGTCGCTGGAGGAACGGGTGATCAGCGGCCAGGAAAAACTGAAAACCGGTGGCTGGAATCAGCTGAGCCTGGAAGAATTGAAGGCGCTGGTGACTTATTTCTTTCATGACAAACAGCTGCCCGAAAAAGACCAGAAAACCTTGCAGCAAGCTCAGGATAACTTTAGTCAGGCCATGGACCGGGCGTACCAGCTGTCTCAGGATCCTGAAAACCTGAACCAGGTGCGGATGAATGGCATGAAGTATTTCCGGGAAGAACACAACCCCGAAACAATCGCCCAGAAATACGTCCAGGCCATCGATGTCGCCATGGCTGAAAAAGACAAGCGCCAGGCTGGAGCCCGCCTGTCCGCCTTCGCATAGGCCCAACTGCGCAAACCATCAGGAAATCCATTTACATCAACCGATTGCTGCACGCTGAGGAAGAGCGTTATTCCTGCACGGAAACGACAAGCATTGAAGTGCTCAAACCGCATGCGGAAGATCGGGTAGCAATCAACGCTAGTAGGCGGGGAGTTGCCGGGGCAGGTTGGGGGTACTGATCTCAAACACGTGGAAACGACCGGGGCCGAGGTTGACGGACAGTTGATCCTGACCGGGGACGAAGCGGCTGGGGCGCCCGTACTCGGGGGCGAGGTTCGTCATCGGCTGGACGGGAGAGAGGCCCGGAATGTTCAGGCTGCCGATCTGACGGGAATTCAGGTCCATGTTGGCTACCGTTAACAGCGTTTTGCCATTGGCATGCCGGGCGAAGGCGATGATTTGATCGTTGGGGTTACCACTGACCGGAATGGGAATATAGAGGCCCTGATCCAGGATGGGTTGGTAAGCCTGGCGTAGCTGGAACATACGCTTCATGAAGAGGCCGATTTCCGGGTGGCTGCCCTCGTGCCGGGGAACGAAGCTGAAGATGTCCAGGCGATCCACGTAGCCGGTGGTAAAGCCGTCCAGCATGTAGGGGTTGGTCCAGGGCTGGGTGGCCATTAGGCCCGAGGACAGTAGGCAGAGCGGCACTCCCCCCTTGTCCATCAGGGTCAGCTCGTCGTCATGGGTCAGGAAGGAGCCGATGAACGACTTGTCATTGCCGCCGGTCGCGCTGGCCCGCTGGAACATGGCGCGGCTGGAGAGCAGGTAGTTGCGATATTCGGTGGCGTTGGCCATCGAATCAAATATGTGCCACTGGCCATAAATGCTGTCAAACCCGACTCGAAGCAAGTCTTCGGGAATGTCGCGTGGCAGGTTGGCAAGTGGTGACTGGTCCTCCTCGCAGTAGGTTTCCGCCAGCCAGGCTTTATCCTGGTTCTTGCCGATGAAGTGCTGCCAGAACCAAAGCGGACGGGAGCGGGCTACATCCACCCGGTAACCATCCACACCGATACGGTTCATCAGGTTGAAGAAGCCTTCAAAGTAATCCTGGAGGTTTTTGTCGCTTTTGAACATGACGATATCGACCCAGTTGGTGGGAATCAGCGGGCGTCCATTGGCGTCCTTCAGGATTAAATCGGGCCGGGTTTTGGCCAGCTCGATGGAGGCGCAGCTCGGCACGTCGACCATCACGTGGATGCCGCGCTTGTGGCACTCGTTGATGAAGATGCGGGCCTCGTCCTCAACGTTCATGCCATTGCCGGGCGTGGCAAATTGCGGATTGAGGCTGTGAAAATCGGATGGGGCGTAGAGACTGCCGCCATCGCCGAAGCGCTTGGTTTTGCCGATGGGGTTGATGGGCAACAGGTGGATGGTGTTCACGCCCAGCGAAACCAGCTCGTCCAGACGCCGGACGGCGGAGAGGAAGGTGCCGTTTTCGCCCGGCTGGTTGCTGATGCGGTTGTCGTTGTTCTTGTCGAACGCGCCGAAAGTCCGGATGTTGATGGCGTAAATGATGGATTTATTCTGATGGAAGAGCTTTTTCAGATCGTTGCTCCAGACAGGACCCGGCTGGGTGGCTCTCACCGCCCCGATTGGCCCGACGGCCGGTGTTGGCCTGAATGCGGTCAATGCTTGCTGTGGTTGGAAGGCAAGTGGCTGAATAACGGGAGAGGCAGGCATAAAGGGGAAAGGGCTGACGCCAATTCCTGGTTGGGCAAAGGGAGTTGCCACCCGCCGGAAAGTGTCGTCATTCGTGGCGGGCAAGAATTGAAAAGGGTTAACGCCGATTACGGGCCAGGCTAAGGGCTGGAAGACATCGTCGTTTGCGGCGGGGGGAAGTGGTAGCGGCAACTGTGTCGGAATTGCCGGAAAAGGCGGCAGCACTCCGCTGAGGATTGGGAGTGTCGGCGGTTGCTGAACAATCAATGGATGCGAAGGGTTGATCATGAGTGGCTCCCCACCTTCGGCTTGTCTTTAAAGACGCGCCCCACCACAAGACCGGTATAAAGCAGGGTTGCCAGCAGTAGTCCGCCGCCGCCGTAGCCCAGCACACGGCGCTGCCACAGCTTCCGCAGCATGCTGTCCTTGAGCGAGGTTAACAGGTGCGCTTCGGGGGAGGCTCCCATCAGCACCGGGGCGGTGCCGTGGATTGGGTTGCCGGGTGTGGGCGCAATGCCCAGGGCAGTGCGGATTTTTGCGAACATCTCCGAATTTCCGACAATTTTGCGGGCCTCCATTTCCCGGCCGCTTTCAATCATCCTTTGCACCACGGTGAGTCGGCTTTCCTCCATCAGTCTGCGCAGCGTCGTTTTGTCGGCACCGCCTTGTTCAACCGCATGCAGCAACTGCTGATGGTGCCGGATGGTCATCTCGGCGTTGGCAATTCGCGCTTCAATCAGCTTGTTCTGGTTTCTGTGGAATTTCTCATCCAGCTTGTCTTTCACCGACTCCAGGAAGATGTCGGCTTTTTCTTTCAGTTGGGCCAGGGTTTCATTCTGGCGGTCGAGGTATCGCAGGGTTTCTTTCACCTGGGCACTGTCAGGGCTCAGGGCCGCGAAATGATCCGCCATTTTGTTGAGGACCATTTCAGGCGGCGACTCGACCACATCCCGAATGGAAAGCTTTTTGCCCAGGCCGGTTTGCTCAACCATTTCCGTGCCGAACTTTTTCCACCACATGGAGAGCTCTGATTCCGGCACCTCGCCCAGGACCTGGCGAACATAATTTTCGGTTTTCAGGGCCAGTTTCTCGCCTTCGGCCTGCTCAATGCCCTGTTTGGCCCGGAATAACTTGAGGCGATTCACCCAGTGGGTGGCCGGATCCTGTAACCGATCACAGATGAGCCCGGAAATAATGGGGGTAGCCGGGCCAGCGATCAGCATCCACCAGGTGTGGGCCTGGACGGAGATGCGACGGAGCCGATCTTCCACCTGCTTGCGTTTGTCCGGCGCGTTTTGCGCGATGCCCAGCCGGTTCGCCACGCGGTCAATTTCGGCGTTTGGCAGAAGATGCAGCGGCAGGTAGCTGGGATCTTTGTAGAGTTCTTGGCGTATGCCGTCGTTGCTGTAGTAGTAGTGGTTCAGGTTGGCGCCGGTTTTCAGCCGAACCAGCCCGTTGACAACTTTGGGCGTGGCGCTCATGGCAAAGTACCAGCTGAGGAAGCCCAGGAACTCGCCCACCCCGAAAATACGCTGCTTGAGCCCCCAGGTGGCCAGGGCGGCAATCAGCAGGCTGCCGACCCGCTTGCTCTGGTCATCCAAAATGCCCAGCTGGTGATCTTTCACCGGGGTGTGGGTGCGTACCTTGTTCAGGGTTTCCAGGCTGGTGCGGGTATTGGAAATCACCTGGTCAAACGGCAGGGTGTGGCCCAGGTGCGCCTTGGCCTGTGGGTAACGGCTTTGTAGTTCGCGGCTTCGAACCATCGAGGGATCAGGCCGCCACTCTTTCAGGGAAATCGGCGCGCGCAGCGGTGGTTGGGGTGTTGTCTGCCAGGCTGCCGGAACTGGCTGTTGGGTTGGCAGCGGGAGTGTAGGCGGCAGGAAGGGGAGCGGGCCGAAGTGCTGGGCCGCTTGCCGGTTTGCCGGCTGATTCCAAGAGGGGCCGTAGCCGGGGGTGTTCATGAACGGGCCGGTCATTTGGAGTTCCCTCCAATATGAGCCACGGTGGCATTGGCGCGCATCTGCTCGAAGTAGGCGAAGCCCGGACGGCGGTAAACCGCTTTCTCGGCGGAAGGCTGGGCGGGCGTAAAGTCCGGGTTCATTTCAGGGGCCAGCGCCGTGTAAAGCGGCGACTCAAAGCTGCGGGAACGGCCACGTCCGGTGGTGAGGCAATGGACAATGCCACTGGCCACCAAAGCCGCTCCGGCCAGCAGAATGCTTTTGCGCATCCAGGGGTTGGGTTCTCCCGCATAGCCGGTGATTTTTTCACCGACCCCGCGTTTGATCAGGCCCCAGAAGGCCGTGCCGACATTCCGGAGGCGGGTGGGCAGATGGCCGCCGTTGGGATCCTTCAAGACGTTCATGAGGGTGTTTCCGCCCCCAATGAGCCGCGCCCAGGCATCGCTGCGGGCGATAAAACCGGCCCCGATGGCCGCGAGCACATTGCCCAGAATCAGCTTATCCGCGCGGGAGGTGGTGATAATGCGCCGTAACTGGTCCTGCACTTCCCGGTGCGGGCTGGCCACGTTGTCCGGAATACCCATCTCATGCATCAGGCGCTGGTATTCGTCTTCATCCATCAGGTCAAACCGCGCCCAGTTCGCGCTGGCGAAGACTTTCTCAATGTCGCCGTTGGATTTGCGGAACCGAAGATCGAGATCCACGCCGTCCTTGGTTTTGTAGAGGGCGTCAATGCCCTTGTTGGTTGCCATAACACCTAGATAATAAAGCGCCACGCCCAGCGCCTGCCGGGTGAAATTGCGCCGATCGCGTCCGGCCAGGAAGCTGAGGGCCAGAACGGCGCCGCCTGCGTAGTAGGGGATTTTGGCGATATTCAGGAAATCACTGAAGCTGAAGTTGCTGTCCCCTCTTAAACCCCGCGCCACGCCTTGGGGAATGGTGACCAAGGTATTACGCAGGTCCAGTTTCAGCTTTTGCCACGGGCTCAGGTGCAGAATTTTGTCGGTGAAGGGAGTGTCCAGTTCCAGCCGGTGGGCGGTGATGGGGTCTACGAGGTTGACGCGCGGGGTGGCCAGCGACGTAGCCCGCGGAGTAGCCAAGGAGGCATTTTGGACAGGTGGAAACGGGGTCCTGAGACCAGTCGGCAAATAGGGAACAGAGGTTGGTGTGGTGCCCATGCAAATCTTCCGATAGTACCCCGTTCGATGGTGTGGACCCCTCCAGGCATGATTTTACAGGTCACTGCAGGGATCTTAGGATACCCCGATCAAGCGGATTTTGAAACTACTCTAATAACTTTCCTCAAGATTGAATGTTGCTATCTTTGCAAGGTTTTGAGATGAATTTGAAGAAAAGTTGCAAACAAAATTGTTTGTATAGGCTCATCTTGGGTCGGATACAATAGTTGAAAAACGGGCAACTTTTTTTCTTCAGCGTTCTTTTAAGAGCAGAACCCAGGGGTCACCCGTTGTCAATCGAAGGGATACCACAATTCGGATGTTGCACCTCGGAGCAGAGCCGTTTGATACCCGGAAACGAAAGCCTTCGCTTCGTTTCTCCGGCTACAGCCTGACGCCATCCGGTCAGGCCCGGCTATTCCTGCCCGGCTTTGATCCCGCTCACGGTACGCGGAAGATAGAAGCCGAGGCCATCCTGCCGGGACAAGAGGCCCCGCAGCCCATTCCGCTGGAACGCCGGGGCGACTACTGGATCTCCCGGCAACCGGTTCCCTTGGGGACCAACTACCGCTTTCTGGTGGATGGAAAGCCCCGGTTGGATCAGGTGGAAGTCGTCCACCCGCTTCAAGACCCAGCCCAGCCCTTCAATCGTGTCTCTGCCTGCGAGGCGGTTTCTCCCCGAAAAAGCGGCGTGATGGCCGATCTCTTCCTGGACAGCCTGCTGTCTCGTGAGCAGTTGGATAATCTGACCCACGAAAACGCCGGAATTCTGCCCATGCGGGACCACTTCAAGCTGTTTGGCGGGAACGAGGTCGGCTTGTTCCAGGCGATTCCACACCTCAAGCAGGCAGGATTCACCTCGCTGCTGTTCAAGCCCTTTATTGGCGGGGATAATCTCTCCTCCCACCGCTACTGGACCATCGATCCCTACATCCTCAACAACAGCTTTTCCAACAAGGCGGCATTCCGGCAGTTCCTGAAAACCACGCTGGCCAACGACCTCAAAATTTTTGCCGACGGGGCCTTTGTCAACCAGGGCTTTAATGGCGTCCAGAAACTGGCCAACTTGACGCATGGCTTCCAATCTCCCTACTGGAACTGGTTCACCTACAACGAAACTCCCGAGGGAACCGGTCCGCTCAGCTTCCCCAAGCATGCCTTCGAGAAGGAGAGCTGGGGTATTCTGCCCGTGGTGGAGGATGACCAAGGCAACCTGCGGGTGGCCCATGAGCGTTACGCCCTGCGGGTGGTCAACGATCCCGCAAAGCCGGGCTACGACCCGCGGGATTTCACCTTTGCGGAAACCTACGATCCCAATACCGAAACCTCGGACGGCAAGCCACTCAAGGCGCCTTACCCAATCAAGAGCAGCCGGGATTCCATCCAGAAGCTGCGCATCCCGGTGACCTCGGAAGAGCTGGAAGATAAGCGGAGCCTGCTGAACAAACCGGCATCCCAGCTGAGTGACGAGGATCGGGCCAGGCTGTGCGAGTGGCAATCGGTGCGACTGGTGGCTGATTACAAGGATGATTCCGGTTTTAAATGGGATGGCCAGACGGATGTGGCCAAGATGAACATGCGCAACCCGGAAGTGGTGAAGTACATGGAAGGGGCCGTGGCCTACTGGACCCGTACCGTGACCAACAGCCACATCGATACCATTGCCCGCGCGCTGGCCAAAGCCCAAAAAGACAATCCGCAAGGTCAGCCCACAGCCTTGATTCAAACGATTACCCAGCGTCCGGGAGAACAATCCAGCGGCCTGAAAGTGTTGCCGCCGGTCACGTTCCCCGCGCTGGAGACGCTGACCCGCGACGAGGCCGAACGGGCATTGTCGGAACTCCGGCTTTGCAATCCCGAGGCGCTTGGGCAGGTTGTGGCTGGTCAGGTGCTGCAGGAATATCCGCTTTCCGCGTTGGAATTGCCGGTCATGTTCAAGGCTGCGCTCTCTCATCCCGGCTTGCAAGACGCACTAGAGGCCGAGCCGAAGTCGCGAATCGTGCGCTTGATGAATATGCTGTTTGCGCCGCTGGTGAAAATCCCTATGTTGGGGGGCGCGTTTAAGACGATTCGGAATGCCCTCGCGCCGACTTCGTTTGAGCAGGCGTTGAGCGAAAAAATGGACGAAGTCACCCGCCTGCTCACGCCTGAAGCCCAGGAGAAAATGTGCGATGAGCGGATCCGCTCCGTGATGACCGAGCGGCTGGCGGAAAGTTTGTACATGAAGATTTTTACCGACCTGGACGACACCGCCAATAAATCCCCCGAGGAAATCGGCAAGGCCTTCCTGGATACTATCCCGCAGGGCATTTACCGGAACGATCCGGAAACCGCCGCGACGCTGCTGCCGAGTTTCATGCGCCGCCGCTTGAAACATACCCATTCCGCCATCCTGGCCCGCCTGCTGGAGAAAAACCTGGCAGACTTGGATCCCAAGCTGGCGGCCATTGCCCACGCGCTGGCCGAGAAGCGGGAACTCGGCCTGAACTGGCGGCTGGACGCTGCAAAGGACATGGCCAACATGGACGTGATCAAGAACACCGAGATTGCCGATCGTCCGGAGGTCTTCCTGAACGAGATCGATTCCATAAAATCCTTTTGGAAACAGCTCAGTGGCACCGTGCATGGCATTTTCAAAAGATCTTCCATTATTGCCGAATTCACCGACTTCTTTCCCTTCTCCGGCAATCACGAGCCAATCGTCCGGGAGGCCACCCGCAGGCTATACGAGGACAACACGTTCAATGGCATGGTGAACTGGAATTATACCTACCACCAGTTGCACCAGCTGGTGCACTACGATCAGCGGCCTGACGAGCTGGGCGGCAACCAGATTCCGCCGAGCGAGTTCCTGTTGGGGTGGGACGGTCAGCATGGGCTATATGGAATGAGCCGCGAACTGCCTTTCCCGGTGCTGCGCCAATACCAGAACATTTCCTCCTGCCACGACCAGATCACCAGCAGCCATGGCCTGCTAATGAATCCGGCCATCGCGTTCATGGATCTGGTGAAATGGTGGGGCCTGAAGGACGATCTCAACGAGGTTTGCAACGAGCTGAAGAGCAAAGCCTGCTTCGAGGATGCCCGCCAACAGATTGGCGTTCCGGACCTGGGCGGTACGCTGGGCAAGTTGATGGAATTGCTTCAGAAACCGGAAGTGAAGGGTAAGCTGTCACCCGATCTCCAGCATGTTTTCGACAGTACCGTGAAAGGCGAGAAAAAGGGTGAGCTGTCCGAGCCGCCGCCGACTTCTGCGGATCTGAAGCCCCGCTTTGTGAATGAAGTTTTCAAAATCATTTCGCCCGAGATGCTGGGCATTGACAAAATCCGGCACGAAGCCCTGCGGCAAGCGCTCACGGCCCGGATGACCGAACCTAGTGAATCGCGTGCAATGCGGGCGGTGATGGTGAACGGCCTGCTGTCTTTCAACTGGGACGAGATGCCGCCGAATCACAGGCTGAATCCTGAGCAGCGTGCGCAGTTTAATCAGAGTTTCTGGAAGGCGCTGGATAAAACGCTTGCCCAGTGGGGACGGCATTTTGGCTACCAGCCTGCCGATATCGCGCTCACCCGCGTATTCCGGAATATGTCCATCGAGCCGGATCTGCCTGAATTTACCAAAAACCAGGCGTTCCAGGATGAGCTGAAAACCCGGCTGTTCAATCACATCAACCGCCCGGTGATGGAAAAGCTGCTGCGGATTTTCGCGATTCAGACGGCCATGCCGGGCAATCCGTCCATCTATCTCCAGGACTTTTTCGCGCGGGGCGGCGGCGAGTGGATGAAGAATATTTTCGTGCAGAACCGCAATCTGTTGCCGGTGCATCTGCTGACCGGCGATCCCAACTCCGATTTCCGCAAGTTCTACGAGCAGGCCGGGGCCATCTTCCGGAGTCGTTCGGCCTCTGTGGATCCGTCCTCGGTGTTAACCCAAAAGGGTTTCCCGCCGGAAGCGGCCATGGCGTTGCGCCAGTCCTGTGCGAGCGCGCTGAATGACGGGGCCATGCTGGACGTATTGCCTCCACAACCTCCCGAGGGCCAGCCGGATCCGGAATTTGACCGCATCAAGCAGAACATGGACGAATCCGGCATTCTGCCGATGGTGCGGGATAATGGCCGGGATCAGGTCATCGTGCTGGTCAATACCGGGAAACCCCGAGATAGTCGTGGCGATTACAACGACCGAATCGGCACCGGGCCGGGCTACAAGGAAATCCTGCCCGAGAAGCCCGTGGTGGAAAACCACAAGCCGGATTTATCCCATCTCCAACTCGCGCCCGGCACGCGCTACATCGATATCAACACCGGCGAGGCTTTCCGCTTGAATGAAGCCGGTCTGCTGGTGAATGAACAAAATCCCGAAAAAGGCGTAGATGTCCACATCAGCCGCTTCCTGGTGCGGGAGAATAAACAAACCGCCCCCCACCCGGATGCCGCGGCATCGCAAGCTGACGAGCCTCCGCCGTCAACATCCCCAATTCCGGCTTAATGGCCGGGGCTGGTCAGGAAGCTCTGCTTATAGGAAAATACACGAGGTTTTATACAGGGGTGAAAAACAAGATTTAACCGATTGGCAATCAACAGAAGGAACCACCTTATGCCGCCCGTCACAATGGCACCTCCCTCTACAAATACAGCGTCTGTTTCAAGTCACAATGGCGTGGATTTGGAAGTTTGGAAGAAAAAGAACCTATTGCAACTGTTTAACATCAGCGTGGGTTTTCTGGGGATTCAGTTCGCCTGGGCCATCCAGATGGGGCAGATGAGCCCGCTGCTGGAGCGGCTGGGTTCCGACCCGCAGATGCTGGGATTGATTTCCTGCGCGGGGCCGGTGACTGGCGTGCTGGTGCAGCCGATCGTGGGCGCTCTCAGCGATAAATGCGGCTTGCCCCTGGGGCGTCGCCGTCCGTTCCTGCTGTTGGGCGCTCTGCTGACAGCCATTGCCTTGATTCTCATGCCGAACTCCCCCTCGCTGATGATGGCGGCGGTTCTGCTCTGGATTCTGGACGCCAGCATCAACATTACCCAGGGACCCTACCGGGCTATCGTGCCGGACGTGGTACACAAGAGCCAGCAGGCCACCGCGTATTCGCTCATGTCCTTGACCATCGGGCTAGGCTCGGTGGCGGCGTTCCTCATCGCGTTTATTATTCCGTCCCTGCATAATCTCTTTTACCTGGGCGCCACTGCCATGCTGGCGGCCATGATCTGGACCGTCGTCTCCACGCCGGAGCCCAAGCCGCAACCCGTGAAGCCGGATGCGGGGCCGCAGGACAACTTTTTCGTGGCCACTGTAAAATCCATCGCCAGCATGCCCAAAGAGGGCTTGAAGCTGTGTGTGGCACACATGTTCACCTGGTTTGGACTGGCCTGCCTGTTTACGTTTTTCTCGGTATACGTGCCGCACCATATTTTCGGCGCGACGGATACCGGCTCCAAGCTGTATCAGGACGGTGTGCAGTGGGCGTCTCTGTGTTATGCCGTGCTGAATGCGGTGTGCTTCGTGTTTTCGGCCTTGATCGGCAAGCTGTGCTCGGTTACATCCAAGAAGGCGGTGCATAGCTTTGGCTTGCTCTGCATGGCGGGGGCGTTTACTTCCATGCTGTTCATCACTTCGCCCGTGCACGTAATGATTGCCATGGGCTTCATCGGCATCGGCTGGGCCACCACGCTGTCCATCCCGTTCGCGCTGCTGTCGGATCATCTGCCATCCGGCAAGGCAGGCGTGATGATGGGCACCTTCAACATCTTCATCGCCGCGCCGGGCGTGCTCAGCAACCTGCTGGTTGGCCAAATCGTGCATGCTTACGGCGATAACGTGGCCGTGGCCATGATCGTGGGTGGCACCGCGATGATCATCTCCATGCTGCTCCTGCAACTGGTGAAAGAACGCAGCCAAGAAGGCATCGCCGCGCCGAAAGAAGCATTTCTGGCCATCGAGGAAAGCCCCGCCCCGATTTAGCAGCACTGCAAATTAACTGCAAAAACGCCCATCTTCACCGGTGGGCGTTTTACGTGGGCGCAAAAAACGGATCGGTACGGTTTTTTTAATTGTGTACTCACCAATGCTCCATTTGACACGCGCCTCCGGCTTGGTTGACAATGGAAAGATTGCGTGGAACCCATCAAGAAGAGCCTATCGTCACCATGAATTCAGAAGCTACCCTCCCGGCTCAAAGCCAGAGCCCCATTTTGAACGATCGTATCCGTAACATCGCCATCATCGCGCACGTTGACCACGGCAAAACCACCCTGGTGGACGCCATGTTCCGTCAAAGCGGCATCCTGCGCGACAACGAGCAACTGGCCGAGCGCGCCATGGACAGTCATGACCTGGAACGCGAGCGCGGCATCACCATTCTGGCCAAAAACACGGCTATCCCTTACGGCGATTACCGCATCAACATCCTGGATACGCCGGGCCACGCGGATTTTTCCGGCGAGGTAGAGCGCGTGCTGACCATGGTGGAAGGCGCGCTGCTGATTGTGGACGCCGTGGAAGGCCCCATGCCGCAGACCCGTTTCGTGTTGCGCAAGGCGCTGGAACTGGGCCTGACCGTTGTCCTGGTTATCAACAAAGTCGATCGCCCCGCCTCCGATCCGGCGCGTGCCATTGATCGAGTGGTGGACCTGTTCATCGAGCTGGGCGCGGACGAGCACCAGCTGGATTTCCCGGTGGTGTACGCCAGCGGCCTGGCCGGTACATCGGCTTTGACGATGGACGAGCCGCTGGACCCTGAAACGCATAACCTGCATCCCCTGCTGGATACCATTATCGAGCACATCCAGCCGCCGCCGGGCGATAAGGATTCCCCGCTGCAATTGCAGGTGTCCACCTTGGACTACAACGATTATCTCGGCCGCATCGTGATTGGCCGCATTTCGCGGGGCTCCATCAAAACCGGGCAGACCATCGCGCTTTGCCAGCGGGATGGTAAGGTAAGCCAGCACCGGGTGAGCAAGCTGTTCGGTTTCCAGGGCTTGAAACGCATCGAGATTGATCAGGCCGAAGCCGGGGACATTGTTGCCGTGGCCGGTATTCCGGAAGTGCAAATTGGGGAGACCCTCACCGCAACGGATACACCGGAAGCCCTGCCGCTCATCAACATTGAAGAACCGACCCTGAAGATGACCTTCTCGGTCAACACCAGCCCGCTGGCCGGGAAAGAGGGAAAATTCGTCACCTCCCGCCAGCTGAAAGATCGCCTGTGGCGCGAAGTGAAAAGCAATGTGAGTTTGCGGGTGGAAGAAGGCGATTCCGCCGACAGCTTTATCGTCAGCGGACGCGGCGAACTTCACCTGAGCATTTTGATTGAAACCATGCGCCGGGAAGGCTACGAATTCCAGGTCAGCAAGCCCGAAGTCTTGACCAAGGAAATCGACGGGCGCCTGTGCGAGCCTTTCGAGGACCTGATTCTGGATGTGCCGGAGGAAATGACCGGCGGCTGCATCGAGAAACTCTGCCAGCGCAAGGGCGAATTGCGGCATATGGACAGCGCCGGTGGACGCACCATGGTGGAATTCCGGATTCCGTCCCGTGGCCTACTGGGTTTTCGCAGCGAATTCATTCGCTTAACTCGTGGCCAGGGCATGATGACCCATGCATTCAGTGATTTTGCCCACTGGGCCGGGGATATCGGCTCCAGTCGCAACGGGGTCCTGGTGGCCATGGAAGCTGGTGAAACCACTACTTACGCCTTGAAGGGCCTGGAAGATCGCGGGGTGTTCTTTATCAAGCCGCGCGTGACCGTGTACAAAGGCATGATCGTGGGCGAGCACAGCCGTCAGAGCGACCTGGTGCTGAACGTCTGCAAGACCAAGAAGCTGACCAACATGCGCAGCGCTTCGGCTGATGTGCTGGAAGTGTTGCAAACGCCCATCGAGGTGACGCTGGAGTTCGGTCTGGATTACATTGCCACCGATGAGCTGATGGAAGTGACCCCGCAGAGCATCCGCCTGCGCAAGGCCAACCTCGATTTCAAACGCAATACCAAGGAAGCCTGATCCGCAAAGCCGCAGGGCTCTTAACGGGCTTACGAGTTGCCTGGGTCGCATTGCCATGTTCGTTGCGGCATGAGGTCGTGCTGTGCTCTTTTGCTGGCATGCTTTCCTCTGGTTAGGGCAGAGCTCTCGCCCTCTGCTGAGCGGGCCACAGGAGGGCGCTAATTCTAAAAGCCTTTAAAAAACAATCAAAAGAGGATAGAATAGGGCGTCCGCCCTGAAATGACCGGAGGTCCCAATGGAGCAGGTCATTTATTTCTTTAGCCATTTATTTGATGTTTCCGGCTTTCCGCCCCGCTGGTTTTGCGGTCAATGGACTGGATTTCACGGATGGCTGTATATTCTTTCCAATGTGGGTATCTGGGCGGCATATACCAGCATTCCGGTCTGGCTGGCCATTTTTGTCACCCGCCGTAGAGATGTGCCGTTTCCCGCCATTTTCTGGCTGTTTATTGGCTTTATCCTGTTTTGCGGCATGACCCATTTGCTGGATGCGTTGGTATTCTGGGTGCCTGCCTACCGCGTGAACGCGATTGTCCTGTTTCTGACCGCCGTGACCTCACTGGCAACCGTGGGCGTCCTGATCCCCACGTTGCCCAAGGCTTTTGCCCTTCGCAGCCCAAAGGCGCTGGAGGTTGAGCTTCAAGCTCAGGAGCGGGCCCTGCACGAGAGTGAGGCCCTGTTTCAGCTTCTGGTCTCAAGCATCAGGGACTACGGGATTTGCCGCCTGGATCCGGATGGGCGCGTGTTGACCTGGAACGAGGCCGCCGAAAAGATCATGGGCTTCTCCAAGGAAGAAATTATTGGGCAGTATTGCTCCAAACTGATTCCCAGAGAGCCCTCCCAGTGCGTATCCGCCGAACAGGAATTGGAAATTGCCCGAACCCAAGGCCGCTTTGAGGACGAGGGCTGGCGACTCCGAAAGGATCACAGCCGCTTTTGGGCCAGTGTCCTGATTACCCCCATTTATGGAGAAAGCGGAGAACTGCTGGGTTATGCCAAGGTGGTCCGGGATTTGACGGAGCGCAAACAGTCCGAGGAGGAACTTCGCCGCGTGGCGGATGATCTGCGGGAGCAGACCCGTCAGTTGCAGGCGGTGAACAAAGAATTGGAGGCCTTCTCCTACTCGGTTTCCCATGACCTTCGCTCGCCTCTGCGGAGCCTGGATGGTTACAGCCAGGCGTTGCTGGAGGATTATTCCGGCCGCCTGGACGAGAAGGGGCGCCATTACCTGAATCGTATCCGGCTGGGCAGCCAGAACATGGCCCATCTGATCGACAACCTGCTGAATCTGGCCCGCATGAGCCGCGTGGGATTACAGTTTTCCGAAGCGGATCTCAGCGCGATGGCAACCGAGGTCGCCGACGGGTTCCAGGAGGACGAGCCGGAACGGAATGTGGAATTCCGCATTGAGCCCGGCCTGAAAGTGATGGGCGATGCCCGTCTGCTACGGAACCTGCTGCAAAACCTGTTCGATAACGCCTGGAAATTCACCCAGGACCGGGATTCAGCCATGATTGAATTTGGCAGCCGACGGGAAGATGGGCGCACAGTTTATTTTGTGCGGGATAACGGGGTGGGCTTTGATATGGCCTACTCGGACAAACTGTTCGGTGCATTCCAGCGCTTGCATGGTCCGGAATTTCCAGGGACGGGCATCGGGCTGGCGACCGCCCAGCGGATTTTGAACCGTCATGGTGGGCGAATATGGGCCGAGAGCAAGCCGGACGAGGGTGCTGTTTTCTACTTCGAACTGAACGCCAGTGAAATCCCGGCTAAGGCTTCTGAGCAACAGGAGAGCTATCATTCCTCAAAGGTTATCTGAAGGATGCACGGCCCGCCAGAGCAACAGGAATTCGCCGGCGGCGCGCTCACCGACCAGTCCTGCCAGTTCCTGTCTCCCATGCACCGTTATACCCTCCAGTTCCAGGTGCGAGAGAGTATGATCGATGGCCTCCCGAAGCTGGATCTGCCGCCGGGCGATCCGGCGGGTGATGTAACTGTCCATCACCGCGCGAGTGCCCAGTGTTGCCAGTGTCACTCCGCTGCCGATGATCCCGATGGTGGAGGGGACTTTACTGTCCAGCGGCATATGAACGTGATCATGGCCACCGGCATGGTGGGCTTCGGTCACGCTCACCACTTCCGGCTGAACCTGACGATAGGCGTAAATACTTTGCGCCAAACCCAATCCGGAGACGCCCGCGATGGAAAGCAGGGTCATGGTATTTACCAGGCCCAGGCGCTTGGCGAATTTCTGCAATTCTACGTCGCGCTGTACGGCCATGTTCAATAGCATGCTCCCCCACAGGCTATCCGAATAACCGGCTTGCACCTGGCTGCTCTTCACCGTGCCCAGCAGCGGGGCTCCCGATGCCCCACCGATGACGGCGGCCCCACCCGTGGAGGCTTCTCCGCCATGATTGGCCAGCACGCGCTCATCCGGGGCGAGGGTGACGGTTTCGGGTATGGGGTTGTTTACGGCCTGTGCCGCCAGAACGGCAGGAGTGAAGGTAAGGTGAGCAAGGCAGAAACCCAGGGCCAGGCTTGCGACAAGCCTTCGTGCAGGATGCAAAGTGGAATGCATGTCATTAGAAATCCTTGAACTGATGCAATAGAGTCATGTGTGCATCCTAGGTCAAACACATCGGCGCCATAAGCTAACCCCCCGGTGGGGATACCGTCAGCATGAGCGACGATCCAATTTTATGGTGCGACTTGAATCCATCCCCAAAAGCGTGCCAGAGATTGCCACTTTCGCCGAAATGACAATCTGGGCCTAGTGGCAGCAATGCTTGCCGTTGCCGGAGGAGGGCGCCGGTTCCGGCGTCGGCGATACCCGGCTCCGGACATCTTCAAGATTCAGCTCCGGGGCTTTGCGAAAGATCTGGATCAGTTCGTCAATCACCCGGCTGGAGTCCTGGTTCCGGACCGCTTCCACCACGCAGGTTTCCAGGTGTTGTTTTAAAATCTCTTCAGAAATCTTGTCCAGTGCGGATTGTACCGCTTTCATCTGGTGCAGCACGTCAATGCAGTACTTTTTTTCATCCACCATGCGATGAACGGCATTGAGGTGCCCCATGGCCTTGGCCAGCCTGTTTTTCAGCTTTTCCTTCGATTCATTCGTGATGGCCATAGTCTGCTCCGAGTGGTTATTTTCAGATAACACAATCCTCCGGGTATTTCCAGGCGATCCCTCCAGACAAGCCCCCGATTTAAGCCCCTGTGGCTTCCCTCTCCCCTGCTGGATGGTTGCTTTTTGCATGATTTGGTAGTATAAAATTGCTGAGAGAGTTATCTTTCCGGCTGGATGTTTTCATTGATGGGCCTTGGAGTAGGGACTCAAGAGGGATGCCGGGTGTCCGGGGCAAAAAAAAGCAGCCATCGGCAATCGTGCCGTTCTTGAGAGTATTCTCTGGCGTTTGGCGGCACACTGAATGAAAAGAGGAGTGTGGGTTCATGTTAATAAGGCAATTGGAGATGAGGGATGGTCACCGGCCGAAAACTGCCGGAATGGCGCCTTCTAATGGCATGTACACGCGTCAGGAAATGGACAAAAAAAGCTGGCCGAACGAAAAACCAGTCAGCCTAACGCGGATAGCGGCTGCCACATTGCTTTCCTTGTTGACCGGCGGGCTCTATCCCCGGCAGGCGGAGTGAATTTTGAAAGACTTGACTGGAGAGGCTTCTAGCCACACTTGGGAACCCCTGTGATCCACTGATTGGGGTTGATGGGCAGGCCATTGACGTACATGCCCCAATGCAAATGCGGGCCGGTGGCAAAGCCGGTGGAGCCCACCGTGCCGACAGTATCGCCTTTTTTCACCACGTCACCCGGTTTGACTTTAATGCTGGACATGTGAATGTAGATGGAGCCAATGCCCTGGCCGTGATCGATGCCGACCGTTCCGCCATGCAAGCGGTACATGCGGGCAATCTGCACCTTGCCGCCGTTGGTGGCTTTCACGGGCCGTCCCGCCGGAGAACGCAAGTCCACGCCCTTATGATAATCGCCGGTGGCTTTGGCATTATGATAACGCTTCACGCCGAAGGGCGAGTTCTGGCAATCGATCGTAGGGCTGATAAAAGGCTCCTCCCAAAGCCTGGCGGAGGTCAACGCGTCCTTCAGCTTCTGTACGGCTTCCAGTTCGCCGGGCTCCGGCTGCAATCCTGCGGTGCTTTTGCTGACGCTGACGTTCTGAGTCCGGTAATGGGCGTCCTGAACGTTAATATTGGCGGTAAAAACAGTCGGCCCGTTGGGGTCCTGGATGGTGAGCGGATACGCGCCGGGTTTCTGGAAGACGGAGACCGGGGCGAGCGCCAGGAAGCTGCCGTCCTTCTGCTGGAAAATGGGCACTTTTTTGCCTGCAAAGCTCACCGTACCGTTTGAGGGCGTGACATTGCGGGTAAAATAGGTGCTGTCCAGGATCTGAACCTTCAGAACCTCGCCCTGCCGGACGGACTGAGAGAGGCGGATATCCGCTTTATCCAGCTTGCCGCCCTGATTGGGATGAACCCCCTGGGATCCTGGGTGAGGTCCCGGGGCACTAATATCGATGCGTTCGCCAGCCTGGGCGCTTTGCTGGACGGCAGACTGTACCGGTATCGGGGGAGCGCCGGCCAGAGACGCGCCAACCCCAATGCTCAAGGCGATGAAGCCAGACAATGCGACCATCCAAGTACTCTCAGCTCTCACAATCCACTTTCCTTTCCAAGCTTCAAATATGCGATGATATCCCGGCGCCTGTGCGCAACACAGGTCTGTAGCGGCAGAATGTATTTATGATACGGGGTTCTATGGAGACCTGTTTTTCATTATAGTGTTTATATCCATATAGACGGGGTTCTTTGAAAATGTTCGTTGATAAGGCAACCATTCATGTTAAATCCGGTGCGGGAGGCAACGGTATGGTGGCCTGGCGCCGTGAAAAGTACGTTCCCTTTGGCGGACCGGCGGGCGGGGACGGCGGCAAGGGCGGTGATGTGTACATCGAGGCAACCGACGACCTGAATACCCTCATGGATTTCAAGTATATGTCCATCTTCAAGGCTGGAGAAGGCGAAAAAGGCGGCCCCAAGAACATGCACGGCAGGGCGGGCAAGGATACGACGATCCTGGTGCCTTGCGGCACCATCGTTCGAGACAAAGAAACGGGCAACGCCATCGCGGATCTCCGGCAGACGGGTGATAAGGTACTGGTGGCCGCCGGTGGGCGGGGCGGGCGCGGAAATTCCCGTTTTGTTTCCTCCCGCAGGCAATCCCCACAGTTCTCCGAGCCGGGAGAGCCTGGTATCGAGCGGGATATGGAATTGGAGTTGAAATTAATCGCCGATGTCGGCATTATCGGGCTGCCGAACGCCGGGAAGTCCACGCTCATCAGCGTGATCAGCGCGGCGAAACCAAAGATTGCCGACTACCCCTTCACCACCTTGATTCCGAACCTAGGTGTTGTCAAAAAGCCCAACGGAGACGGCATTGTGGTTGCTGACATTCCGGGTTTGGTCGAGGGCGCCAGCGAGGGCGTGGGGCTGGGGCATGAATTCCTGCGCCACGTGGAGCGGACCCGGTTGCTGTTGCACCTGGTGGATGTCTCAGCGAGCGAAGGCGTGATGGCCAATTATGATCTCATCAATCGTGAGCTGGCGCGGTACAGCCCCAAGCTGGCCAAAAAGCCCCAGATTGTGGTTCTTTCCAAGATCGATACCGTGCCGGAGGAAACCGTGCGGGAATTCGAGGAAAAAATGCGGCAAGAGACCGCTGGCCGGGTATTTACCATTTCCTCCGTCACCCACCGGGGCATTGACGAGCTGCTGAACACGGTCTTTGAAATGCTGGCGCAACTGCCACACGAGGAAGAAGTGGTGCCAATCGTGCCGGATCTGCGCGCCATGGATCATGACGACAGCGAATTCCAGATTCAGCGCAAAGGCAAGACGTTTGACGTGATTGGCGGCAAGATCGAGCGTCTGTTCAGCGTGACGGACATGCGCAACCGGGAAGCCGTGCACCGGCTGATGAATATCCTGAAGGCCATGGGCGTATTCCAGGCCCTGACGGAAGCGGGCGCGCAGGAGGGTCATGTGGTGCGCATGGCAGGCTTGGAGTTCGACTACCTACCGGATGAAGAGATGATTCGGTAATTAAGCAAGCTGATTGATCAATTGGCGTGGCATAATTAGGATGACTCAGTGATTTGGCGTTAAAGAAAACCGTAGTCCGGTCGATAAATGATGAGAGCAGTTAATTAAGGATTTGGATTACATGGTGCAAGTCCCGTCCAAAGGTTTTTCCCTGGCTGAAATCCTGATGGTGGTGGCCATCATGGGCCTGCTGGCCGCCTTTACCGTGCCCCGCATGATTCAGCCCAGCGCCAATAATGGCGGCTTCAACGCCAAGGCCAACGATGCGGCGGTGATGATCATGTCCGCTTATCAGGCATTGAAGGCCAATGGAGGACTCAGCACAAGCACCACTCAGGGCAATTTGACACAATATATGAATTTTGTGAAATATGACACGTCGGGTACTACCATTGATCTCTATCAAACCGGTACAACGGCCACTTGCAGTGCTGGCAACCCCTGCATGGTCTTACATAATGGCGCTCGTTTATTGAGCTGGACGGCCTCCTTTACAGGCTCGACCACTAATAACGCGATTTGGTTTTTGCTGGACCCGGACGGGAAAGTGACGGACGGTACCACTAATGGGCCGGGAAAAGGTATTGAACTGGTTTTGTATTACGATGGGCGCATCAAGACCACTGGTACAGCTCAGGCAAACACGGTCAATAGCCTTGGCACCTGGAATCCCGTTCCTGCCGCAGATCCCCCCTGGTTCAGCTGGCAGTAAAGCTGAGTAGGTGCTTCAAATCTATACCAGAGACGTGTACGGCAGCTGAATTGCTCTGCTGGGTTGAAAGTATTCGTAATAAAGTCTGGCTAAAGTAAACGAACGATTAGTCGATATGAAAGGAAAGTATCAACCGCGAGTTTTCGTTGCATGTTCCGAGTAGCTTTCAAAGGTTTTTCCCTGGCGGAGATCCTGATGGTGGTGGCCATCATGGGCTTGCTGGCTGCCTTTACCGTGCCCCGCATGATTCAGCCCAGCGCCAATAACGCTGCCTTCAACGCCAAGGCCAACGATGCGGCGGTGATGATCATGTCCGCTTACCAAACCCTGAAGGCCGAGGGCAATGTAACGACCAGTACCAAGGCCTGGGACTTGACCCCCTATATGAATTATGTTCAGACAGATACGTCTACCCCGATTGACGACCTGCAGACCAAGACAACCTGGGGCTGTGATAGCACCCGGAAGTGCGTCAGACTGCACAATGGGGGAATGGTGGTGTTTAGTACTCTCACTTTTACGGGCACCGCCAATACGAATTGCATTGGTATGCAGTTTGATCCGGATGGAAAGAATACCGATGGCACCACCAACGGCCCAGGCAAGTCGGTCGAGTTCATACTATACTACGATGGGGTAATCAGAACCGACGGCACATCCAGAACAGGAGGCACAGGGGCTTGTAGCCCCAACAACGCAGCCAATGATCCCCCTTGGTTCAGCTTTCAGTAGGTGGCTGTGTTTGGGCACGTTGGTCCAGCAGGGCTTGGCGGGTGTCGATGTCCAGAATCACCCGAATCAACACGTAGGCCGCCTGAATGCTGACCGCCGACATTTCGCCGGATGATCAGCTCTCTTAAAATTATCGCAAATTGCGACAAAAAGGCTTGTGTATTATCTCAAAATGCGATAATATGAACGTATGAGAATCATTTCACGTAGACCCATAGACGACTTCAAGGCCAAGCATACCGATTCTCTGGAAGCCCTGGAGCATTGGTATGCAACCCTTAAGAAGGGACGCTTCACCAACTTTGTGGCGCTGAAGGAAACTTTCGGAAATTCCGTGGATGTTGTCGACAAGGGCTTCGTGTTTGATATCTGCAATAATAAGTACCGGCTTGCGGCGTCCATTCATTTCAACGCTCAGACGGTCTATATACGGGAGATCATGACCCATGCCGAATACAGCAAGAACAAATGGAAGCTACGACATCAAGACTTTCACTAAAGCCGCCAATTCCAAGACGGTCTCGGCGCTGCTGGACGTTCTGAGCATTCGGGATGATGCCAGCCATGCCCGCGCTGTTGAACTGGTGGGCGATTTGATGGATATGACCGGCGACGACCCCGGTCATCCGTTGTATCGCCTGATTGATATTTTGGCGGATGCGATTGAGCATTACGAGGAGAAAATTTATCCGCCCATCAAGACGACACCGGCAGGGATTCTAAAGTTTCTGATGGAGCAAAACAACCTGACCCAGACGGATCTGGGCGCGGTCCTGGGTAGTCAAAGTATTGTCTCCGAAATCCTGAGCGGTAAACGGGAAATGAACCTTCGGCATATCCGGAAGCTGGCGGAACGGTTTCGGATAGACCCTGCTGTTTTTGTGTAACCCGCCCATTATTCATGAGGGCTTTCGGGATTCTCGGCGATCTCTGCGCGTTGGTCCAGCAGGGATTGGCGGGTGTCGATGTCCAGAATCACCCGAATCAACACGTAGGCCGCCTGAATGCTGACCGCCGACACCCCGCCTGACGGATGAATCGCTACTGCGGGCTTTTCCGTCTCTTCTTCAGGTGTGGTTTGGCCCGATGTGGCCTGCTGACGGGCGGTTGCTCCCGGATTTTCCTTGAAGATCAAGTCGGCTGGCGGAACGTTTTCCATGTTCAGCGCGGTTTGCACCTGCTTTTCAATCTCCTGCAACAGCGCGGCGGGCAGCGGATCATGGGCAATCAAAATCTGGAGTTGCGTCTGTCGTTGGCGGGCAGCCAGGCTGATGCGGAATTTCCCCAGCGAGAGGGTATCGATGTAAATCACCAGCTGCTGCTGTTCCCCACCGCCACCTTCCTCGTCGTCTTCCAAGGGCTCAAATTGCAACGAAAACCGCTGGGGGCCTTGCAGCGGATAGTATGGCAAGTACAGGGCCAGGGTGCTTTGCAGCGCTTCGGTGGGTGAGCGCCGGGCCTGGCTGGTCACTTGCGACAACAGATTCATGAGATCGCCCATGCTCCTGCCGGAACCGCTCCATTCCATCCCGCTGCTTTGCATCAGCTTGAGCAGTTTCTCCTGGCACTTGTCCGCATGGGTGACTAAAAGCTGTTGCAGCTCCTCCAGTGGGACCGGCGCATCTTCGGTCAGCAGCTTCTTCAGCATTTCTTCCACGCTGCCTTGCTCCAGGTTCGCCAGCAAGGCCATCAGCTGGACTAACTCCTTGGGCATCCGCAGCAGGTTTCTCAGCAGGAGTAGCAGCTCACTGGTGCTCATGGCCTGCTGGGTCGCAAACAAGGCGGCCAGCGGAAACTGGCTGTTCATCTCGCCGCTAGGTGCGCCCCCCGGTAATCCGGGCGTGACGGTGTTGGAGGTGGGTGCGCCTGCTTCTGGTGAAGATTGCGCGGACGTCTGCGCCGGTGCCTGCGGGGAAGGCATCGGTTGTCGGCCGGGCTGGTTCAGGTTGGGTCCGATGTTACTCATAAGCGATCTATCGACTAATTTTACGGATGATTTAATTCCGGTGTCGAATTTTAAAAGTATATTGAGATTATTTTCGCCCGCAGGGCGGATCCCAGGATACCAAAGCTGGGGTATGCTTGGTAATAAGAGGAGTGTTTCATGTCGCGACCCCGACTTTCGTTTTCATTTCGATGCCTTGCGCTCTTGAACTGCCTGCTGGTCCTGCTGTTGGCAGTCGGTCTCTCCGCCTGCGGAGAAAAACGGACCGCCCTGATGGACGCCGTGAAACAACGCGGCAAGCTGGTGGCCGGGGTCAAGTACGACAGCAAGCCGTTCGGCTACCTGGACACCGACGGTCAGCTGAAGGGCTTTGATATTGATATGATGCACGAGCTGGCCAAACGGATTCTGGGGGATTCCAATGCCGTCGAGTTTCAGCAGGTGCTGTCTTCTACCCGCGTGATTGCCATCAACTCCGGCAGCGTGGACGTGGTGGCCGCCACCATGACCATTACCCCGGACCGGGAGAAGGTGGTCGATTTCAGCAAGACTTATTTCACGGCGCACCAGGCGGTCATTGTCCCTATCTCCAGCCCGGTAAAAAAGCTGGATGACCTGCAAGGGAAGACCATACTGTTTGTCATGGGCACCACTAGCGAGCGCAATATCCGATCCCGTCTGGCCCAAGCGAAGTACATCGGCTTCAAGACTTCCACCGATGCTTTTTCCGCCCTGAAGGCCGGACGCGGAGAAGCCATGACCACCGATGACACGATCCTTTCCGGATTCCTGGCGGATACCTGCGGATTTCGCCCCCTGACCGAGCGCCTCTCCGATGAACCCTACGGACTTGGTTTTCGGCAGGACCCGGATTCCTCAACAATCAGCCTGCGCCAGCGGGTGGACCGGGAATTGGCCGCGATGGAAAAGGACGGCACCCTGGACAGCCTGAAGCGCAAGTGGGTGGATGCCGCTTTTCAATCCAAACCTTGCCCGCAGTAAACATGCTGGACTTCCTGACCGATTGGAGCGTGCAACAGGCCTTCCTGCAAGGTCTCGCGACCACGCTCCGGCTTTCGATCGTCTCCGCAGGGCTGGCCTTGTGCATCGGGTTCCTGATGGCTTTCGCCAGGGCCTCGCAATCCAGCCCGCTGGGCTGGCTATCATCTGGCTACGTGGCGCTTTTTAGGAACACGCCTTTGCTCATTCAGCTTTATCTTTGCTACCGGGGGCTGCAATCGCTGGGATTGATTTTGCCGCCTGAACTCTGCGGGGTGCTTGCGCTTTCTCTCTATTCGGGCGCGTATCTCACGGAGGTTTTCCGCTCCGGCCTGCTGGCCATCCCGAAAGAGCAACTGGATGCCGGTTTGTCGCTGGGCTTGAGCCGCTTCAGCGTCTACCGGATGATCCTGATTCCTCAAGCCCTCCGGGTGATCATGCCGGCGGTGGGCAACCAGCTGATCAGCCTCACCAAAAACTCTTCCCTGGTGGCTTTTATCACGGTGAATGACCTGTTCTACGTGGTTTACAAGGGGGCGGTGGATGCCTTCATGCCCTTAGAGTATTTCCTGGAAGGGGCGCTGCTGTATCTGGCGGTTTCCCTGGCCATTTCCGGGCTGGTTCGCCTGTTGGAAAATTTTCTGTCTCGCCCCATGGCTCAAGAGCGGATAGTTTCCGGGGAGATCCTCACGCATGGCTAGCCTGACGCTGCATTTCGAGGATGTCTGGGTTGGCCTGCCACTGATGGCGAAGGGCTTTTTGTTTACGGTATTGCTGGCCGCAGTCAGTTTTAGTGGTGCCTTGCTGTTCGGGACGATGCTGGGTGTTCTGCGGGAGGAGAAGAAGGGCTGGCCTGGTCGGGCGGCGGGGCTGTATATCGAATTTCTGCGGGGCATCCCGCTGATTTTGTTCCTGCTGTTTATTCATTACGGGCTAATGCCGACGGTTTTCGGGCACAGTGATTTCCTGGGCTCCAGCCTGCTCGCATTTTTCCTGTTTGAATCGGCTTATGTGGGCGAGATTATCCGGGGCGGATTGCGCTCAGTCACCCGTAGCGAGCGGGAATCCGCCAAAAGCCTGGGCTTAACGGAGACTCAGCAACTGTGGCATGTGATTCTGCCGTTGGCCTTTCAGCGGATGATGCCCGCGCTGGCCGGGCAGCTCGTGTCACTGATTAAAGACACTTCGCTGGCCTCGATTGTGGGGGTGATCGAACTGACCCGCGCTGGAGAAATTATTTACGAGCAACGCTTTCACGATTTTGAGATCCTGGCCTTCCAGGCGGTGGTTTACTTTCTGGTCTGCTATAGTATTGCCCGCCTCAGCCGCTGCTTTGAGCCTGCGGAGCATCAGGCGGAAAGCATTCTCTCCCAAACACTTTCCTGAGGTTGGTTTACGCTCGCGCCGCAGGACATGGCTCCCTATTAACTTTTTTTAAGCTGGAAAACTTTCTTTGCGACTTCGGTAGCATCTATTTCTAATTGTTCGTTTTTATGCGCATAGAAAAACTCGTTTCAGTACTCAGACAGTCTCCACGATAACCTCGTGGAGTTTTTTTTCGGTTGGGGAAATTGCAGCTCAGTGGCTGGGCAGCGCGGTTTTAAGGGTTCGCGGAAGGTGGGCCAGGCGGGTTTCTTGCATATAGCGCCGGTAGCTTTCCATCTGCTGTTGGCGGGTGGCTTCATCCCAGCCCAGTTCCTTGGCCATAAGATCCGCCACTCGGGGCAGGGCGCTCATGCCCAGGTCCGCATCCAGCCCACAACATACCCGCCGAAGCATCACATCCTCCACCGTGCGGGCCATCTCATGCCGCACGGCATACACGACTTGTGCACCAATGTCCGGTGATCCTTCGTAAAGAGGCTTCAGCAACTCGCCGGGCTGCCAGCGGCCCTGCGGATCGTTTGCCGCCAGCGCCAAAATGGCATCATATCGGCTGCCGTACAGGTCAATCAGATGGGAGACTGTGTGTTGCATATCGCCATCCTGGGCTGCTGCTAGTGAGGCTAAGGCGGCCAGCGGATGATCGGGTTTCGGACGCTCCAGCAAGCCGTTTATTTGGGCGATTTGCTGCTGTTTGTAGGTCGATAATTGCTCGGCACTGCCTTTTTTTCTGTTGGTGATGATGTCTTTTGCCCCTGGGAGGGCCGCTTCGTCGGTTTTGGAAGGGCCAACAGCTTGGCCGTCCGACATTTTCAGTTGGTAATGCTGGATCACGTAATCCGAGGCTTCCTCCGCCAGGCTGCGGGCGGTGGTCAGCTTGCCGCCTTCAATCGACACAAAGCCGGGAAAGTACAAATCCTGCCCAGGGATGCCATGGTCTTCAATCTTGTGGCTGCGGGTGATGCTGCCGGTTTTCTGGTTTTCCGAGGTCCAAGGGAGGGGGCGGACACCCGCGTAATGATAAAGCACATCCTGATCGGTCAGCCGATGGCCCTCGGGCAGGCGCAGAACATGGTTGGTTTCCTCAATCAGGTAGTTTATTTCCGCCTCGCTGGCCACGACTTTATCCAGGTTGCCTTGAAAGCGGATATCGGTAGTACCAATGAGATAGGTATGATTCCGCCAAGGCAGGATGAAAAATTCCCGCTGGTCTTTTTTGGCCTCGGAATAAAATGCGACAGTCGGCATGCCGGGCGGGCGCCGGATGATGATATGGGAACCCTTGGTTCCGCCCATGCGGGGCTTAAAACCTGTTTTTACAAGCTCTTTGCCGTGAGCCGTTTTTATTCCCGGCTTTTCGCCTGATTCTGCACCCATTGGAGCGGGATCTACCCGCTGAATAAGCTCGTCTACCCACGGACCGGCGGCGTTGATGACCACTTTGGCCCGTGCGGTATGTTCCTCGCCCGTCAAGACATCCCGAAAGTGAACCTGAGCCGCCATTCGGTTGGCTTTGGAGACTTCTTCGTTACCCGGTATCGGACTGATTGCGGTCACATCGGCATGATTTCGGATTTCGGCGTTCCCGGTTTCCTGGGCCGCCAGAGCGTTTTCCAGGCAAAGGCGCTCGGGCAGCTCGACCTGTCCGTCGTAATAAATGGCCCCGCCTTTCAATCCGTCCGGGTTGAGAATCGGCTGGCTGCTGCCCCTGCTGGCTTGCAGCGCTTCTAAAAAAGCTTTCGGACTATGCATCATCCGATGCTTGGGAACGCTTTTATCAAACGACAGCAAATCGTACATGACCATCCCGATTTTCATCAGGCTGGGTCCGTACTTGCTGTGCGGATACAACGGTAAGGCGAACGGCAATGGGTGGACCAAATGTGGCGCGTTGCGGAAGAGCCGTTCGCGTTCTCTCAGCGACTCCCGAACGAGCTTGGTATTCATGTACCGCAAGTACCGTAGGCCACCGTGGATCAAGCGGCTGGAATAAGCCGATGTGCCTGCACCGATGTCATTTTTTTCCAGCAGCAGGACTTTCAGGCCGTGTTGGTCGGCTTTGGTCTGATGGGGCCCTTTTGCCTGCCGGGTCGCCAGATCATAGGCAATGGCAGCACCTTGCGGACCCCCGCCAATCACCACCACGTCATAATCCTGAGGCTGCGAAAAGGACGTGCCCTGCGGATTGCCGAGGGTGGCTTTCCGGGTGGGTAATAGCGGCTTCGAATGTCCGTGGATGCCAGGGCTTTCCATTGATAGCTCCCCTTCTCGGTGCTTTACCTATCCTCTCATAAATCAGCGTTTTCATGGACTCCTGTTGAATCCTGAAGGGGATGCTTGGGGTTTCAATGGGGTTCAGGTAGAATTGGCTTAACCTACGAGATCCGGGAGATCCGTATTGGGAATATCCGGCGAATGTCGGCTCCAGCGGTTGGGTTTAAGCGGCTGGGAATGTATTATCTGAATCAGAGAGGGACTTGTTGTGAGCGTCGCACTGGGTAACAACGGGAAAACATTGAAAAAACCTTTGCTGGCCGAGCGTCTAGCCGCTTATGCCGAATCGTTGAGCTACGACAAGATCCCGCATCAGGCCATTTTGGAAGCCAAACGGCGGATCATTGACGCGCTGGGCTGCGCGATGGGCGCGCTTTCCTGCCAAGCCGAACCCGCTTTGATTGCCCGCAAAGTCGCGCAGTTCTCTTCCATGCCGAACGGCGCTACCGTACTGACCACCCGGCACAAAACCACTCCGGATCTAGCCGCGTTCGCCAGCGGCGTGATGTTCCGTTACTTGGATTTCAATGATACTTATCTCTCCAAAGAACCTGCCCACCCCAGCGACAACATTGCCGCTGTGCTAGCCGTGGCTGAAGCTGAAAACCGCAGCGGCCGCGATATTTTAACGGCCATTGTGCTGGCTTACGAAATCCAGTGCCGGCTCTGCGATGCGGCGAGCATTCGCGCGCGCGGCTGGGACCACGTGACTTACGGAGCATTCTCCGCCGGTTTGGCTGCCGGAAAGCTCTACGGCTTGAGCAAACAGCAGTTGATTCATGTCCAAGGCCTGGCGGCGACGCCCAACAACGCCATGCGCCAAACCCGCGTGGGTGAGTTGTCTCACTGGAAGGGATGCGCCTTTGCCAACGCGTCTCGCAACGCCGTGTTTGCGGCGATGCTGGCGAAAGAGGGCATGACCGGCCCTTCTGAGATATTTGAAGGCGAGATGGGCTTCTGGGCACAGGTATCTGGCCCGTTTGAGCTGGCGACTTTCGGTGGAGAAGACGGCAGCACCCACTTCATGATCAACGACACCTACATCAAGCACTTCTCGGCCGAGTATCACTCGCAAAGCGCCATCGAGGCGGCGTTGGAACTGCGGGAGCAGATTGGCGCGGACAATATCGATCAGAAAATCGAATCCATCCGCATCGAGAGCTTCGACGCCGCAGTGGACATCATTGCGGGCTTTGAGGAACACTGGCACCCTGAAACCCGCGAGACTGCCGACCACAGTATGCCCTATTGTGTCTCTGCCGCGCTGATCGACGGAGATATTACTCTGGATTCCTTCACCTACGAACGCATTCACGAACCGAAATTGCGGGCGCTGCTGCAAAAAGTGAAAGTCAACCGTAACGCCGAGATGAGCGCGGGCTACCCGGACGGCATTCCCAACCTGCTGGTGATTAAAACCACCGACGGACGGGAGTTTCAGAAGAAGATCTCCTATCCGTTGGGTCACAACAAGAACCCGATGAACGATGCGGATATCGAGCAGAAATTCCGCTCGCTGGCCGGGCGCCTGATGCCGGAGAAGTCCGTGGATCGTTTACTGGACGAACTCTGGAGAATCGACACCTGCGAAGACGTTTCCGAAATCATGGGCCTGTTCGCCGATGCCCTGTCCGGCAAGACGATTTAGGGGCGCGTCATGGCTGAAGCCCTGCTGAAACCCGAGACCAACAAGCCTGCCCGGTTGCGCGAGCTTCTGAAGCAGGGCACGGTGGCCATGCCGGGGGCGTTTAATGCCATCAGCGCGAAAATCATCGAGCAGGTGGGCTTTGAATCGCTGTATGTTTCTGGCGCCGGGCTTTCCAACGGCGTGGGCGGCTACCCGGATATCGGCTTCATGACCGCGACCGAGATGGCGACCCAGGCCGGGTATATTGCGCGCAGCGTGAATATTCCCGCAATCGCGGACGCTGATAACGGCTACGGGGAGGCGGTGAATGTCTTCCGAACCGTGCAGGAATACGAACGCCAGGGTTTGAGTGGTCTGCACATTGAAGACCAGGTCATCCCCAAGCGGTGCGGGCACCTGGACGGCAAGCAGGTGATTTCTGTTGAGAACATGCGCGAAAAAATCGCCGCAGCGGTGCAGGCGCGGATTAATCCGGATTTCCTGATTATTGCGCGGGTGGATTCCAAAGCGGTTTATGGATTTGATGATGCCGTGAAGCGCGCCAACAGCTATCTGGATGCCGGGGCGGACATGATCTTTCCGGAGGCCCTGAACACGCGGGAGGAATTTGCGGAATTCGCGCGGCAGGTTAAAGCACCGCTGCTGGCCAACATGACCGAATTCGGCAAGACGCCGTATCTGACTCTTCAGGAGTTTGAGTCATTTGGGTATAATATCGTCATCTTTCCGATGACCGCTTTTCGGATTATGATGAAGGCGGTCGAGGACGGGATGCGGACCCTCAGGCAGGAGGGAACCCAACAACCGCTGCTGGAGCGGATGACTTCCCGGGAAGATCTCTATAAGCTGATCCATTATCAGGACTATGAGCGACTGGACGCCACTTTGGCCACCCAGTTTTCGGCCAAAGGCGGTCAAAACGCTTAAACCGTACGATTCGGCGACTCCTGAAAATGGACTCTGGTGACAGGTTTGTTAATTATCAAAAGAGGACATGACCATGAAAACGGCAGAGTACAGTCCAGGGCTTGAGGGTGTTATCGCGGGCGTCACCACCATTTCCCACGTGAACCCCGATCTGAACAGCCTGATGTATCGCGGTTATGACATCCGCGAGTTGGTCCAGCACTCATCTTTCGAGGAAGTCGCTTTCCTGCTCATCAAGGGGCACCTCCCCACCCAGCGGGAGTATGACGACTTCTGCGCCCTGCTGAAAAGCGAGCGGACTATCCCTCAGCAACTGGTGGACCATTTCAAGCTGTACCCGAAAAACAGCAACCCGATGGATATGCTGAAGGCCGCCGCCGCGCTGCTGGCCCTGCATGACCCCGAGAAGGATGACGACAGCCACGACGCCAATATCCGCAAGGCGATTCGTCTGGTGGCCAAGTTCCCGGCGATGATTGCCTGGAGCTACCGCCTCAGCCGGGGTCAGGACATTATTCAGCCTGATAACAGCCTGGCACATGGCGAGAACTTTTTGTACATGCTGCTGGGCAAGAAACCGGATCCGTATGTGGCGCATGTGTTTGATATCTCGCTCATCTGCTACGCCGATCACGGCTTTAATGCCTCTACTTTTGCCAGCCGGGTGACGGTTTCCACGATGTCCGACATCTATTCCGGCACCACTTCCGCCATCGGCACCCTGAAAGGCTCGCTGCACGGTGGCGCCAATGAGGAAGCGATGTACATGCTGATGGAAATCGGCACGCCGGAGAACGCCGAGCACTGGGTGATGGACGCCTTGGCCACCAAGAAGAAGATCATGGGCTTTGGGCACCGTGAATACAAGACCGGCGACCCCCGCGCGGCCATTCTCACCGGCATGGCGGGCGAAGTCAGCGAAAAGCTGGGTGACAGCAAGTGGTACCGCATTGCCACGATTGTGGAAGACCTGATGCGCCGCGAGAAAAACATTGTGCCCAACGTGGATTTCCCCACTTCCTACGTCTACTACCTGATGGGCCTGCCGATTGAAATCTACACGCCGATCTTCGCCCTGTCCCGCATTGCGGGCTGGACCGCGCACATGATCGAACAGCTGGACAACAACCGCCTGATTCGCCCCAAGGCCATCTACGAAGGTCCCCAGCATCTGGACTACGTTCCGCGCGCCCAACGCTGAGTTTCATCCTCTCCAACGGGTTCGCCTGTTGCCCGGCCAGCCTTGGGGCTGGTTGCTTGAGCGCGCCAAATGGCGTGGTACTGCGCGATGTAGGGCAAAGCCATTTACACTTCTTAATGACTGGAGGGTAACAGCCTTCAGTTTTTAATCAATCTGACCGATATAAACCTTATCTATTTATTGATGTGGTTATTGATCGATTACACGTCCGTTCGAATATTCAAGCGCGTCGACCGATAGGCAAGGAAGAAGAAGGATTGGAATCGCTTATGTCCAGACCGACCCAGCAATTTATCAAAGGGCAGACCATTCTCCTGGAAGGTACTCCCGGTGATCGATCCTTTCGGATCCTGGCCGGCGAGGTGGTGGTATGCAAACGTAACAGCTCGAATCAGGTCGTCCCGATTGCCCGCTTGGGCGCCGGTGAGATCTTCGGTGAGATGTACCTGTTTAATGATACCCGGAATCGCTCTGCAACAGTGGTTGCGGGCAGTGAGGTGATGGTGGAAGTTATTCACCAGCAGGACATGCGGAACGAGCTGGAACGGATCAGCCCCGCCCTGAACTCCATTCTGGATGGCTTCAGTCATCGTTTGCGGGTGGTTTCCTCGAACTGCGCCGAAGTTTATGAAGGCCGGAAACCCTCCCGCCTGCCGGGCGGCAACCTAAGAAGAAGCGGCACCTGCATCGGCCGCTCAATCTAAAGTCCGTTTCATCTGGAATCTTTCTTCACTTGCGATGCGAGAGATCATTCAATCGCTGGCGGGGCAATCGTTCGAGCGGCGTGCCGCCCCAGCCCGGCGATTACCTCTGCGCTTTACGGATTTGTCATCTTTGTGTCATCATCTCCGGTGATAATAATCAGTGGGTTCATAGCAAGTGCAAGAGGCGCCTTTTCGCAATGGCCATGGTTTCTTCGCACATAGACGGTGCAGGCCGTCGGCACCACATCGGATTTCTCAACATTCGCTTGCCGCACGGCAATGCCCAACCGCGTTTTGGGCAGGCGGCGCCCTCTCGGGTGCCCGCGCCGACTGAGACACTCCAGCGGGATTTGTTTGCCCCCTTCCCCAAAACGGATCGGATGAACCGCTTTCTGGTGATCGGGGATGCGGGCTATGGCAGCGCCGAGCAACGCGCCGTGGCCGAGCAGATGCGCGCGCTGTACGATCGTCAGTCCTTCGGCAGTGTGCTGGTACTGGGCGATAATATTTATAACCACGGCGAGCCCAAGCGCTTTAAAGAATTGATTTACGAGCCCTACAAAGCGTTGTTCGACCTGGGCATCAAGTTCTTTCCCGTCCTGGGCAACCATGATGTCAATCGGGGCCACGGCGACCGGCAATTGGCCTACTGGGGAGCGCCGCCATTTTATAATTTCCGGCTGGGCCCGCCCGGAAACCAGGTGGAGTTTTTTGCCGTCGATACGACCGTGATGCTGCCGGGCGATAGCGAGTGTTATACCCACAGCCCCACACTGGCCCAAAAAAGCATGATATCCAGAAACGCTGGCTGACCAGCGCCCTGAAGCACAGCAAGGCTAATATGAAGGTGGTGCTGGGGCACTATCCGGCTTACTCCAGCGGAAAGCATGCCATCCTGGAGACCAGCACCCTGCATCAAATGCGAAAAATCCTGGAGCCCATCTTCAAACGATACGGGGTCGATGTGTATCTGGCCGGGCATGAACACCATTACGAGCGCTCCAAGCCCTTGCAGGGGGTTCATCATATCGTCAGCGGCGCTGCGGGCCGTTTGCATGATGAGGTCCTGGAGGAGGCGCCTCATCCACGAGAGGTTTTGGCAAAGCGGTTTCATTTTATGGCCTTTGAAATCATGCCCAATGGGCTGGCTTTTAAGGCTATCGACAAGGATGGCCTTGTTTTTGACCAGGGCTTTATTCACAGGCACGATACCAAACAGGCAAAGCCCCTCATGGCCGTTCAATTGTTCATCTGGCGGATGCTTCAGGCGTTTCTGGACTTCACTCGCCAGCTGGTGAGATGGCTTGAGGCACTGCTGGGCCAACGGAAAACGGGCGTTTCCTTTTCTGGCGCGCAATGAGACAACCCCTTCCCGTGGCTAGTCCACTGGTGAGGGTGAAAGGCCAGGCTCTCATTGCCCGATCCTGAATATCCTGTACAATAGTTTTTCGTTGCTGAGTCTTGGATTGCTCTGGATCTCACCATGCTTGCACCCACCCGTCCGGCTTTTGCCCGGATGCTTTCATCTCATCGCCTGAACATTGCCACTCGCCGGGCCGCTTTTTGTGCGTTGTCGCTGTTGATTGCAAGTTCTTTCCTGGCACCCGCAGGGATGGCGCAGGATCTCATGGGACAGGATTACGAAACAGGGCCTAGCATCCTGAGGCCGGACACCCCGACAACGAAAGCGGATCGGGAATACCGTTTTCCGATTGACTATATCGACCCCACACCGGCTACCAATCCAAAGGGCGCGGTCAGCAGCGGCCTGCGGGGCGGAAACCAGATGAACATCTACACCCGCGCCTACGGTGAGAGCACCCGCACCAGTGCCTCCGGTGCGGAAGCAGTCGTCCGGGACGGCCGGGTGACGGACATGGGCGGCTCCGACAGTCCCATCCCGGAAAACGGCTTCGTGATAAGCGCTCATGGTTCCGCCGCCCAGTGGCTGAGCCGCTTTGCCAAGCCCGGCGCCATAGTCTCGATAGCCTCGGTTGACGGTGACGAAAGCGCCAATCCGGGCGGCAAGCAGGAGCTGGTCATTCGTTTTACGCCGGATGTGTACCTATTCGAGGTGGATTCCGCGTTGAAGCGCGCCGAATCCAGACCACCCGCCAATCGGGAGCGTTACGAGCAGTTTCTGCAACAAGCCAAAGCCTGCCGGGAGCAGCTATCCGCCCGTGCCGCCGAGGGGCTTTCCCCGGAACTGGCCGAAACGGCCCAGTCCTGCCGTGCAGATGCCGATCGCGCCTTCTATAACACCATCGAATCCAGGCCCGATGAGTTTCGCGGCGCTTGGATCCGGCCCGAGGGGACCGATCCCGAGCGTATCCGCAAAGCGATTGAAGGGCTGAAACAGGCCAAAATCCGGCATGTTTTTCTGGAAACCTATTACCAGGGCAAGACGATTTATCCCAGCGATGTGATGGCTGAATATGGCCTGCCGACGCAGCATCCCCAGTATGCGGGCGCCGACCCGCTCCGGCTGTGGCTGGATGAAGCCCACAAGGAAAACATCAAGGTGCATCTGTGGGTGCAGGTGTTCTTTGCCGGCAACGCCCAGGAGAACAGCGAACAGTTTGGCCCCATCCTTCAGAAATACCCGGCGTGGCGCAATATCCAGCGGCCTAACTGGAACATGGGCTACCCGGTGCCCTCCGATATCGAGCCCGGCCATTATTTCCTCGATCCGGCCAATGCCGAGGCCCGGGCCTTCCTGGAAAAGCTGTTGCTGGAGATGGCTTCCCGCTACCAGCCGGACGGGCTGAACCTGGATTACATTCGCTACCCGGCCAGCGCCCGGCCCAACAAGCCCTACTACCTGGGAACCACCTGGGGCTATACGGAAACCGCCCGCAAGCAATTTCGGGAGCTGATTGATCGCGAGCGGCAAGCAGCGGTCAAAAAAACGGATAAGCCCACCGCACTACCAACTCCGGTGCCCGATCCCAAGGACTTAACCCCGGCCAGCCCACTGTGGCCGCGTTGGGTTGCCTGGCGCAAAGAGCAGGTGAGCTCTTTCGTGAAGCTGATTTCGGAGAAAAGCCGGGCCATCCGCTCGGATATGCTGATTTCGGCGGTTATCTTCCCCAGCTCGGATTCCGATTACGCCCAGAAATTACAGGATTATCCTCGCTGGGCAAAAGAAGGCACCATCCAGGCGCTGACGCCCATTGGGCTGTCTCCGCGCCCGGATTGGATGGCTGACCAGAGCCTGAAATTGAAGGAGCAGGTGCCGGAGAAGTTCCCGGTTTATATCGGCGTCTTCGGCATGTACAACCGCACGGCGCCTGTTGATTTGCTGGCGCAGATTGAAGCCGTTCGCCGAGCCGACATGCCGGGCCTGGTGCTCTTTGATTACGCCTCCCGCCTCACGCCCGAATACAGCGAGGCGCTCACCGAAGGGCCTTTTCGCGAGTAAATCCCCGCAGGGATGCTTTCCGAATACTCATGGGGCCAGGGTTAACTGCGGAAAATTGATTTCGTGCCCCGCTGAGGACGCCTGACCTGCCGGGAAACCCTCAGTTAAGCCACCATGTAGCGGACGGGTTCTCCGTGATCGAGCTTTTTAGCCGTCGAGGGCCTGCAGTTCAGGAGACGCAAGGAGCCCCTCCAGATTCCTTTGATGACGCCGTATTTGATGATGGCTTCTTTAGCTAACTGTGAGCAACTGCTGTAACCATGCTCGCCGTAGGGGCATTTCAGGTTGATGAACTTGTATGCAGGACCATGAATCAGGGAGTTGCGCTGGTACCACTCAATCATGGCGACGCATTTCTTTTGCAGCCAACTGGCGTTATCCAGCGGGACGGGTTGGTATCGGTAAGGCGAGCCGGAATCGGGGTTGGGGTTGGACCAGTGTTTCGCCCGTTGAGAGAGATTGGAAGCATTGGAATCATTCGATGAGGCAGTACCGGGGTTGATGCCCGCCGACAACCGAGCCCCAGCCGGAGTGGCGGGAGTGCCCGTGTTAAAGCTGTTGAAGGTTGCAGGACGAATCATCCGATGCCTCCGGCATGCTTTCCGTGTATCGGTAGCGTGCTTTGCTTAGAATTTGCTTGAACTTGATGGTGTCGCGGATGCTTCCCGGTTCCTTTTATTCAGGTTGGGAACCGGGCGTTGACTCTCTAGGCTTTGATAGCAGCCTCCCCGGCTGCGGACGCCCCTTTTGTGGCAATATTGCCGATGCCGCCGACAATCCCCTTGATCGCACCAAACACCTTGCCGATGACGCTTTTTAAGGCCCAGAGGATCCCGCCCCCCGCTACTGCCGCCGGTAGGATACAGCAGCAAGCAGCCGTGCTGCAAGGCTCAAAGCCAAATTTCAGGGGGCCGTGGGTCGGGACGGATGTTGGCTGCTGGGTCGCGCCGGATTGTCCGAGCGTTTGCCCGAAGTACGGTGTGCCTTGCGGGAAGACTTGTTGTCCGAGCTGAGGCGGAGCACCATAGCCGCCGCCTTGGGTCAGAGGATCTGGCTGGGCAAAGGACGGCAGTGTTTTTGGGACATAGGAGGGAATGGATGTTGAATTGGGAATCATGGAAAGGGATCTCCTGTTATTAAATCCGGAATCTGCTGTATAAAAACCGGTCAAGATTTTTTGTGCCAGTCCGCGTGAACCATGTGGAGGAAGGGCTGGCGAGGGTTTATTCTCGCTTGAAACCGCCCTTCAGGAAGCCCAGGGCTCCGAAAGCCAGCGGACCCAGAATGATACTGGCGCAGCCGGTGCCGATGCCCAATCCCCCGGAAATCAGGCCCAGCGGGAAAATCTGGAACAACCCCGCCGGAATGGTGAGGAAGTTGGACAGCAAGGCCCATTTCAGCCCTGTTCCCAAGGCCGAGCCGAATTTGAAACCGCGATCTCCAGAACCGGCGGATTCGGCGTCGGAAGCGGCATCCCTGGAATGCAGTCTGGAGAACCGGACGGAATCGGCTTTTGAGACGCCGGAAAAGCGCAAGGCCGAATTTGGTTGAGGTGAGCGGTAGCAGGCCTGTCCTCGGGCGGTATTGAACTGTATACCCATGAACTTACCCTCCTGTCGTGAGTGGTCAGTCTAGATGCTAGCAAATCCGTTATGGTTGCTGAATAGGAAAAACCACTCAACTTTTTTTGTTGCTAGTGAAGGCAGTCGGAATGCCCGACAGTTCCGCCTGTCGCCCCACAGTCTTGAAGGCTGGGCGTTTTTTCCTTAACCGATGGTAGCCTGGCAGGGGGCCGGGTAATCCGTTTCCAGCTTGCCGCTCAGGGCCAGCCGCAAAAAGTGCAGGGCGTACTGGCTGAACCAGTGCTTGATATCCCGGCGCGGGTAGTTCCGGTTGACCATGATTTTCTTGAGGTAAATCTGCTCTCCAGGGCCCGCGATTCCGACATAGGCCAAGCCCACCGGTTTCTCTTCGCTACCGCCTTCCGGTCCCGTAATGCCGGTGATGGACAGCCCCCACTCGCATCCGCTCTCCTTGCGTGCGCCCAGGGCCATTTCCGCCGCGACTTCGGGACTGACCGCGCCCACCGCCGCCAGTGTCTCGGGATGCACCCCCAGAAGCCGGGTCTTTTCCGCGTTGCCGTAAGTAATCATATTAATGAACGTATACGCGCTGCTGCCCGGAATGTCGGTCAGGCGGCTGCTAATCAGTCCCCCAGTGCAGGATTCCGCTACTGCTACGCGCTGGCCGAGTTCAAAGAGCAGTTCGGCCGCCCGCGCTTCCAGCGTGGCGTCGTCTTCTCCGTAGTAATAATCGCCGCAGCGCCGGATGATTTCCGTGCGGACCGGGTCGATCAGGGCTTCGGCTTCATCTATGCCGGGGGCTTTGGCTGCCACCCGGATGCGCACCTCTGCCTGGCCAACGTAGGGGGCGACGGTGGGGTTCGCGGTCTGCATCAGGTCCGCCAGTAGTTCGCCCAGCTTGGATTCTCCAATACCGAAGAAGTGTAGATAATGAATTACCAGGACCTCTGGCTGCTCCCCGGCCTGCCGCTGTTGCTCCTGAATGAACGCCCGGCCCTGCGCCCACATGGCATAAAGCTCTTTGGGAACACCCGGAAAAGTTAGAATAGAAGTCTGTCTGCCGGTTTTTTCGGAGACATCCCAGGCGATGCCCGGCGCGGTGCCCACCGGGTTTTTCAGGGTGATGGCGCCTTCCGGCTTCTTGGCCTGCTTCAGGTTCGTCGGCGACATGGGCATGCCACGCACGATAAACATCTCGCGGATTGCCTTCTCGGATTCCGGATCGACAATGAGCGGGGTCTGAAAGTAATCAGCGATGGTGGCGACGGTCAGGTCGTCTTCAGTGGGCCCCAGGCCGCCGGTGAAAATGAGCAGGTCCGAGCGCTGAACGGCTTGTGCAATCACGCCCTGGATGCGGGCCGGATTGTCGCCGACGGTGACGTGAAAATGGACATCAATGCCTAGGTTGGCCAGTTCTCGGGAAATCCAGGCCGCGTTGGAATTCACCACATCCCCAATCAGCAGCTCGCTGCCCACAGCGATAATTTCCGCTTTCATACCAAATCCCCTTCGTCATGCCGGCTATCATATCAGCAGTGTAACAGCTTGGTTTCCCGCAATCCAGGGATACATTCCCTTGATGATAGGTGTTTTGGTACTGGAATTCGTAATATTTCGAAATAATCTAGCACAAGCAATTAATTGATTGTTTTTATGTGGATGTAGTCATTTTCGCAGTTGTAAGAGGATTAGAGAGGGGCAAACAATGAGTTCGAATATTGGCGGTTTCGCTTCATATGGGTATGCGAATCAGCAGGCTGGCACCACCGAGACCAGCAAAAAGCAGGAGTCCGATGCCCTTGGTGGCTTGGCGCGTAATTTTGTACAGGCCGATCAGAATCACGATGGCTTATTACAGTCGGGTGAGATCTGCAATTATGTACAATCCCTGGGCCAGGATCAGAGCAATAGCGCATTTTCGAAGATTTTGAACAATGTGCAAGCGTTGAGCTTCAACTTTGCGGAGCAGCCAGGGCTCACGAATACCGCAGGTTTATCCCAAGACGATCTGATTACCAGTTTGACCCGGGTCAGCGATGGGACGATGTCCCTTGACCAACAAATTACAAAGGCGAAATCCGCATTGTCTCCCGGACAACAAACTCCGCCATCGGCTCCCGCCACGGGGGGGCAGGCTCAGGATTCGAGTATGCAAACAACCCTGATGGGTACGATGCTAAACATGATGATGAGCATGCTACAGATGATGACCGGCAAGCCAGTTGCGGCACCCCAGCAAGCTGTGGCACCCCAACCACTGAATTTTAATGACAATCGCAGTTTGCAACAGAGGATGAAACAGCTGGTAAGTAACGTTCCGGCTGCAGGCGGTCTGCTGGATCAGGTATTCCAACTAGCGCCGGAATCTCCACAATCCAATCAGTTGATGTTTCAATTGGTTCCTATGCTGCAATCAGCGGGAATACCTGAGGAGCAAATTAAACAAGTATTCACCTTGAATGCTATCCAGAGTTTGAATAATACTGCTCCCGCTTTGGTATCTCAATCGCAAAACCTTGCTCCAAACACGCCACAAGCGGCTGCTATACAGGCTCGGCTGGTCGCCATCAACGGAATCAGAAATTCCCTGATTCAGCAAGTCCAGCAACAGGCAGGCGTGTAATAGATTTGTTACCAAGTAGCATCAGAATTCAAATGGTTGTTTTTATGCAGATGTAACCAGAAACAAGGGTATCGACAGGCGGCAGGCTTGGGCTTAAGCCATTGAGCGAATCTGGTCCGATTGGGGCCGATGGTCCGATCATTCCGGTCGGTAGCAGGTGTAATCCTTTGATAGTTTTATAGGTTCAAAGACTTCTATCCACAGGCGAGTAAGAAGGTAGAGTCTCAAAGGTCGGGTACCGTATGGGCCCGGCCTTTTTGCGTCCTGCCATATGGAAGCCCATGCCCGGCTTTTAGAACAGGTGAGAGCAGGGAAAACCACAGAGCCCCGCATACAACCTGCGCCACCAATCCCATCCGTAGGCAGCGCAGCCAAACGCAATCGAGAACACTCTCCGATGGTTTTCTAGCGCTCGACTTGGGAAGCGAGGGTTTGAGCGCGGGCCTTGACAAAGCTCATTAAGAAGGCCGTAGCGCCGCCTCTGGCAATGGTTCCCGCCTGCTTCGCCGCAATCAGGAACAAGGGTACGGCCGCGCCCGACAGCAGCAGGCCGGCCCCCAAGGCAATCCCGACTGAAACGAGAGGTCGCTCCTGGACCAGGCCGCGCCAATCGGTGTAGTATTCAAACCGGCTTTCGATTTTATGGGCTATCTGAGAGATTTCATCGCCCTTGGTCTCAATCTCCGCGCGAAGCTCCGAGGTGGTGGTCATGGCGTTGCCGTCTCCTTGTCATTGAACTTGTAGGGACTTCCGATTTCAGGCTTCCACATCAATCGTGGCGGCATTTTTCCGAGCTTCCCGCATTGCCATGAGACCGGCAACAGCCGCCACGATCAGGAAAATCGCAGTCGTAATCACTGCGGCCCAAGCCAGCTCCACAACTTTGGCGAAAAGCAGAATCATGCTGACACCGAGAAACAGCACAAAGAAAAATCCCATCAAGACGGCCGCCAGTCCAAAGACCGCCGCAGTGGCAAATTTCCGGCTTTCAACCTTAATTTCGGTTTTTACCAGCTTGACTTGCGTGTTCAGCAATTCGGTGATTTTTGTCAGCAGTTCCCGGACCAGATCCCCCATCGGAGCCCGGTCCCGTCTTTCCGATGGCATTGGAACGCTCATGACATCACCCCTCTTTCAGTCTGGTCGCTATGTCATCGTAATGTAAACCGTCTTCGACGACCGCCTACCACCATTCCAACTACCATTCCAGAAAGCTGGCCGAGCAGCATGCCGACCACCAAGCCCGCCAGCAGTGACTTGCCCGGATGCTTGCGAACCACTTCCTTGGAACTGCGCAGAGCCGCCTGGGACATCTCGTTGGCGTCATGCTCCTCCAGGTATTGGGCCAAATCCTGCATGCGGCGGGAGGTGCTCCGCAGCCCAGTGGAGGCTTTTCCACGGGCTTCGTCGGCTTTTTGCCTGGCCTGACTGCTATAGTCGCGGGCTTTCTCGCTTACGCGCTCTTTCAGTGCGACGGCCTGTTGGCTGGCTTTTTCTTTCATGGCGGACATGCCTTCCCGGCTCCCGGCCTCGCCGTAGACATTCTCTCCGGAAATGCCTTTCCCCTCCGGATGCATGTAATCAGGGTTTTGATTCTGTTCCATCATTCCAGGGCTCCTTTATCAAAACTTGCTGAGTGGCCAAAACTTGAATTGCCACGTAGTTATGCGGAAAAAATAATGCCTACCATTGTGAAATTTCCAGGCTGAGCAGACAATTCACCACTTGTCTACAGAAAGCTAGCTGACTATCTAATCCGGATCACTGCGCGAGCGTCGTGAACATCCGGGATTGAGGAATCCCAAACTTGGGAGGGACACCCTGCTTAATGCGCATTCCGAATTGCCAAAAAACTCGTCAATCAACGAGCACCAGCGTTTAAACCTGCTCATTTTTCCGCGCTCCTTTTCTCCTACCAATCCCCCTATTCTATTGATTTTATTCTGTTGATTTTTCGTTACAATTCAGGAATCGCAGTATAGTTTTGCCAGGTTCTGCCGATAACAACGCATATGGCTTTGATATTCAGAAATACGCCAGGTTTTTCAATGAGTGAGCTATTGATCACTCTGCTCATCATTGCGCAAATAGCCACTTTCAGCATTCCGAAGGTCATCACTGCACAACAGAATTCCTTTAAAAAGTCGGCCGCCAAGGAAATGGCCGGAATGCTGAGCTCTGCTTACGCCGTCCTGAAATACAAAAGTCCGCCGACGTCCGCCACCAAGGCCGCTGATCTGATCCCTTACCTGAACTATGTGTCGTCTCAAACCACGGGCCTTATTGATAACCAGCACAACACGGGTGCGTGGGATTGCAGTTGGAGCGCTTGCTACAGGATGCATAACGGGGGAATGCTGTCTCCTCTTAACGCCAGTTTCGCAGGCACTGCGACGACCAACGCCGTCTGGTTCATTTACGACCCGGACGGTGTTGACAGCGGGCTCAATACCGGGTACGGCAAGGGGATCGATTTCGCCATCTATTTCAATGGCATGGTCAGGACAGGCGCGACCATTTTCCCTGACACGGTTTCCAGTAATGGAACCAAGCAACCCGACTCCAACCTGGACCCTCCCTGGTTCAGTTGGAACTAAATAACGCTGGAATTGATGACCGGGGGGATGGGCTCAGGCATTGAGGCCGACGAGTGGTAGGTTTAATCGTGCTGGTGGACCTAAAATTATCGGGGAGCCATGGTTTAGCAAGCTGGGTCCCCGTGAGCTTTTGCTCCCGCCAGTTCGGGAGTGTTGATTGTCAGGCTTTGTATACCGCCGCCCTGCTTTGGAGTAAGATGAATCTTTCTGACATTCAGGGTCAAGCATTAGAGGAGGCTTACGGCACATGGCGGTTAAAACCAACATTCCCCTGGTCAATCTTCGTCGGCAAATCGAGCAGCATGCGGAAGAATTCGCGCAATGTTACCGCGTGGCGACCGAGCGGACCGATTTCGTGGGCGGCGCGGCCGTGGGGGAATTCGAGCAGGCCTTTGCCGAGTACTGCCAGGCGGATTACTGCGTGGGTGTGGGCAACGGCACGGATGCGCTCTATCTGATCTTTCGCGCGCTGGGTCTGAAGCCGGGGGATGAGGTCATCACCACCGCCATGAGCTTCATCGCCACCGCCGAGATTTTTGCCCCGCTGGGTGTGAAGGTGGTCTTTGCCGATATCGACCCGATTACCTACACACTGGATCCCGATCAGGTCCGGCCTTTGATCAATGCAAACACCCGCGCGATTTTGCCGGTGCATCTTTACGGGCAACCGGCGGACATGACCCCTCTCCAAACCCTGGCCGATGAGCATGGGCTATACCTGATTGAAGACGCCGCGCAAGCCCATGGCGCGGAATATCGCGGCAAGCGGATTGGCTCCTTCGGGAAGGCCGCGGCTTTCAGTTTTTATCCGGGCAAAAACCTGGGTGCGTTCGGGGATGGCGGCGCCGTGACCACCTGCGATCCGGAACTGGCCCAAAAGATTCGCATGCTGGCCAACCATGGCCGCCTCACCAAGTACGAACACGGCATGGAAGGCATGAATAGCCGCCTGGATACCTTCCAGGCCGCCGTATTGCGTACCAAGCTGCAATACCTGGATGAATGGAACGCGCAGCGCCGCCGCTGGGCTGCTTTGTATGACGAGCTGCTGGCGGATGTGCATCAATTGCGCCGCCCGCAGGTGGCCCCGGATCGCAGTTCCGTGTTTCATTTATATGTGTTGCAAACCGCCGAACGCGACGCGCTGCTGGCCTACTTGCAAGAACAAGGCATTGCCGCCGGGATCCACTACCCCATTCCGCTGCACCTGCAACCGGCCTTCCGGCATCTGGGCTACAAGGCGGGTGATTTCCCCATGTCCGAGGACCTGGGCCGCGAGTGCATTTCCCTGCCCCTTTTCCCGGAATTGACCGAAGACGAGGTCCGCACTGTGGCTCAGGCGGTTCGCGCGTTTTTCAGCCGTTAGGCGACCAATTCAGGGCGAGCATATAAATCAGGGGTGGCGGCTGATTTTGATCCCCTTATTACTCTGCTAAAAACATTTGACGTTTGTAATTTTCGTTGATACCCTATTGCTGTTCCACACTCGCCCCTCATCATAGAATTAGCTCGTTTCAGACAGGCAACAGAGACACCATGTCCAGCATTAACAACATCTACGTCCTTATCAAGCAGGTCCCCGACCAATCTGCCAAGGCCGGTATCAACCCGGATGGCACCATCGACCGCGCCAAAGCCAAGCGGATGCTCAACCCATTCGACCGCTACGCGCTGCAAGCGGCCCTGCACACCAAGCAAAAATACGGCGGCAAAGTCACCGCCATCTCCATGGGGCCTCCGCCCGCAGTGGAGATCCTCATGGAAGCCATTGAGCACGGCGCCGATATGGGCTACCTGCTCTCCGACCGCCGATTGGCAGCCTCCGATACCCTGGCCACGGCTTATGCCCTGCACAAGGTGATTCAGCATCTGGGCCAGCCGGACCTGATTTTCTGCGGCCTGCAAACTACCGATGGCGATACCGCACAGGTCGGCCCGCAGATTGCCGAGCGTCTGGCGCTGCCCCAAACCAGCTACTGCGAAGACTTTCGCGTTGAAGACGGTAAAGTCGTCGCCCGCCGGGTCATTGAAGGCGGCTACCAGTGGGTCAGGATGGAAATGCCCGCCCTGATCACGGTGGCCAACTCCTACCATCCGTTGGCGTACAAGTCTATTCGTGGCGCACGCCAAGTGCAGATGCTGCTGCGGAACGAGGAAGCGAAAAACAACGTCATTAAGACCGTGACCCTGGACGAGGTGGGCGCCGATCCGCTGAAATGCGGCCTGAAAGGCTCTCCCACCATCGTCGCCAAAACGGATAAAGTGGCTGAAATCGGTGGCAGCTGTGTCGTTCGCCAGGGCGAGCCGATTGAAGTGATGGTCCGTGACGTGCTCCAGAATACCAATCTTAGGGAATTCGTAAGCGTATGACGACTCCGGAAGAACCCAAAAAAGCTGACGCTCCGGCGGCTCAGCCCACGCCCCCTCAGGCGGCGGAAGCGCCCGCCATCGATTTTGACGCGCTGGCCAAGCGCGAAATCACGACGCCTTCCAACAAGGAAGTGATTGTCATTGCCGAGCAGTTCCAGGGACAGGTGCAGCCGGTCACGTTTGAATTGCTGGGCGCGGGCCGCGATCTGGCCGACAAGCTGGGTGGCAAGCTGTCCGCGATTCTGCTGGGCCACAACTTGCGCGAGCAAGCTGATAAGCTGATCCAGTACGGTGCTGAGATCGTCTACGTGGCGGATCATCCCGAGCTGGAAAACTACCGCACGCTGCCTTACCGCCGCGTGATCACCGATTTGCTGAAAACCTTCGAAGTGCCGCCGCACATCTTGTTGCTGGGCTCTACGACCACCGGACGCGATCTGGCGCCGCGCATTGCCGCGCACTTTGAGACCGGCCTGACCGCCGATTGCACCGAGCTGGATATCGGCCCCTACGAGCATTCCAACAAGGCGGACCCGGACAAGCTGGGGATTTATCCCGGCTGCTTGTACGCCATTCGTCCCAGCTTCGGCGAGAGTCTGAAGGCCCGGATTCTGGGCCCTTGGAACAACCCGCAGATGGCCACCACCCGTCCGGGCGTGATGATTCCGCTGGAACCTGATGCCAGCCGCCAGGGCGATATTCGCGAAGTTCCAGTCAATTTGCTGCCGGAAGACTTTCGGGTGCAGGTGATGGAAATCGTGCGCGAGCTGCAAGCCGGTGTCAATCTGGCCGATGCCGACGTCATCGTGTCGGGCGGTTTCGGTCTGGGCGGACCGGAAGGCTTTGAAATGCTGAAGGAACTGGCTGCGTGCTTCGAGAACGGCGTGGTCGGCGCATCGCGCAAGTGCGTGGATGCCGGCTGGATCCCTTACCAGCACCAGATTGGCCAGACCGGGAAAACCGTGCGTCCGAAAATCTATATTGCGATCGGGATTTCCGGCGCCATCCAGCATCGGGTGGGCATGAACAAGTCGAGTCTGATCATCGCCATCAACAAGGATGCCGACGCGCCCATCTTTCAGGTGGCCCACCACGGTATCGTGGGAGACCTCTCCCATGTGGTGCCCGAAATGATTCGCCAGCTGAAAGCCAGCGGCGCGAAAATCAACGGCGAGGAAGCCAAAAAATCCCTCGTCTAAATATTTACTGAGTACAACCATTGAATTGATAGGAGGCAAAGCCTCTTGGCTGAACGGATAGAATATGATGTGATCCTGGTTGGCGGCAGTCCGTCCAACCTGGCCTTGGCCCATCACCTGGTTGATCTGGCCAAGCAAAGCGGGACGTCCTTTACGATGGCCATCCTCGAAAAGGGCAAGGAATTTGGCGCGCACGTGCTGAGCGGCGCGGTGTCCAATCCCCGCGTGATTCAAAAGCTTTTCCCCAACTACGAAGAGATTGGCTTCCCGGTGGAAGCGGTCTGCAAGGAAAGCCATTTCTCGGTGCTCGCCAGCAAAAGCAAGTGGGACGTTCCCCGCAGCCTGCTGCCGGACGGCCTGAAAAAAGAAGGCTACCTGGTGCTGACGCTGAGCCACGTGGTCTACTGGATGGTTCACAACCTGAAAGAAAAACTGAAAGACGCACCGAGCATCACGGTGGACTTCTTCCCCGGCTTCTCCGCCCATGATATCGCCTATGAAGGCAGCAAAGTGGTTGGCGTGAAAGTGGTGGAAGAAACCACGGGCGACGTCAACGAGGACAACATCTACGGCAAAGTCACCTGCTTTGGAGATAAAGGCTTTACCTCCCGCAATCTGGTGGCCAAGTTCAACCTGCGCGACAACCCGCAAATCTGGTCCGTGGGCGTGAAGGAAGTCTGGGAACTGGATAAATCCGGTCCCGATTTGGCCGGTAAAGTCTGGCACACGATGGGTTTCCCGATGGTGGACGGCAGCTTTGGCGGCGGCTTCATCTACGGGATGAAAGACCACAAACTGACCATCGGGATGGTGATCTCCCTGGATTCGCCCAACCCCAACATCAACCCGCAACAGCGCTTGCAGGATCTGAAAAAACACCCGTGGCTCCAGTCGCTGATTAAAAACGGCAAGATGCTGAAGTACGGCGCGGCCCTGCTACCCGAAGGCGGTTACTACAGTCTGCCTAAAAAATTCGCGGTCGATGGCGCGATGCTGCTCGGCGACGCGCTGGGTGTGCTGGATATCGCGGCGCTCTCCGGGGTGGACAAAGCCATGGAGTGCGGATGGCAGGCAGCGGAAGTGCTGCATGACATCCTGAAATCCGGTGGCCAGTTTACCGAAGCGGCGATGGGCTCCTACAAAGATCGCGTGATGAATTCCTTCGTCGGCAAGGAGCTGTTTGAAGGGCGTTACTTCCGCCAGGCTTGGCAGGAAAACCCGCGCCTGCTGAACAGCTACATGCCCAAGGTGTTGGATGGTATCGACAGCGGCAACCCGTGGATGGGGATGATCTCGGTGGGTCTCACCAACAACCCGTTCACCGCCATGGGCGACGCCCTGCGCCTGAAGGGGCTGATGGAAGGCACCAAGGACATCGGGCCGGTCAAATACAAGGAAGACTACAAGCACATCGTGCCCAACTTCCGCCCGGCGCGCAGTGTGTCCGGTAACGGCTTCGTGAAGGAAACCATCTACTCCCGTGAGGATGCGGTTTTCTATGCAGGCACCAAGTACCACCACGAAAACGCCCACATCGACGAATTCAACGCCGATGTCTGCGTGAAGTGCGTGGCCAGTTACGACGCCCTGGGCAAAGACACCCCCTGCGTGTCCGACTGCACCGCCGAAGTCCACCGCGTGGACGTGAAAACGGGCATTCGCCACCACGGCATGTCGCTGGAAAACTGCGTGCAGTGCCGCACCTGCGAAATCGTCTGCCCCGAGGTCAACCTGAAGGTGAACCCCACCGCCCAAGGCTCCGGCCCCGACTTCATGGGCCTGTAACCCGAAATAAAACATTTGCAAAAGCCGCTTTTGAAAAAAAGGCGGCTTTTGTTTTGTTATCGCAAGCCAATTTTGGTGAATAGCATCAGCATCAACCCGTAAGCTCCAATGGTGGCCAAGCTGGCGAGCAGCAGGGCGGGGTAGAAGGGCATTTGCTTTTTCAACAGGAGCGGTAGCACGATAAACAGCACCAGCGAGGGGAAAACCAGCCACAGGATATCCTGCGCGAGCTGGGCCACGACGGTGGCGTTTCGCGTATCGCGGTACAGCCAGATGAAGGCCAGGATAGAGGTCAGCGGCAGGGAGGCCACCACCGCCCCAAAGAGCGTGCTGCGTCTGGAAAGCTCGGAAACCGCCGCGATGATCAGCGCGGAAACCAGGGTTTTAATCAGAAAATACGTCATGCGTTTCAGGGTACGGGAAAGGCGGGGACTTTGCCAGTCTAGCGTCCTTTCGGTCCCTCAGTCAGGGTGCCAGGTTTGCAGGGGAAAGAGCGAGTGATACGGAATCACCTACCGTCCCGCGCCGCCCCCGCCGCTGGAACGGCCACCCCCGCCAAAGCCGCCCCCGAATCCGCCGCCTCCACCGCCAAAGCCGCCGCCCCAATAAGGGCCGCCGCCAAAACCGCCGCCATAATAGCGGGAGCGCCGGATCCGCAGGCTCCACATCAGAATGAAGATAGCCAGAAAGAAAATGAACAGGCCCGGACTGACCTCCTCATCTCCGGCAGGCTGGGTGTAGGTGGCGTGTAGTTCTTTGTCTCCGGACAGAATGCCCGCGATGGTTAATGCAGTGGCCGTGATGCCGCCGGAGAAGTCTCCCTGCTCGAAGGCGGGAATGGCGTTCCGGTCTAAAATTCGCCCGATGACCGCGTCCGGCAGGAGGCTTTCCAGGGCATAGCCGGTACCCACGTAAATACGGTTGCCGGAGAGCTGATTGCGCACCCGGTGGGCGTTCACCACAATCAACAGGCCGTCCCGCTTTTTGTAATGCTGGATATCCCAGCGATTCATGATGACGTGCGTGAATTCCGAGAGATCGCGATCCGTATCGGGTAAAACTAGCACCAAAACCTGTGCGATGCCCGCCTCATCCAGCGCCTGGAGCCGATCCTGCAACGTAGCCCGGTCTTTCGGAGTCAGCAGGTTGCCGTAATCGTTGACGTAGATGCGCAACCCCTGGGGCCGGGGCGGGACTTCGTTGAACACTTGCCGGGTTTCGGATGGTGTTTCGGTCGAAGTTCTGGGGCCTGCCTGCGATAGGGCGCTCTGCGCGAATGCTGCAGAGTCATCCCAACCCACTGTGCCGCCCAAAACCAGCGAGACCCCAAGGGCGAGCAGTGTCAGCATTCGATGAAATTCTTGCATATTTTCTTTCATAAACAGACAGACGTTATGGGACACCAAGAGTGCTGAACCGGGTGTGTTTTGGCATTGAAACGCAGCATTCAATTTCAGGTTTGATATTCATGGTTTGAAAGCCAGCCCTAAAATTCCGCTCTAAAATTATGCTCTAAAATTCCGCTCTAGAATTCAACCTTGGGGGTGGCGCGTTCGGCTTCGGTGGCCTGGAAGGGCTGCTTTCTGTCAAAGCCGGTGATGCCGGCCACCATGTTGGTCGGGAAGCTGCGGACCGCCGTGTTGTAATCCCGAACGGCGCTGTTATATTGAATGCGGGCGAAATTAATGCGGTTTTCGGTGCCGGTCAGCTCGTCCTGCAACCGAATGAAATTCTGGTCCGCCTTCAACTGGGGGTAATTTTCCGCAAGCGCCAGCAACCGGCCCAAGGCGGAATCAAAGGACGCATTGGCGCGGGCCGCTTCCTGCGGGTTGGTATTGGTATCGGCGGACAGCAGACGGGCGCGGGCGTTGGCGATATCCCGGTAAACGGCCTGCTCATGTTTTGCGTACCCTTTGACGGTGGCCACCAGGTTGGGGACCAAGTCGGCTCTGCGCTTCATCTGTGAATCGATATCGCTCGCCGCCTGCTCCACGGCGGTATCCTTCTGGACCAGGCCGTTGTATCCCCCCGCAACCCAGAGTCCGCCAATAACCAGAATTCCAACGAGCGCGGCCACAAGAATGGCGGCGCCGCCCGATTGTGCTTTGCGTCCTATAAACGGTAGCCTTCTCATGCGTCTCATCCCCTCTTCGAACCGGTGACGCCCGTATTGTAGCACGTTACCCCCGGATTCGCGCAGCCGTGCTATGATCTTTCTTACCCTCATTGGGGTCCACCCTCTTCGAAGGGTGGGCTGTCGTTAGGTTAGTATGAAGTCATCATCCGAATTCTCACGGGCTGAATTTCAGGCCGTGTGCGGAGCTATATTTGAAGTTTTCAAGGAGTTTTCCATGCAGAGACTGGTGCAGGGCGTTCATCACTTTCAGTCCCAGGTTTTTGAGACACAGAAGGATCTGTTTGATCGCCTCTCGCGGGGGCAACGGCCTGATACGCTGTTCATTACCTGTTCCGATTCCCGGATCAACCCCAACCTGATCACCCAGACGGCGCCGGGAGAACTGTTCATTATCCGGAACGCCGGAAATATCATTCCTCCCTACGGCGTTGATCACGGAGGCGAAACGGCCACCGTGGAATATGCCGTGAGTGCTTTGGAAGTGAAAGACATCATTATTTGCGGACATTCCCTTTGCGGGGCCATGAGCGCGCTGCTGGAGCCCGATCTGGTGCAGGATCTGCCGGCTGTTTCCAAGTGGCTGGGATACGCCGAAACCACCCGGCGTATCGTCAAGGAAAACTACAGTCATCTTTGCGGCAACGAGCTTTTGCTCGCGACCGTGGAAGAAAACGTACTGAACCAGTTGGAAAATCTTTCGAACCATCCGTCCGTGGCAACCCGGCTGTCCCGCAAGGAATTGCACTTGCACGCCTGGATTTACAAAATTGAAACCGGTGAGGTCTATGCCTACGATCCGCCACAGGAGCAATTTGTGCCCCTGCGCGAAGCAACACCCATTGTTCCGCGTCCGTTCCGCAGGCATCCGGCCCAGGCATAGACTTGCGGTGCTCAGCTTGGGATCTAAAACTTAAAAATCCGAAGTCCCGGTTTCGTAATCACGTATCGTAATCATCTAGGCCGAGACCGGGGTGTTTCATGTAGCGCTCGGCTGTAAAATCGCGCTGGTTGACCTGCTCGTGCCGCCATTCGCGATCAAGTGCCTCAAACGCCGCTCTCAAGAGATCCTGATCGTCATGAAAATGGCCCTGGTTTTTCATCCGGTTGAACTGGCTATAGATGTTGCGGTTCATCGATAATGTCCACTGGTTTGATTGCATGTCCACTCTCCTCCCTTGGCACTCTGGATTGCTTTCTCTTGTCAGGCGGCAATGAAAAAGTTTCTGAAGCGGTACCCGAACACAATTTCAGCATAGCATTTTTCACGATTCAGTTTGATTAACCGACTGGCTAATTTACGATCGCCGCCAGGCAGGCAATGCGGAAGTTCCAGCCGATTTATACAATATTCGCTGGATCAGGAACGGGGGAAGCGACCATGACAAGTGATCAAGACCAGGAAACCATTGAGTTGGTCCGGCATGCGGCACACCCGCTGAGCGCTGCAAATCCGGATTACAAAGCGCTGATGCAGGCAATCGGCGATGCCCGGATCGTTTTACTGGGTGAAGCGACTCATGGGACGCATGAATTCTATCGGGAGCGCACGCTGATCACGCGCATGCTGATCCAGGAGAAGGGTTTCAGTGCGGTGGCCATGGAGGCCGATTGGCCGGATAGCTACGAGGTGAATCGTTTTGTGCGCGACATGTCCGAGGCGCCCACACCCATGCAGGCGTTGGAGGGTTTCAAGCGTTTCCCAACCTGGATGTGGCGCAATACGGATGTGGTCAACCTGGTTTCCTGGTTGCGGGATTACAACCGGGGGCTTTCGGAGCGGGAGAAAGTGGGGTTCTATGGGCTGGATCTCTACAGCCTGTTCACATCCATTCATGTCGTGATCGACTACCTGGACCAGGTGGATCCTCGTGCGGCGCAGGAAGCGCGCAGGCGCTACGGTTGCTTCGATCATTTTGGCAAGGACATGCAAAGCTACGGCTTTCTGACCTCATTCGGATTGGATCAAAGCTGTGAGCAAGCGGTGGTGGGGCAGCTTGTCGATTTGCGGCAACATGCGCTGAAGTATGCCATGCGGAATGGACGCGCGGCGGAGGAAGCGTTTTTCAATGCAGAACAAAACGCGCGCCTGGCCCTGGACGCCGAGAAATATTACCGATCCATGTTCAAGGGGAATGTGGAGTCCTGGAACATGCGGGATACTCATATGTTTGAGACCCTGCATGCATTGCTCGAATTTCTTTCCCGCGAGCGGGAGGCAAAGGTGATTGTTTGGGCGCACAATTCGCATGTCGGGGATGCGCGGGCCACGGAAATGGGCATGCATGGTGAGCTAAACATTGGGCAACTGGCGCGGCAGCACTTTCAGGAAAAGGCGTTTCTGATTGGCTTCAGCACGTACACCGGAACAGTGACGGCTGCTTCCGACTGGGATGGCCCGGTGGAGCGCAAGCATGTGCGGCGGGCCTTACCCGGCAGTTATGAGCAGCTTTTTCATGAAACCGGCATTCCTCATTTTCTGTTGATTTCGCGAGAGGACGCGCATGTGGCGGAGACGCTACGGGCACGCCGCCTGGAGCGCGCCATCGGGGTGATCTATCTGCCTGGTTCCGAAAGGCAGAGCCATTATTTTTATGCGCAACTTTCCGAACAGTTTGACGCGCTGATTCATTTTGATGAAACCCGCGCCGTGGAGCCGCTGGAAACCACCACGCTGTGGCACGAGGGCGAGGAGGTTCCCGAGACATTCCCCACTTCGTATTAAGGCGACCCAACGCTTAACTTGGCCTCGGACGGAAAGGGCGACGATTCGCAAACTGTTATTCGGACGAAAGTATTTATTGCAAACAGGTTGATGTATAAATAGGATGCTTTGGTGACCGCATGCAATGTTTTGGAGGTCGTATGTTTCTGCACACTCGTCTCAAGGTTCGGGATCTCGATCGTTCGATTGCGTTCTACACCAACCATTTCGGTATGGTTTGCCGCGACCGGAAGACCTCGCCCCGGGGAAGCCAACTGGCATTCATGACTATGCCCGGTTCGCCCACCGAACTGGAGCTGGCTTATCTCCCCTGGGATCCGGATTTCCAGTTGCCGGAGGACATCTTCCATTTGGCTTTTCGGGTCGATGATATGGATGCGGCGATTGCCGGGATGCGCGAAGCCGGTGTGAAAGTAACCGAAGAGCCCAGCAAGCGGAGCAACGGTGGCAATATGGCGTTTATTGAGGACCCTGATGGTTATGAAATCGAACTGCTTTCTTTTCCATCCGGGGTATACGAGGCCATGCAGGCCGAGATTGCGGCAATAGCACCCCGATAACCTCGCGCTGCGATTTACAGAATAGGATTGATCCGGATAATATCTTCGCTCAGTTCCACTTCGGCTTGTAGGAAGCGCAGGGCCAGCCACATTTCCCGGACCAGCAGACCGGCGCCGGTGACCAGGCCGATGACGCCAAGGATACCGCAGACCAGGGCCACCAGAACGGCCACTTCGGAGATGAGGCGGTTGTGGAAAACGGCAATGCCGGCTCCCAGGATGGAAGCGAACGCGGTGGCCGCAAAGGCGCCGACGGAGATATAGAACCAGGTGAGGGATTTCACCAGCAGCAGGGAGCGGCGTCCGATGACGGGCAATTGTTTCTGGTAGAGGGCCAACTCCTGCGGCGAAAGCTTTTCCGGGGTCTTCAGCTTGTCATACAGGAATCGGGAACGGTCCACCGTGCGGGCAAAGCGGTTTGAAGTCCCCAGGGACAGGATGGAGGACGCATTGGTCAGAATGGCCGGCGCCACGATAAATGTCAGTACTTCGAATGGATTGGTCTCTGTCATGAATGCCCGAAATTCTGGTAATTCTGAACCGCTGACCCTTATTGTCTCAGAAAAATTGCCGCAGAAAATTAATTGGTTCGCTTGATCGCCTCCAGGACCGCAATGCCGCTTTCCGTCCGCACGACCCGATTCAGCTGGAAACCGGATTGCCCAAAGAGGTGATTATACTCTTCCAGGGTGCGGTCCCGCCCACCGGGGGCGAACACCAGCATATTGACGTCCATGAGCTTGGTCTTTGCCGTGGCCGGGTCGTTGCCGGGTTGCAGGAGAGACTCCATCACCAGCAATTTGCCCGTCCGCGGCATGGCGGCATGGATACTCTGTAAAATCTGGTCGCAATGGTCATCGCTGAAGGCATGCAGAACCCGCGAAAGAATATAAGCATCGCCCCCTGCTGGAACCGCTTCGTAAAAGTCACCGGATTCCACGCGGCACCGCTCCTCGATTCCATGGTTCCGTAACAGCGCTCCGGCATTGGCAACCACGTGAGGTAAATCAAACAAGACGCCCCTGAGCGTTGAATAACGTTTCAGGAGAGCGGACAGCAACATCCCGTGGCCGCCACCCACATCCACAATGGTATTAAATTGAGAGAAATCAAAAGATTCCAGAATTGCCGCATTATCATTGCTCACCAGCGCCGTCATGGCCGAATTGAAATTCCCGGCGGCATCCGGATGTTGCTCAAAGTACGCGTAGGCGTTCATGCCATAGGTCTCTTCAAATGGAGATTCGCCACTCTGAATAGCCCGGTACAGATTTCCCCAGGCGTGATAGTTTTCTTCTCCCAGCATCAGGGCAATCGGGCGCATCGAGTTGGGAGAATCCGAACCCAGCAACGCCGCAGCCGGGGTTAACTCAAACACCCGGTCCTCTGTTTCCCGAAAAATGCCCAGGCTGGCCAGAGCCCTCATCACCCGGTACAAGTTTTCTTCATGGGCATTGAGCCTATGGGCCAAAACGGCCACCGATTGCGGACCCTCCTTGAGTTGATCCGCAACGCCCACTTTCGCAACCGAATAAATCGCCTGGGAGACCCAGAATCCGGTCATCATCTGCATCAAAATCTGGGGGGCATTCACAATGCCGGGTTTCACGGACTTTATTGCTTTCATGTTCTTGATTCCTTCTTGGTTGCTCGATCTGTCGCTCGCTGTTGCCTCTCACGCTGTTGCCTCTCAACAAGCCAGGCTGGAGGCTGCGGGCGAAGGAGCATGGTGCCTGCTTCGGATTCTTCCTGCTGGCTGGGTAAAGCAGGATTGGGGAAGGGATTTTTGAAGGAAAAGGAGTGGGCCGTGGGACCATGGGCCGCCAGGTGGGCAATCCGTTTCTTTCCGTCTTCCAAGGTCGGGAGTTCATCGGATGGAAGCCACCAAAGCGCATAATGGGGGCCTTCCATCTCTCCAAACCAATCATTTCTCGATTTCATCATCTGGGCATGCTGAGTCCGATAGACATACGTATAGAGCGCTTTAACCGAATCCCAGACTGACAGGTTGAAGATGGTCCCCGGTTCGCCATACATGGCCAGGTGCTCGGGATTGTGGATATCGATTTGAAGATGCCAGACAAAACCCGGACTCTGGTAGGCCAGGTTGTTAATCTCATCCAGCTTGGTAACAAACCCTGCCATGAGCGGATCAAAGAGGGGCGCCTTTGCTTTGCCGATATTGAGATGAGCCAAGTGGTACTGCTGTCCGGACACGCTCAAACCCTCATTCTGTTCCGTTCATACCGGAGTGTTCATCTGACCTGGAGTTTCAATACAACCCTGCTTGCGCCGCCTGAAATCAAGCAAAACAACGCGAGCCGCTGTACGAGGAGCCGTAAAAGGCTCCTCGCTCAGCGTTGTTCAAGTGGGTTTTAGCTTTTTGCGGCTGATTTTTTCAGGGATTCATGCGCTTTAATCGCCTCATGGGCTCGGCGGTACATCTCTTCATTGCTCATATCTTCGATATGCGTTGCCACGTACCAGTTGTGCCCGAAGGGATCCGCCAGACCGCAGGACCGGTTGCCGCAGAACTGATCTTCGATGGGGAAAACAATTCGGCATCCGGCAGCAAGCGCCTGTTCAACCACCGCATCCATGTCTTCGACATACAGGTGAATCCCGCTGGTGGTTCCGCCAAGGGCGCGTGGGCTCTTGGCTTCCAGATAAAAGAACTCGTCGGTCAGCATAATGGCGTGGCCGTTGATGACAATCTCGGCATGCCCGACTTTTCCGTCAAAACCAGGGACGCGCAACCGTTCCTCGGCGCCAAACGCCTTTCTGTAAAATTCAATGGCCTCGGCCACGCCATCAACGGTGAGATAAGGCGTGATTACGTGGTAACCATTCGGAACGGCTTTTGCCTTGTTGCTTCTGGGAGAAGGTTTTACCTGGTTGGTCATATTTTTCTCCTTGATTGGGTCGGATTTTTTGCATCAGTACACTTCTGATGAGCCACTCCCAAAGGAACCGGAAAGTTTTTGGAAAGTGGAACCGGTCCCGTTACAGGAATTGGGCAGCTCAGCCTTTAACAAACCAAGACTCTGGGCTAATTCAGTAAATATTTCAGCGACGATTATGGATTGGATAGTTAATGGGTATGTACCCATTTATGCAATTTGTCAGTGCGTAAAATCGTAAGTTATTTACATTTCTTTACATCAGCCATCTCCGGCGGATTCTCCAGGGAGGCCGCTCTTTTGCCATAGTGGCCTTCTGCAATAAAGCAAGTCTATGAAAGATTCGTAAAATCGGATTCAGCGAGTCTTAAATTCAGAAATTTTTTATTTGAAACCTTGAGTTCCGGTGATTCAGGCGTCGGAACGCTTCCCTGGATGGTCAAGGAGAAGCAGGGCTTCAGTCAATGGTTGAGCCGTAGGCTTTGCAGAACCAGTGTGGCGTTGTGTTGCCTGTTTCTGTTTGTTTTCTGGTCAATCCGGTCACTCAAGCGGAATACCCTGTGGTCTGACAAAGCATCAAGGTAAAAATAAACACCCGGATAATAGGAATCCCGATCGCTTTATCAGATAATTGAACGGACGGAATGACGAGATACTCCAAAAGCCGGCAGCGCCTCTATAGCGGGATAAGTCTGAGCTCGAAATGGAGGCGGTATTGTGTTGGCTACAAGCATTATGATGTTAATTGCACTTCAATGACTGTCCGCTGAGAGGCTCAGTATGAATTAACCCGAATAAATTTCGGGCACTGGACTTCTCACCGGACAGAAAAATCAGTCAATCTGTGATTTGTGTTCCAAACACCATCCGTGTTGAAGTGCCTCAAATCTGATAAGGTAAATTCCGAAATGACGCACAAGACAGGCAAAGTCACGGCGCCCAGGAAGGCGAAATCGGTTTTGCTGGATACGCAAAACGCATTTCTGGCAAACTTTCGCCTTTTTTTTGAATCGGCTCCCAATCCCTACCTGGTGTTGCAGACGGATGCACCCAAATTTACCATTGTGGCCGTCAACGACACCTATTTGTCGGCTACCGGCATACAACGTGAAAATGTCCTGGGGCGGGGTGTGTTCGAGGTGTTTCCGGATAACCCGAATGATCCGAAGGCAACCGGGGTCAGTGATCTGCGCGCTTCGCTGGAGCGGGTCATCCAAAGCCGGGAACCGGATGTAATGGGTGTTCAGCGATATGATATTCCCCGGCTTGGAGGCAGGGGAAATGATTTTGAAATCAGGTACTGGAGCCCGGTCAATACGCCTGTTTTTGGAGAGGATGGCTCTATTGCGTTTATCATTCACCGGGTCGAGGATATCACCGAGTTTATCTTGCTGCGGGAACAGAACTCGGAAGAAATAGCTCACATCGAGAAGGTACAGGCTCGCGCCGAGTGGATGGAATCTGAGGTTTTGTGGGGGGCTCGCGAGCTGAAGAAGGCAAATCGAGAACTCAAAGAGGCGAACGAAAAGCTGGAACGCCGGGAACGTGAGCTGGCCCAGTTGAATGAGCGGCTACAGGAACTTGATCGGGCTAAAAACGTATTCTTCAGCAATGTCAGTCATGAATTCAGAACCCCTCTGACCCTCATTCTGGGGCCTGTGGACGATACGCGGCAGGATTCGCATACGACTCCCGAGAGCCGGGAACGGATGGAAGTTGCATACCGGAATGTGCTGCGGCTATTGAAGCTGGTCAACAACCTGCTGGATTTTGCCAAAATTGAGGCGGACCGGGTACAGGCCTGCTATCGACCTACGGATTTATCAAACCTGACAGTGGAATTGGCCAGTATGTTTCAGGCGGCTATTGAGAAAGCCGGTATCAATTTCATACTGGATTGTCCACCCCTGCCAGAGTCGGTTTTCGTGGACCGGGACATGTGGGAAAAAATTGTCCTGAATTTGCTTTCCAATGCGTTCAAGCATACCATTGAAGGCGAAATCGGGTTGCAGTTGCGCTGGAATGAGAACCAGATCGAGTTGAGTGTCCGTGATACCGGGGTCGGGATTCCGCCCGAGCATTTGCCAAAAATTTTCGAGCGGTTTCATCGGGTGCCGGATGCCCCGTCCCGCACCTACGATGGAAGCGGCATCGGTTTGGCGCTGGTTCATGAATTGGTCAAACTGCATAGCGGTAACATTACAGTCAGCAGCGTGGTGAATCAGGGAACAGCGTTCACGGTTTCCATTCCCAAGGGCAAAGCCCACTTGCCGCCGGACCGGATTGAAATGGAAGCCAGCCTGCAATCATCTCCACTGGTGGCACAGCCTTTCGTGGAAGAAGCCATGAGCTGGATACAGACTGAGCCGCAAAAAACATCACAATCGTCCATGAATACAGGAATGGCTTGGCGAAAGCCAGGCGGTCAGGCCATTCGTGTTCTGCTGGTGGATGACAACGCGGATATGCGGGGTTACGTGAGTCGCCTGTTAGAGCCTTATTGCGAAGTTGAAACCGCTGCCGACGGGCAAAGGGCTCTGGAAGCGGCGCGCCGTGATCTGCCGGACCTGATACTTTCAGATGTGATGATGCCAAGAATGGGCGGACTTGAACTCTTGTCGGCGCTGCGCCAGAATCCTTCATTAAAGAATATCCCGGTTATTCTGCTGTCGGCTTGCGCCGGTGAGGAAGCCCGAATAGAAGGTTTGCAGGCGGGCGCAGACGATTACCTGACCAAACCGTTCAACGCGCGCGAGTTGCTGGCGCGCGTTAAGGCCAGTTTGAATCTGAACCTGCAACAGGCTCGTTTCGAGGTGGAAGAAGCCAGGCAGGAAAGTGAAGAACGTTTCAGAAGTCTGTTCAATCAGGCCGCAGCGGGCATTGCCGAGATGGATCTCAAGGGGAAGTACTTGTTGGTCAATCAGCGGTACAGTGAGATGGTGGGCCGAAGCCAGGAAGAACTGGTGAATTTGCGGAAGGAGGATATAACGCATCCTGAGGATTGGAAAGCCAATTTGCCGCTTTTGGACAGGGCGGTGAAAGAAGGTATTCCCTTTGTTATTGAAAAACGCTATGTCCGGCCTGATGGTTCTAAAATCTGGGCGCGGAACCATGTTTCCTTGATTCGGGATCGCCACGGCAATCCCAAAAGTCTGTTGGCAGTGAGCCAGGATATTACCGATCGAAAGAATGCCGAGGAGGCGCTGACGAAAAGCCTGCAGCGTGAAAAGCTGGTTGGTGAAATTATTTTGGATAGCATACGCTCTGAAATTGACTTGGACACGATATTGCGGCAAACGATTATGCGTCTCGGGGAGTTTACAGAAGCGGATCGGTGTACCATTTGGTTATTTGATCCGGAGACCCGGTTATTTGGGATACCCGACCATGAATACCGAAGACATGAAAGTGTACATCCTCTTCTGGCAACCAAACATCCAAATCATCCGGTGTTGCCTGCGGGTTCAAGTTTTACTGAAGTTATAAACCTGCCTGATATCGAGAAAAAGGAGGGGTTTCCAGAGGATGACATCCTGCTGATTGAAGAGCGAAGCATTAAGAGCCTGCTGAATGTCCCAATTCTATACCAGGGTGTACTGTTGGGCATCCTGAGATTTCATGCCGTGTTTGAAAAACGGGTTTGGGATGAGGAATCCGTTGCGCTGGTAAAACATACCGCGTCTCAAATTGCCATTGCCATCCATCAAGCCTTGATTTTGAGGAAACTGCGCGAATCGGAAGCCCGAAAATCAGCACTGCTGGCAGCTTCGCTGGATGCAATTATTACGATAAACAAAGATGGTACTGTCCTGGAATGGAATCCCGCTGCCGAGAAAATATTCGGGTATGCTTTCACGGAAGCGGTTGGCAGGAACATCAGCGATCTGATTATTCCTGAGCGATACCGAGCCTTGCACCGTGCGGGCATGGAGCGATTCAGTGCGACCGGCGAGGGACCGGTTCTCAACAAGTTGTTGGAATTGCTGGCCCTGCGGAAAGACCGGTCCGAATTTCCACTTGAATTGTACATTATCCCGATCCATTCCGATGATCAGGTTCTCTTTACCAGCACGTTGCGGGACATTACCGAGCGCAAGCAGGCTGAAGAGAATATCTTTAAACTGAATGAAGAATTAGAGCAGCGCGTCATTGAGCGTACTGCCCAACTGGAGGCCGTTAACAAGGAACTGGAGGCATTCTCGTACTCCGTATCCCACGATCTTCGCGCGCCGCTTCGCACCATCGATGGGTTCAGCCATGCGGTCCTGGAGATGTATACGAACAAGCTGGATCCCCGTGGACAGGATTATCTCAACCGGATCCGCAAGGGGAGTCAGGATATGGAAAGGCTGATTGAAGATATGCTGAATCTTTCCCGCCTGACACGGGGACAGCTCAGTATCGAAGATCATGTCAATCTCAGCGAGATTGCCGGAGAGATTGCCGATAACCTGCATGCCCGTCAACCGGAGCGTCAGGTGATCTTTGAAATTGAAGAAGGGCTTGAGGTTCGAGGTGATCGCCGCTTGCTGCAAGCGGTCATGGAAAACCTGCTCGACAATGCCTGGAAGTATACCTCCAGGCATCCGAGCGCTCGCATAGAATTTGGGAGAACCTGGCAAAATAAAGTGCCCGTCTATTTCGTCAAGGATGATGGCGCCGGATTTGATATGGCTTATGCCGATAAACTGTTTGGTGCTTTTCAACGCCTTCATGGAACAGCCGAGTTTCCGGGGACCGGCGTTGGTTTGGCAACCGTGGCCAGAATCATTCACCGGCACGGGGGTATTGTTTGGGCTGAAGCTGCGGTTGAAAAAGGCGCCACGTTCTTTTTTACCCTCGGTGCTGCCAACCTGGAGGAAATAACATCATGACCGAAGCGGAACAAGTCATTCTTCTGGTTGAAGACAACCCGAATGACGAGGAATTAACCCGAATCGCTTTTGAGCGGAACAATATTACCAATCCGCTGGTTGTGGCTCATGATGGCGTGGAGGCGCTTGATTATGTCTTTGGCACCGGCCTCTACGAGGGACGGGATATCCAGGAACAACCGCAAGTGATCGTGTTGGATTTAAAACTGCCCAAAGTGAATGGATTGGAGGTGCTGGAACGTATCCGGTCGGATCCTCGAACCGCTTTCATTCCGGTTGTTGTGCTGACTTCTTCCAAGGAGGAAGAAGACAAGTTTAGGGCCTACCAACTGGGTACCAATGCCTATGTCCGCAAACCGGTGGATTTTATCCAGTTTACGGAAGCCGTCAAGCAGTTGGGATTGTTCTGGCTGCTGCTGAATGAAGTAACCACTTGTTGCGAGCACTGCGGTGGATCACTGCGATAACGCAAGTGGAAAATCAGAAAAGAGAAGAGCCATATCCTGATGAGACATGGCTCTTTCGTTTGGAGTGCGACCCGGGCTAATAACCGAATCGATTATGGAATCTGTCGTGGAGGCGGTTGAACTGCCAGCGGTTCAGTTTCCTGTGTTTTCGATGACCCCAGGCGTTTCCGTAGGGGGGACCCTGCCAAGCCTGCTGGGGGCGATAGCGATTTTCGTAGCGCGGAAATCCGTCATGGTAAATGCCATGCGCCTTGAGCGCGTTGATCTCGGCGCGGCGCCTCAGGACATCGTCCCGCTTGTCGTCGGCCCAAGCGGTAGCACTCATGCTGCCAGCCAGAATCATGGCAAGCAGGGCAACAGGAATCAGGCGTTTCATTCCAAATCCTCCTCAATATACGTTACGGAACCGGAATTTTGGGTTCGGTATTCTGACCTTCCGATTGAGTTACGCTGCACCGTTCGGATAAGTTTCAAGCGCGATCCGATCCGCCGTTCATCTAAATCAGGCTTTAGGACCTTCTGTGAGCGGCAATTGCCGGTATGTGTCCATCAAGGGAGATACATTTCTTTACAAACTGTTCCAGAATTAAAATTGACTGTTTTTATATAAACACAAGGGTTGATTCAAATCAAATATAGGCTGGATAAGACTTCTCACAAACATATTGCGCTTTTGCGCCGTCTCACAGGCTGGGTCGGCGTTTATTCTTTTGTAGGAGCCAATTTTCTGATTTGGGTATGTCGCAGGTTTGGAAGGCAATCCTGGCTTAGGCTCGGTTTTGATCGGATAGTATCAGCACAGTAGGGTTTCAGGGTGAGAATTCCGCCAATAGGCTATAATCCGCTGCATTTCAGCAGGACTTCCGGAAAAACCAAGATGCAGGCGACCTGGGATTACCTGGAATCGCTCAAAGCCGTTCTGACCGCAACAGGCCAGTTCGAAACCTATACGCTCATCCCCCGCCAAATCTTAAATGCACCCGAGGGCGCTGGGTTATCCGAAAAATGGTTTCGTTCTTATGCGGAACAGCTGGGCTTTCATGTGATTGATGCCGCCTCAGCCCGGCGCCTTGCGATTGAGGATCCTGATAACAAGGCGCGAAGATTGGACGGGTTGAAAAAGGTGATGGACACACCTGAATACAAGCAGCACGTTTCGGAGTCAAACCAAAGAACAAGCAGTGATCCGGTTACCCGGAAAAAAATATCCAAAAAACGAAAAGCATTCTGGAAAGCTCATCCGGAAGAACGCCAGAACCAGTCTGAAAGGATGACTACGCATTGGAGTGCGCCGGAAAATCGCGCTGAGCAGTCAAAAAAGGTCAGCGAGGGTATAGCACGGAGCAAAGAGCAACGGCGAGAAGAAAAAATTGCAAAGTTTGTTGAACGGATGCAGGCCCCCGAGGTTCGGAAGCGGGCAGGCAATAGTATCAGCCAAAGATTACACAGTGATCCGAAGCGAATTCAAGACTTTGTTGAACGGATGCAAGCCCCCGAGGTTCGGAAGCGGGCAGGCAATAGTATCAGCCAAAGATTACGCAGTACTCCAAAGCTGATTCAAAAATTTATGGAAAGCATGAATAAACCCGAGGTGGTCGCTCGTAGAATCCAGGGCACCCGGAAAGCAAACCAAAAGCCAGAGTATCGAAAAATGAGATCTGCGATTATGAAGGCGTTGTGTGCGGATCCGATCAAGGGACCCGTCAGAATTGCACGGTTTTTTGAAAACTTGCATAAACCCGGTGTCAACGACCGTAGAATTCAGGGCTTGCGACAAGCAAAGCAGAAACAGGAGCATCGTCATAAGATGTCTGCGATTATGAAGGCGCTGTATGCGGATCCAATCAAGGGAGCGCAGATGCGGGCCGCTGCCAAAGCAAAGCGGCCCAAACTGCCGCCAATCATTATCAATCATTGGGTCAATCGTGAAACCGGGGAAGTGATTGATATTGAAGATCCCCAGGCTAAAACACCCTTGGAGCAAATGGAGATTGAAGAAGCAGAGCGCGAAGCGGAAACCCGGATGAGCGGGCTGCCTCAAGCTTTGACTCGGCTGAAACTTGAAAACCCCTCGGCTTTCCGGGTGATATGCCAGGAATTCGGAGTAGAAGAGGCAACACTTTCATCACCAATCACAGAGATTTCGGAAGCAGAAACCGAGGCATTATATTTGGAAGGGATGGCCTTCTTAAGGCAGTTTATGGACTCTGAATTGTAACACTTTGGAAAAATGGATTGGGATTCAGCGCGCCTCGGGTCAGCTCGGCTTATGATAAACGCAGCATCAGTTTGCAGGCTGCAATCATGAGTACCAGGGCCAGCAGGCGGCACAGGACCGGGCTGGGCGCCAGTCGGGCACCCAGATAAGAACCCAGCCATCCACCCAGCACCCCGGCAACAATCAGTGCCGGGAAGCCGTCCAGTATCGGAGCATCCTGCATGAGCCGCCCGCCGAGTCCGGCCAGGGAGTTGGCCAGAATAAACCCCGCAGCCGTTGCGGAGGTCACCTTGGGCGTTGCCCAGCGCCGAATGATCATGAGTGGGCTGAGAAAAATGCCGCCTCCCACGCCCACAATACCGGAAATCAGGCCCAAAACGGCGCCCATGGGGAGGGTTGCTTTCAGGGCGGGAGTCTCGGTGGGCTGTTCGTTCAAGGTTTGCAGCCGGGGGGCCAGCATCCGGAGTGCAAAAGCTGCCAGCGCCAAGGCAAGCAGGATGTTGTAAACGGGCATGGAGACTTTCAGCAAACCGCCGAGAAAGGCAAAAGGAACGGATGTAATCAGCAGCGGCGCAAGCAAAGCTGGGCGGAAATGCCCCGCCCGCTGGTAAGCGATAAAAGAAACCCCGGCGACGAACAGATTCAGGACCAGGGCCGTGGTCGAAGCGGTTTGGTGGTTCACCCCCAGCAAGGCCAGAATGGCCAGGTAGCCGGACGCGCCTCCATGCCCCACCGCGCCGTACAGGGCCGCAATCATGAAAACGGCAAGCGGTAACTCAATGCCGGTCATTATGCTTTGGCTCCAGCTATCGGTGGTTTGGCCAACGATTCCCAGCCATCCGCCAGCGAGAAAACATTTTCCATGCCCTGCCGGCGCAACTGCTTTGCCAGATACAGGCTGCGCCCGCCATACGGGCACACCAGCAGATATTTCTGATCTTGTTTCAATGCGGAGGCGTTTTCCAGAAGGTGGCTGTAGGGCATTCGAAGGGTGTTTGCCCCCGCTGGAAAATGTGCGGCATCGGCTTCCTCGCTGATATCCACCCAGACAAATTCCGACAGCGTTTTGCCGGAAACCTCATCATGCAGCACCCACTCACAAGACGCCTGGTTTGGGTGATGCAAAATATCGCCATCATGGCAAACCGGGCAGGCCGGATTTTGATCTCGGTTGAAACGATGCACCGTCTGGCTCAGCAGATCAATGGCAAGCCATTCCCGGCCCGCCAGCCGTCCCGGAAAATCGAGCACTTGTTTAATTAGTTCCAATGCCTGCCAATGACCAAAAAGCGCGGCGGTTGCGCCCAAAACCCCGGTTATGGCGCAGGCGTCGATCGCGCCATGCTCGGGCGTTTCCGGCCAGAGACAGCGCAGGCAGGGCGACTGCTCTCCAGCCCGGTAAACGGTGAGCTGTCCTTCATACTGATATATCCCGGCCTGAATCAACGATTTTTCGCATCCAACCGCAGCGTCGTTTAGTGCATATTTTGCCTCAAAATTGTCCGTGCAATCCAGCACCCAGTCATAAGGCGCCATGATCGCCGCTGCGTTTTCCGCATCCAGCCGAAGGGGATGCGTTTGAACCTGAATAAACGGATTCAATCGCCGCAAACGACGGGCCGCAATTTCCGCTTTGGGCTGATGCAGGTCTTCCGCGCGATAGAGCATCTGCCGATGCAGGTTACTGGCATCCACGCAATCGGGTTCGCAAATGCCCAGCGTCCCGATGCCCGCCGTTGCGAGAGATTGCAGCGTCGCGCACCCCAGTCCGCCAGCACCCACCACCAGCACCTTGCTGTTTTTCAGAAGTGCCTGCCCTGCTCTGCCAATTTCCGGCAGCACAATCTGCCGCGAATAGAAGTCGTCCTCCGTCAGCGTCGGGCCGTGCTGGCAATGGATCCAGCCGGAGTTGCCATTGGCGTAGGTTTCCTTTTTCCAGATGGGCAGCCGGTGCTTGACCTCATGAATAATATATTCGCAAGCTTCAAACGCGGCCCTTCGGTGCGCCGCCGTAACGCCAACCCAAACCGCCATTTCGCCAATTTTCAAAACACCGGTCCGATGCAGGCAGCGGGCATCGATAATGTCGAATTGCGCTCTAGCTTCATTCAGAATGCGCTGCCCTTCTTTTTCGGCCAGAACGTCGTAGGCTTCGTATTCCAGAGCAATTACGGTCTTGCCTTCGTTCTGATCCCGCACCCAACCCTCAAAGGTGACATGCCCGCCCGCGCCGGAATGGGCCATTTCATGCCGCAACGCGCATTTTTCCAGGGGCGTTTGCAGAACCTGAAACATCGGCCTAGCCTCCCGCCACCGGAGGAATGAAGACCACCCGATCCTCGGGATTTAATGGCGTTTCCCATGAGACAAACGTGTCGTTGACGGCCACTTTCAACAGGCCCGGATCCAGTCGGAAACCGTGCCTTTCCTGCAAATAGCGGTAAAGCGCAAGCGGTGTTTCGGCGTTGGTTTCCAGAGTTTCCTGAGAACAGCCGCGCTGCTCCCGAAGGAGCGCAAAATACTGCACACTGATTTTTTTCGCCGGTTCACACATTTCTTTTGCATTCATCACATCGCACTCCAATCCAGTGGAATAATTTCCGTCCAGCTTCCCTCGGACATCAGCGATTCTTCCCGTCCAAACGGAATCAGGCAATCCGCGACCGCCAAGCCGCCCAGCATGTGGGAACCCTGTCTGTTGGCAGGGTTCACGGTCAGTCCCTCGCCATCCTGTCCCAGTCTGGCCCGGACAAAATCCAGGCGTCCCGGTTTCTTTCGCAGATCGGACAACAGTCGCGCCTTCGGCATGAAGGCGGGCATTGGCGCTAATCCCTGCATTTTTTTCAAAGCCGGTTTCACGAACAAATAAAAAGTCAGCAGGACTGCGACCGGATTTCCCGGCAATCCGAATACCAGCTGCCGCCCTCGCTCGCTGTCGCAGGTTCCCCCGCGCGCGAAGTCGCGTGTTCCGAAAAATACCGGCTTGCCGGGCTTGATCGCTACTTTCCAAAAATGCGATTGAATTTCCAACCGTTCCGCTGCATCCTTCACCCAGTCAAATTCTCCCACCGACACCCCACCGGTGGTGATCAGGATATCCGCCTCTTCCAGCGCCCGGCGCATTGTTTCGAAAACTGCTTCCAGAGAATCCGCCGCATGATGAACGGCCACCGGATCGCAGCCAAGCGCGCGCAACGCAGCCATCAGGCTGTGGGAATTCGATTCGTAAATATGGCCCGGCGGCAACGGTTCGCCAGGCTGAACGAGTTCATTACCTGTGACCACCACCGCCACTTTGGGCCGCCGAAAAATGGCGGCGGAGGCACATCCCAATGACGCGAGCAGGCCGACAACGGGTGGCGTCACCCGGATGTTGGCGGGCAGAACCGTATCTTCCCGCTTAAATTCTTCACTGCGCCAACGGATGTTTTCGCCCGCCCTGGCGGAAGATTGCACGGCGACATGGCCGTTTTCCGTAGCCGTAAATTCCTGCATGACAATCGCTTCCACGCCGTCCGGCACCTGCGCACCGGTCAGTACTTTCACCGTGGATCCCGCAGCCAGTTTCAGGGATGGCGCATCTCCGGCCTGGATAGTGCCTATATTTTTCAGTCGTACCGGTTCATCCGATGTGGCGGAAGCAATATCCGAAATTCTGACGCCAAAACCATCCACCGCGGAATTATTGAACAAGGGCAGGTCATGCGGCGCGAGGACCGGCCGGGCCAGCACGCCGCCCAGCAAATCATTCAGACGATGCGTCTCCTCTCCCAAAGGCTGGGATTGCTCCAGAACGATCGACAGGGCTTCCTCGTATGAAATCATCCGCCATGCTCCCGGGTGGCGGCGACCGTTTCCCGTGCGGGATGTCCGCCGCCCCACAGCATTTTGTAAGCATGTAAAACGGACGGAAACAGGGCATCCAGCGCATCCCGGACACCACCCGTGGAGCCGGGGAGGCAAAGGATCAGCGTCTTGCCACGCGTACCCGCGAGCGAGCGGGACAACATGGCGTATGGTGTACGGTCTTGCCCGTAAGCGCGAATGGCTTCCGCCACGCCGGGCAGCTCGCGCTCAAATAAATCCCCGATCGCTTCCGGCGTATTGTCCCGTGGCGTGACGCCGGTACCGCCGGTGGTGATCACCAAATCGACTTTCATTGCATCGGCGAAATCGCAAATTGTTTTCCGGATTTCCGGAATATCGTCCGGCACCGTTCGATAATCGGCCACGGCCAGACCTTCCGCCTCCAGGCGCTCCACGATGATTTTGCCCGACCGGTCTTCTTTTTTGCCGGATGCGACCGAATCGGAAATCACCAGCACTGCGGCTTTCAGTGATTTCGCAAAGGGCTGCCTGAAGTCGGATTTTCCACCCTCTTTTTCCACCAATTCAATGGATTCAATGCGCAGCACATCGTCCAGCATTTTCAGCATGTCGTATAGGTTTAACGCCGCCACGGACGCGGCGGTGAGGGCTTCCATTTCCACGCCGGTCTTGTAGATGGCCCGCGCGGTTGTGGTCACCCGGATTTCATCGTCCAGCATTTCAAAATCCACGCTGACAAAATCCAGCGGCACCGGGTGGCAATAAGGAATAATCTGCGGCGTATTTTTCGCCCCTTGAATGGCGGCTACTTTCGCGACGGCGAATGGATCTCCCTTGGGCACCCGGTTCTCCCGGATCATGATCACGGTTTCGGGTGAAAGCCGGAGAACGGCCCGCGCGGTTGCGGTGCGAAGGGTGTTAATCTTGTTTGAAACGTCGCGCATCGTGCTTATCCACCAATCTGAATCATACTTCGGTTATCGGATTGTACCAGCTCCCGGCTGTCGCCATGGGCTTCCGGCTTCAGCAGGAGGGCTTCCCGGATTTTTTCCCGCAGCACATCATCAGAAGTCTCTGCCCTCAACAGGTCCCGGATGTTGATTTCTCTGGGATGAAACAGGCAGGCCTTGATGGCGCCGTCCGCCGTCAGGCGAACCCGGCTGCATGTGCCGCAAAAACTGTCCGTCATGGATGTGACGAAACTCACGGTCCCCGGGTGTCCCTGAAGGGCAAAATCTTTGGCCACGGCGGAAGGCTCCCGCCGGATCGGCATGAGTTCATAATGCTCTTGAATGCGGGCTTTCAATTGCCGGTAGGGGACCATGCGCGTGTCTTCCCAGCCATTTTTTTGAAACGGCATGAATTCGATGAACCGCACGTTCAGCGGGCGATCCTTCACAAATTCCACGAAATTCAATACTTCATCGTCGTTCACGCCCGCCATTACCACCACGTTCAGCTTGACTGGCGCAAACCCCGCAGACAAGGCCGCCTCAATGCCTGCCAGAACATCCGTCAAGTGATCCCTCCGGGAAATTTCCCGGAAGCGCTCCGGTTTCAGCGTATCCAAGCTGATGGTCAGCCCGGTCAGCCCGCTGGCCTTGTAGCGTCGGGCCGTGTCCCGCAAGGTCACGCCGTTGGTGGTCATCAGTAGTTCCCGCAGGCCGGGCAATGCGGATAATGCTACCATCAGGGTTTCGATTTCATGGCGGACAGTCGGCTCCCCACCGGTCAAACGAATCCGGGTCACCCCGCCTTCCACGAAAATCCGGGCTAGGCGGATGATTTCTTCGTATGTCAGGATTTCTTCCCGTGGTTTCCAGACCAGTCCTTCAGCGGGCATGCAATAGGTACAGCGCAGGTTGCAGCGATCTGTTACCGAAATGCGCAGATAGGTATGCTCGCGCCCGTAACGATCCGTCAGCCAGTCGCTCATGCCACGGACTCCCGCCGGAGCGACAGACGCTCAACGGCTAGCAGCGCGTCGGGGGTGTTTGCGTTTAGCAGAGCGTACTCCTCATCCGCCGGGATGGTCACCCATTGGATGGGGTGGCGTCGGATCAAAGGCCGCATTGCATAGTTGCCCTCCCGCAAGGCTTGCCGGACGCTGTCCAGCAGCTCTGCCGGGTAAAGCCCCGGAAAGGGGTCGTACTCCTGGCCATCCTCGGTTTTGAAGAAGACTGAAGCGTTGCCCGAGTCTTGATCCAGCAGACGCTGAAGCAGTTTCGGATGTAACAACGGTTGATCGCAGGTGGCCACCAGATAGCTTTCACCCAGACCGCTGGCCAGCAAGGCTTCCAGCCCGGATAGCGGCCCCAGGCCCGGCACTCGGTCGGATAAACAAATGAGGGCCGGGTGTTCCTCAAAGGAAGCCCCGCTGCACTGCCCCACGATGGTGATTTTATCACAGCATGGCCGTAAGGCGTCCATTACGTGCTCAATCATCGGGCGTCCATCCCGTAACCGAACGCCTTCCTTGGGTTGGCCCATGCGCAGGCTTTGCCCGCCCGCCAGGATGGCCCCGACAGTGCGTGTTTTTGCATGCTCTGGCTCAGTACCCACGTGCTTTCCGGTCCCTGTGAATCAATCTTCGTTTCGAGTTTAGCGTGTTCCCAGCCATATTAAAAGTCTTTCGCCATGTTCCTTGTTACTGGGGAAAAGGGCCGGTTGCAGATGCATGGACGGGCGTGACGGGCGACTGTTCTTGCGGGGCAAATTTCATTATACTGTTCCGTATGAGTCGGATACGAGTCAAGGCGGCAGGCGGTTTTCCCGCCATCCTCTATACCTTTCGCAAGGCGGCCGAAGCGGGCGGCTTGTTTCGCTTCTTCGTGCGGATGGCCAGTAAAAACGCCTGCAAAACCTGCGCCCTGGGGATGGGTGGTCAGAAAGGCGGCATGGTCAACGAGTCCGGCCACTTTCCGGAATTCTGCAAGAAGTCCGTGCAAGCCCAGGCCGGAGATATGCAAGGCGGCCTGACGGAAGCATTTTTCTTCCGTACTCCCATTGCCCAGCTTGACGCCATGAGCCCTGCCGACCTGGAAAAGTTGGGAAGATTGACCTTTCCGCTCATTGCCGAGCCTGGAGATTCATTTTATAGGCCTATCAGTTGGAATGAGGCCTATCAAAAAATGGAAACCGCCTACCGGGCAAGCACACCGGAACGGGTTTTCTTTTATTCCTCCGGGCGGGCCAGCAACGAGGCCGGTTTCTTGATGCAACTGGTGGGCCGGGCATATGGCACCGCCAATATCAACAATTGCTCCTACTATTGCCACCAGGCTTCCGGTGTGGCACTGAACATGGTTTACGGTTCCGGGACGGCATCCGTGGCCCTGGAGGATTTGAAATCCTCAGATTTGGCTATTGTGGCCGGTGCCAATCCGGCCAGCAACCATCCCAGGCTGATCACGCAACTGGTGGATCTGCGGAGCCGGGGCGGCAAAGTGATCGTCATCAACCCACTGAAAGAGCTGGGGCTGGTCCGGTTCAAAATTCCGTCTCGGCCCATGAGCCTGCTTTTTGGCTCTACGGTGTCGGATTTGTACCTGCAACCTAGGGTTGGCGGAGATATTGCCTTGTACAAGGCGTTGTTGAAGGGTTTGATGGAGTCGGGTCGTCTGGATCGTGAATACATACGCGCTTATACCATCGGTTGGGATGAAATTGAGAAGGACATCCGGCATACAGACTGGAATACCTTGCTAAAAGCCTGTGGTGTTCCCCGCAATCAGATTGACCAGGCGGTGGCCCTAATGGCCAACGCCCGCCGGGGCATTCTAATGTGGGCCATGGGCCTGACGCATCACGCTCACGGGGTGGATAACATCCTGGCTCTCTCCAACGTGGCACTTTCTCAGGGCTGGTTGGGACGCCCCGGAACCGGTCTGCTTCCGATTCGGGGGCATTCCAACGTGCAGGGCATCGGGACGGTGGGCGTAGCTCCCTATCTGAAAGACGCTTTTGCCAAGCGACTGGCTGAGCATTTCCCGGTATCCCTGCCGAGCCAGCCCGGCCTGGATACCCATGCCTGCCTGGTTGCAGCTGCGGCGGGAGAAATCGACGCCGCCTTCCTGCTGGGTGGGAACCTCTACGGTAGCGCGCCGGATGCGGCCTGGGCCGGTGACGCCCTCCGCAAGATTCCGTTGACAGTTTACGTGAGCACCAAGCTGAATACGGGCCATGCGCATGGCCGGGGGCAAACAACCTTGATTTTGCCCGCGTTGGCCAGAGACGAAGAAGCCCAATCCACCACGCAGGAATCCATGTTCAACTACGTCCGGCTGTCTGATGGGGGCAAACCGGCTGTGGCGGGCGACATAAAATCCGAAGTCGAGATCATTGCCCGGCTGGCCACCCGTATTTTGCCCGACAGCGGCTTTGACTGGGCTTCGTTGTCCTCCCACCAAAAGCTTCGGGAGGCCATGTCCGCCGTGATTCCGGAATTGGATAGCCTCAAAGAGATTGACCGGACCCGGCAAGAGTTTCAGATTCCGGGTCGAACCTTCCATGAACCCCGTTTCGCGACCGTGGACGGCAAAGCACATTTCCACGTCACGCCCTTGCCTCCGCCCACCGAGGGTCCACACGAATTCTTACTGATGACGCTGCGCTCCGAGGGGCAGTTCAATTCCGTCGTGTACGAGGAAGAAGACTTTTACCGGGGGAATGCTCGGCGGGACGTGGTCATGATTTCCGCGCCGGATGCCCGTCGACTGGGGCTGTCGGAGGGGACGCGGGTGGAAGTTCGGACGGAGATAGGCGCCATGCCGGTGGTCGTTTCCATCAGCGATATCAGTCCGGGCAGTCTGGCCATGTACTACCCGGAAGCCAACGCGCTGGTTCCTCAAAAGCTGGATATTCGCTCTAAAACGCCCGCCTTTAAATCCGTTCCCGCGAGCCTGCATTTGTTGGAGCCTGCTTAAAATCGCTGAATCAGCAAGACTCCGGCCAGCAGCAGGACCACACCCAGGATGCGGACCCAGTTCGCGGGGTGTTCCGGGAAACCCAGGTAGCCGTAGTGATCGAACACCAGCGATGCCAGCATCTGCCCGGCAACAATCAGGCAGAGCGTGTTGGATGCTCCCAGCCGGGGCGCCATGACGATGGCCATGGTGACAAAGATGGCCCCGAACAACCCGCCAGTCCAGGCCCACCAGGGAATTTCAGACAGCTTGCCGCCAGACGGCCAACTGAGCTGGGCGACAACCATCATCAAGGTCATGGCCGCCGCGCCCACACAAAAGGAAACCAGGCTGGCCAGCACCGGGTGTCCCAGGTGTTTTCCCAACTGCGCATTGATGCCGGTCTGGATCGGCACGGAAAAGCCCACGATGAACGTGATCAGAGCAAATAGAAGCGTACCGGCGGAACTCAAACGGACTCCCCTTGAAGTGCACCAACCCTACTATAAAGGAAAGCCGTGATTTGAAGAAGGCTCCGGGGACGTCCGCAAGAATGGCGGCATTCTTGCTAGAATAGTGTTCAAGATCTTGGCGAGGCGGAAGGGTCCCCTGTTCATGCGTGATGAACTCCTGCTTTATATCAATAGCCGGCCAGTCAACGTGGGCGGCGGGCAAGCGTTTGTCCCCCTCTCGGACTATCTGCGGTATCAACGCCAGAAGACCGGCACCAAGGTGGTCTGCGCGGAAGGGGATTGCGGTGCCTGCACGGTGTTGCTGGGCCGTCTGGAGGGAGATTCGCTGGTTTACCAGCCGGTCAACAGTTGCATCCAATACCTGTATCAACTGGATTGCACGCACGTGATCACCATTGAGGGCCTGACCGAGGGCGGGAAATTGAATCCCGTACAGGAAGCCATGGTGACCTGTCATGGCGCGCAGTGCGGTTATTGCACGCCTGGCATGGTGGTGGCCATGTCCGGATATTTCATGACCCGGCAGGATTCGCAGCCCGTAGAGTCACAGGAAATTCGGGATGCCTTGACCGGAAATCTGTGCCGGTGCACCGGCTATGAAGCGATTTTGAAAGCCGGTTGCGCGGTAGAACCATCAGAAATGCCTGCTTTTCAGCAGATGTATCCGCAGAAAGGCATGATCCGGGCCTTCCGGCAACACCAAGCGGAATCCGTCCGGCTGGAAGCAGAGGGCCGCGTTTTCTACAAGCCGGTTTCCGTGGAAGATGCGGTGCGCTTTAAGCACGAGCATCCGGAAACGACGCTCATCAGCGGGGGCACGGATGTCAGCGTGTTTTGCAACAAGCGGAATTTTGAACCGGCCATCCTCATGAGCATCGCAAATCTGCCGGGATTGGATACTATCGAACGCGACGGAGATACACTGGCGGTTGGCTCCGGGGTCACTTTGAGCCGTCTGGAGAACGAGGTGCGCACGCTGATTCCCGAGCTGCACCAACTGTTGAACGTGTTCGGCTCCCCGCAGATCAAAAACGCCGGAACCTTGGCGGGCAATATCGCCAATGGCTCTCCCATCGGCGATACGCTGCCATTTCTGTTTGTGATGGGGGCCGAGGTGGAATTGACTGGGATGAGTGGCTCGCGGCGAATTGACATCAACCAGCTTTACACCGGATACAAACGGATGGTTGCAAGCGGTGACGAAATCATCACCCGCATTTTCATTCACCTGCCCCAACCCGAAGAAACCCTGAAGCTGTATAAAGTTTCCCGGCGCAGCCACCTGGATATCGCCACGTTCATGGCCGCATTCCGGATGACGTTGCGGGGCAACACCATCGAGCGTATCAGAATCGCCTATGGGGGTGTTGGGCCTGTGATTCTCCGTTTGCCGAAAACCGAAGCCTTCCTGCAAGGCGGCGCATTATCAGAAGCGCGCTTCCGGCAGGCCGGGGATATTGCGCTCGAAGAAATCACACCCATGAGCGACGTGCGGGGAAGCCGGGATTTCCGCAACCAGTTGGCGCGGAATATTTTGCTGAAGTTTTATCACGAATCCTGCGGTGCGGAGGTGCCCGTATGAGCGTGCTGGGCGCGGATATTCCGCATGATTCGGCGCGCGGGCATGTGTCCGGGGAGTCCATTTATATTGACGATATTCCCCTGGCCCGAAACGAGCTGCTGGTTGATTTCCTCGGCAGTCCGGTCGCGCATGGAAAAATTGTGGATTTGGATCTGAAAGCCGCGCGGGACATTCCCGGTGTTGTGGGATTGTACACCTATCAGGATTTAGCGGGACACAATTGTTTCGGGCCAATCATCCAGGATGAGGTGCTGCTGGCGGAGGATATCGTTACGTATGTTGGGCAGCCCGTGGTGGTGGTTGCGGCGGAAAGCCGGTCGGCAATCCAAAAGGCCAAAGCCGCCATTCGGCTGGTCATCGAGGAGTTGCCGCCCGTTCTCGATATCGAAACCGCGATTGAAAAAGGCCAATTCATCGGGGAAACCCGGACCATCGAAACGGGCGATGTCGAAAAAGCATTTTGCCAGGCCCCCTACGTGCTGGAAGGCGTTTTTCACAGCGGCGGGCAGGAGCATTTTTACCTGGAATCGCAAACCTCCATTGCTTATCCTGGCGAATACAACACGCTGACCGTGTATACTTCCACGCAGAATCCATCGGAAGTTCAGGCCGTGATTGCGGAAGTGCTGGGGCTGAATTTCAACCAGGTTATTTGCATCATCAAGCGCATGGGCGGCGCTTTCGGCGGCAAAGAATGCCAGGCCACGCAGCCCGCAGCCATGGCCTCCCTGGTGGCACTGAAGACCAAACGTCCCGCCCGGATTCACCTTAGTGTGGATGACGACATGAAATCCACCGGCAAACGGCATGCGTTTCAAAATCAGTATCGGGTGGCCTTTACCGAAGATGGATTGATCACGGCGCTGGAAACGCATCTTTTTTCTGATGGCGGGGCCGCGAATGATTTATCGACTGCCGTGATGGGCCGGGCCATGTGTCATGCCGAAAACGCTTATTACATTCCCAACGTGAAAATTACCGGAACGGTTTGCAGGACAAATTTTCCGCCCAATACGGCGTTCAGGGGTTTCGGTGGTCCGCAGGGCATGGCGAACATGGAAAACATCATCGAGACGATCGCCCAATTCCTCAAAAAGGATGCCTATGAAATCCGCCGGCTGAATTGCTACGGCGTGACCGATCGCAACGTCACCCCTTATGGCGAAGTCGTACAAAACAACCAGCTGCCGGAGCTATTTGACCGATTGCATGAGGGTGCCGATTATCAAAACCGGATGGCGGCCCTTCAGGCATTTAACGCGCAATCGCAAACCCACCTGAAAGGCATGGCGCTCACGCCAGTCAAATTCGGGATTTCTTTCAATACCAAATTCTTGAATCAGGCCAATGCACTGGTGAATATTTACCTGGACGGCACCGTACAGGTTTCGACCGGAGCCACTGAGATGGGGCAGGGCGTCAACACGAAAATTCAGCAGCTGGTCGCGGATGAATTTCAGATCCCGGCGGAATGGGTTCGCGTGATGCCGACATCCACCGAGAAGAACAACAACACTTCCGCCACGGCGGCTTCCAGCGCATCCGATTTAAACGGCGGCGCTGCCGTGGATGCCTGCCGGAAAATCAGGCAGCGTCTGGTCGAATTTGCGGAGCGGCACTTGAGCGTAAACAGCATCTGCTGGGATGAAAGCGGGCTTTACGATCCGCTGGCGCCCGAGCAAAAACTCTCTTTCAAAGCACTGGTGGATCTGGCCTATCACGAACGCATCAGTTTGGGAGAACGGGGCTTTTTCGCCACGCCCGGCCTTCATTGGGATTGGAGCACCGGCAAAGGAAATCCGTTTCTATATTACACAACGGGCTGTGCCGTATCCGAAGTGCTCATCGATCGATTCACGGGTGATTTGAAAGTAACGCGTGCGGATTTGTTGCTGGACATCGGAAAGTCCATGAATCCGGGGATTGATCGGGGCCAGATTGTCGGCGCGTTTATCCAAGGCATGGGCTGGGTGACCATGGAAGCCCTGCGCTACAGCGACAAAGGCGAACTGCTAACCCATTCGCCCACCACATATAAAATCCCCAATATCCAGGATGTTCCGGAAATTTTCAATATCGACTGGATCGAGAACGACGAAAATACCGCCAACCTGCGGGGTAGCAAGGCTGTGGGCGAACCGCCCCTGATGCTGGCATTGTCCGTTTGGGTGGCGGTGAAGCATGCCTTGTCGTTTGTTTCCGGCGGAGAAATTGTGGAAGTCGATTTACCGGCCACCAACGAGGAAATCCTGTCCAGGCTGACTTTTTACAGCGGTGCAAAAACAAACTTGAACGCAGGCCAGAATGCGGGATTGTCTTGAATGCAGCCATTTTACGAACAATTTTGCGAGTTGCTGACCACAGGGGTTCCGTTTGTTTGCGTGACCCTAGTAGCCAGCATGGGCAGCATTCCGCAGCAGCCGGGCGCCAAAATGCTGGTGACCGCCCAGGGCCTGCATGTCGGCACGATTGGTGGCGGCAAAATTGAATTTCGCGCATTGGAGGAAGCAAAGGCACTGTTGGCCGAGGCACGGAATCCGGTGGGCCAGTGCATTCAATTTTCGGAGTGGAATCTGAACCAAGATTTGAGCATGTCCTGCGGCGGCTCCGTCAAGCTGGTGTTCGAGGTGATCAATGCGCAAGCCTGGCCGATCGTGGTTTACGGCGCGGGACACATCGCGCAGGCGCTGATTCCGATACTGTTGACCCTGGATTGCCAGGTGACTTGCATTGATACTCGGGCGGACTGGCTGGCCATGCTACCCGTTTCGCCCAGAATCACTCTTATCCAAACGGGTGACATGCCTGCAACCGTGGCCAATTTGCCGGAGGAAGCTTTTGTACTGCTGATGACCATGGGGCACGGCAGTGATCGGCCGGTGCTGCTGGAAATCCTTAAAACCCGGCAATTCCCTTATCTGGGTGTGATTGGCAGCCGGGCCAAGGCGGCGCGGCTTAAAAAGGATATTGCGGAAGCCGGGCTTCCCGCGACATGCCAGGAGGCGTTTTTCTGTCCGGTTGGCCTGGATCTCGGCAATAACCAGCCTCCGGAGATTGCCGTCAGCGTAGCCGCCCAACTTCTGAAGGAGCGGGATCGGTGGCGGAATTCGCCGTAACAATCACTGGCTGCTGAATGCCGGGGCGAATCGACTTTTGAACAATATTATAGGCCCTTACAGGTTCTGAGTTGAAGAAAGTACGTTGTTGGAGCGGTCGTCTTGAATAACGTAAGCCATAAAAAGATTCTGTTCATCTGCGTGTTGCTGGCATGCCTGCCGTTCTCCAGCCAAGGTGATGATCCGGATAGCGGGTGGCAGGCTTATTCTCCCCTACGGTTGTCGTAAATTTGTTTTTATTGACATTGATATTATTTTTATGTTTCATTGGACAAATGCTCGCCAGAGTATTCAATTTAAGAACTATCTCATTGGCACTCATTGGGGTTTCACTTTAATCAAAAAAGCTGGGTTTCAATTAACTAAATTGAGTAAGGATGGTACTTTATGCTGTCAACGGGGACAATCCATTTTGGCGTTTCTTCCAGAATTAGGAAAAAGGCTGCGGGATCAAAAACTTCCCAAGCTGGACAACCCCCGAAAAACATAGTGCAGGGTAACGCCCCTTCCCATCCGCTCTCAAGGCACTCCACAAGCCAAGGGCGTGTGTCCGGCTGGTTGCAATCGGCACGAAGAGTTCTGACGGCATTGCCATTGACTTTGGGGCTTGGAGCACCTGCTATGCTACCTGCGACCAATGCACTGGCTGCGATCAGCCCGCAAAGCGCAGCTGTGATCAAGATCCCGAAGAGCGTTATGGACAGCAAAAAATATGACAAGATTACAGGAAGTGAGTGGAACGATATTCTGGTTGGCCTGATGGTAACAGATGATACTCTTGAAAAAGATTTCCACGCTTACCGTATGCGTATTTTGCGGGATGCGCCCCAAAATCCGGACATCCCCCTCGGGGTCGTCCATGCGGCCATCTATAGTGCGGGCGTTTTTGGCGAGAAGGTTTCGGAGGCAGCCTTCAAGAACGAGATTGCCGATGCCTTGGAACCCTACAGCAGAAACGTTATTACTGACACTGTCACTACGGATGAGAAAGGAACCAAAATCAACAAGAAACGCGTCTTCAGTGCGTCCGGTTCCGGTAATGGTGACTTTAGAGAATTTGCCGAAGCGGCTATCGGCAGGGTCAGTGCGCCCGAAACCGTAGCCAAGCTGTCCGAGAAATTGTTATATGCCGGGAAAAACCCTGAACGGACCAGTTCGCCCATGGCGGGGCTGGAACGTTTGTCGGGAGGTATCGATTTATCCCGAGATGTTTCCACACGCATGGCAGAAATGATTTACGGAGAATCAGCACGAAAAAACGTTTCAGGAACTTATGCAAAATTAATGGAACTCGTCAATGCCGCGAAAGAACAAGGTTATTCAATTTTAATCCCTCCCAAAGAATATGAGGCAAAAGTAGCTGGCGACAAGTCTGATGAAATCGAAAAAGTATGTGGCGCACCCAGCGATGCCTTGAAAAAATTGAACGCGAAATGGTTGAAGCCGAAACTCCAGTGTTTTGACGGCAATGAAGCGACATTGCTCCAGGCGGCACAGGCGACCAAGATCCTATCCCAGCGGGAGGCAAAAGCGGGTAGTACATGGAAGCTTGATAGCACTCTGCCTGCCATTGCCCAGCACTTTGCCCGTAAGGATTATACGCAAGGGCCCAACACCCTTGCATTTGAGGAAGTAGACTGGCTGAATGCCTGGGCGCTTGCTTTCCATGCCCAGAGCCAGAACCCGGCCCATGCCAAGCAGGCCCGGCAGTTAATGAAAATGGTGGTGGCTTCCTATCCCAAGGCAATGGCCAGTCTGATCAGCGCCGGATTGCATAATCCGAGTGATGATGTCCTTTCAAAAGCAGGACGGGAATGGATCAATGCACTCAGTGCGGACATGGTCACTTATCGCGAACTGGTCGATGCCCTTATTAGCAAGAAAGCCGAATTGCTTTGGCAAGAACCGAAAGATCAATCCTTGCAATCGGAGTTCTCCGATCTGCGGGATGTTGGGCGAGAACTGGGAGTGGTCCTGCTGCTCGGAGATCCGCAAGGATTGGTGAATAAGACGAACCCTGGCAAAAGCAAAATCGCTATTTTGCGTAAAATCGCCGGAGACAACGACGATAAGATGCAAAAAGTAGCCTATGTCGCCTTGGCAACCGCTCGCGATAAAGAGTCACTGGGTCTGTTTCTGGAAACGGCTGCGGACCCGACGGCCGACAAAGAGCTGCGGCAGTTGGCAATGGAAGCCGTCCAATTCATGCTGACCGATCCGCTTATTCCGGAAGAACTGGTTCGTCGCGCTTTGGCTCAGCGCCCTATTCAATTCCAACTGACCGGCGTGAACGAAATATTTAAATCCGTTGAAACCCCTCCTGAAGATGGTAGTACTCAGAAAAAAACCATTGGAACGCTGGACATAAACCTGAAACAGGATGAAAAAACCGGGCTCTGGCACTTTGCGACCGATCCGTTTCACTCACGGGCGATGGCGCGTTACAAGACATGGGAAACACAAACCAACCGTTTGATTGCTTCCGGCAACAAGGGGGGCAGAGTAAATTTGCCGCTCACGGAACCGGAAAAACTGATGAAGTTTATCGCTATTTACTCTCAGGAGCTTGGGGCGGACGGGCAACAGAACAGGACCCTTTTGAGAGATTTCATTGCGAAGGATCCGCAGCGTGCAAAAACACTCATGGAGCCTATGCTGGATTATCTTCGGGATTCGGGACAGAATATTGAACTGGAAATGGCAATCCCAATGATGACTTTGCTGAGGGAAGCCGCTTATGCCCCAGCGGCACCCGTACTTGCCAAAATGATGAAAAATCCGGACCAGTTTGCCCCCAAAATCGATAATAGTTCCTTCTTCAGCTTGTTGGATGCTGCTACCGCCCCTGTCCTGATACGGTATCATGCCACCCAGGCATTGGGCGGCATGGTGGATCCGACTTCTGCGGAAGCCCGTCAATTGCATGACATCCTTCATGATCCCTTTTTGCCCATGCAGGTCGCCGGAGTCGATGCGCTGGGTCGAGTCGGAGATCGACTCAAAGCACAACTACAAACAGCGAGCGGCAGCGAAAAAGGTAAGCTGGAAACCGCCTTGAATACTCATATTCAGGCATTGTCTGATAATATTCGGCGCCACCAGAAGGGTTTTTACGAAGGCACGCAATCAAGAATCTTTCAGGAAAGGGTTATTGGCCTCCATGCCCGTGCCATAGCCAGACTCAGCCCACAAGTCGCCGAAAAGATAGCCCAGCAGGCTAAAACAGAGAACAACCTCCCTCTGCTGCGCGCAATGGCCAATGCCATCCTGACTGAAAACTTTACACCCGACACGCTGGGTGATGCCCGGAAAAACCCGCTCTTAGCTGAGTTTACAGATCGCAAATACTGGCTTGGAGATCTTGCAGACGGCCCTGAACGCCTAGCCGCCACTGGCCAGAGCTTACATTTTGATGCGGGACTCGTGCAGCCGATTGGCCCCCTGAAGGGAAAGGTGGTTTATCCGGAAGATACTAATTTCGGCAATCCGGCTCATTACCTGGAGCCCCATCCCACGGGTACGGCCGCTTCCAAAATAGCGGTTGCACCCAATCTTCAGATCTTGTCTCATAGCGTCTGGAATAACGACAAGCCCCAGGATACGGGGCGCCCGGAAGTGTGGGAATCAGCTTTCTTGAAAGCACTTGAAGCCGCCATACAGAATCAAATGACTGGTAAAACACATGCCCAATCATCCAATACCTCGATGGGCTTTATGAATGCGGCGTTATATAGCGAGGATTTTAGACAAAATCTTGCCGATGTCATTGCCTCTGCCTATGAAACATTGGGTCGCACGGGGGTCCTGAACTTCCTGGCGGCCGGTAACGAGCAGGGTGGTGGTCCTACGGCTGAATTTGGACGGATCGGCAGTACCAGTACACTGGGGGTTCGTCTGGATAAAGACAGAAATGCACGCCAACCCGATAGTACGGTGATGGTTTCAGCCATCGATGGGTTTGCCAAACTATTAGCCGAATTTTCCAGCACCGGCAACCCGGTACGCAAGGAGGATGCCATTCGGATGGTCGGTGCGCCCGGCGTTCAGGATCAGACACTATACCGTGACAATGACAATCGTTGGCGCTCTCTTCCGGTTGACGGCACATCTTTTGCTTCACCCCACATGGAAGCGCTCTTTCGGATTGCCCAGGCAGCGCGAGAAAAGCGAGGCCTCCCATCCCTGTCTGAGGCAGAAATCCAGAAGAAAATCACCCAAGCTTCTGAACCGATTGAGGGCCGCGAGTCCTGGGAAGGAGGGGATTATGTCAATCCGCTCAAGCTGCTTGCGGAGTTTATGACGCCATAGGAAAACGGCCCTGATGAGATGGTCTATCAGACTGATGGGTAATTGCCAGCAGGGACCGGACAGGCATACGATAAAACTGTTGGGAAAAGTGTGAGGAATGGCCGCTTGAAAAGTACATTTGTCATGAATTTGGATGCGGATAATGTGGTATTTCTGGAGCATCTCGCCGATGAGCTTTTCCATGAAGACCCGGATACGCTGATTAATCGCCTGCTTCGCCAGGAACGCAAACGCATGAACCTCCCCGAGTGGCATACCGGCATGGATTTCCTGGATCAGTTGATTGAAGATTTTGCCCACAGGCAGATTCCCGCAGCGGGCTAGAACTGATTTCGAAAATCTGTGTTATTAGGGCTGATATCGTTACTTCTACGAATTTGGCCGGGGCGCGCTTTAATATGTTTTTTTCCTTCCTGAGCATCAACCCCTCAAAAATGAGCACGAAAACACCCAAATCCCTTTAAGCTCGTCTGGACAGGTATATTTGCTTGACAATCAGCCCATCCAGACTTTAGACTGCCGTCTACATTGGGGAGTTTTCAAGGGGGGAGGGACGCAATGAATCGTGCGCTACGGAACGAGTTGTCGCTGATTACGGGGCTGGCTGCGATGGGCCTCTGGCTGACACGGCAACGTCCATGGGCTTTCGGCTTGGGACTTTGCGCAGCCGGGCTCCAGCTTCTTCCAGCCAAGCCATATTCCTTTGCCAACCGTTCGGCTATCATTACAGGCGGTTCACGTGGCCTTGGCCTCGCCATTGCCGAGGCGCTACTGCAGGAAGGCGCCCAAGTGGCTTTGCTGGCGCGGGACCCTGACGAGCTTGACCGGGCACGGACGAAGCTTCAAAAGGTTGCTCTGGGCGGCAGGCTTCTCACCATTCCTTGTGACTTGAAGCAGCTTTCGGAGTTGGAGCAAGCCTTCGCCCAGGTTGAGGAGTGCTGTGGCCGAGTGGATCTGCTCATTAACAATGCAGGCTCCATTTCGGTCGGCCCATTTGAATCAATGGACGATGCTGACTTTGAAGCCCAACTCAAGCTCCAGGTGCATGCCGTCACTCATGCCATCCGGCTGGCGCTGCCGGCGTTCCGGAGTCAGGGGGAAGGCAGGGTTGTCAATATCAGTTCCATCGGGGGAAAATTGCCGGTGCCGCATATGAGCACCTATTGTGCCGCCAAATTTGCGCTCGCGGGCTTGTCTGAAACCCTGACCGCAGAGCTTGCGCCGGATAATATCAAAGTTACCACGGTTTATCCTGGCATGATGCGGACAGGCTCACCCATTCAAGCCGTATTTAAAGGGAATCATGAAAAGGAATACGGCTGGTTTGCCTCCGGGGATGTCATGCCGGGGTTATCGGTATCTGCGGATTATGCCGCCCGGAAAATCCTGGAGGCGGCTCGAAATGGGGATACTCAAGTGCGCTTTCCAGCGGTTACCAAAATCGGCATCCTGGGTCATGCTATTTTTCCGGAAACTTATGCCCTATTAATGCGACAGGCAGCGCGCCTCATGCCAAAGGACCAATCCCGGCTTCGTAAAACCGGTGCTGAGAGCCAGACCTGGCTGGAGAGACAAGTCTGGTATAAACCCCTGCATCGCAGAGAAGCGGCCGCCGAAGAACGGTTGAATCAGATGGAAAAATTCGATGCGGATTTCAACCTTGGCATTGGCTCGATGCAAACCCTATGAGTACTCTTCCGCTATTTCTCTAAAATCGCGTTGGCGAGGATGAGTCTCATGCATTTTCAATGCGATGTCATCCAACCGGAGGAATCTGACAGAATCACTCTCCAAGCTTTCGCATGGCCTCCCGATACCATTAAATACGGTCGAGATAAGGTGATTGTTGGGTATGCAGGCCAACCTTCCGCACATGAAATTGGGATGTATGACGATTTCCGCATCCACACCACACGCATGATATTCTAGGGTTGTCTGCCCCTCTTTCTATGCCTTTTGAGTATTATTTATATATAATGTGGGTTCTTTTGTATTTAATTCTTAATTGCAAAAGACAAGCATTATGACTTGTGATAGTATCCCCTTAGTGAATAGACCCATAAGTATAGATACTTGTTTAGCAGCCTATGATGAACGCTCCAGAAACAAACATTAACCCCGTTCAAGCTGTAAGCTTTGAAGAGAAACTGTTCCCACTGTTTGAGGATGCCGCTGTCGGCTTCGGAAAAGTGGGTCTGGATTGCTCCTGGCTCAGAGTCAATCGCAAACTCTGTGAGATGACAGGCTATAGCGAGGAAGAGCTTTTGGGGATGTCGTTCATCGAGATGACGCATCCGAGTGATATCCAGGCTGATCTTGAAAACATGCAAGCCGTCATGGCAGGTGAACTGTCAATCAATGTGATGGAAAAGCGATATATCCACAAAAATGGTTCCATTATCTGGATTCATCTGACGGCAACGCTGACCAGAACCAGTCAGGGCAGACCGGACTATTTTATTGTGATCATTGAAGATATTACTGCCCGAAAAGAAGCGGAAGAAGCGCTCAGGAAAAGCAACAGGGATCTTGAACAGTTTGCGACCCTGATTTCCCATGACCTTCTGGCCCCATTGCGTAAAGTCGTGCTGTTTGGGGATGCTTTGAAGGCCTCCACCGATGGGCTCAATGATGAACAGCGGGATTATATCGAGCGCATGCAGCGTTCCGTACGCCGAATGCAGCAATTAATCAGCGATTTGTTAAATCTTTCTCGCATCGACCGCAAAGGTCAACCGTTCCGAAAGACCGATCTGAAACGCATTATTGAAGCGGCCAAAGGTGATCTGCGTGATGATCTTCAGCGGGTGGGCGGGGAAGTTGTATTTGATGAGATTGATATCAGGCTTGAAGTAGATGCAGTTCAGCTTAAATTGCTATTCGGCCAACTTTTGGAAAACGCGCTGAAATTTCGTAAGCAAGGGATAAAGCCGGTGGTGCGCATTGAAGCGCAGGTTTTGCCGAACGGGATTTGTGATATCTCTTTTCAGGATAACGGAATCGGATTTGATGAAGAGCATAATCAACGAATTTTTGGCGTGTTCGAGCGCCTGAATGGGGGCCATGATTATGAAGGTACCGGCATTGGCCTGGCCATTTGCCAGAAAATCGCGCACCGGCATGGTGGAATGATCAGGGCCGAAAGCAAGCCTGGTGTAGGCTCTGTCTTTATTGTGAGCTTGCCGCTTCTGCAACCCCTTGATGCGTAGCCATTTATGCTGCAAAAATATTTCAAATTCGATGAATTGAATACCAGTTTCAGGCAAGAGACACTGGGGGGCCTGACTACGTTTGCAACCATGCTCTATATTGTGGTCGTTAACCCCAAGATCCTGGAAGCTGCCGGGATTCCCTTTGGTCCATCAATGGCTGCAACCATCCTCACCATCTTCTTTGGCACTCTGCTGATGGGGGTGTACGCAAAACGTCCTTTTGCGATTGCTCCTTATATGGGCCAAAATGCTTTTGTTGCCTTTACGCTTGTTAAAGTGATGGGTTACTCATGGCAAGTGGCTCTGGGGGGGATTTTTATCAGCGGTCTGGTCTTTTCCTTGTTAACACTGACTCATATCCGAAGCTGGCTGGTCAATTCAATACCCCATGAACTGAAAATTGCGTTCAGCGTCGGACTTGGCTTATTCCTGAGCTTTATTGGACTGACCGCAAGCGGGATTATTGAGATGGGTGTCCCCGATGCCCCGGTTCGCATTGGTCACTTGAGCCGTCCGGAAGTGATGCTGGCGATTCTCGGATTTCTGCTGATTGGCGGGCTTGTCATTCAACGCGTAAAAGGCGCCATATTCATGGGTGTTATCGGAATTACGCTGCTTGCGATTCTTCTGGGGCTGATCCGGGTTCCTGTTGCAATCATGAGCCCACCACCGGACATTCGCCCCATTCTGGGACAGATGGATATTGGGGGCGCCTTGCATTTTAAATTTCTTCCTATTGTGCTTTTGATGCTTGTCCTGGTGTTTGTCGATACCATGGGGACTTTGATTGGCATGTCATTGAGAGCGGGGTTTCTGGATGAGAAAGGCAATCTTCCTGAAATTGAGAAACCCATGCTGTGCGATGCTTTAAGTACGATGACGGGAGCGTTCCTGGGGACCACAACATCCGGGGCGTATCTGGAATCGTTGGCGGGCATTGAAGCGGGTGGGCGTTCCGGTTTCAGTGCGGTAGTGACCGCTTTTTTATTTTTGCCGGCACTTTTTTTTGCCCCCTTGTTTGCTTTGGTTCCTGCCTATGCGTATGCTCCAGCCCTCATTGTGGTGGGGATGTTGATGCTATCCACAATCAAGCGATTGAATGTCGATGACATGACCGAACTCATACCGTCATTTACAACCATTGTGATGATTACATTCACCTATAATCTTGGGATAGGCATGACCGCAGGATTTATTGTGTACACACTGGTAAAAGTCCTCTCCGGACGGATCAAAGAGATTGCTCCTGCCGTTTGGATCCTGGCAATAGTGTCCGCACTATTTTTTATCTTTTACCCCTACTGAATGAATGGGGAAAATGGGTGTGAACGTACCTTCAGAGAATGTCTGATTCCGATCACCTGGCTAAAGACCCACGGGAAAAAAATTGTTTCTGATTAAAATGATAAATAACTCAATATTGTATTGTGAACACTAAGTCTTTTTAGGATAATGATCAGAACGCCGTGGGAACGTAAGGACTCAGTATGGATACCGGGGATCTCGCATGGGTATTGGTGGCTTCTTCTTTAATTATGCTGATGACGCCCGCTGTGGGCTTGTTTTATGGGGGCATGGTCAGGCGAAAAAATGTCCTTTCCACCATCATGCTCAGTTTTACCGTGCTGATCGCCATTACCATTCAATGGGTTCTGTTTGGGTATAGTCTGACCTTTGGCCCTGATATCGGCCATGTCATCGGAAGCCTGGAGTGGTTTGGCCTGGAAGGGGTGGGAAGCATCCCCTATCCTGATTATGCGAAGACCATTCCCCATCTCGCTTTTATGCTGTTTCAGATGAAATTTGCCATCATCACGCCGGCCCTGATTACCGGGGCTTTTGTCGAAAGAATTCGCTTCAGCTCCTTTATCATCTTTACGCTGCTCTGGTCGACGTTGGTCTATGACCCGCTTGCTCATTGGGTCTGGGGCATCGGTGGCTGGCTCAGGAACCTGGGCGCACTGGATTTTGCCGGAGGCACCGTAATCCACATCTCGGCAGGCGTTGCCGCTTTGGCAATCGCCATGGTGATTCGCGAACGTAAAGGCTATGGTCGTGTTTCCATGGAGCCCAGTAACGTCTTGTTAACCCTGCTTGGCGCTATACTGCTTTGGTTCGGATGGTTTGGTTTTAACGGTGGCAGCGCGCTGGCTGCCAACAGCCTTGCGGTTCACGCGCTGGTTACGACCAATATTGCCGCCGCTGCCGCATCCCTAACATGGATGGCGCTCAGCTGGCGGCGCAGCAGGCCCAGTGTGATTGAAATGGCCACCGGCGCAGTCGTCGGGCTTGTTGCGATTACGCCAGCTTGTGGCTATGTGGGCGTTCCTGCGGCCATTATCATTGGAGCGGTCGCCTCTGTTGTCTCTTATTATTGCATTCAATGGCGCCAGCGTTTAAAAATCGATGAATCTCTGGATGTCTGGGCCTGCCATGGGATGGCCGGCACATGGGGAGCTATCGCGACCGGGTTGTTTGCCAGCAAGGCCATTAACCCTGCTGGTAATGATGGGCTGCTGTACGGCAACGCGTATTTATTTTTCGTCCAGATTCTTTCGGTTCTGGTGGCCTGGGTCTTCTCGTTTACGGCAACCTATATCATTGCCTTGGCAATCGATAAAACGCGAGGGCTCAGTGTCGGAATCCGGGAAGAAGAAGTCGGCCTTGATATTTCGCAGCATGGCGAAGAAATATACGCAGGCTTGTAAGGAGAGGGTATGAAACGCATTGAGGCAATCATAAAAGAAGAGAATCTGGATGCGGTCAAAGCGGCTTTGGAGGCTGCCGGGTTTATCGGGCTGACCGTTTTTAATTGCCGGGGGCGGGGAACCGGGGGCGGTATTAATCTGGAATGGCGGGCAGGCACTTACAAAGTGGATCTTTTGCATAAAATTATGCTGATGATGATCGTAAAAGATCACGAAACCACGACAGTCACTGATATTATTTTAGAGGTCTGCAAAGTGGATGCCACAAGCGGCGCCGGCAAGATATTTATTTCCCCGGTGGAGGAAGTCATCCGGATCCGCACCAACGAACGGAATGAAGACGCACTGTAAGGGCTTGTGCAATTTAAGGCATCATCCAATCTTAGGCGGATGTTGGAGGTTCAGCGGCTTGCTTTGCCTCATTTGCTTCATTGGTCTCAATGCGTTTTTTCAATTCCTGGCGGATAGCGCTGGATTCCCCACTGCGCGCTCCCACTGGTACGGAAGGGAGCATGCCGGAAAGCTTTTCGGACAGCATCACGCCCAGCAGGCTTTCCAGCAAATTGCCGCTGCCGTTGACCCCTTCCTGACCATTGCCGCCCGTAGTCATCAGGATCTTTGGCACCACATCCACCTTGGCTTCTTGCACCGCCTGGGCAAAACGCTCCATGACCTGTTGGATCAGCTGGAACTGGGGTCCGCCGTATGCTCCCACCTGTTCCTCAATGGCCATGGCTTGGGCAATACCGACCCGTGCGGCCCGTTCAGCATCGGCATCAGCGATGGATTTGATCTTCTGGGCTTCTCCTTCAGCCACAATCCTGATTTTAGCTGCTTCGGCCTCAGAGAGGGTCCTGATTTGCAGCGCCTGCTGTTCGGCTCGGGCCAAATCAGCCTTGCCCTGGTTGCTTTGCACTGCAATGCCGATTTCCGATTCGGTCAGGAAGGATTGTTGCTTGGCTCGCGATTCCGCTTCGCGCAGTTCCCGTTCCTTGACTGCCGCTTTTTCCTGGCGGTTATAGGTCTCGACCTGTTCTTCGGCTACCTGGCGGGAGCGCAACTGGTTCAGAATGATTTCGATCTGCTTGTCGCCTTCCATCGATCCGGGTGTCCCGATCAGCACTTCTTCCAGTTCAAGATTATAGTGGGCAAAGCGCTCTTTCATTTCCAGGGAGGCCTGTTGCTGGATCAGACTTCTTTCCTGGATCAGCTGAATCAGCGTGCGGGACTGCCCGATGTTCTTGAAGTAAGCGGCGACCATGGGATCCAGGGTCTGCTCAACCAGGCGCTTGACGTCCCCGAAGCGCTGGATGACCAGCGGCGCCTTGCGGTAATCAATGTGTACGACGACTGAGAGCGGCAAGGTCGGCTCAAAGGCGTCTTTGGTAATCAGGTTGATTTCAGACAAGTTTTCATCCAGGCGGTGCGTGCCCGCCTGGTTACGGATCCATTTGAGAATGATGTTGGTGGTGGGTACCATCATGATTTTGCCTGCGTACGTATTAAAGGCGTACTTGCCCGGTAGCAGGGCCTCGCTCCAGACACCGCGGTAGCCTTTTTGCACCATCTCGCCATGGTTATAATCCTTGCCGCTGAGGTCCTCACCGGCATCTCCGGTGTAGGAAACGACCACGCCCACATTCCCCACGTCCACCGTGGTTTTAGAGATGCGCTCAACAGTCGCGAACAGGCGGTTAATGTAATAAGTCCCTTCCACCAGAACTTGCAGTTGGCGGCCGCGCCGTCCTCCGGCCGTCAGAAATTTGTCCGGATCCTGGAAGTTGTTGTGATATGTCGCTTCATCCAGGGGTTCTTTCCCTACGGTGGGCGCGATAATTTCACCGGGCGGCAGAGACTCCCCGTCATGGATGGTCACAATGCCGACCATGTCATCGGCATCTTTGATAATGATGGGCGTGAAGCCTTGGCGTTCAGTGATGATGCTGGCCATGCGCTCAAACATGGCTAGTTCATCCGGATCCAGGACTAGGTAATAGGGACGATCCTCACTGAGCACCACAAATTGGGCCAGATTGATTGCATAGGTCCCTTCCCGCAAAATCATTCGCTGGGGGCCTTTTTGTCCGTCCTGCATTAAAAAGTCGTTTACATCCTGGAAATCGCGGGCTTTCATGTTGGAAGCCAGGGCCTGGGTTGCGGGCAGGGACACGCCGTCACGGGCGAAGACATAGCCGATCTTGCCTTGGGGAATGGTCACCAGCGGCATAATATGGATTTTATATTGCAGGCAAAAAAGAAAATGCCAGCCGCCTCGCAGGACATGGGGTTGAAACCCCGCTTCACCGTCCAATGCAATCAGGCCGGATTTTACCGAGCCTTTCAGGCTAAACAGCTTTTCCACCACCCCAATTCGGTTGTTGGGGATGTAGCGGAAGGACAGTATGAGCAATAATAAGGCTGCCAGCAAAATTCCGGCTAAAAACGGGT
>DATNPJ010000048.1:0-49455 GCA_036703295.1 Coleofasciculaceae cyanobacterium | reverse complement strand
GAATTATCCGGTTGGGCTATAGGAATCTCATCCTTATTCGGGGATATCTATACTCATCCATATTAAATCCCATTAATACGATGAGTAATTGGAGTGAGACGAAAACCGGATGGCTTTATCTCTCCAACAGCCTGCCAACTTGGAATGGTTGAGTTTAAACGATGCTGCAAATCAGCGCCATGACAAGCCGGAGTTCCAGCATACCGAGTCCTTGCGGGCCATGTTGGGTGTTCTGCTCAGGCCGATTATCCACGACTTGAAAATGCCCCTGGCTGCGGAGCAAAAGGCGATCGAGCTGGTACGCAAGGGGATGGGTGATGCTCCCGGAGAAATGGCGGATTTACTGATGAGCATGCAGCAGAATAACCGGGATCTGATCGCTCTGGTGGAATCCCTGCTGGAGATGACGGAAGGACTCGCGGATTCCGAGTTGCGGCAGAGCAATCATGTTTGCCTGAAAGAGCTGCTAGCCGATGTGCGGAGCCGGTTGGCGCCATTAATCCGGGAACGGAAAATTACTATTATTGATGAAGTCCCGGTGGATTTTCCCCAAGTGGCGATACATCCCGATCACCTGCGTCGCGTTCTGATTAACTTAATGGGGAATGCGATCCAGCACACGGTTTCCGGCACGACTGTCCGGATTGTGGCGGCGTGGCGAAAAGATCACATTCGTCTGGAGATTCGGGATAACGGACGCTTGCTGCGCCAAAACAGCGTGACATCCGAAGCACTACTTCCAAAAGGTTCCGGCCTGGGTTTGCCCATTTGTCGGATGCTACTGGAAAGCTCGGGTGGCTCAATTCATCGGGATGACACCTGCACCGAGGGCGCCTGCTTCGTGGTAAAGCTGCTTCCGGTTCAACTGGGAAAGGGCTTGTTATGCAAGCGCTGATGGAAAAAACGCGGGTATTGATCGTGGATGATCATGAACTCACTTGTAGGGGGCTGCGCTTGATGTTGCAGGAAAAAGAGGATATCGATGTTGCGGGTGTCGCCCGGTGCGCCCGCGAAGGCATTGATCACGCCCTGGGCAGTCATCCTGATATCGTGCTAATGGATGTCATGATGCCCGATATGGATGGCGTCACGGCTACGCGAATTCTCAAGAAAGCCCTGCCCGCCTGCCGGGTCATCATGCTGACTTCCAACGCCACCCTGGAAAATGCGCATGCCGCAATTTCCGCTAAAGTCAGCGCTTTTTGCCACAAGGATATTTCCCTGGATAATTTGTACCACCTGATTCATCTGGTGGGAAAAGGGGGATTCTGGCTGGATCCGGTTGTTTCCTCCGCCATCATGCATACAATGCCGGTTCAGTCCGGATCAGGCCTCCGGCTTGTCGCCACTGGCGATGTATCCGAAAGCGGGCAACCCGGCACCCGCCAGGAATTTACGCGGCGGGAGAAGGAGATTGTGCGATTGCTGATGTCCGGCAAGAGCAACAAGGAGATTTCCGAAAATTTGCAGATTTCCATTTATACAGTGAAGGCCCACCTGAATCACATATATAAAAAGCTGGGGATCAGCGACCGGACACAAGTGGCTATCAAAGCGTTGCAGGAGAATATCTTCAGCTGATTAAACATCTTATCTCAATCAATACATATCGCCCAGGTAATACTTGCCTGGGCGTTCTTTTATGGCGCCATTATCAGATTTACCGGGTCCGGTTGGATGCTTGTGAACCAAGACCCAGTTCCTGTTTTTGGGAATTAATGCTTGATCGGGTATAAAACCTGAGTACTAGATTCGGGGTGATCTTTTGTCCAGGTTGGCAATTGTGATGGCTGGGCTTTGATATTACCGTACAAACATTCGGTTTCTTAATCCTGAAACAGCCGATATTGATGGATGCGTTTCAAGATTTTAAAAAGGGCAATTACATCGAATTCCGGAATGGCTTGTCATCCGGGGGATTTTGAGCGCGTTCATCGTAAAAATTCAAATAGAGTCATGTATTCTTCTTATCTCAATACACATTGACCAGGCTTTGCGGCTTGGTCTTTTTTTGCGTTTATCAGGTTGTGTTTATTAGACTTGTACAGTGGAATTAAACCCTGGGTTGTATACCGAAATTAAACCGTTTTATTTTTATTGTCAGTCTCGGCAATTGTGACGGTTGGGCTTTGATCATAACTTACATGCATTCAGTTCATAGTCTGAATTTGTTACCCGATAGGATTGCAAGGGGCTGAACGGGATTCCGCACTGGCGGATTCCTTCGCGAAGACGCCAAGAGAGGTGATCTCTCCTGGTGGCTTGATGTCGCCTGCAATGCCCACGTATTACATATTAAGAGGAGAAGGCAAGGCAATGAATAAAGCACAAGTAGTGGCAATGGCGCTTTCCATCGGTTTGCTGGGAACGGCAAATCTGGCCGCCAACGCTCAATTAACCGTTGATGATGTTTTTGTTGAAGTGGGCCCTGGCGATCAGACGGCTGACAACAACAAATTCAACGATAACCTGACCGGCCCCGGCAACCTGGCCAACGACGCTTCCACGGTTAACGATCAGGATGACAGCCTGAGCGGCGCCGGTAACCTGGCTAACGATAACTCCACCGTGACCGACAACCGGGACAACCTGACCGGCCCCGGTAACCTGGCCAACGACAATTCCGACATCAACGCCCAATACGGAACCAACAACGCGGCCCAAGGCGGCAGCGTGGATGATTTGTCCGGCAATTCCGGCAATGCGGCCAATGACGGCGCTACCGTCACCGATAACGATGACAACCTGACCGGCCCCGGTAACCTCGCCAATGACGGCTCCACGGTTAACTCCGCGGCTGCCTCTTATGGCAATGCTGCCGCCGGTGGTTCCACGGTGAACGACAACGACGAAACTGCGACCGCTTCAAACGGCAACGCTGCCACTGGTTTGGCCATCCTGAATGACAATGACGACAACCTGTCGGGATCCGGTAAAATCGCCAACGACGGCGGCACCCTGACCGACAACAGCGACAACCAGTCCGGCAACTATAACGCCAACGACAACAGCGACGTGATTCATCAGGTCGGCACCAACAACGCCGCGCAAGGTGGCAGCGTAGATGCCTTGACGGGCACCAACAATGCCAATGACGGTTCGGATCAGCAGGTCCAGAGCGCTGCCGGCGCCCAGGCCAATGATAACTCCGACGTCAACCAGCAAAATGGCGACGGCATCATGGCCAGCCAGGGCGGCGAAGTGAACCAGCAGAACGCTGCGGGCAACATGGCGACCCAGGGCGGCAGCATCGACAATCTGACCGGCCCCGGCAACCTGGTGAATGATGGTTCCACCCTGAACGACAACGATGACACGTTGACCACCTACACCGGCCACAACGCCAATGACGGCGGCACCGTGAACGATAACGACGATACCCAGAACGGGAGCTACAATGCCAATGACGGCGGTTCCGTCGATCATCTTTCCGGCACCGGGCAGATGGCTAACGATGGCTCTTACGTCAACTTCGCCGATAACGGCTCCAACGTCTTTGACGGCGATATCAACGGCTTCCCGCTGGTCGGTCCGGGACCCGCGCTGGGCGCTCCGGATGGCCTGATTGGCGGTGTCGGCGGAGGGTATGATCTCACCTTCCAGGCCAACACCGGCATCATGACCAATTCCATCATGGGTGACCACAACACCACCTTCGAACATGTCGGCGTCGGCATCGGTGGCGGTTTGAATGCCGCGCTGGGTGTGCCTGAGGCAGGCCCGGGCGTTGGTGGATACGGTGACATCAACAACAACCAGAACACCGTGGTTACCGGGGATAACGTCAACTTCAACCGGCTGAACTCGCCGGAATACGCGGCCCCGGCAGCTGCCCAATAATCGAACAACAGGTCCCAGGCTCGCGAAAAGTGGGCCTGGGACCCCACTTTTTCTGGTTAAGAGGCGGAATTTCCAACGGACTCGATGAGCAATCAACCATAACTAGCCTGTATCTGAAATGAATTTTTAAAACCCTATGCAGAGGAGTGACCATGAAACACACTGAGAAGAGGCTTGCCGGACCGGCATCATGCTCCAGACGGATCCAATCCGCCTGGATGGTGGCTCCGGTTGTGACCATGGGCCTGATGCTCTTGACTCATCCCGGCGCCATTGCACAGGTCATGCAGGATTCTATTATCGGCGACAATAACATGACCTCCTCCAATACGGGTGTGGCCGTTAACGGCAGCACGAGCGGAGCCACCATCAACAACAACCAGAACAACCTGAGCACCGGCAGCAACGTGAACAGCAACACGGTCAGTCCGGTGGTCGTCACGCCTTATTCCGGTGTTCAGGGAGGAAACGGCGGGGGCGCGGCTCTGGTGTTGCCCCGAAACCCGCTGCCGATACCCAACGCCATGTATGGACGCTCGAATTTCGGTTTGCAGTTCGGCGTCCAGAACAATCCCGGTTTAAGCACCGTGAGCGGTGGCAATGATGCACTGGGGTTTTTCGTGCAGGGCGGCTTGACCATTCCGTTCGGAAAGATTCCGGAAGCCCTGACCAATCCGGAAAACAGGCGCCTGGATGATGCCCGCATGCAGAGAATGGACGGCGATCGCATGGTCTATGGCACGCCTCTCCAGAACAGGGCTCAAACCAATGTTCAGGGCAAAGTGGTGGAATTGAACGCCTATAACTATTCTCCGGCGTCTTTCGGTAAATTACAGACCCCGCCACTGGCGCCAACCAGCCTGACGGTTGAGGAACCCGCCTTGCAGCGGCCTCGGGTCATGGCGCTGGAATCGGCCAAGGTTTATAGCCATCCGCTGAATACCGGGCAGGAAATCGGCATGGTGGAACTGGGGCGGGAATATCCCTACCTGGGGCACACCAGTCGGGGATGGGTGAAAGTCCTGCTGCCCAGCGGAAAAGAGGGTTGGACCAGCACCCAATTGGAATACATCAAGTTTGACTATACCCAAATCGATACGCTGGCGGTGGATCCTGCCATGCATCCCCAAAAAACGGCCCAATTGCCGACTTCCAAAGTAAAGGCGCCGACGCGATGAAACCATGGCTTCTCCCGTTACTGCTGCTCGGATTGATGGCCATGCCGCAAGCGGGGTTGGCCCGCACCGGGGCAACTCCCTGGTCTCCGGAGACTAATATGCAAAATCTGGTTTACGGCAGCTCCTCCCAATGGGATGTGACACAGGCAACCGGGCGGCAGCCGGATCAGATCGTGCGGGCCGAGCAGATGTTTCCGGTGGTGGAGAACAGTTATTACTTTGATGAAAACGGCAGCGGGGCGGCCACCATTTTTGTCTTTGAAAACGGCCTGTTGGTTGGAATGCACTACAAATCGCCCAACAACCACATGGTGGATTTGACCTACTGCCTGGCCAACAACGGCGACCGCCGCCTGAACTGGCCGATGTTGGCGGGGTATCAGGGCTATTATCCCTACTTTGACATGGTCACCGGATCATTTTGATAGAAGCGGCTTGAGACAGGCAGGACAAAATGGGCAGGATAAAAATGACGAAACGCGTTTTGGGTTTGATGCTGATCATGATTTTGAACTGGGGTGCGCTGGCGTGGCGTCCGGTTTACGGGCAAGTTGCGGCGGATCCCCAAATTCAGACCGCCCGGCATTATATGCAATCCAATCAGTGGGATTACGCCAGCCGAGAATGGCGTCAGGTGCTAGCGCAGGATCCCAACCAACGGGAGGCTCGGCTGGGTCTGGCGCAGGCCATGATCCATGGGGAGCAACTCCCGGAGGCGATTCAATATCTGGAAGGGTTGAAGCGCCAGGGAGACCATTCGGTGGATGTGCAGTTATGGCTGGCCCGAGCGTACCGAAACGCGGGACAACCCAGAGCTGCGGCTCGTGCCTATCTGGAACTGCTCTCAATCCAGCCCTATCATGCCGCAGCCATGCAGGAAGTCAAAAGATTGGCACCGAAGCTCAATTCGAAGGGGCAGCAGGTGGTTCGGCAAACGCTTCAGCAGCGGGTGGATTCAGCCCGAACTGAAGCCGGCGGATTATTCGCCCGGAAAAAATACGAGGCGTCGGTTCCTCTTTATGCGCTGGTGGCGCAACAGACGCGGGCGTTCAAGGACATCAACGATTACGGCTTGGCTCTGCTGCTGGCCGGTAACAGCCGGGAAGCGGCGTTTCAGTTCCGGCTGATCAGCAACAAAACGCGGGACTGGCATATTCTCTCCAACGCGGCGCTGGCGGAACTCAGCATCGGCAATTTCTACCGGGCCCGCAAACTGATCGACCAGGGCCTGTCCCTGTGCCAGGCGGATGCCTGCAAAGCCTCGCTCTACAACCAGCTAGGCTATATCTATGAGAACGGCCAAAAGAACACCCAGGCTCGCTTTGCCTACGAGAAGGCCGCCGAACTGAACCTGCAATATCGAAAGGCGCGGCTCAACCAGGCCATCCTGGCTCGCAAAGAGCGCAACTATGAACAGGCCATTCGTATTTACCGGCAACTTCTGGCCGAGGAGGGGGGACCAGGGGGCCCGGAAAACGCGGAGCTTTGGAACCAGCTGGGCTTCGTCTATGAACTCAAAGGGAAGTTCGGGAAGGCGGCCGAGGCGTACCGGAAATCCGTCGCCCTGAACCCCCAAAGCAAGGAAGCTTATGACAACCTGGGGGTCTTGTACCGGAAACTCGGCAAACGCGAGCAGGCCGACCGGGCCTTCAAAGCCCTGATGGCGCTTGAATTTGCCGAGATGGAAAAATCGCATCCGGCGCCGGAATCCCGTGGCCATCAGACGGGCCTGCTGAAAGCCGTGGATATCTTCACCGCCCAGCCCATCTTGAATCCGCCGCAAACCTCCAGCCGATAACACCGGGAATCCGGAGAATCGGACGTTTCAAAAACGTTGCGGCGTCCTTTTCCTGGAAAACCCACTCGTAACAATGTTTGTTCCCCCAAGTCGCGAATATTGTATCGATATTTGCTCATATTATTAAATAGATCTTCTATTTTTGATGCAAAATTAACATAAGGTTTCATACGCAATCGTTTCTGAATCATCGATGGGAAAGAGTTGGTTTTCAGTTTGATGACTTTGGGTTTGAAAACTAAGTTTGGCGGGATTTCCGACGCGCATTACGCACGGCTGCGGTTTGGTCAGCAGCCGGACGCGCCTCCCGCCCATGAAAGCCAACTGCCCAAAACGCCCGCCGCCGAACCGCTGGCCTTGTCGCATCTGGTGAACCGGGCCAGCCTGAAGCCAGGGCTGCCGCGCAAGGATCTTTATAACCAGATTTTCTCCAAACTGGGCCTGACACCGCCTCCGTCTACCCACCCGGTCGAAGACGATATCCGCCTGCTAGGCGCTTTGCTGGGCAATGTGATCCAGGAGCAAGGGAACGGGAGTTCCCTGTATCCGCTGGTGGAGAAAATCCGGACCGCCACCCGAAAGGAGCGCCGAAGCCTGGAGGCCGGTCATGTGGCTAAGAACGCCGGAGAGCTTGCGACCATGCTGACTCAACTCACGCCGTCACAACTGGTGGATGTCAGCAATGCCTTCCGGGTCCTGCTGACACTCAGCAACATTGCCGAGACTTACCAGATTACCCAGCGGGCGCAGGCCCCGGAAAACCAGTTTGCAGCCTTCTTCAACCATTACCCGGATCCTGCCGTGCTGGCCACCGTGATGGAGCGGATGTCTCCAATCCGTGTCGTGGCGACCGCGCACCCCACCGAGATTCACCAGGCCGATTTCATCGCCCGCCAGCGGGATGTGTTCGGTCTGTTGAAAAACCTGAACCAGGCCAGAAGCCGAGCGGAGCAGCAGGAGAGCGAGCGACAGCTGAAAATTGGGCTGGAAGCGCTATGGAATACCCGCTTTTTCCGGGAGCAGCGCCCTACGGTGGAAGACGAAGTCGAACAAACACTCAAGTATTTCTCTAACTTGTACCAGGTTCTGCCCACGATTCAAACCGGTGTGGCCGCAGCCCTTCAGCAGACATACAAGGCCAACGCGCCGCGTTTATCCAGGCCGCTGTTTTCTTTGGGCAGTTGGGTAAGTGGCGACATGGATGGCCATCCCCTGGTGGGCCCTTCGGTACTCCAGTATGGTCTGCGGCGGCATTTTCAGGCGCTCATGCAGCTCTATATCCATGACGTGCGAAAGCTTCGGCGGCAAGCCATTATTCAAGGCTTCCTGCCAAGTGCGTTCGAGCTGGAACAGGTGATCCGGCGCCTGGATCGGACGCTGGCGCAGCGGCCCGCGGAGATCGCCCTGGAAGAGGGCAAGCCGGAGCCCTCTCGCGTCACGGATTCCCTGGCGCCATACGCCGGTCCGCAAGAACTGCTTGAGGATTTGCGAAAGGCTTTCTCCAAAGTGCCCGCTACTTCGGAAGAGGCTTCCCTGTGGAAGAATTTCGAACTGCTGCAAAATAAAATCCAGCTTTTCCAGTTTCATTTTGCCTCCATCGATTTGCGTGAAGAGTCGGAAAATGTCCAAGCCGCCGCCAAGGTGCTATTGCAGGGTTCCGCCGGTATTTCTCCGCAGGAACTCGAAAAGCCAGAGCGCTTGTCCGAGGTGCTGACGGCGCGGATTCTGGCCGATGAAGTCGATCAAGTCCCCAAAACGCAAGCTCAGCCAGTTCAGAATGATTTGTCCGGGCAGCCTCTCCAAAAGCTTTCCGGGATGCTTTCGTTGGGCCGGAAAGCGCAGCAGGTGAGCGGGCCGCTGGCCTGCCGAAATATGATTCTCAGCCTGACCGCCTCTGATGCTGATGTGCTAAGCGCCCTGTATCTGATGAAATCGGCGGGTCACCTCAAGCGCCTGCCTACCGGGGAATTTGAGAGCCATATGGATGTGACGCCGCTGTTTGAGAAGGTGAAGGATCTGGAAAATGCAGAGCGGGTGATGAGCCGCCTGTTTGAAAACCCGGCGTACCGGGCGCAGCTTAAAGCGCGGGGCAACACCCAGATCATCATGCTGGGCTTTTCCGATGGCACCAAGGATGGCGGGTGCTTCGCCAATTCCTGGTATATGTACAAGGTACAGGAAAAACTGCTGAAACTGGGGCAGCAGCATGGCATTGATATTCAGTTTTATTACGGGCGGGGTGGAAACCCGATTCGGGGCGGCGGCTCGACCCGACGCGCCGTTCAGGCGCTACCGCCGGGCAGTATTGCGCATGGGCATCATGTCACCGAGCAAGGTGAGGTACTTTCCCAACACTACATGATTCCCGAAAGAGGCCAGGCACGGCTGGAGAACCTGCTGAAGTCCGTCATTCGGAAAAACGTGGATGATCTGGACGACGCTTCCGAAGCGCAGTCCAAATGGCCGGAAGCGATGGACCTGATTGCCGGGGAATCCAAGGATCGCTACCAGGCGTTGATCTACGATCCGGATTTTGTCGACTTTTTCAACGCGGTGACGCCGGAGGAGATTCGGCATATCTATGCGGGCTCCCGTGGCAGCGGACGCCACAACAAGGCGTTGACGGTCGAGAACCTGCGGGCAATCCCCTGGGTGTTCCGGTGGTTCCAGACCCGGATGCTGCTCTCCGGCTGGTACGGGCTGGGCAGTGCGCTGGAAAAGTTCTGCGTTGATAAACCGGGTGACAAACCCGATCCCGAGCGCCTGAAGCAGTTGCAGGGGTTGTATCGCAGTAATCCGTTTTTCAGGAATCTGCTGGAAAATTGCTCGACGACCTTGCGCCAAGCCGATTTCACCATTGCCCGCCATTACTTCGACAACCTGGTGGACAGCCGGAAAAACCCCAAGCATCAGGCCTATTTTGATCAGATTCAGGCGGAGTACGATAAAAGCTTATCCTATGTCTTGCAAATCATGGGCGGAGAAACCTCGGGCGAGAAGCGCCGGAACCTGCTGAACTGCTGGAATGATGATATCCGTAAAGCGGCCTGGGATCGGAAAGAAGCCTATCTCGATCCGCTGCATCATTTGCAAATCCGCGTATTGAAAGAATTCCGCGCGACCCATCCACAGGCGGAAACCATGACGCCGGAGCACCTGCTGCCCTTCACCATCTGTACGGGCGGGCTGGTGGCGGGCCTGGGAACCTCCGGCTAGCGTTTAAAAAAACGTTATTACGTCTATAGGATATGAGAAAGTATTTTCTTCTTGTTGCTTTTTGTAATCTTTTCGGCTAAAACGGTTGACAGAAACACCCTCTAATAAGATAGAGTTAAGGTATTATGATGCAACGTCGCTATTTTTCCTTTTACTATTTTTGGCTCTCGAATGGGAGTTAGTTTGTGACGTTGTAAAAACAGGTTTACAAATCACCACAAACAGCTCCCGAAAGAACGGGAGCTGTTTTCGTATATATGGCACCTCAGCCGGAAAACTTTTCAGACACTTGCAAGACATAGGTTGAATGAACAATATGGAGCCTGAGAACATTATGAGCCCAACACTCGTCACCACCCGTCAGATGGTCGTGGCCGGACCTTGTTCCGCCGAGACCCCCGAGCAAATCCACCATTCCATCCAGGAAGCCAAGCAGCGCGGTGTGGACTATGTTCGCATCAGCCTGTGGAAACCTCGCACCAAGCCCGGCTTTGATGGCCTGAAAGAGTCGGGTATTCCGCTGCTGGCGGATGCCGCCCAGATGGGCATGAACCCGGCCACCGAAGTCCTGGTGCCCCAGCAGGCCGAGAACATCATGGAAACCGTGCTCCCCGCGTTGGGCCAGGGACAGCGCCTGATGTTCTGGATTGGCGCCCGCAACCAGAACCACTACGTCCAGAATGAAATTGCCCGCGTTTGTGCGCAAGACAAGCGTGTGGGGCTGATGGTGAAAAACCAGCCCTGGTCTGACGAAAACCACTGGGAAGGGATCGTCGAACACGTGATGGCCAGCGGAATCGAAGCCGACAACGTGGTGATCTGCCATCGCGGTTTCATGCCGGGCGGCAACAACCCGATGAACCTGCGCAACGTGCCGGATCATGAAATGTCCATGCGGCTGAAGGAAAAGAGCGGCCTGAAAATGATCCTGGATCTCTCCCATACCGGTGGCCACCCGGCCCGCGTGATGGAGTTGGGCATCGAATCCACCCGCTACGACTACGACGGCATTATCATCGAGGTCCACCCTAACCCGCAGGAAGCCTGGACTGACGCCAAGCAGCAGCTGACCTGGGCGGAATTCGATCGCCTGATGGAAGCCCGGCTGGCCCGCTTGCAGACAGCTCAGAAGTGAAGCAGGCGCAAGGATCCGGCACGATGATACCCACCCTCACCCTGCGCCCGCTCACCGGCCCCGTCCAGGCGGAAGTCGCTATTCCGGGCTCCAAAAGCTACACCCTCCGGGCTTTGCTGCTGGCGGCGCTGGTCGATAAGCAGGCCACCGGCAAGCCGGTCCGGCTGATTGCACCGTTGGTGAGCGACGACACGACAGCCATGCTGCATTGCCTGGATACGCTGGGCATCCGTACGGAGTCGGGCACCGCGTCTGAGGCAGGATGCGAGGTGGATTACATTGATGTCGTCGGCGACCTCCGTGATATCCGACCCGGTTGTTACGAGCTGAATACGGATCTGTCCGCGGCTAGCATTCGCTTCCTGATTGCGCTGGCTTGTATCATCCCCGGTGAGCAAATTTTGCTGGGCCGTGAAGGGCTGAACCGGCGACCGGTAAAACCGCTGGTGGATAGCCTGCGGCAGATGGGCGCCGAGATCGAGTACCTGGAACGGGAGGGCTATCCGCCGGTACGGGTGAAATCTTCCGGCTTGAACCCGGGGACAGTGCGAGTCGATGGCAGCATCAGCAGCCAGTATATTTCGGCCCTCCTGATGATTGCCCCGCTGGTTGGGCAGCGGCTGAACGAAATCACGATTGAGATTGCGGGCGAGTCGATTTCCAAGCCCTATATCGAGATGACGCTGGCGATCATGCAAGATTTTGGAATCAGTGTTCACAGTGAGCACGATCAAAAATTCACGGTTCCCGGCGGGCAAACGGTCCGCGCGGAACAGTATGTGATCGAGGCCGATGCCTCCAGCGCCGCCTATTTTGCGGCCATGGCCGCCCTGACCGGCTCGACGATCACCTTGAAAAATTTGAATCCGTCCTCCGCCCAGGCCGACATGCGCTTTCTGCAAATCCTGGCCCAAATGGGCAATGAGATTAAGACGAATGAAAACCAGGTAACCGTGCTGGGCCACGGGGTCAAACCCATTGAAGTGGATATGCGGGATTGTCCCGACCAGGCCCAGACGCTGGCGGTGCTGGCGGCTTTTGCCAAGGGCGTCACCAAGATTAGCGGCATTCGCAGCTTGCGGATTAAAGAAACCAACCGGCTGGAAGCCGTGGCCGCCGAGCTGGCCAAGATGGGTATCCGGACTATTGCGGAAGAGGACGCACTGACCATTTTTGGCGGCAGTCCGCAACCCGCGGCGATCGACACCTACGGCGATCACCGGATGGCGATGTCCTTTGCGGTGGCTGGTGCCGTACTGGATGGCTTTCGAATCAATAATCCCCAGGTGGTCGGCAAGACATTCCCCGCGTTCTGGGAAGTGTTGTCGCAGGCGGGTGTTGGCGTCGAGTTTCCGGCAATGGATTCCCGCGTTCGCGGGAATGACAACACCTCTTCAGACCAGATGCCACATGCTCAGCAAACGGGCTTGGCTCAATCGCATGCCCTGCCGCAAAAAATTGTGCTGATTGGGTTCATGGGGGCGGGCAAAAGCCTGGTAGCCCCGCTGCTGGCGGAAAAGCTGGGATTGTCCGTGGTGGAAATGGATCAGCTTGTGATTGAGCGTTCCGGCAGGGCCAGCGTGAAAGAAATTTTCGAACAAGATGGCGAGTCCCGCTTTCGCACACTGGAGCAGGAAGTGGCCGAAAGTTTGCGTCATCAAGCGGGTATGGTGATCTCCGCAGGTGGCGGGGTGATCCTGAGCGATACAATCATGAAAATACTGGGCAAAAACGCGATCCTCATTCACCTGGATGCCGCGTTGGAAACCATTCTCCAGCGGGTGAAGCTGGGCAATGGCCGCCCGTTGCTCCAAAATCGCGAGCAGGCCGAGGCGCTTTACAGGCAACGCGCGCCGCTATACAAGAAATACGCCCGGTTTTCCGTGATGACGGATCACAAATCTCAGGATCAAATCGTCGATGAAATTCTGTCCGCTCTGAGCCAAAATAAAATCTCGGAGGCTGTGCGATGACCGCTGGAAGCTCATTTGGCCACCTGTTTCGCATCGCCACTTTTGGCGAATCCCATGGAGGCTGCGTGGGCGTGGTGATTGACGGTTGCCCGCCCGGCCTGGAAATTTCCAGAGAAGACATTCAGAAAGAGCTGGACCGCCGCCGTCCCGGCCAGAGCGCGATTACCACCCCGCGTCAGGAGCAGGACGAGATTCACATCATGTCCGGCTGGATGGACGGCAAAACCACCGGCACGCCGATGCTGCTGCTGGCCTATAACAAGGATCAGCAGTCGGCGGACTATGATCACCTGAAGGCCGTGTATCGCCCCGGTCATGCGGACTTCACCTTCGAGCACAAGTATGGCATCCGCGATCATCGTGGCAGCGGTCGCGCCTCTGCCCGAGAAACGCTGGCCCGCGTTGCCGCCGGTGCGGTGGCCAAAAAATACCTGCGGGACAAACTCGGCATTGAATTCGTCAGTTACGTGGCGCAGGTCGGCCCCATTCAAACTGCCATTGATTATGAGCAAGTCACCCCGGCCATGGTGGAAAGCAATATCGTGCGCTGCCCGGATGCCGCCGTTGCGCAACAGATGATCCAACTCATCGAAACCGTGCGCGACGAAGGCGATTCCGTGGGCGGCGTGATTCGGGGTGTGATTAAAAACCTGCCCATCGGACTGGGCGAGCCGGTATTCGACAAGCTGCACGCCGATCTCGGCAAAGCCATGCTCAGTATCAACGCGGTGAAAGGTTTTGAAATCGGCTCCGGCTTTGCGGGTTCCGCCTTGCGGGGCAGCGAGCACAACGATCCGTTTTACCTGGATGAACAGGGCAAGCCCCGCACCAAAACCAACAACGCGGGCGGGGTGCTGGGCGGCATCTCTAACGGAGAGACGGTGCACTTCCGGGTGGCCGTCAAACCGACCTCCACCATCAGCAAGACCCAGCACACTGTCACCAACGCACCCGAGGAAACCACGCTCTCGGCGCAAGGGCGGCACGACCCCTGCGTGCTGCCGCGCGCGGTGCCCATCGTGGACGCCATGGCCGCCCTGGTGATCATGGACCACTATCTCCGACATAAGGCCCAGAATTTATGATGAAGACCGAAACCATGACCCATCACCCCGAACTCGAATCATACCGCAGGCAGATTGATCGCCTGGACGACCAGTTGGTGCGCATTCTGGCTGAGCGCGTGGAACTGGTGAAAGAAATCGGACGCTACAAGAAGCGCCATGGCATCGATCCGCTGGATCAAACTCGCTGGCAGGAAGTCCTGAAAGCCCGCATGGAGCGCGCCCTCCAGCTGGAACTCTCACCGGAGTTCGTGCAGCAGCTTTACGATCTGATTCACGAGCACAGTCTCGTGGTGGAAAACGATATCGATCCGGAACAATAGGTTCCATCGCACTTCAATCTGTATAAACCGTTTCATCGCCCCAAAAGTGAGAATAACGACCATGAGTTCTGCCAAAATGCCTGCGGAAAAAGCGCCGCAACCCTTGAAAATTGTGGAATCCGATGCCCCCGCCTCGCAACCGGCCCGGATTGTTTTTGGCATCCAGGGCGGCAGAGGCAGTTTTAATGAAGAGGCCGTCACGCATTACATCAAAGAAAACGGCATTGAGCATTACGAAATCAAATACCTCTACACCTCCGAAAACGTGATGGCCGCGCTCAGTCGCGGTGAAATCGATCTGGGGCAGTGCGCTATTTATAATTCCGCCGGGGGCTTTGTGGAAGAGACCGTCCTCGCGCTGGAAAAAGCCTCGGTGAAAGAGGAAACGCGCTTCTCCATCCAGATTGCGCATGCCATGATGATTCGCCCGGACCAGGATTTCGCGCAAATAGACACAATTATGTGTCACCCCCAAGTGCTGGCCCAGTGCAAAAACACGCTCGCTCAAAAATACCCGCACTTCGCCCAAACTTCCGGCGAAGGAGATCTCGTAGACAACGCCAAAACCGCCGAAGCGCTGGCCTTGAAGCATCTCCCCAACAACATCGCCGTCATGGGTAGCCGCGTGCTGGCCCAAATCTACGGCTTGCAAATCGTCGACGACAACCTGCAAGACCTCAATGAAAACTTCACCGAGTTCATTCTAGCTTCCCGTGCGTAGACTGTTAGCAGGTAATGTTGCCAATTACCGATTAATCTTCTATTTGCAGCGGTACTTCATTTCCCGCATCTTTGGCTATGTACTTGGGGATACAGTGCTACGGAAATCTGTCGCTAATGAATCAAGCAGGCTTTGCATATTACGGTCTAATGCCTCCTGCATTTTGCTTGTGGGCTTTTCTGAAGGATGCCTTAAGCCTGCAAGCCCAGAACGATCTGGACTTACAAAAGTAACCTCAACATTTTTCTGTTTAAGCTGGCTTTGAATATCCTTAATGGATAAAGATAAATCCTGTAGATAGGCTACGACCTCACTTTGTGAAGTTTCCATAGAAGGATTCTTTGGAGATGGGAAATCAATACCTCGGAAGATGGGATTATCAATAGCCTCGGGGCTTTTCTCAGTAGAAAGAATTTGTTGTTCCAGGCATTTTCTGGAATTAAAGACGCTTTCCCAATCTGATCTGTTTATATAGATTGTTCTATCACTCGCTACATGAAATGGGATTATTTGATCATGCTCAATTATGTGGATTACAGGCTTTTTGTAACAATGCCTAACCGCAAGCTCATAAAATACATTGGGATTGTGGCCTGTAAGATCTGCAATTACCAAATCGTCTTCCAACAAATGTTTTAAAATTTGGTTGGTAATATTTCCTGGCTGATAAATATCAAGCGAGTGTAGCACTTGAAAGCCGAGGGGTTTTGCGACTGGTTCAATTACATATTCCAATAACTGTTCAAAGTTTTTCCTCTTGGGTGTGTTTTCTTCACCAAAAGGGGCAATGACAAAACACTTTTTTGTGGGTGCCTTGGGCTCTAACATATCTATGTGTTTAGTTTGTTGTTTTGTCATCATCCCTCCTCATATTAGCTCACTAACTCACCTTCAATATCCGACCAAAATGGGTTTCCAGGGTTTCTTTGACGGCGTCGCGGTTGCCGTTGACCCAGAATTTGGACCCGGCTTTGATGCGGGTGCCATCCATGAAATTCAGGATCACGGGGTTGTGGCCTCGGTTTTTGGCCAGGATCTGGCCGATGGTCATGATCTCCTCCCAGCGCGGAACTTGCTGGAAAAACAGGTTCATCATCTGCACATCCTGGATGGGGCGTACCTCATTCACGATGATGCTGAATGTCTCGCCGTCATCCCCCCGGTACTGCAAGCGCCCGTTGATAATCACCTTCCCGCCGTCGGAGACCAGCTCCGTCTGCTCGGCGTTTTGCACCTTCTCAATGCAATCGCTGAACATCACGAACTCCGTCTCGCCGGAGAAATCCTCCAGCTTGCCAATCCAGATGGGGCGGTTGGTCTTGGTGATTTTTTTCTGCAACCCGGCCACCAGCCCGCCGATGACCACATCCGTGCCGTCGGGCAGCTCTTTCAGCTCGATGATGCTGTGGCTGGTCATCATGGGCAGCGTCTCGGTCAGCTTGTCCAGCGGATGCGAGCTGACATAGAAGCCCAGCAGCTCTTTTTCCATCTGCTGGATCTCTTCGTCCGTATACTCTTCAACCGGGCCGGATAGAATCAACCCGCCAAAGCTGCCGCCGCCGCCGGAATCCCCGCCGCCCAGCGCGGCAAATAGATTGACCTGACCGGTGATCTTGCGCTCCTGGCATTTCGCGGCGAAGCCGCTCAGGTTTTCCACGTTGGCGGCCAATTGCTTACGCGGCACACCCAGGCTGTGGAACGCGCCCGCGTTGATGAGGCTTTCCAGCGTCTTGCGGTTCAGCACCTTGGGGTCCACCCGCTCGCAGAAATCCTCGATGGAGGCAAACGGCTTTTCCTGCCGCGCATTCTGGATGCTCTCCACCACGCTGACCCCCACGCCCTTCAGCGACGCAAGCCCGAAACGGATGGAATCCGCGCCGTCCGGGGTGAAGTTGACGCCCGACTTGTTGATGTCCGGCGGCAGGATTTTCAGGCCCATCTTGCGCGAGGCCAGAATGTAAAACTGGACTTTCTCCAAATCGCCCATGACGCTGGAAAGCAGGGCGGAAAGATATTCCACCGGATAATGAACCTTGAGATAGGCCGTGTGATAGGCCACCAGCGCGTATGCTGCCGAATGCGACCGGTTGAAGCAGTACGCGGCGAACTCGCTCATCGTATCGAACAACTCGTTGGCCATGGCCAGATCCACGGCGTTCTTCTCGCAGCCCTCCAGGAAACCTTCCCGCTCCTTCTCCATGATCTCGGCTTTTTTCTTACCCATCGCGCGGCGGAGCAAATCGGCTTGTCCCAGCGAGTAGCCGGCCAGCGATTGCGCGATCTGCATGATCTGCTCCTGGTACACGATGGTGCCGTAGGTGTCCTTCAGAATCGGCTCCAGGGCGGGATGTTTGTATTCCACTTGGGCGCGACCGTGCTTGCGGTCCACAAACTGCTTGACCATCCCCGAGTTCAACGGACCCGGACGATACAAGGCCACCAACGCGCCGATATCCTCGAAGACCGAGGGCTTCAAGTCCTTCACCAGCGCCTTCATCCCGCCGGATTCCAACTGGAACACGCCGTCCGTATCCCCGGCGGTCAATATCTCATAGGTGCCCGCGTCGTTCAGCGCCAATTTACGCATGTCCACCGTGTCGCCACAGGTCTGCTTCACCAGTTTCACCGTGTTGTCGATGATGGTCAGGTTGCGCAGGCCCAGGAAGTCCATCTTCAGCAGGCCAATCTTCTCCACGTCCCCCATCGGGAACTGGCAGACGATTTGCCCGCTCTCCTGGCCGTCCTTGGTGAACTGCACCGGCACGATGGTATCCAGCGGCTCCTTGGAGATGACGACGCCCGCCGCGTGCATCCCCACGTTGCAGGCCGTTCCTTCGATCGATAGCGCCAGATCGACCAGCTTTTTCACGTTCGGGTCGGAATCGGAGGCTTTTTTCAGCTCCATGCCGTCTTCCAGGGCGTCCTTCAGATGAATGCCCGGCCCGAAGGGAATCATCTTGGCCAGCCGGTCACTTTCCGCAAACGGAATTTCCATCACGCGGGCAACGGCTTTTAGCGCGGCCCTGGCTGCAAGAGTTCCGAACGTAATGATCTGGCAGACCTTGTCCGCGCCGTATTTCTGGCGGACGTACTGAATCACGTCCTCACGCCGGTCAATGCAGAAATCGATATCGATATCAGGCATCGAGACGCGCTCGGGGTTCAGGAATCGTTCAAACAGCAAGTTGTGCTCAAGCGGGTCGATGTCTGTGATGCCCAGCGTGAAGGCCACCAGCGAGCCCGCCGCCGACCCCCTGCCCGGTCCCACCGGGATATCGTTTTCCCGCGCGTAGCGGATAAAGTCGGCCACAATCAGGAAGTAGGCCGGAAAACCCATCTGGTTGATGATGGACAGCTCAAAATCCAGCCGTTCAGTGATTGCTGGGGTGATTTCATCAAAGCGGTCGCGGGCGTCCTCGTCAACCTGCCGTCTCAGGGCTTCTTCCAGCGTGACGCCTTCCGGCAGCGGGAAATCCGGCAAGTGGGACTTGCCCTGATCCATTTTGAAATCAATTTTGTCGGCGATGACCAGCGTGTTGTCCAGCGCCCGCTCACGCACGTCCGCATCCAGGAACTGAAAGAGCTTGGCCATCTCGTTGCCGTTTTTAATGTAGTACTGTGGCCCGTAGATGTCCCGAGAGTTGCCCTCTGCCAATGTTTTACCCTGCTGCATGCACAACAGAATGCTGTGCATGGTCTCGTCACCTGGCCGGGAAAAGTGGCTGTCGTTGGTGGCCACCAGCTCGATGCCCAGCTCTTTGGCGATTTTGACCGCCTCCACCGCAAAACGGTACTCAGGTTCCTTGCCGTGATCGACGATTTCCATGTACAAATCATCGCCGAAGACTTCTTTCAGGAATTTTGCCCGGTCGCGGGCCTCCTCCGGGAAGCCCCGCAAGATAGGGCGGCCCACCGGGCCGGTGAGATCGCCGGTGAGTGCGACCAGTCCTTCGCTGTGGTGCTTGATGATGTCCCAGTTCACCCGTGGTTTGTAGTAAAAGCCCTCTAATTGCGCGCGCGAGATGATTTTGACCAGGTTTTTGTAGCCGGTTTCGTTCTTGCAGAGCAGCACCAACTGGTGCATGGCCTGCCGGGTGCTGCGATCGGTGATGTCACCGTCAATCACAGAAATGTCGGCACCGATGATCGGCTTGATGTTGGCGTATTTCGCCGCGTTATACAGTTCCACCGCGCCGTACATCACGCCGTGGTCGGTAATGGCCACGGCGGGCATGTTGTTCTCCGTGGCAATCTTCACCAGATCCGGCACCCGCGTGGCGGCATCCAGCAGACTGTAGTGCGTATGCACGTGCAAGGGAACGAAGGGACGGATGGTACTCATGGATTGCGATGCTCAGTGGGTTTTTCAGGACTCTTGGAAAGCTCTCTCTGCCCTATTGTCCCACCACGCTGGTCCTCCCGTAAAGCAAGATCGGCGCAATCTTAACCGCCGCTTAATGCAAGTGCTTTCCCGGCAGGCACGACCCATACCGATGAAACATACCGATGAAACCGACAGCTTGAATTAATGGGTGACTCGGGCTTTTTTGGCTTTGGCGGAGGTCGGCCGTTCGGGCGCCAGTTGGAAATCGAGCGGGCCGGTTGGGTCCTTTGGCGTGTCGCTGATTTCTTTATTGACGTTATAGGTATCGTTCAGCACACCCAATACAAAGGCCAGGCTGGCGTTGTTCAGGATGGTCGATTCATTGACGGCGGTGGCAGCGGCGTTATCCGTGTAGCTCATGGGACCAAAGCCCTTGGGGGTCTTACCGTCCGTAGCGGTCTCGTTGGGTCCATCCACCAGGTAACCCGGAATCAGCTTGCCCGTGGCTTCCATCCATCGGTGGGAAGGGTGCTCCACCGCTTTCACGCCCTCTTTGGCCATACCGGTGATAAAGGTCATCCCCAGCGGATTGATGCCGAAAATAGTCCCGATAGAGCGATTGGCCGCCTCGCGGTAGGTCGTCTTGCCGCTCAGCCGGGCGGCGGTCAGCAAAATGGCGGCCCGTTCGGTAATCTCCTGGTTGGAAGATTTCGGATAGGCGCGAAGCCCGGCGGTCCAGTGATCGGCGTCAATCTCCCGAATGATGAGGTCCGCCATATTCAAAATCCCGCCTTTCAAGGCGGCGGTCGCCTGTGGATCCGGGCTGGTTGCGTAGAACAGGTAGTCCGTAATGCCCTGCATGGCTGGGTTCTGCCACGAGAAGCGTTGCAATGGAACATCCTTCAGGTGGGATAGGAAATAGCGGTGGTATTTCTCCTTGCCGGTGGCGATATACAACTCGGCAGCGGCCCAAACCCGGTAGGGAATGTCATTTTTTGCGTGCACATCCAAAAACTCGCCAGAACCGGTGAAATCGGGTTCCGGTCGGATCATCTCGGGGTGCGCTTCCAGGAAGGTCCAAGCCTTTTCAGCGGCCCGCAGGCTTTTAATGCTGTATCCCAGGTCCGCCGTCTTGAAGCTGCGCGCGGCCATTCCGAAAGCGGCGGCGGCATTGGCCGTATCCTGCGTGGTAACGCCATAGACGTAGCGCTTTTGCTCGTCCTCTTCCGGCGTGACTTTGCCCGGCCACTGCTTGCCGGACACTTTCCGGTAAACCGCGCCGTCAGCCCGTTGCATCGCCATCAGCCAGTCCAGGCCCGCCATGATTTCATGGTGCAAATCGTCGGTGGTGCCATAACCGGGTTCGCCCAGGGGGTATTCCAGGCGAAAATACTTGAACGACTTTAGATTCCAGTCGCTCATGGCCATCAGTTTTGCAGCAGCCAAGGCCGTGGAAGTTGCATATTTTGCGTAATCCCCGCCGTTATACCAGCCACCGGCCACATCCAGAGATTCTTCACGGGGCTTGTCCGCGATTTCGGCATCGGCATCCTGAACATGCGCCGCAGGATGATACAAGCTCAGGCCGCGATCCTCGATTTCCTGTCCGCTGCGCTGGAAGTAGAAGGTTTTCACCACGGGTTTGAGCAAATCCCAATACAGGAAGTCACTGATCCGGATCGGCTGGGATTTGATATCGGTGCCTTCAATCCGAAACTCGTAGGTGCCCGGTTCCTTGAAGTTCGAGAAATCCAGGACCAGGTTCTTGGCGGGCGGGCCTGCCTGGTTCTTGTCCTCAAATACGCCCGGATTCTCGAATTTGTAGACCGTTGCGCCCAGAAAGACCGGAAGGCGTGGGTTCCGCCGGGTAGTGTCAAACAGAACCACCTGGACATCCTGCCCCTCCGGTACATCTTCCAGTACGGCAATCTTGCCGCCCTGGGTATGGTACCCGATGGAGGAAACGCGGAACGTCATGGCCTCGGATGTCAAGGCCGAAAACAGCAGCATACTGCCTGCCAGCGCGATAGCCAGACGCTTCGATACTGCCTTGGGGAAAAGTGGGGGGATTGCCAAATTCTCTAGCATACAAGACATCTTAAAGAAGACGATCCCGACTGTAAAGCAACGGTTGTGAAAGTGCTTTGGGATCGGACCGATCTGCGACACATGCAGAAGTTTTGCCAAGTACCTGCCCGAGCCACATAAACCCACTTTTACGGCAGTAATTCCCCCCTTAAAAAAAACAATGGCGGATTACAGGGCCGGTTTAATTTCGCTGAACAGCTGGAGACAAGTATTCTCCGAGGGATTGCAGCGCGCCTGGTGTAGGGCATGCCGCCCGTAGCGGATCAGGGTGTCCGCGTCCGCCTCGGTCTGGTCCGGCAGCGGGTAGCCAATCAGACCGGCGCAGACGGAAATCTCTTCTTCGTATCTGGCGAAGCGGAACACCGTTTCGTTCAGCTCCTGAAGCAAGCGGTTGGTGAAAACTTTGGCCCCTTTTTCAGTGCTGCGGGGAAGCAAAATGGCGATCTCATCGTCGCTGATGCGGGCCACAATGTCCTCATGCCGGATGGAGCTGGTGATTTTGTCCGCCAGAAAACGAATCAGGGCGTTGATGAAATCGTACCCGTAGCTGTCTACATAAATCTGATACATATTAATGCCGATGACCACGCAGCACAGCGGCGACAAGTGACGCTTCGACATGGAAATCTCCTCGCCAAGCCGTTGCAGGAAATAGCCACGGTTATACAGGTTGGTAATCTCATCCAACTGGCCGCTGCCCGCGATGGTGGCCAGCAATTCCGCCTGCCGGACGGCTCCGGAGAGCTGATTCAGAATTTCAAAGGTGTCGCCGGACCGGCGCAGAAAGTGGCAATCAGTCTGCATCACCTGCAACTTGGGGATGTCCGCATCATCAATCACGGACACGAAGGCGGTGGCGGGCTGCACGCTCCGGCACTGCTGGATGAAAGGGGCCAGCTTCTCGGGCGCCGCACTGAAGAACACCACGCCCTGCATGCTGCCCCGCAGGTAGTCTTGCAGGGAATCCACGCTGGGAACGCGTTCAATCGTGTACCGATTGCCGGTCGCGTCCTTCAGGTGCCTTTCCAGGTTGGTGGCATTGGACAGGTGTTCGTCCGTTAAAAGATAAAGGTTTTGCATTGGACTATTATAAATCTCGCATTGAGGATTGGGCATCCGGAAAATGATGGGTTTTTCAGGTGAAAACAGTCGCCCTGGGTTCCAGTCGGCTTCTAGCCGCTGCGGTCGGTCAGCATGCCATCGTAGCGCTGAATTTTTTCGGAAAGCTGCATCAATTCCTCCGGCAACAACTGCAGCATCACCTTGCCGCTGCCGATTTCGACCAGGTCAATCAGGCCGGTTTCCGGATTGATCTGAAATTCGTAACGCAAACCGGTTTCTAGGGCAAAGTTCATCAAGCCTCGCATCTTGGCAAAGATCCGGATTTGCTCGGCCTCCTCTTCAGAGAACACCTCGCCTGGCTCATCGTCTTCATCCGGCTCATGATAATGCCGTTCATCCCGCTGCGCGGCTTTGACTTTTTCCTCTTTGTCAGGGCCCTTGACCAGCGGCTTTCCGGCGCGATCCGACCGTGCCGCATTGGCTGCCGCATAAGGATTCATCGCATCCGTATACGGGGTAACCTGAGCCGGTTTAGGGATTCCGTCAAAGCTCATGGGTGAAAATCCTGCCATGGTTGGGATTACTTGCGTAAAATTTTGGAATGATGCCTCTTGTAACCAATCGGCGGATCGGCTAAATTCTTTATAGTTCACCAATATGATTCGTTCCGATGGATCTCTCACTGTACCGATTGCTTATTTCCCAACTGTCGCCCCAGCCCGATCTCTCGATCGTCAAGCAGGGTCAACTCCTCCCGGAGGAGTGGCCGGTTGTCCTTGAAAGAATCAACAGTTACCGCAAGCAGGTGCAGTCGTTTACGGTCACCGACGGCAAAACTTCGGTCACGATCACTTCCGAAGTCCCTGACCTCTACGATCGCATTGCCGGCACCGAAATCGGCACCATCATCCACCTGCTGGGGGCCAAGACGGTATTCCACCAGTCGCATCGTGGCTATATCGTGCATATCGAAGATTTTGCCACTCTCAAGCAGTACGATGAGCACATGCGTCAGGTTCGGGAAGCGGAAGCCCGACGTCTTGCCGATTTGGCCGATATGCACGGGGATATGGATATTGCCGTCCGAACCCAGAACCCATAAAACTGCACCTGTCCGGGATCTCGCCAGGGTGGGGCCGCAGGGGACCTGTTTCTATTTCGGCACGTTTAACCCAATCCACGCCGGACACCTGATGATTGCCCAGGCCGCACTCTGCCAGTACGGAGAGTCGCTGGGGGTTCAGGGCATTACGTTCATTCCTGCGGGGAATCCCCCCCATCGAGAGCATGAAAGCGACATGATGCCTGCAAGGCACCGCCTGAATATGGTTCGGTTGGCGACGGCTTCCAATCCGGCGTTTCGGGTTTCCGATATCGAGCTGTGCCGTTCCGGGCGGAGTTACACCATGGATACCCTTCGGTTCCTGCTGGAGCAAGGCATCGCTCAGGCTCCGATTCCCATGATTATCGGGGCCGATGCGTTGGCCGGACTGGCCACCTGGCACGAACCGCAGGCCCTCGCGGAGACGGCCTGCTTTCTTCAGGCGCCCCGCCCCGGACATCCGTTTGTGGGCGCCATCCAGGTCAATGGCCAGGAAATCACCCTGAACACCCGCGAAATCGAAATGCCTCCGCTGTCCATCTCCTCCACCTGGATTCGCGCCCGGCTGCGGGAAAATCCGCCCGGCTGCGAGCGGCTGCGCTACTTCCTGCCGGAGCCGGTCCGGCAGTATATCCGGGATAATCGGCTTTATGACGCTTAGCCTTGCTCAGTCTGGGTTTCATTCAGGCACTTAATCGACCGTTTCGATGGTGAACTACCGGGGCAATCCATGGGGTGGTCTGTGTTTATTTGGGGGAGAATGCCATCTAAAGGAGTCGAGTATGTGGATGAATCCGGTTTTGCCAAAGTCCCAGGCGCTTCGGTTTGGGGAAAGAAAAGTCTTTATGGATCCGGATCTATTGAAAGTTCAGGCTCAAGTCTTGGATGCCCAGACGATTGCAAACAATCAGGGAGTCCCTCACTACACTATTCCCCTGGCTCGCATGTCGGGACCCGATGGGAAACCTGTTGAAAGCGTCTTATTCCTGACAGGGCCTCATGTCACAGGTTTTGATATTGGCTACCCCGTGGGGAAAGGCGCTCAGGAAGCCGATCAGTACATTCGGGGTGTGGCACTGGGAGCAATCCCCCTGCCGACAGATAAACGCCTGCATTAACCAGCTTTTCCGGACCGGCTGCAACTGGTGGGCTGTAAATTTATGTTACAAGCTGGTTAGCATCCTTAAACTTTTGGCAATTGCGCTCGATAACCCTATTAATGTTCGAGTCAACCCAGAGAGTTTGATTGCCCATGCAGAAATTAGCCCGTTGCCAGCCCCAGGGAATCCAACGCCGTCGAGGAAGAAGCCTGGGGCAGAACCTGGTGGAATTGGCCCTGACACTGCCGTTTGTCATTATCATGCTGTTCTTTATCATCGAACTGGGACGGGTCTGGTTCGTGTACGAAGGGGCTAAAATGGCTGCCCTGGAAGGGGCTCATACAGCCGCGATTTTTCATAATGATACCGTTGGCGAATCGCAGTTGAATAAAAAGCTGGCCGCAGCCGGTCTGACCGTAAAAAGCTCGAATGTGAGCCAGGTTGCAAACCAGCATGCCTATCAGGCGGATGTGACAGTGGGATTTTCGCCATTCTTCGGGGGGATCAGCATCCCCACGCTCAGTGGCCCCATCTCCATTATCCCCGGGGCCTTTGATATCACTTATACCGCGATTGAGGACGTAGCCGTTTATTAAAAGCTAGCTCCTCATCAGGGTAAAGCGTTAACTCTGGCGTCCATCCAGAGATTCATCCTCGCGGGGATGCTGATTACAGATGGCAAACAGCTTGAGCTGGACATCAATAATCGTGAAACCACGCTCCTTGGCCAGCTCCTCGGAGAGCCGAACGATTTCCTCGCTCTCAAATTCCTCGGTCTTGCCGCAGTCCAGGCAGATAATATGATGATGCGGAGCTTTAGGGTTTCGGGCCAGCTCGTAATGCTTGTGGTCTTCGGCAAAGTCTAATTCCCGCAGTACCCCAAGGGAGGCCAGCAGCTTGAGCGTCCGGTAGGACGTCGCCAGGCTGATATCGGAATTCTCCTGTTCGAGGGAGCGCTGAAGTTCTTCCGCGCTCAGATGCTCGCCTGCGGGCAACTCGTAGAAGATATCCAGGATTTTTTCACGCTGAGGCGTCAACCGAAACCCCTTCTTGCGAAGGATTTCGGAGAGTTCCTGTCTGGTTTGCATTTCCTCTGGCTGTATGTTTGCAGTTTGCATTTCTTTTTTAACCAATTTTTTTGTAGAATATAGCATACAAAGCACCCTGAATGTACCGGAAGTCTGACGAGGCGTCCGAACAAAGCGTCCGAAAAGGGTACGGCACTCGCAATCATAGCGCAGAAACCAAGCTTGAAAAGGTGAAACCGATGCAGCCAGCAACCGAATTCCTGTTCATCAATCTGGGTGTGCCAGAGCTTTCCATCATCGTGCTTCTGGTCTTGATTCTTTTCGGGCCGGGCAAGTTGCCGGGCGTCATGAAGTCCCTGGGTGACGGTGTTCGCCAGTTCAAGAGCGCGGCCAGCACGGATGCGCCGAAAATGACCGGTGGTTCTGAAAAAAACGAGTAGTTCAACTGAAATCAGGCTGGCAATGGATGTTGATGGAAGCCTGATCAGTTGCGAAATAGTCATAGCAAGCAAGGGAGTGATCCGGCGTTGACTCGAAAGATGTCACGAATAACCTTGCTGATGATTGGGCTTGCCTTTGTCCTGATCGCCTTAATCAAGGCGATTCCGCTGTTTGTGGACAAGGAGCAGATGCGGACGGCCATTGAGAAGGGGCTGCGGGAATCGATGGGTGTGCGGTTCCGTATCCAGGAATTGACCATGGATTCCACTATCTTCCAGGGGCTTCAGGTTAACCTCAACACCACCGCCATCACTGACGCTGAAGGGCACCCGCTGGGCGATATCCGGAATATTACAGTGCAAATCCGTTACCTGCCCCTGTTTACACAGCAGTTGCCGGAGATTGCCAAGATTCACATCAATCACGTCACTGTGCCGGTGGGGACTTACAACCTGTTCAAGACTTGGAAATTCCACTTCAAAAAGCCCGAACGGACCGGTTTTCTGAAGCCCGCCGAGATGCGGGACACCGAGATCCTACTCACCAACTACGTCATCTCGGACAATGTCCTGCCGCCCGAAATCCGCAAGCTGTTGCCCCAGGTCCGCGAGTTTTATATCCGGGACGGTAAAATCTCTATCCGCCACCTGAAGTCCGAGCGCCCGGTATCAGTGCTGGGCGACGGAAACATCAGCTTTGTGCCCGGCTCGGCCCAGGGGAAGGCGCCTCTGAAGATGGGCCGGTTCACCGTGTTTGCGGAGCTTCCCGCCAGTTTAACCGAAGAAAAACACCGGTTCACGCCCTCCGATATTGCCCGGCTGGAGCTGGCCATCGCTGGCCCCCAGATGGATCTGGGCGTCAAGTACCGGCACCCCTTTGGCAAGCCGACGGGCGAGGGGACCATTCAAAGCGGCCCGGTGAACCTGACCCATTTGCAAGCCCTGGCGCTCCAGTTATCGGATACCCTGGGTTTTCCGCTGCCGGAGGCATTGTCGCAGGTTTATCTCGCTGGGATAGCCAATATCAGCGACCGCTTTCTGATTGATTTTACCAAACCCGAATCGCCAGAAATTAAACTGGTGGATGGTCTGGCCCGTCTGACGAAAGTGATTGTCGCGCAACCAGAGAGCTGGCCCACTCCGATGCTAAAGGAAATCAATGGCTCGGTGGGCATGACCGGGAACCGGATCAGCACACGGGACCTCAAAATTCTGGTGGATAGCCTGCCCCTTCGGCTGCAAGGGGCTTATAACTTGGATTCCGGTGTGATTAATGCGACGATTTCAGGCGAGAACCTCCGGCTGACTTCCCTGCAAAAAACGCTCCGGTCCTTGGGCGTGCCGATGGAGGCGTTAAAGGGACGTGATTTGAGCGGATTGCTGGATTTCCGGGCGCGGCTCACCGGGACACGCCAACGCCCGGTCTATCAAGGAAATCTGAACTTGCAGCGCGCCTCCGTCCGGGATGACAGCGTGGGGCTCGACATCCGCAACGCTGATGCCCGGTTCCAGTTTCGGGGGGCTGGTCTGAAAAACCCGAAAATCAGTTATCAAGGCCTGATTAATATCCGGGAAGGGCAACTGGATCACCCCGAAACCCCGGTTGAGGTCGGGGAAATCCAAGGGCAAATCCGGCTGGAGGGAACAGTGAGTCCCGGCCAAAAGCCGGTGTTGCCGGTGTATACCGGCCATATTCGGGTAGGACAAGGGCGCTACCGGGATCCCAAAACGGGCCTGCTGGTGCAGGGCGTCCGGGGTGTGTTCCGGCTTGCGGAAAACCAGATTCGGCTGGAAGATTTCCGGGGTGCGCTGGACGGCACGCCGTTCCAGGTGGGCGGAACGGTCAGCCCTAATCTGGCGAACCCTGAAAGCTCTCGGTACAACATCCGCCTGAACGCCAACAATGTCAATTTGCAGCGCTTCAAGAATGAGGTGCTGGCCAAGCTCCCGCAAGCACAGCCCCTACTGGCGCAATTGCAACCGTATAGCGGTCTGGCGGATGTCGATATGACTCTGGCTACCGGCCTCCAGCTTCGGGGGCGAGTGGATGTGTCGGCCCTGGCGCTACGCACCGGCATGGAAGGGTATCCCATCCGGGTACCTGCCATCTCTTTGCTGTTCACCAATCGCGAGGTGACGGTGCCGCAAACCACCTTATATTACGGGCCAGTGGCCCTCAGGTTGCAAGGGGTTTTCCGGCAGCCGGGCAACTACCGTATCGAGGTGGCTTCGGATGAAGTCCCGACCGACATGCTGCGGGATCATCAGGAGCTGCTGGCCTTGCTGACTGAGCAGACGCTGCCTCGAATCTGGAATACGGCGGGCAGCTTCGCGATGAACGGTTTGCTCAGCAACCGGGGCACCAACCTCACCCTGGATTTCAACCGGGCGGGACTCTCCTGGCAGGGTGGGGATTTCCCGCTTTACGACGTGAACGGACGCCTGTTCTACCGGCTGCTCCCTGGCGGAAAACCGCTCGTTGCGAGTCGTAACCTGAGCTTCCGTTACGGCAATTCTCTGGTTGCAGTGGATATTCAGAATCAGGATCGGTTTCAATTCAACACCAATGGGGTTTTGTCGGCGCTGGCGATCAATCACTTCCTGGTCAGCCCGCAATCCAACGCCACTCCGTACCAGGAAGTACCCTTTCAGGCGGCGGCCCAGGGGTTGCTGGCCTCGTTACCAGCGGCTGGCGGGCAAAGCCGAAACGATGTGATCGCGGAACTCAACCTGGACCTGAACCCCAACTTCAAGTACAAGTACACTGATTCCGAGCCGAAACCCGCCGGGAGGGAAGGCAATCTGACCGCTGTGCCTCCTGGGAATATTCCCGAGCCTGCTGAAGCCCCCGCATTACCGGACATGGCCGAGGGGATCAGCGGCAGTGCCCCAAACGAGGAGCGGTCCCGGAACAACCAACCCCGCTTCAAAATCAACCCATGGGAAACCATCAAAGACTCGGTGGGCTGGCTCCGTCAGCGGGTGGAATCCGGCATCGATACCCTGATTCACCGCCGGGAGGCGGAAGAGAAGGAAGCGATTGTCGGCCCGGCCGGAGAAGGGCCGGAGGCTCGCCAGCCGGAGACTACAAAACCCCAGCCGAAAGATGGGGGAATGCCACCACCAGAGGAAAAGGCCCAGGAAACCCCAAAGAGGGAAATGGAAACACGCATCGCTCCGCTGGCTGGTGCGAAAGCGCCGGGAGAGTTGCCTTCCACGGCTCTGCCTGCGGTGGCGGGTGGGGACGATAACGCCTATCTCACCGGGCGCTTGCATCTGCTCGGCCCGGATTTGCTGCTGGAGCAGGCCAACCTGCGCCTGTTTGATGGGGGGAACGTGCTGGCGGATGGTGTGGTTCGCAATATATTCTCCCCGGATACCCGGAATTTCGGTTTTCATGTGGCGGCCATCCCGGAAATCAACCTGGACCGGCTCAGCCACAGCACCCGCGAGAACGATTTCTTCCGCAACGCGCGGGGGACCATCGGGGGAGATTTGCAATTGACCGGCGGCAACACGATGGTGGAATCCATCATCGGCTGGTTTGCCGCAAACCGGGTCGCTATTCCGCTGCTGACTTTGCGGGATGTGACTGGTCGCTTGGATTTCAACGGGCGCAGCGCAACCGCAGATGTCCCCACTTTCAGCATTCCGGGGGTGAATACCAGCCTTTCCGCCACGACCGATGATGTCTTCGAGGTGCCCATCACCCTGGAGAACGTGAAAATCCACGGTTCCCTGCTGAGTATCGCCAGCCTGGTCGATTTCAACGACCAGATCGTCGCGCCTATCATCGTGGATCAGCTGGCGCGAAACTTCTCCCGGCCATGGCAACAGGGCGACCCGAGCATTCCCATCCAGTTCCGCCACGGCGATCTGCATTTCGACGAAGTGATCTACGAGAACATCATCCTGAACAACATGGCCAGCGATTTTTCGCTGTACGCCAACAGCTTTTACGAGCTGAGCAATACTACTCTGGAAGCTGGCGGCGGCAAGGCCAACGGCTATTTCTCGATGAACCCCCGTGAGAATAATTTCATGACCCTGGAACTGAATGCGGAAGACATCAGCGCCAACGCCTTGACCCGCGCCTTGCTGGATGTGACCAACCAGATCTTCGGGCGGCTGAACGGCACGGTGCGATTTACCACCTTTGGGGCCGATAACGAGGAAATGCTGACCAATGCCAACGGAACGGTCAATATGCGGGTCCGGGATGGTCGTTTGCCCGCCATTGCACGGGTTGAAACCTTGCTGGCCACGGCCAACGTGCTTCGGGGCGGTATTTTAGGCCTGAACCTGAACAACATCATCCGCTCCCTGCAAGTATACGATACCAACTACTTTGCTGAGCTGTCGGGCAGCATGCTGGTGGCCAACCGGGTGCTGTATACCGATAACCTGCTCAGCGACGGCATCAACCTGGATCTCTTCATCCAGGGCAGCCTGCGGATGGATAACGGCAATGCGGATATGCTCGTCAACGGTGTGATGAGCCAGGATGTGGCTGGCCGTTTGGGCACGTTGGGGAGTCTGAGTGTCGGCCGGCTGGTGCGCTTTATTCCAGCACTCGGAACGCTGGGCCGGAACCAGCCGGGCTTGCTGGAGTACATTCCAGGCGTGGGATATATCCCCGGCTTTGGCGGACCCGCCGGGACCTTCAGTCGTTTTCAGGTCCGCATCCGGGGGCCGTTGGATGATCCGGCTTCCATCCGGGATTTCCGCTGGGTTCGTGCCAACGGGGCCGATCTTCCCGCTGGTTTGGCGCCCACCTCGTCCACCGAAACGCCCAAGATTCTCAGCGCGCGCGAGTTGCTGAACGAGGCTCTCCGTTAGCGTTTGGCTTTGTATCTTTTTGTAACTTTTATATCCATTTTCTATCCTCATTCTCAAGTTTGTCCTGAAAACGTCGAGAAGACTCCTACAGAGTAAAAGAGAGAGACGCCAGTGAGCACATAGGCATCCCGCTTCTCACTCCCTTCAGCATTAGCGTCAATGGAGCCATCCTTATGAGACAGCATGGAAAACAGGAACCGGGTTCCTCCTACCAGCAATCCCCGCTCAATGCCCAAAGCGCTGTTTTCCCAGGAAAGCCTTATCAGCAGGGGGGGCAGAACCTGGCGGTCCAACGCTCTCTGATGGAAATTTTCGACGAGTTCACCGAAGTGATCTCCGGTGAGCTGAAATCCATGAGCCTGAGCGAAGCCGAGAGCGAGCTTGGTGAAACCCGGCGGAATCCGCCTATGGAAATCTAGCCGCTGAAAGATGAAAATCCGTTCGCAGCCAGGACAGCCGCAATCTTCCATGGGAACCGGAAACGCCGCCCATGCGGAGCGAAGTCTCTTTCCTGCGAAACTTCCGCCGGAGGCCGTAAAACCCCAAGGCCCTTTTGAAGCCCTGGATGCCTTGGCCCGCCGATGCAGCGAGGAAGAGTCCGCCCAGCGTGAATCCGTGCGCTGGCCCTTGGGTAAAATACCGCTGGGGGTGTTCATCGAGGCCGCTCCTGATACGGATTTCGATTTCCTGCCGATCATGCGCCAATGGGAAGCCGCCAGCCAGGGGATGATTCGTTTTTGCCCGGTCCTGAGCGCTCATGAGGCTGACATTGTGTTTGTCTGGTCGGATGAGACCGTTTGCGGGCGGGATTATGAGGTGGGCCACGCCAACAGAACCGTACAAGGGCGCCGCATTACGCGGGTGGTCATCACGCTCATCCGAGAGCCCTTGATTGACGCGCATCTTTCTCCCTCTCGCCGGAAGGAGCGTCTCGTGGCGACCATTCTGCATGAGACCGGCCATGCCCTGGGCCTGGAGCATTCCGACCGCAAAGAGGATGTGATGCACCATCGCGGTTGGCAGCGAACGGTGCTCAGCGAGAATGACGTCCGCCGCATCCAGCTGCTGTACCGGTCGGACGCGTTTTTATCCGGCTAGCTGGAGGTTCCGACGGGAATTTTGATGGTCACTTTCGAACCAGGTACTGGACTATTGAGTTCAGCCTGGATGCTGCCGTCATATTCCTTGAGCAATTGCTTCACAGCGGGGATGCCATAACCGGTGCCGAAATAACCTTCCGTGTTCTCTCCGCGAGATCCCTGCTCGCAGTCTGGATCGTTGATTTGATCCAGAACAGCTTTATCAATGCCAATACCGGTATCCCGAACTGTAAAAACGCAGTACGATTGCTGATCCTCAGGAGTAGGCTCCTGCTTATCGATTTCAACCGAGACTACCCCCTGATCGGTGTACTTGATTGCGTTATGCAGAGGGTGAAAGAGTATTGAGCCTAATTCGAGGTTATGCATCGGCAGGTTGATAGTGCTCAAGTCGGTTTTTTCGTTAACCGTAAACCGCAGTTTTCCCTGGGCATCTTCTTTGGCGCGTGCCAAAGCATGTTCAAAGACCTCACCAGTACTTTTATTATTAGGCATCAGTTGCAGCCAATACTGGTAATTTTTGGCCACATTAACGAGAACTTGAGTGATGTTGTCGGCGCGTTTCAATGCCTCATCCACTCTCTGCTTGACCTTTTCCTGCCCTAAAAGTGCCGGCATTTTTTCCGCCATGGAGATAAATTCAATATCATAGGCGGCGTCTGCAAACAGGTTGCGGGTGTCATGGAGAACCTCCTTCAGGCACTTGGCCTGGAGTTCCTGCCCCTTGTTCATCACTGCATCAATTTCGGAATCCATTTGTTTCTGAAGCTCTGTTATTGCATTGTTTGCAATGCCAAGCTTAACCTTGGCCGACTGATACTGTTCTGTTGTATAAGCTCCGGCACTGTTTCCAGGAATAGCGTCCAACTCCTTCAGAGCTTCCTCAATGAGGAGCAACGATTGTGCTCTTTGCTCTGCCGGCTCTATGCTGCCGAAGCACACCCGGTCACCTCCGGTTCCGATGGGTTGTCCCGCTGTTGGCATGCTGCCAGGATTGTAGATAGTGCGGGTGGGCTGGGCAATCTGGGCAAAGGAAGGCGATGGGAGGGCGCGATAGACCTGCATGATATTTCTCCGTGAGAGCTTGGGCTACTGGAATGCGGCACTTTCGAGTGCAAGCAGCGTGGCCTGGCCAGTTTGACTGCCTGGTCAATAAGATTAACGCGCTCAAGAAATTTTATTGCTAGCGTATAGCCAAACCGGCATGGGTTTGGCTATTGAGGGCTTTTAAAATAAAAAATAAATAAGGCGTGTGGCTGGTGAAAAGCTTTAATCCATCCTGAGAAATGACTTGATGCCTTCCTTGGCATCTGTCCACAAGCTTTTCAACGGGCTGATTCCCACGGTTTTTCGACCTTGCGGGGTCAGGCCCCAATAGGTCTCCTTGGACTTTCCCTTGGCCGACCCCAGTGTATCCAGTTCATAGAGATCACCGGCTTTGAACGCACGTATCAGATCAGGAACCTTGAACCCATGCTTTTCCAAGATGCTCTGCTGGACCTGGTTCCCGAGCGCGGCAAATTTTCGCAACAACATCGGTTCGGATTTTATTTTTTCGTCAGCATCAAACGTGGCTGAGACGGCACATTGATTTGCTTCCTGTATGCCGATGACATGGCTGTCGCCGAATTTCAGGTTAGGCTTGCCGTAGTAAGCACAAGCCGACACTTGGGGAATGGCTGGACTCATTGTATGACCCCTTGAATTATGATCATGTTGAAACCTGGAATCCATATATAACACAAAAGTACTTTAAATTCTCACCACCCATTCGGTTTGGATTAGAGCGCAGATTGAGGGAGAGACCCGTCGGCAAGCCGGGTGCAGCCTGTGTGCATGCGGCTCGAAATCAGTTTGCCCCTGAATACGAGCCGGTGGAACCCGCTCAGTGATGGCTGATGAAGTAGGGGGATTCGGGTTCGCAGAACAGGGCGTAAAGCAGGTGTGCCGGATCAAGGGATTTCAAGGCCCAGTAGTTGAAACGGTAGCGCTTGGGCGTGATACTCACCGACTGGATTAACCCTTGATCTTTCAGGATGCGGAGCTTCTTTTTGACCGTTTCCAGGCGGTAATTCAGTTTTCGGGCCATGTCCGCCGCGGTGGGCAGGTCATCCTCCAGGCACTCCCCGGCGTTGTAGCGCTCGGTGGACTCCAGGATCAGGCTGGAAAGTCGGCTGAACAGTTCCTCATCGGTTGGCATGACATCACATTACCACGGAAAGTCTGCCCTTGCCGGGCAGCCATCAAAGAAGGGAGCGTCTGTCCATTGCCGCTTGAGAAACGTCCCGGCAGGGGGGACCCGCCGACATATGTGTAAACCCGTTCGGCGTTGCTGGGCATGCGGGAAAGAGGCAAGGGATTTGGAGAAATATGGATGAATGTAAAGCCAATTGTCTCCAAAAGGATTTACTACTATTTTAAAAGTTGCTATACTAAATATAGTTTAAGTGGCGAAGTTTGGAATTGGAACATTGAATCAAGATCGTCCCATGGAGAGAAAGTATCCTGTCCGTAGCATCCTGGCTACGGTCATAATGACAGCTATGCTGGCCGCACCGTCCGGCGCTTATGCGCTGTCCGTGCATGTCCCGACCGTTCCGCATGAAACCGGGCGTCAGCTCATAGAATCGTCCGAATATTTAGGCTTAACCGAGGCTTCCGATCTGGCCCGGCAGGGGCAGTACGCCCAGTCGTTGCCTTACCTCATCGAGGTCGTGGAAAAGAACCCCATCAACATCCTCGGGCAGTTCAACCTGGGGGCCGCCTACCTGGAACTGGCCAAGCAGAGCACCATGCGTGAACAGCAGGCCGTTTTCCTCGATCAGGCCGAGCAGTCGTTCGAGCGGGTTCGCGATTTGAACCCCGATCTCACGCTGACCTATTTCAAATTGGGCAAAATTGCCTTGATGCGCGGCGACCTGGAAGGGGCCAGAAAGCAGTATGAAGCGGGCCTTGAAGTGGAACCGAAAAACGCGGCGCTGGTGTTCAACCTGGCGCGAATCTACGATCAGGCCGGAAAACGGGATGAGGCCATGCAGGCCTACCGCCGGACCATCGAAAGCGATCCGCGTTTTATTTACGCTTACAACAACCTGGCTTTGCTCTACGAGGAAAAGCAGGACTTCGTGAGCGCCGAGAAGCTTTACAAACAGGCACTGAAAAAGGACAAGAATTACAACCTGGCCCGGCTCAACCTGGGCAACTTGTATGCGGCCACCGGGCGCTACGAGGACGCCCGCAAGGTGCTGACCGAAGCGCAGCTTCGTGAGCCCGACAACGCCTGGGTTTACTATTACACGGGCAACATGTATTTGCGGATGAGCAACTACAACCAGGCCGTTTCCGCTTATAACCGGGCAGTAACATTGAACCCGAACCACGCGCCGACCTATTATCTGCTGGCGGTTTCGCTCAGCAAACTGAAACGCATGGACGAGGCCTTGCAGGCCAGCCTGCAATATGTGCAAATCGCCCCGGACGGTGAGTACGCCAAAGAACTGAAAAGCCTGATCATGGCGGTCAAGCTGTCCCAATCCGGCGGCTTGTACCTGGTGCCTGCCCCGGCCAAGGTTCATCTGGAAGAGAAGCCGTAAGCCGGATCCCGGTTCGCACGGACTCGCCGATTACTGGATGGGCTCTTTCTGTTCGGATTTGAGCTTGCGGCTCATCAGGCTTTTGATGATCATGGCCTCTGAGAACGGACCCGAAAGGCAGTTCTCCACCATCTGCACAATGGGCATTTCCAGGCCCATTTTCTGCGAAAGCTCGTAGACCGCATGGGTGGTCTTCACCCCTTCGGCCACCACTTTAATGTCGGTCAAAATCTGATCCAGCGGCTGCCCTTGGGCCAGACGCGCGCCCACCTGGAAATTCCGGCTGAGCGGGCTGTTGGCCGTGGCCAGCAAATCACCCAGCCCGCTGAGCCCGAAGAGGGTTTTCTGATCCGCGCCTCGGGCCACGCAGAAGCGGGTCATCTCCGCCAGCCCGCGCGTGATCAGTGCGGCCCAGGCGTTATCGCCCAGGTTCTTGGCTTTCATGAATCCGCTGACGATGGCGAAGATATTCTTCAGCGCGCCGCCCAGCTCCACGCCGACCACATCAGTGTTGGAGTATAACCGGAAGGTATCGTGGGTCAGGTGCTGTTGCAGATACTCGGCAACCTCGCCATCCCGGCAGGCTATGGAACAGGCCGTGGGCAGACCGTTCAGAATCTCCAGTGCCAGCGTGGGGCCGGAGAGCATGGCATATGGGTTCTCGGGCGCTTCCTCGGCAAACACTTCGGAAAGGCACTTCAAACTCGGAAACTCAATGCCTTTGGATGCATTGACCAGAATCACCTCTTTGGAGAGACCCGCTTCCTGTCTCAGTCGTTGCAGCACATCGCGCGTGCCGTTGACGGTGACCACCATCAGAACCACTTCGGCGCCTTCCACGGCCTCCTTGATCGATGAGGTCAGGTTCAGCCGCTCCGGCAGAATAACCGGCACCGGAAAGCGCACCTGCCGGTTCTGCTGCATTTCGGCAATTTTTTCGGGAGTGCGATCCCACAGCCAGACATCGGTATTATCGGCATGATCGCCCGCCGCCAACCAGGCCAGGGTTAAGCCCCAGCTGCCTGCACCCAGAATCGCCAGCTTCTTCATGAGAGTCGGTTCTCCGTTCCGCTGAGCAACCGACCAATATTGGCCCGGTGCAGCAGGATGACATAGGCCGCTGCCACGGTTGCGTAAATCACGTAAGGCATTGGTGCGCCATAGAGATAGAGCAGAAACGGCGCCGAAACGCTGGCCAGAATAGAACCCACGGACTGATAACGAGTCAGTTTCACCAGCAAAAAGGCAATCAGACCTACCAGCAGCGCAGGCGGAAACTCCAGGCCCAGCATGCCGCCCAGCCCGGTCGCGGCGGACTTGCCACCGGCAAAGTTCAGAAAGATGGATTTGCTGTGCCCCACCACGGCGGCGAGCGCTACCAGCACATGCAGCCAAGGCTCGGTCGGAAAGAGCTGCTTGGCAATAATCACCGGCACCAGGCCTTTATGCAAATCGAAAAACAGCACGAAAAGAGCCGCTTTGCCGCCCGCCGCACGGCGGACGTTGGTGGCACCAGTGCCACCGCTGCCAATCTCTCGGATATCCTGCCCGGTCAGCTGCTTGACGACTATGTAGCCGGTCGGGATCGAGCCGATGAGATAACCCAGCACCGCCGCCAAAGCATAGGGAACAATCAGTTCTGTCGAAAATGCCATGCGTTTGCTCTCTACTTCTCCTGCCGAGCGCGGGGAATGATTACGATGGGTGTGCCCGCGAATTCAAAGTTCTCGCGTATCTTCTTTTCCAGATAGCGGCGGTAGGAATCCTTCATGAGTTTATCATCATTGACGAACAGAATAAACGTGGGCGGCGCAACGCTGGCTTGCGTGGCGTAAAGCAGTTTCAGCCGCTTGTTCTTGATGGGCGGCGGCGGCGACAACGTGAACGCCTCGGCCAGCACCTCATTCACCAGGCTGGTTCTTACCCGTCGGTTGGCGTTCTCAAAGACGGTCTCGGCCAGCTCGAAAATATTTTGCAGGCGCTGCCCTTTCGCAGCGCTGGTAAACAGGATGGGCGCGAACGCCGCGTGCGGGATTTCCCGGAAAATGCGCTTTTTGTACTCATCGACGGTTTTGGAGGTCTTATCGGGCACCAAGTCCCACTTGTTCACCACCAGGATCAGTCCCTTGCCGGCATCGTTGCTCATTTCGATAATTTTCTTGTCCTGATCCGTAACCATGCCGGATTCCTGGTTATACAGGTTGGTGGTGGCATCCAGAACTATCACGGTGACGTTGGCGCCCCGCAGCGCGCGGATCGAGCGATCCACGGAGAACATCTCCACGCCGTAGTCCACTTTACCCTTCTTTCGGATCCCGGCGGTGTCCACCAGTACGAACTCCCGCCCTTTGTGGCTGACGGGCACATCGATGGAATCCCGTGTGGTGCCGGAAATATCGCTCACAATCGAGCGCTCTTCCCCGGTCAGGGCGTTCAAGATGGAAGATTTTCCCACGTTGGGCCGCCCTACCAGCGCAATGCGAATCCGATCGTCCTCGGCGGCCCCGGTTGCTTCAATGGGCAGACGTCTCACGATCTCATCCAGCAGATCGCCCACACCCACGTTGCCGTGCAGCGCTGAAAGCGAATGCGGCTCACCCAGGCCCAGCGCGTAGAATTCCGCAGCCAGATCCCGTTGCTCGATTCGGTCAATCTTGTTGACGGTGACCAACACGGGCTTTTTGCTGCGGCGCAACTGGTCGGCCACCGCTTCGTCCACGGCAGTAATGCCCGCCTGTCCGTCCAGCAGGAAGATCACCAGGTCCGCCTCGGCCAGTGCGACTTCTACTTGCCGGTTAATCAACTCGGCAAACGGGTGCTCGCCCATGTCGGCGTCCGGCATCACGCCGCCAGTGTCCACCAGGGTAAAGTGATTGCCTTGCCAATCGGCTTCGTAATACGAGCGATCACGGGTGATACCCGGCACATCGTCCACGATGGCCTTGCGGGCGCCGATGATTCGGTTCACCAGGGTTGATTTGCCCACGTTTGGGCGGCCGATAACGGCCACGGTCGGTCTATTCATCATTACAAACTAAAGTCCGTTGCAAGGGCGTTGCCAATTTCTATGGTCTCACCGGGCTCGTTCCGTCCGCGCCTGTCGATCACTGAACGATTCATCAATGCTGTTGCCGGGAGCGACTTGGTATTAGAATAGGCATATGTTAGCCGAAACGTTCAAAAAACCCAAGCCGATTCTGGGCCGGATCCGGTTGCTCCCGCTGCCGGGCTCTCCAGGATGGGATGGTCAGTGGGAGGCCCTGATTGCCCGCGCGGAGCAAGAGGCGACCGCTTTGGCCAGCGGCGGCGTGGACGGGCTGATTATTGAAAACTTCCACGATACCCCCTATAGCCGGGGGCGTATGGATACGGCGGGCGCCATCGCTATGGCTACGCTTACCCGCCGCTTGCACCAGTTTACGGATCTGCCCATCGGGATTGCGGTGTTACGGAATGATCCCGAAACCGCGCTGGCCATTGCGCTCAATACCTGCGCCAGTTTTATCCGGATTCCCCTGCTGTCAGGGGCGATGATGACGGAGTCCGGTGTGATTAACAGCCGCCTGGACGAGCTGCTGCGCTACCGGCAGCACCTAAAGGCTGAACTGCCGCCGCTGATGATTGATGTTTCCACCAATCACCTGGGACCGGCCCCATTGTTTCGCAGCCCGATCTCCGAGAAAGGCGGCGAGCGCCTGAATCATCTGATTCACATCAGCAAGACCCTGCCGAGGAAGATCGGACAATTTGCCGTGATCCTGCCGGACCGGGACATTGAGGCCGATGAGATCACCGCCTTCAAGGAAGCCACTGGCGATGAAGTGTTGATTGAAAACCAAACCAGCGCCCGCGTGGCGGAAGCTTATTTTGAGAAATCCGACGGCCTGATTCTGGATGCGGAGATCCGCAAAAGTACCGGCAACCACCCTGAAATCCCCCCGACCATCGACATGGCCAAGGTGGAAGAGCTGGTGAATAGCCTTCGGCAGGTAGTGCCAGCTTCCGAAATGAATCCAGACGTCTTCCTGCGCCGCTGATTAGCTGTCTAGCCCTTGCAACAAGGGCTCCAATTCACCGCGTGTCCATTGCCGCTTGCCGGCTTTCGCCTGGGCCATCAGCGTTTCGCAAACAGCCTGGAGGGCTTTCGGATCAAAACCCTGAAGCCTCTTGTGGGCCTCCAGGTAGATTTCTGCTTTCAGCTTTTTGCTAAACTCGGCGACTTCCTGCTGAGATCTCCATTCTTCCGGAGGCTTGGTAAACAGGACGATACTCCTAATTATGCCTTTGAGGTGATCTTGATCATGGTCGGATTTACCGTCACCTCCGTGCATATACACCTCCAGTATCGCTCCTGCCACGGCACCAATGGCAGATTCTTTGAATAACCGAATCACATTTTCACGGAGTTCTTTGGATTCAGGTTTGTATATGTTTTTTGTTTGTCGGGCCTCCCAAATTTTTGGCCACAATTGCAAGATAGGCCGATAATGTTCATCCGAGTACAACTCGGCATCAGCAGTAGTACCATTCAATCGATTTAGTATGCCTGCGAGGCTGAAATTATTTTGGTAAATGGTTATGATGACCTTGGAGCCATCTTCCCGAGCGGGATTAATTCCAGCTGTCTTGGCAGCCTGTCTGCGAATGATGACATGGCCCAGTTCATGTGCAATCGCCCCACCCATTTCGTCTTTTTGGGAAAAACTGGACATTGATGCCAGACAGTTGGCCAAGTGTTTCACATTTTCACCTTCGGTCGGGGCTGCCGGTACTTTTTTGTGGCAGGCCGTCACTTTTTCGGGCAGGGTGGCGGCTTGACGCTCTGCGGGAAGGTCATCGCCAGTGAGACCCATCCCTAGGGTAAAGGGCAATATAATCTTTGCCAGCATCAAAGACCGGTTGGACTTTTTCTGTTGGCGTATTGAGGTGTCCTGCCGTCCAGCAAAATAAGTCTCTCCACCCGCTGGCAGTTTGGAATGTCCGGCACGATTAATGGTGACGATAGCCTTGGAAGCCACAGGGGGCTTGTCATAAGGGAAGGGGGAGAACATTGCGCCTAATTCCTTTCCACTTGAAATCGATTTGCTCAATGGCCCGTTTGCTGGAAGAAAAACAAAGTAAAGAATAAATTGCCCAACATTCGGCTTTGGTACACATGGTATTTCGGGCTAAAATAGTGCCACGCGGTTTTGAGAGAGAAACGGAGAGAGGCCATGCAGACGACCACGACTGTCGGTACGGAAAATTTGACGGCGTTTCGCACGCTGATTAATGAGATTCATGATTTGAACGCCACCCAGGCGTTGCTGGGTTGGGATTTGGAAACCTACATGCCTCCCCAGGGCGCGGAGATGCGCGGGAAGCAGATGGCGACCTTGGCCACGCTGTCCCACAATATGATGACCGGCCCGCAGATGGATGAGCACATGACCAGTCTGCGCCTGCCGGGCGTGAAGGAGAAACTGAGTCCTGTGGATCAGGCCCTGGTGCGGGAAGTGGGCCGTACCTACGACAAGAGCAAGAAAATCCCCGTGGAATTGTTGCAGGCCATGGTGGAAACCACCACCGAGGCGCATCCGGTCTGGGTGGAAGCTCGGAAAACCCAGGATTTCAAGAAATTCCAGCCGGTGCTGGGCCGGATTATCGACCTCAACCGGCGGATGGCGGACCATCTGGGCTATGAAGAATCTCCGTATGATGCGCTATTAGACGAATACGAGCCGGGCCTGACGGTCAAGCAGCTGGACCCCTTGTTTGCCCAGCTGAAGAGCGATATTGTACCGCTGCTGAAAGCGATCCAAGGTTCAGGCCGTGCCCCGGAAACCGATTTTGTGTTTAACGGCCAGTTCCCGGCCAATCAGCAGATGGTATTCTCTCGCCTGGTGTTGGAAGCCATGGGCTTTGACTTCTCTCGTGGCCGCTTGGATCTGGCGCCGCACCCCTTCAGCTCCGGTTCCAGCACGACGGATGTGCGCCTGACCACCCGCATTGACGAGAAAGACGTGTTTTCGGCGCTGTCGTCCTCCATGCACGAGGGCGGCCATGGCATGTACGAGCAGGGCATCAATCCCGAGCTGAACCGCACCCCGCTGGCCGAGGGCACCTCGCTGGGCATTCACGAATCCCAGTCCCGCATGTGGGAGAACCAGGTGGGCCGTTCCAAAGCGTTCTGGCAGCACTTCTATCCCAAGCTTCAGGAGGCCTTCCCGTCGCTGAAGTCCCATTCCCCGGAGCAGTTCTACACGGCCATCAACCGGGTGCGGCCTTCGTTCATCCGGGTGGAAGCGGATGAAGTCACCTATAACCTGCATATCCTGGTGCGCTACGAAATTGAAAAGGCGCTGATTGAAGGCCGCATGAAGACCGAGGCGATTCCGGAGGCCTGGAATGCCCGCATGCAGGAGTCCCTGGGGATCACCCCGCCCAACGCCGCCCAGGGCAGCTTGCAGGATATCCACTGGTCCCACGGATCCTTCGGTTATTTCCCGACTTACACGCTGGGGAACTTATACGCCGCGCAATTTTTCCACACGGCCAAACAGCGCATTCCCAATCTGGAGCAACAAATCGCATCCGGCAACCTGCTTGCGCTGAAAGACTGGCTGAACAAGGAGATCCACTGGGTGGGCAAATCCGAACGCGCCGAGACCATCGTGCAGCGCGTCACCGGCCAACCCCTGGACGCCAAATACTTCGTGGACTACCTCTGGACCAAGTACGGCGAAGTTTTCTCTATTCAACGCTAACGGTCACGCCCTTTGGGCTAATCAGGATCAAAAAGAAAGCCCAGCTTACCAAAATAGTAAGCTGGGCTTTCTGGTTTTGTGGTTCGTGGGCGATTAACCGTGGAAGATCATGGTTTTCAGGCGGTCTTCCACCACTTGCCAGTTGACGTTGCGCATGAAGGCATCGAGGTATGCCGGGCGCTTGGTGCCGAAATCAATCATGTAGGCGTGCTCGTACACATCCAGCACCAGCAGGGGAATCACGTTCACCGGCACCCACTGGTTGTGCAGATCCAGCCCGTAGTTATGCACCCGATGATCGCGCATGTTGTAGCCGGTGATGGCCCAGCCGCGCATGGATTTGCCCACGGCCAGCAGGTGATTCACGTAGTTGTCCCAGCTGCCGAATTCCTGGGTGATGATGCGTTTCAGCATCTCGCCGGGCGCGGCCTTGCTGCCACCCATGTTGTCAAAGTAGTACTCGTGCAGAATCACGCCGTTCAGCGCGTAGGTTTGCTCCACGTGCAGCTCGCGGTAGGGGCTGTAGGTGGCGTTCATCTTGTCCAGTTCAGGTGTCATGCCGCGAATCTGGCCTTCGATGTCGTTGATTTTCTTCACGTAGCCGTTGTACAGCTCGATGTGCTGATTGAGTTGGTTCTGGCTGATGCCTTCCACGGAGGCGAGATTGGGGAAAGTCTTGGCCACAATCGCCTCGTTGGGATTATAAGCATGCATGGGGTGATCTTTAGGCATCGCCTGCATTTTCATCTGCTCACACATCGGGCAGGGCTTGTCCTTGGGGCAAGGCCCTCCTTTGCAGATTGGGCAGGTTGTCCCCATCGGGCACGCTTGCATATGATGCATCGGTTGTTGCGCCCCGGCATTCAAACGCAACTGGCTGAGCGCCAACGCACTCCCCCCCACGGCGGCGGCCATTTTCAAAAACTCCCGACGACGCAGACGCTTCTCGGGGGCGGGTTCCTGCACCAACTGGGTTTCACCTCCCAGGGTCACATTTTCAAACTCCATCCAAAACCTCTCCTCTCTCAACAGTGCTATCAGTAAAGCGCAAATCACTGTTCAGGACAAGTTGAGTGTCCTCTGGTGGGATGATTTTTAATCCGGGTGAGGTTTTCCTGAATAATGCTACTTTTATAATGGGGAAAATTAAGCAAATTGCAGAGGTTGGAAAATGCTAGGTCGGGCCATGAAGCAGAAATTTTGGATGCGCTGCTGGCGTGGTGAAGAAAAGTTGGGACGCTCGGTCGAACTGTTTGTACCGTTGTTTTTGTTGCAGTTTGTTCTGGGGTTTGCGGCTAGCGTAATGACGGCGTTTCTGCCTGGTATTGTGGTTGCAATGGTACTCATGCCTCTTTCAATGATTCCGATTCTGGTGATGGTTTGCTGGTGGCGCTGTGCTAAAAATGCCGCTTCCAAGCCGATTACCATCCTGGCTCGTATATTGCTGTCCGGCATTATCCTGATCGATGTCCTCGCACTGCTGTCCAACCTGATTCCCGTTTGAGCTGCTCATCCCTAATTGGAAAAGCGCATCAATTCAGCGAGCCGTTTGGTAGCGGATTGGCGGGTGAAATCGGGCTCGTCCTGGTAGATTTGATAGATGGCCAGGCCGAACCAGAGCCAATTTTGGGAGTAATAATCGTTTTTGGTGTTCCATTGGCCGCCGGGCTTTAAATTGGGGGTGATCTTTTTCTGTATCAGCTCGTGGGCGGCACTCCGGTCCTGGACGTAAAAGGCGGGTAGCATGGCCCCGTAGACGGCGCCCGATTGCAGTTCCGGGTGGCGCACGATGCCGTCCCAGGTAAGTGAAATGGGGATATCTTTGCGGATGCGCCAGTGGCGGGGCAGCATGGTGCGAGTTTTCAACAGGCCCGTGGCGCGTTTCTCCAGCGGATTCAGCAATTGATCCAGCCCCACCCGCCAATAAACCCGGATGGCTTCGTAACCAAAGTCGCTACGGGTGTCCAGGGGGTCCTCATAAAGTCCCACGTTGTCATTGTCCATCGAAAGCTCTATCCAATCAGGCGGCAGATGGGTCGAAGTCTGCGCCACCGCGCGGGTGAGAATCTCATAGGACGACTCAACCAGCACCGTCCAGTCGTGGTCCGGGTCTTGCTCGGCAAACACCCGGTATGCATACGGGGCGAAATAAGACGGGTTAATCTGGTAGGTGCGTCCACGTTGGGGCCAATCACCGGGCAGCAGCACCCGCCCAATGGGGGCGTCAATGGTCAGCCGGTCCCAAATGTCGTTTAAAATCAGCCGGGCATCGGCCAGATAGGCAGGATCCTGCCATTCTTTGTAAGCCAGCAGCAGGGCCAGGGCGATATCCTGATCCGCGTCGCTGGCCGAGGTCTTGTCCAGCGCACCCCAGGTGTGGTCGGGGCGCTCGCCCCATTTCCAGGAGAACAGATGGTCGCCGCGCGGAATTTGCAGGTTGTTTTTCGCCCACTGATAGGTCTTGTCGAAGGTGGTCCGGTCCCGCAGCCAAAAAGCCCGCAACATGGCGTAGGATTGCCCCTCGGACGTGGTGGTGTTGCCGGTATAATCAATCACCCGCCCGTCCGCTTGGATAAAAGTCTGCTTATACTGCTCCCAACTGGTTTTGAGGAGCTGAGTTGTTTCGCCACCGCTCAGCGGCGCGGCAGCCCGAGCAGCAAAGGGCATGGCGTTTACCAGAACTGCAATCAGCAGCCCGAGCAATGAGAGCAGGCGGAGGCGGGACAATCGCATGGGCTATCTTTCCTTATGGGGTATCAGGAAGCGATGTAATGGGGGCTTACAGCGTTCTAACCGGTCAGGAGCCGCTTGAAGCTTTCTCCGGCAGCGTGATGGGAGCCTTGCCGCAGGTCCGGACCTCACGCAGCAGTTGCTCCTGGAAGGCTTCCAGAGAAACAGCGCCGAGATCGCCTTTTACACGTTCCCGGACGGAGACCACTTTGTTTTCTAGGTCTTTATCGCCCACCACCAGCATGTAAGGGACTTTTGCCAATTGCGCGTTGCGAATCTTCGCACCAAGGCCCTCGCTGGAGGTATCCACTTTCACGCGAACCATCTCTTCGCGCAGGGTTTTCTCAATTTCATGCGCGTAATCCAAGTGCCGGTCGGCAATGGGCAGTACCATCACTTGCAATGGCGCCAGCCAGGCCGGGAAAGCCCCGGCATAATGCTCGATGAGCGTGCCCGCAAAACGTTCCAACGAACCGAATATGGCCCGGTGGATCATGAGGGGCTGCTTCTCCTGGCCATCCTTGTCCTTGTATTTCAGCTCAAAACGGTGCGGCAGATTGAAATCCAGCTGAACTGTGGAGCACTGCCAGGTCCGACCGATGGCATCCTTCAGTTTGAAGTCGATCTTCGGCCCGTAGAAAGCACCATCGCCTTCATTCACTTCGTATTTCAGGCCGTACTGTTCCAGGGCGGCGCGCAGGGCGGCTTCGGCCTGGTCCCAGATTTCTTTCTCGCCCACGTATTTCTCGGGACGAGTAGACAGCTCCACTTCAAATTCCATGTCGAACAGCTTCAGCGTATCGTCCACAAAGCGGATCACTTCCACGATTTCGCTCTGAATTTGGTCAATCCGGCAGAAGAGGTGGGCGTCATCCTGAGTAAAGCCGCGTACCCGGCTGAGACCGTGCATGGTCCCGGATTTCTCGTAGCGGTACACCGTGCCCAGCTCGCTCAATCGGAGCGGTAGATCCCGATAGCTGCGGATTCTACCTTTGTAAATCAGCACATGCATCGGGCAGTTCATCGGTTTGACGATGTATTCCTGCTCATCGATTTCCATGGTGTACATGTTTTCCATGTAAAAGCTGGTGTGGCCCGAGACATCCCACAAATCGCGTTTGGCAATGTGCGGGGTGTAGACCAGATCATAGCCGCGCTTGCGGTGTTCCTTGCGCCAGTAGTTCTCCAGCTCCTCCCGGACGACGGCCAAGTTCGGATGCCAGAGAATCAGGCCGGATCCGACCTCTTCCTCAATGCTGAACAGGTCGTACTCCTTGGAGAGCTTGCGGTGATCGCGTTTCTCAGCCTCTTCCATCTGGTGCAGATGGGCTTCCAGGTCTTTCTTGTCCCAGAAGGCGGTGGCATAAACCCGTTGCAGCATGGGGTTGTTGGCATCCCCACGCCAGTAGGCGCCCGCCACACTGAGCACTTTAAACGCCTTCAGCCACGAAGTATTCGGCAGGTGCGGACCTTCACATAGGTCAAACCACACTTCCTGGCCGGACTTGGGATCTTTGTTGACGTACAGGGTGGTTTCCGGCGCGTCCTTGTATTTTTCCAGGATTTCGGCCTTATAGCGTTCGCCGTCACGCTTGAATTCAGCCAGCGTGGCGTCCACATCGGTAATCACGCGACGCTCGAAGACCTGCTCAGCCTTGGCAATGCGTTCCATTTCAGCCTCGATTTTCGGGAAATCTTCCGGCGACAGTTTATGCTCTGGAATTTCAAAATCGTAGTAGAAGCCGTTCTCAACGGCAGGGCCGGTAGCCACCTTGGTGCCCGGCCACAGGTTCTGGACGGCCTGGGCCATCACGTGCGAAGCCGAGTGGCGCAGCACTTCCAGGGAGTCCGAATCTTTGACGGTCAGCAGCTTCACTTCGTCACCTTCGTTCAGCTTAAAGCTGAGATCCCGGATGCGGCCGTTAATGACCGAGGCCACCGCCGCGCGCGCCAAGCCGGGGCCGATCGACTGGGCCAGATCCAGGGCTGTTGAGCCGTTCGGGAGGGATTTTACGGTTCCGTCGGGAAGTTTGACATTGATTGTCGCCATGCTGATTGCCATCTTGAACTCGCTTCAGGTTGTAAACATTATGGAAACACCGGACACTGGCCATGAGAGGCCGTAGCCATTATTACTGAAAAGCCTCCGATTTTCCAGGGGGAGGGGCTTGCGTTTCGTGGCCTTGGCTGCCTCAGGTTCCCGAGGCGGTTGCCTGTACGCCCTGTGCCCCGAGCGTATTGTAAAAGTTTTCAGAATGGTCTTGTTTCATATTTTACTTCATGTTTATATGTCCCTCGACAGGATTGATTATTGTAAGCCTGTCTCTGGGTTCATGTCTCGATAGGGTTCGAAGTGGATCTGCAAGTAGTTGGACGTTGACCAAAGGGGTATTCAAGGCGAAGGGTATTCAGGCCAGAGAGCCGCTAAACGTTTCGGCTTATTGCTAAGTCGGCTTCCCGCAAGAGTCTGATTCAAGTTTTTAATTAAAACACTACCAAGGAGTGATAGCCACATGCGCATTTTTAATCGTCCGGGCAAAGGAACGCCAACAACACCGCCTGATGAGAAGAAAAATCAAAAGAATGTCAGCTGGCCGAGAATACTAACGCTTGTGGGAGGACTCACAGCAGCCGGAGGAATGGCTAATAAAGATTATCTTGCGCAGCAATACCATGAGTTAACGTCCAAACCTAACACGGCCTTGGAAGAAAAACACAATCTCATGGCGATGCTGGATCAGAGTACTGCTTTGGCCAAGGTGGCAAAAGCAAAGCAGGATAAAATAAATACGATACCGATTGATGCTAATGCACTCAAGCAATTGATTCAGGATAACAAAATCCGAGACTTGCATGTTCCCACAAACAACCAGGGCGCATGGCTCATTGAAACAGCAACTGGCCAGCAACGCATCTTCTATCCGACCTCAGAACAAGAAATGAGCACTTTGGCTCAACTACTGGCAAATGCCACAAATCCTTTGGATCCGAAGAATGTCGGTCTTCAGGATCCGACCATGGAACTGGTGAAGGAACTCTCTAAATTTGTTTCGGTCAATGCCAAAGCGAAAGATCCTTTTACGCAAACAATCACCGGACAAGTGAAAAATTTGGTGGAAACCAACACGCCTCTGCTGGATTTAAATAATTTAACCCCCAAGCAAGCGCAAGAGATCGATGCAAGTCTTGCTAAATTTATTCAGGACCAGATTTATCCTTCGTTAAGGCCGGATGAAAACGATTCCAGTGAGCTGAAATCGAATAAGGCAGCGGCTTTGGCTTTCTTGAATAAAAAATTTGAAGCATTTAACAAAGTACTTGAGCCTCTCACGCCAAAAGTCCCAAAAGGAACGCCGGTCCCACCACCCTCTGCAGAAGCCGTCAACAAATTTGTTCAACTGTTGCAGGATATGGTTACCACCGGGATTACTGAGATAGAGGCTGCAAACCCGAAATATCAGGATGACAAGGGTAACACTTATCAAGGCGCTGATTCAGGTAACATTGATCCGGAAAAACTGGCTGTACTCAATTATATCAAGGATAAAATCTTTATTCCTTTACAGGGGGTTCTTGATAAGGAAGCATTCAATAAGCCTGACTTCGAGCATGCTAAAGGCTACCTGGTTGCAACAGGCCTTGTGGATCTGATTAACAAATCGGATCCCACCACGCCTGAAGGCCGCGCAGCGAAAACGCGGCTTATGGAAGTTCTCAACCTCATTACAACTCGTGTGGGCGTCCATGTCTATCAGGAGACGGTCCCCTCTGGCGAAGGAGCCGTCAATCCTAAGCCGACTCAAGAAACGCCGGGAGAAGCTCCTGGACAATCACCCGGATGGGGAGATGTTTTAGCATCTCCGACGGGTGTCATGATGGGCTTTCAAGTCTTATTTGCATTTATTTTTGGATATTCGGCCTTACATGGGAGAAGTTCTGCCGCGAAGAGCCAGAAACTCACGCGTAAGATGGTGGAATACAACAAGAATAAGCTGGAAAAACCGAGTGCCAATATGCAGCCTCTGATGCGCCCGCAAGAGCGACTGAATGATATA
>DATNPJ010000045.1:0-9279 GCA_036703295.1 Coleofasciculaceae cyanobacterium | reverse complement strand
CACAGGGCCGCAATGGAGAGATTTCATCAGGATTGTATATCTCGGAAGCAGGAAGCGCCGTATGTTTACGGGCTTTCCTGCTCGGAAACCGCAAGCTTGCCACCCAGCGACTTGTAAAGCTCCACATAATGTTGCAGATAGACAAACTGCTTGTTGGCTTTATCCGTCTGGGCTTTCAGCAAGGCTTCACGGGCTTTCAGCAAATCCAGCTTGGGACGAACACCATGGGCCACATCCGTCTTGCAGGCTTCATAAGCATTAAGCAACCGGCGTTCTTTTTGCTCTTCGGCCAACAGGCCCGCCTTGTCGAGTTGCTCCACGGTGAACAGCAAATCATGCACCTCGCCGAAGGCGTTTAAAATGCTGGATTTAAAATCTTCCACCGAACCCTGATAGTTTTGCTTGGCTTGCTGAACCCGAATCTTCGACTGTCTGATGTTCGCCAGGGGTTCCAGCAAATCCACCCCCAAAGAATAGTAGAAACGATTAGCGTTAAATAATTTGTCGAATGTAAAACTTCTCTGTCCCAGATTCCCCGTGAGCGCAAAGGAGGGAAACGCGGACTTCCATTGCAAATCGATATCATTCTTGGCTTTTTTCAGCTCAAAGTATTTCAGCAGCACATCCTGGCGGTTCAGCACTTCATCCGAACGAACTTCAACCGGATGATAGAACTTGAGCGCGGAAACTTGCAGCGGATTTACCGGCGGCGCTTCATTCTGATCCGGACGCGAAGCGAGCATCTGCAACAATGCGGAAGCACTTTTTTTGCGTTCCATCAGCAATTCGTTGCGGGATGCGCGGTATTCGTCCAGCTCGGCCCGTTCGCGTCTCAGGTCGTCGTGGTTCGCCAGGGACAAGTCAAACAGGTTGTCGTAAATTTTGACCTGCTCGGCCTGGTTGGTAATCAGCTCCTCCTGAAGCGCCAGCTGCTGCTCCGCTTTCGACAAGGCAAAATAGGTCTCAGTCATCCGCGAGACCAGGGAGACCATCAACGAATCCCGTTCCAGCTTGCTGGCCATCAGATCGTAATCAACCGCCAGCGCCTTGTTCTTGAACTTGTTCGTGAAATCGATCGGCACGGTGGCGTTGAGGCCGGGCTGGAAAATAGAGCGATTCGATTTCAGCGGGCGCCCGTTCTGAAAGGAGTCCTGGGAGTACTTTTGCCGCCGGGTGCCCAGCATAATTTCAGGGAGTGGCAAGCGTGAGGTCTTCAGTGCCTGCTGTTCCAGTTCGGCGGATTTAACCCGGTGCTCGGCGCTGCGCAACTCGTGGTTGTCTTCAATCAGCTTGTGAATATAACCGGTCAACTGCCGGTCCTGAAACTGCTCGAACCAACCCAGGCTGATCGGTGCATACGACGATTTCAGATCGATCAAAGTGTCCCGGTAGTTCAGCTCACCCTTCAAGAGTGCTTGCGCCGCTTGGGGTTGCTCCTGGGATTTCTCCGTGGCCTGGGATTCCGTGGGTTGCGCTTTCGCGGGTTGAACTTCCACAGACTGATCCAAGGTGGCTTCCGGGCCTTTGGCATCAACCGATTGCCCCAGGCAGGCCAGTAACACCGCCAGTAGAAGCTTGATTGAATAATGCGCGCTGATTTTCATGACTGACTCTTTACCTAACGGTTACTACCTAAATTCGAAACAGGTTCCGCGGCTTGTCGGCTCCGGATTTCCTGTCTGCCGCCGGCCGCCTGATGAAATTTGCCGAACAGTTGCAGTGATTCCGGAATGTGCACCCCGAAGATCAGCAGGCAGGCAATCACGTAAGGGATGCTGAATGAAGTGAGCAGCTGGGCATAACGGGCAATTTCCCGAAATACGGGAAATGACAAGCTTTGCCGATGGGCGGCAGGCCGCGAGACATCAGAAACGCTTTCGTTCTTGGAGCGCCAGCTTTGCAGATCCCGGCGGCTCAGGGTGATTAGTTTCAGGATGGCGCCATACCACTGGTTGTAGATGAGCAGGGGCAGGTGGGCGAGATTGAGTCTCAACCCGTAACCCGTCAGCATGACCAGGTAAACCGAGCGGCTGATGATGACCCAGGCCGCGTAATAGACCAGGTAATTGGGAGAAACCAGAACCGCCAGGATGAGCATACTCGCGGGGCCGATGAGCGGCGTCCAGCAGGTCAGTTTCTGATCAATCAGGCACCACCAGATGAAAAAACCCAGCTTGCGGGGACCCACCGCCACGGCGCGCCCGTTGTTGTTCAGCATATTTCCGTACCAGCGGGAAAACAGGCTGGTTGAAGTTTTGAAAAACCGGCTGGTTCGCTCCTCCAGACAGTACACCTTTGCATCGGGAATATACAACATTTTGCAGCCCTGCTTTAACAGGGTGTACCAGGTGCTTTTGTCGTCGCCCATCAAAAAGGGGCAACGCCCAAACAGCCAATGATCCACATGGTCCGATTCCACCGCGCCGATAAATTTTTCGTTGAGAATATTGTCGGCCCGGTAAATGCTTAACCGGCCTGTCAGGGTTAAAACCCGGTCCGACAGGCTGTGAGAGGAAAACAGAAAGTGCCGCTGCGCGAATTTCAGCTTGTACCATTGATGCATCAGGCTGCCGGGCCGGGGAGAGACTACCTCGTTGTGGGTGGTCACGGCTGCCAGATCCGGCTTGATTTTGAAAACGGGCAGCGTTTTGCGCAGAAAACCCGGTTCAAGTACAGAGTCGCCATCCATCAGGATGACCAGATCATCCCGGTCTTCGGCTTGCCAATGGCGAGGATCATGGAAATCCCTGGCAATCGCCCGCAGTCCCTGGCCAATGGCCATGCGCTTGCCGTCCTGCTGGTGCATCAAAATAATATTGAGTCGATCCGCCGCCTCGGGGAACTGTTGGACAATCCCCCGGACCAGGGCTCGTTCTTGCTCGGAGGCCATGCTGATCACCACCGTCACCTGTACCTGGTCCGCAATCGGCAGGGCCTCACGGATGACGGAATGCAGCATTTTTTCGGTGGTCGTGGGCATTTCCTGATACGAGGGAATCAGGAAATACAGGCGCCGGGGGAACGGTTCCGGATGCGCGTCGATTTTTTGGCGAAGCAGCGGCCACACTGCTTTCAGATACAGTTTGGAGCGGATGAGGTGGATCAATTGCCAGGAGTATCGCCACAGCCCAATCAGCCCAACGAGATACACTTTTTCCAGAGGGCTGGCGAATTGTCCCGCCATAAAGAGCCCCAGGAAGGACAGCGCCAGCAAGCCCCAAGTGGACAAGACCATGAAAGCGGACTGCTCGTGCGGCTGTTGTCCCGATTTGAATGTTGCAGCATCCAATACCGCGGTGCTCACCAGGCCATTCCCAATTTTTCGGTAAAGCCCTTGAACGGGTTCAGCTTGACCCGGACCAGGACATTGGTAAACGGCTTGACGTCTCCCGCCTGAACCAGCTTCGAGTCATCCAGGCGGATGCTAACGCCGATTTCATTCAGGGCCGGCTTGATCTGGGTGGGAACGGCTTCGACAAAAAGCTGTTCAACCACACCGTTCATCGCTTTTTTGTTGGAGGTGGAGTACACTTCAACCGCATCTCCCGGCCTCAGTTGCTGTTCCAGAGAGCTGGGGAAAACAGCCACCACGTGGGCCACATTCTGGGCGGGCAGTATGGAAACGATTCTGGTTCCGGCTTTGGCGTATTGGCCCTGCAAGGGGGCCACCTGGACCACGTGGCCGGAGACGGGGGACTTCACGACATAGTCCTTCTGAATGCTGTTCAGGCTGTTCAAACGGGCTTTCAGCTCCTCAAGGCCCTTATTCTGGACCGTAATGCTGGCCTCCATCTCTGCGGTATTGCCCTTGATGCCCGAGGGGGTGTAGTACAGGCCATTGCGGGCGCTCTGGATATTTTTTCCGGAGAACGCAAGCTCGGACTCCAGTTCCTGCATGTTGGCCCGGTTCACCTGGACCGCCGAACGCTTTTGCTCCAGCGCCAATTTGCTGACCCCGCCCAGCTTTACCGAATTCGCGTAAAGGGCTTCCTCTTTTTCCAGTTGCCGGGTGGCTTCGGCCAGCGCGTCCTTCCGGGCGCGCAGAGTTTGATAGTCCTTTCTGGCGGATTGGACATAAAGCCCCTGCGCCTGTCTGGCCTCTTGCAACTGGACTTTATTCAGCCGGATATAGGCGGCCTGTTTCTCGATGGACTGCTGCAATTCCTGTATTTCCCGCCGGACCTGATCCTTGTCCAGCTCATACAGCGGCGCCCCCGCCTGAATCTGCTGTCCTTCGCGGACAAATACCCGCTCGACCACGCCATCCAGCTTGACGGAAACATCGGTTACATCCGCAGTCAAGATGGCTTTGTGCGTGACGACAATAAAATTGTTGAAGTAGGCGAAAACGAGCGAGGTGCCCACCAGCATCAGCAGTAACAAGCCATAAATCAGGAAATTGGTGACGAATTTCCGGTTCAATGTTTTCCGCTCGGAGTCGGACAGCAGCTTGGCGGGCTGGGCGGCCTTAACTTGCCCCTGAAGCTGCTGAAAGAACCCTGCATTGTCCGCCAGATTACCCTCCAGCATTGCCCGACAATAATTGCCCAGGGTCTGTCGGCCCGCATCGTCTATCTGGGTCACCTGAAAGCCCGTGATTGCTCCAGCCTGCCATTTCGCGGAGGCGTTCAAAGGGACCCGGATTTCCTTGCCGTCCACGGTCAGCACAAAATCCACTTTTCCCTGGTATTGGCCAAGCGTGTTCAGATCCTTCTGGCTGGAAGCCATGCAGGAGAAGCCATCGAAGGACCAGTCCACCGCGCTGAAGCGGGCTTTCCCGATAATAACCTCGGCCGGAATCTGAAAACGCTCGGATTTTCTTTGGGTGTTGTGCTCAAACTTAACAGGCATACGGCACCGCTCTCTTAGCTTACTTGTATTTGGACCTGACACATGCTCCACATGGGTACGACTACCCCTCGCCTTTATACCCGAAAAGCTCAGCAACCGTCCAGAATTTCCGTTAGATAACAATTAAAATAGTTTATAAAAAAATAAATCTTTAAACACTTGCTCAGCTTATCCATCTGAAGCTGAAGGAAAAGTGGCTGGGTTTCCAAGAATGACCATCGACAATCCTCCTTTTGTTTTATTCTTGGTCATCGGATAAGCAGAGCCTACTTTTAGACCTCATGGCCGCGCCAGAATCGAGCACAGCTTTGAGTGAAGGCCCTCCTAGAGTATTTTGTAAATTTTCTTAACAATTAGTTCCATTTTGACTTCAGTTTATTACCAATTGGTCGAATAAAAACTGAAACGGAGTCAATCACAGCGATTTATCTGCGTTTGAAATCACCAAAATCCGTCCTTTCCTGAAAAGGTAAGATTGAAGGGAATTACGATGAGAGCATATCATCCGGAGAAAGGCGTCTCGATTACAGAGTACGTGTTTGCTGGCGCACTGGTTGTGGTTGTGTCGATTCCGGCATTTTGGGCTATCGGCACCAATATGGACAGTATTATGGAGGCGCTTCGCGGTCATATGAAGGGGAACATCAAAGCGGCCCAAATGGCGGAAATCAATGCCGCCAGCATGGATCAGCTATTTGCGGATGCCAAAAGCGGAAAACTGAACGCCATCATCGATGTTCCCTACACCGGCCCCCAGGTCAATGGTTCGCAGGTGTTACCACCGCCGCAGTCAGGTCAGCAGCAGATCTGCATGGAGGGCGGCTTTTGCCTCAATATGGCTCCTCCTCCCAATTCTTCAACTGTGAGCACGGTTGGCGCAAACGGAAATGATTTTCTTCTGTCCTATGTCCAAAATCTGGATCAGATCCTTCAGCAATTGAATGCCACGCCGCAAGTGGATGATCAGCTGAAGCAGCTCATCACCAATTTGGCCAATCAGGGACACGGAATTGCCGCTCTGGAAAACCAGGCGACATCCGCGATTGCCAGCGGCGCGCCACAGGATACCAAAGCAAGCCTGTCCAATTCAATAAGCATGACGCAGGATCAATTCTGGGCCGCCAAGGCGGAATTGGATCAATATCTGGCTGCGAATGCCGGAGCACTGCCCCCAGCCTTGAAGGGTGTGATTGTTTCGGGCGCCGGAAACATCGATGAAATTGTGGCTGTGGTCCGGGACAAGCTGACCCCGCTGGACTACACGCTGGTCCAGGGCAATAACGTTTATGACACCTATACGGGGCAGACCACATTTCAACAGACCAACGTAGCGAATGTAAATGTTCCTCCATCCGTGGAATTAAGCGCCAAGATGTCCGAGGTTAATTCCAACGGTATTTGCGGTACTGGCGGCTATGCCAGCCAATGTTACAAAAACCTGTATAATGCGGCCCCGCCGCCTCCACCACCAGCTCCCACGCCGCCGCTGGTCACATTCGTCAATGGCACCACGGGGCCGACCTATCTTCGGTACCTGCAGGACAAAAAAAACCAAGTGCTGGATGTCAGCAACCAAACCCAGGTTGTTCAGACGCTTATAGTCAGTTCGGCCCCGCCGCCGCCGCCAGCCCCTATTGCAACGGTCGAGCCGCCTCCCCCGGTAACCCCATATCAGACATGTGTTGCATCGTATATGAACACCTTTTATAGTGGTGAAAGAAACGCTACAATCGCTTGTAAATACTCGCTTTCTCGTATGGGGTATGGATCTAAAGATTTCTATTAGTAATTACTAAAATTAACCATGCCTTTTAAACACGTATTCAATCGCAGAATCCAAGGGTTGTTCCGGTGCTTTGCATTTCCGGATCCCGGCTTTGAGGCTGGCCCATTGTTGCTCAATGGGATTCAAATCCGGTAAATAAGTAGGCAAATACAGCAGCTTGCAAGCCTGGGCCTCAACCAACTGCCGGGTTTTTGCGGATTTGCGAAAAGAGGCATTGTCTAAAATGACAGTTTGTCCCGCTTTCATCTACGTACACGCAATCGGCAGGGTCCAGCATGGTCAATACCTGGCGTTCGGTAATCACGGTAACCGGCTCTCCCCGCTGGCAAGCGCTCAAAACCCGATCCCCTAAATCCTGCGAACAGGCTGCCATTTTCATTCCTCTTCTTTCGGCGACTCCAGGGAAAGAAGAGAAAAAAGCGCTTTTGTTCAAGTAAGAGTATATGAAAAAGGCTTTAGCTTTCCTTGAAAAAACAGGGGGCTGGTTTACTATTAAAAGGTATGTGGTTGGAGTCATGGTTAAGCTGTCGGACGGATCGCAAGTTTCTATGCTGGATATTGTCAAATCGTTCTTAAGTTCCGAGGAAACCCGGCAATCGGGTGTGGTTCAGGGACAGTACTACGAGCGCACCGGGGCCTGCAACCAGTGTGGCAAGTGCTGCACCAATATATACCTGGTTTACGGGCAGCAAACTATTGACAGCATTGCAATGTTCGAGGAAGTCCGGAGCAATAATCCGGAATATGACTACTTCCTGCCGGTTCAGGAAGAGGAGGGCGGGGTGCTGTTTCAGTGCAAGCAATTGCAACCGGACAACACCTGCGGCATCTATGACCAGCGGCCCGATTTCTGCCGCCGGTATCCTTCGGAACATTCGCTGCTGATGGGCGGAAAACTGGCAGAAGGCTGCGGCTACCGTTTTCGCCTGTTGCAAACGTTTGGACAGGTCCTGCAAAAAGTGTCCGATCAAAAAGACCTGAACGCCGGAACCTTGCTGCCATGAGTATCTTGCCGGGAAATCACAGCCTTTCGGAGAGTCCGGTTGCCATCTACGCGCCACAGGGCGTGATTACGCTGATTAGCCGGGCCTGGAACCTGCTGCGACTGAACCTGAAAAAAAGCCTCATGACGATGTTGGCGCCAACCCTGCTGTTGACTGTCTTCTACATCGTTATCAGCATTCCGGCCAGTCAGACCTTCCTGACTCCCACGCCCGCCTCCCGGTTGGCCTTCAGCGCCACCACGGGATTGCTGGGGCTGGGCCTGGGCATCCTGTCTTTTCTGTTCTGGGGTGTCAGTTGCTGCGCCTTAATCCGGCTTTACTACTCCACCATCGTTCGGGAGCATCCTTTTAGCCTGCGTGAGTGTTGGGCCTTCGTCAACCGGATCAAGTGGCCGCTGATTCTGATGCTGGCCCTGTCGTTCGTGCTGATGGTGGTCTTTATCATCGCGGATTTTCTGCTGTTTTTTGCGGGAATGCTGACGTCCGCCGCGCTGTTTGGCTTGCTGGGCACCATGTCCGCCGCCACGCAAAGCGGGCTGCTTGCCGTCATGCTGGTTTTTGCCATGATCCTTTGGGGCTTCGTCGTTCTCAGCCTGTTGCTCATCCTGGTGACGACCCAGGGCTTCTGCTTTGTTTTCCCCATCATTTCACTGGCCACCTCTGAAACCGTGGAAACACCTTGGTGGAAACACCTATTGGTCGGCTACCGGATGATCCTGTCCAATTTGCCCCGGCTCATCCTCTTTGCCATGGCGCTGTTTGCCTTCTCCATGGTTGTTTCCGTGGTCATGAATACCCCCATCCTGCTGTGGGCCTGGCTGGAAAGGGCCCGGCTCGGTGTCTCGGAGCAGCACCATATTCCCCTTTATGTCCATGCGATGCTAAATTTATGGAGGAGTTTGGCGGATCTGTTCCTGATCCCTTTCTATATCAGCGCGGCCACCCTGTTTTGGTATGACTGCCGGGTGCGCAAGGAGGGGTTGGATCTACAGCTCTGGCTCGCCGGGATTCTGCGCAGACGTGGAAAGCAACCCGCGGACTTCCTGGCAGACCCCGCACTCTGATTTATCATTCCACAATCTGTCCGGGCAATGGTTCGCCATGCCAAATCCTGAACTCCCAAGGAGCATTCTCATGACCGACGATATCAGCAATAAAGTCATCAACATCTTCCAGCGGCACCGCCGGGGCGAGACCTTTCATTTTGAGGTGGAAGAGGGCGGCGAGCTGATTATCAGTCCGGATGGCTTCAACTATGTCAGCCTGAAGCAGGACGTTAACGGTCAAATCAACGGCAACAACGGCGAAAGAGTTCAGATGGAAGTGGCTGAAGTGAAGCACTACATCGTTAAAATGATGGAAGTGCACCATGAGGGCCAGAGCATCCGCCTGAACAACTACTATATTCCCGGCGAACGCCTGGAGGAGTTCATGTTGAGCCTGGCCAACCGCCCCGGGCGCCTGCTTGAAATCAAGCAGTTCATCCCGGACATGAACGCCTAGGGCGAATCGACATTTGAACATTTCGCATTGAAATGCATCTTCTTTTGCCGAGAACAAGAGGAGATGCCGACATGCCAAAAAGATACGAACTGACTGCCGAGCAATGGCGGAAAATTGAGCCTTTATTACCTGGAA
>DATNPJ010000031.1:0-55984 GCA_036703295.1 Coleofasciculaceae cyanobacterium | reverse complement strand
AGTTTCATGGTGGCGCTGAAATAGATATCGTAAAACGCCTCGAAACCTACCAGGATGCCCAGGAAAGCGACCAGCATCAGGTCCGTCCCAAGTCCCAGAACGTTTGCCAGCAGGATGCCCACCGGCAGGAAAACCACGCAGCCCAGCAGGCGGATGTAAATGACCGATTCGACTGATGGGCGTAAATGGTGCGGATCTCGGGCAATCTCACGACCCATGATGTGCGAACCGCCAAAATCCATCAGGGTATTGAGCAGCGCCCAGTAGCTGAATATCAGCGAGTACCGCCCGAAGTCTTCCACTCCCAGATAGCGGGTCAGCATCAGCACCGTGAACAGAGCGAAGACCTTGGCGATGAGGGTGCCGCCCAGGAGGCTGACGTAGTTGATCCACAGGCTTTTCCCCCTCGTGGTGGCAGAGGGGGCATCAGGCACCGGCAGGTGTGGCGGGGCGCTCTCGGTTTTTCGGTTCTCAAGGGCCATCAGGCGTTACGCTGGGAGCAATAATATCCGTTCGTACATTTGCAGGTACTCATCACGCAGGTTTTTCCAGTGGAAACGCTCGTTGACCCACTCGAAATTGATCTCCGCCATGCTTCGGGCCAGATCGGAGAGCCCTGTTCCGGACTCGTCCCGCATCAAGGCAATGGCCGCCTGAAGCGCGCCCATATCTTCCATATCAATCAGGCTTTCCGGCGTTTTGACGATCCACTGGGTGTTGGGGTAATTATGGACCAGCAAGGGCATGCGACTGGCCATGGCTTCCAGGTAGACCTTGCCGAAGCCTTCCTGGAGGGAAGGCAGAATGAACAGATCGCTGGCGTTATAGATTTCGGCGATACGCAGGGAGGGAACGGCGACATACCGGAAGCGGCCGGACAGCTTTGCTTCGGCCTCGGCCAATGTTCCCTGGGCGTAAGGCGTATTTTCGTTCTGACCCGCCAGCACCAGGTGGATGCGATCGTCATTCAAGCCTGCCACGGCATCAATCAGAAAACGAATCCGCTTGGCAGGATCGTCCAGAGAAGCCACGCACAGGATCACGAACTTGTCCTGGGGAATGTCAAACTCCCGGCGCAGTGCGGCCTGGTCGGAATCTGTCCGGAAACGCTCGGTCCAGATACCCATGGGGTTAAGATGCAGGCGGGTTTTTCGGATGGTGCCCTTGGCCTGTTCCAAAAACAAGGGGGTGAATTCCTGGATGTGATCGAACTGCCGGTAGTCTTCGGGCTGGAAAGGACCGCAATTAGCGAAAAGGAGCTGATAATCGTAGTTGAATTGCTTCTTTAACCGGTTCAGGACGTTGCCGAAGGTCGGATCGCAGAAATGGATCACCGAATAGTTCTTCCAATAGCCCAGCGCCCAGCCGCTCAAGGCTGTGGAGATCTGCTCGTAGAGATAGCGCTTGCTCTCATCGTTCGGGCAAAGCTTTTGCACCAGGGGCGCGTTTCTTCGGAGGGTGGGTACCGTATAGACGTTTGGCGGTGCATCCGGGCCAGAACCCTTGAATAGGGTTACGTCGGCCACGTCTTTCAGTGCCTCGTAGAGATCCAGTACAAAGCTTTCGTAGCCACGCTGAACATGCGAAAGACCGGTCGCAACCAGAGCGACTCTAAGATCCTGAACCGTCAGAGACATCCAATGAGTGGGTGTGGTCAACGACACACTTCCTTAAGGGTTTTCAAGCTCGTACTCTCCAGAGATCATTCTAACATCTTTCGCTGAGCCGTTCTCAGCCAGGAATATGAGCTCTTCCGCAACATTTCTTCAGGGGAGCACCTTCCAGGGGCCCCGGTTATAGTAGAATGCTGTCCAGTCTGAGAGAGCAACCATAGGCGGGGAACGATATGCCATACACCATGGAACGGCCGGAAATAATGCAGGGAGAACTCTCGCTGTTGGGGGTGATGACCGATTATCGCAGCCTTTGTGCGCCCCATGTGCCGTCCGTTCGGGAGGTGTTGATCGGTGGAACCTACCGCCACAAGCTGCGATTCAACGATGCCATCTTCGTGTTTTACCATGGCTGCCTGATGTCTCGCGTGGTGTACCGGGGACGGATTTTCGCGCTGCCGCCTTTCGGCTTGAATCGGAGCGGGCGGCCTTACATCACGGCCCTGCCTGAGCACCAGCGCCCCTGGCTGGATGAATTCCTGAGCCTGCCCAAAGACGTGCTGCTGTTCTATTTCACCCTGCTGAAAGAAGTGTTTAAAGGGCACGCCCTGACCTGCCAATGGGAAAACCCCGACACCGGCGCCATCGAACCGCGCCCCCTCCCGGCAGAACTCTACCCCATCCTGTGGGAAGTGGATTGGTGTTTGGTGGATCCCAAAGGTTACTCAGCGCAATTACAAGGGTGTTAAGGGCGGAACAAACTCATTTGGGAGCTTTTTGCGCATGTTCCCGGATAATTTTGTCAACAACCCTTTGCAGAGTCTGACTTTCGATACTGAGAGCAATCCCTTCCGCCCCATCCATCCTGATTGTATTCATCGCAACCACATCACCTGCCATGTTAAAAGTGGGGCCACCCGAGTTGCCGGGGTTGATTGCGGCGTCAGTTTGTAAATAGTCGAGAGGGATATTGGACTCGTGCCGGTTGATGCTGCTGACAACACCGGTCGTGGTGCTCCATCCAAATTGCCCGAAAGGGTTACCGACCGCAATGATGGATTCTCCCGCACGGACTGGTTCGCGTGTAATCTCGGCACTGGGTATGGCTTCCAAGTCAAAATCTCGGGGGTTGAGCTCCAAGACCGCAACATCAATCATTTTGTCTGCACCGATGATTTTGGCCCTACCGGAACGACCGTCCAGCAATCGAAATTGAATGGCGCCATCCTTATCCGGGGCTAATCCACCAATGACATGGTGGTTGGTGACGATAAATCGATCTTGGTATAGAAACCCGCTACCCGCTGTGAATAACTTGGGATCAACCTGCTCGATTGCAACCACCAACGGCCTTGCGTATTGGCTCAACGTCTGAAGATGATCCAAGTGCATCACATTCGAGGCCACTTTGGCTTTGAGCTGAGCGGCAAGGCGCTTGTGATGCTCCAGGGAAATGCTGCCCTCTTCAGCTCGCATTTCAATCGGCTCTGGTGGGGAGACAGGGGGGACAGGAGGGTGCAGATACCGATAGCCGCCCAGGCTGGTGACGAGCACCATCAGCGCGCCCATTCTGTGTCGCCAGTCCTTACGGCTTTGTTGTTTCAGTTTCGCGTCAACAATCGCTTCAACTTCTTGCCGGGTATACAGGTGAGGCGAATCCGGTATAGGCGTTTCCGAATGGGGCTTCTTGTTGTTGCTCCGGCCAGGCCATAGACGAGCAAACTGGATAGTGGAACTGCTGATGTACAAAACCCAAGACTCCTCAACGCCGATTGTGCATCCAGATATTCAAAACTTTTCAGTGTAAAACCCAGAAGCATTCTATTACAGAGTAGTGAAAAAGCATAAAAGCCCGGGCATGATCATGCGGAGGGGAGGTGTAACCAAATTGTTACAAGCTGATTTTTGTGTTTAATCACGGTTACTTTGGTTTGACCCACCGCATGCGCAAAGCTGATTGGACATGGGCTGCTCGCCAGGAGACTTGCAACACCGTACCGATGGGGTGGAAATTGATGTTCGTTTTTTGATGGTAGCGCTATAATAAAAGGGAAGCCTGGGGTCATGAGGGTGACGGGTTTCCTGGGTGTTGATGTAAAACCGAGCAAAAACGCGTTACTGAAACGCTGAATTTTTCTATACTGAAAAAGATTCAGCCAGAGAGGAGCGAGAGGGGATGGGTCCGGAAGAAAAAGTGGCGGTATTGACTCAAACCGTGAATGTCGGGTTGTGCTTGTTCGTGTTTTCTCTGGTAATGGCCGTATTTTTGGGATTCAGGAGCCTTAGCCTGTCCTTGGCCCCCTGAGCGGTCTTATGGGTCCAATCGGCCCGAAAACCGAAATATTGAGCAATAAAAAAGCGCCGGCTCGTGATAACACAGAGACGGCGCTTTAAAGCGCAATAATTGAGTAAGAGCTTAAAGTTTAGTCCAGCCTAGTGTTCCCTTGTGATTATATAAAAACAATTATTTTGAATTCCGGAACGGTTTATGAAGAAATTTAAATTTCGGTGACTTTCAGATGCGGGAAACGTTCCGCACAACGGAAGCTTGCCGGTTTCGTCGGCGTTGCTTCTGGTTGAACAGGCTAGTCGGAAGGCTTGGCGTGCAAGGTTGCGTAGATGGATTGAGCGGCCGCTTGACCGAGGCCGGGCATGGCCGCCAGCTCTTCAAAACTCGCTTCCTGGATTTTTTTCACGGAGCCGAAGTGGGCCAGCAATTTCTGCTTCCGTTTTTCGCCAATCCCAGGGATCTCATCCAGCACTGAGGCCTTGGCCGCCTTGCCGCGCAGGCTGCGATGATAAGTGATGGCAAAGCGGTGGGCCTCATCCCGGATCTGTTGCAACACAAACAGAGCTTCGGAGTCTCGCGGCAGCAGGATCGGGCGGGACTCTCCGGGCAGATAGACCTCCTCGAACTTTTTCGCCAGGGAAATGATCGGCTGATCTTTCAGTCCCAGCTCCCGCAAGGCGGCCATCGCCGAGGACAACTGCCCCTTGCCGCCGTCAATAATCACCAGCTCCGGCGCTTCCCAACTCGGTCCGCCGTCCGGCTTTGATTCCAACGCGCGCTTGAAGCGACGGGTGATGACTTCGTGCATGCTCCGGAAGTCATCCGGCGCGCCTTCCGCAGTGTTAATCTTGAAGCGGCGGTATTCTTTCTTGTCCGGCACGCCATTGGTAAACACCACCATGGATGCCACCGTCTGGGAACCCTGGAAGTGGGAGATATCGTAGCATTCCATCCGGGTGGGCAGCTCAGGCAGGCCTAGCGTCTCCTGCAAGACCATCAGCGCGCGGGCCGGGTCATTACGGTAATTCTTGGTTTCCAGGGTCTGGGCTTGTTCCAGCGTTTCTGTGGCGTTTTTCACGGCCAGATCCAGCATCTCCTTTTTCGTGCCCTTTTGCGGATGGATGAGCGTGACTTTCTTGCCCTTCTTGTCGCTCAACAGCTCCTGCAAGACGGCCTCATCTTCCACGGGATATTGCAGGATCACTTCATCCGGCAGATCGTCCGGTTCTTCATCCTGATAGTACTGGGTCAGGAACGCGGCGTAAGCCTCTTCGGCCATGGCATGGTGGGTCAAGAGGATTTCGTGCGGGCGGCTGCCAATCAGTTTGCCCCGGCGAATTTGCAGCACGGTAATGGCGCAGCGGCGAGGATCCGATGCAGCAGCCACGATATCCTGGCTGACCCGCGTATCGGGGTAAGCCATTTTCTGCTGGGAAACAATGTCCTGGACCGCGATGTACCGATCCCGGAGTTTTGCGGCCAGTTCAAAGTTCAAGTCCTCGCTGGCTTTGGCCATCTCGGCCTCCAGGCGTTCCAGCAGATCATCCGCTTTGCCTTTAAGCAGCATCTCCACCTGCCTGACGACTTCGGCGTATTCCGCTTCGGTCACCAGCTTCTGGCACGGCCCGGAGCAGGCGCCGATATGATAATTCATGCAGGGGCGGTTTTTAAAGAGGGGTTTGCGCCGCTGCCGAAGCGGAAAGTGTTTGCGGAGGACTTGCAGGGTTTTGTACATGTTGCCACTGTTGACATAGGGGCCAAAAAACCGGCCGCGACCGCTGGGATCGCGGGTGATGAACAGGCGGGGAAAGGGCTCTGCGGAAAGGCCGATCCAGGGAAATTTCTTGTCGTCTTTCAGCAGAATGTTGTACTTGGGCCGGTACTGCTTGATGAGGTTGTATTCCAGGATCAGCGCCTCGATTTCGCTGTCGGTCACGATGTAGTCGAAGCGGGTGACGTGGCTCATCAGGGCTTGCACCTTGGGGGCCATGCCCGCCGGATTCTGGAAATAGGTGCGCACCCGATTTTTGAGGTTCTTGGCCTTGCCCACGTACAGCAAGACATCCGCAGCGGAATACATCCGGTAGATGCCGGGCTGGTCGGGTAGCCGGCTGAGGGCCGACTGAAAGTCAAACGCGGGTCGCATAAAAGTTGCCATTGGAGCAGGCCTTTACCAGTAACAGAGGGATCTCCTTGAGAAGACGTAGCCTGGCCCGCTCTGTTTCTATTATGGACTGAATTCGGGCTAACCTGAAGTATGATTCACCTCCCACTCCACTCACTCGAATGGGGGATTCCAGGCTTGCTCCAGGGGAGGATGGCGGTGGTTCTCGTTATAATAAGTTTGGAAGCGTGGATCTGAGTGAGAGGGAGAAAATTTCGTGAGTGAGCTGATTCGTGCCGTCAGAGCCAAGGCTGATACGATTCATGCGATGGTGCTGACCCGCAATTTTCAGTTCGAGGGCGATTTGCACACCCCCAAGCTGGGTAAGGATGGTCGACGCCTCTCCAACCTGCTGAACGATCCCAACCGCAAATTTATCGTGCTGACCAACGTGACCATCATCAACCGGGCCGACGGCAGCAAAGACCCCAAAACGGTGCCCATGATCCAGGTTAACCTGGATTCGGTCGAGTTCATCCGCCCTTATCTGGACGAAGAGGCCATGGTGCTGGAATCCCAGGAAAACGACCAGCCCAAGAACTCCTGAGCAATCTTCAGGGAGGCCCCCTCCTCCATCAGCACATCGTGATAGTAATCCGTGTATTCCCGACAAAGCTTCGGGGTGGTTTCCGGAATCCGCTGGAAAGCTTGCTGCATGGCCCGTGGATCGCAAATCGCATCTTGTCCGGGGATAACCATCATGGTGGGAACCGTCAGCCTGGCAGCGTGTGCATAGGCCTTTCCGCACACGCTTCGGGCGCTCAGCAGAAATCCGGGGGATAGGACCAGTGGCGGCTCCTGCATGTATTGCGGGTCATTCAGCACTGCTTCGTTGCTGGTCAGCTCACGGAGCCCGTAAGGCAGCGTGGTTCTGGCGCGTCGTCCCTGGATAAGATGTGCCAGCGTGCTTCGCAGGGTATATCCCAAACTAAACGATTTGGGGTGCGCTTTGTAAGCCGGGGCTAACAAGATCAGCCGTCCAAAGCGCTCCGGGTTGCGGGCGGCCATAAGGGTTGAAAGCGCGCCACCCAGGCTAAGGCCGCATAAAGCCAGTTCCGGATGCCCCGCCGGTTCAATCACCTGCCGGTAGAAAGCCTCCAGGTCCCGTTCTATCGGATCCAGGGCTTGCAGGGGTTCGGGCTGGGTGTTCATTCCAAAGCCGCGCAAGTCCGGACCGTAAATCGGGCTGAATTCAGGGAGCAGGGCGCTCAGAAACTCCAGCGCACCTTTAACGGAGCCTCCCAGCCCCGGCACATACAGCAGGGCCCGCCCGGTTGAAGGGCGCTCCGGATGCGCCAATTGCCCGTACCGAAGTGGGCGCCCATCTACCCCTTGATATTCTTTAATGGTAAACATGCCCTTATCTTAAGGGCAGGGCGCGACGTCCTGCAAGCAATGCTGTACAGTTGCTCAGGCTGCCGGGTTGTAAAGCCTTCCAAGACAGTGAAACAACGATTTACGCTCGGACAAGAACCTGGCTTTCAGCCAAACATGCGCTCACTGTTGTAGCTAATCAGGCCAATCAGCAGCAACACGGCAAACATCAGCAATAGAGACATGGGCATTCTCCAAATCTTGCGTATATACCAATAAAACCCATGCCTGCCCCTGGATTGATCCGTCAAAAGCTTGACCCATCAACTTTGCGCCCGTTTCACCGAGAAAACGGCACGGATTTCGATTACCCTGATTTATTCTCCTCTGCCTCCGCATCCAGGAAGGCATGCTGGAGCGTGTAGATGCGGATGGTGGCCTCGCGGCCCCGGACGGCGACTTCGCCCAACTCCTGGTAACTATCGGATGGAATGATGCTGCTCAGGGGCTGCCGGGCGCCCTGGACCGTGTCCTCGCTCATGATGAGCCGGGTCTGGAACTGCTTGGTTTGCTCTTGCAGGCGCACGCAGATGTTGACCGTATCGCCCACGCCGGTATACTCCAGCTTATCTGTCGGGCCCAGAAAGCCCACGAACGCGGGGCCGCTGTTGAGAGAAATGCCGATGTCCGTGTCGATGCCCCGAGTTTCTTGCCAGCGAAGCGAAAGCGCCTTGGTGGCCGACAGAATCTCATGGGCTGCCAGCACCGCCGATTGCCGGTGCTCGGGGTTGGGAAGCGGGGCGCCGAAGATGATGAGAATTCCATCGCCCATGAACTTGTCAATCGTACCGTGATGCTTGAACACCACGGTCACCATGTCCTCATAGAACTCGTTCAGCAGCGCCGTCACCTCCGCCGGTTGCAGGTGTTCGGCGATATGGGTGAAGTTTCGGATATCCACGAACATGGAGGTGATTTCCAGCTTGTGGCCACCAGGCTTCAGCACATGCGACATACGCTGGATCTCCCGGAAGACTTCCGGATCAACCAGCTGGGAGAGGTTGCGCTCCATTGCGGCCAGCTTTTGCTCCTTGAAAATAATCCGCAACGTGCTGCCCGCCAGAAATGCCACCAGCATGAACAGCAACGGCGTGACCAGATCCAGCCAGAAGAATCGCTCCGAAAGCATCCAGAACACCAGCCACGCGTAAATGACCATTGCCCCCAACAGATACAGCAAGGTCTGCCCAAAGCTGCGTATTTTCAGGCGCATAACGCCCATAGCTAGGCTCAACAGCAACAAAATGAGCATGTTGGCACTCAGGCTCGCCTTCCGGATGGTTTCGCCATGCAGGATATTATCGATGGCGGTGGCGTGAATATCTGGTCCCAAGTGTTGCCGGGCCATCGGGGTATGGTGGTAATCCCGGTACAGCGTGGCGGAGGACCCAATCAGCACAATCCTCCCCTTTAAATCGGGCGGTTGACCCGAGGGCTCGAACAACCGCCACAGCGGGATCGCCTCATGGCTGGCTTGGTATTCTCCGGGTTGCACGTTTTGCGGGCGATACCAGTGCAGGTAGAATGCGTCCCCCGCGCTGAGCGGAGCCGACAGGCCGCCACCGACTTTATTTTCCGGATACAGCAGCAAACGCGGGGGCTGGGTGGCTTCATCCACATCCAGAATCCAACCCTGGCCCGGTGATTTTGTCGCCAGGTATTCGTATGCGCCAGCCAGGGACAGGGCCGGAAAAACGCCCGATTGCAGCCGGTTGGCGCCGGGAATATGGTAAATGGGTTTTAGGGAACGGATTTTTCCATCCGCTTCTTCCCTCACGCTGACCACCCCCAAGCTGAGCTGGTAATAGGCAGGCAATGCCGTGTTCAGTCGGCTGCGGACCTCCTGGTTTTCATTCATCACCAGGCCAATCACCAAATGGGGGAACTGGTGAAGGGCGGCAAAAACCTCTGTGTCGCCGGGCTCGTTGATGTTGACGAAATGCCCGTCAAACACCATGACGGCGGGCTGGTAGGTCTGGATCCGCTGGAAGATATCCACAAAAGCCTTGCGCGGCCAAGGCGCCGAGCCAAAGCGGGAATGCAGCCGGGTTAATGATTCGTCATCAATCAGTACCAGCGTGACCGGACTGCGCTCGGCTGGTTTGGCGGAAATCCAGGTGAGCAGGTCGTATGCGGCGCGCTCCATGTGCTGCCCCACAAACCAGAGCCCAACCACGGCCAACAGCGCCAGCAGTGTGGGGACCAGCCGGTTGGTGATCCACTTGAACGTTTCCCGTGTCGTCAAATGCCGCTTGCCCATTCATACGCTCCCACCCTCTATCATAGTCGTACATCACCGGCAGTGGCCGGTTCTGGTCAAAAAGTCCTCCGAATATCGGACCGCCAAAGTCAGTATCGGCGTGGCCGATTTTTGGAGCGGTCCCAAAATCATAAACTTCGATCTCTAGGGCAAGTGGTTGATGCTATGGCATACTGGGTCTACCACAGCATCTAACACGCTAATCTTTCCGATTATTCAGGGCCTCGCCTGGCTCGAGACATCGAGGCCCCTTATTCTTTTTGGTTTTTTGGGTCATACAGCTTCAAAGTTCAAGATTTCCCCGGTCGATCCATCCGTTCCTGCCTGAACCGACAACCGGTGAGCGCCCGATTCCGCTCTCGGTTCCCAAATTCGTGAGGTTTCCATGACATTGCAATGCGCCAATTGCCGGAGCCTGTTCTTCAAAACATTGGAGACGCGCATCCTGGAAGAATCAGCCGCTCTGCTTTATAAAAAACGCTGTAAACGCTGCAAGTTCAAGTATCTGTTCAAAAAAGAGCTGTCCTGCGGGACCATTCGCGAAATTTCCCTGGCCGAGTGGCAGGCGGGCCGGACCGTAAACCTGGCGGGCCGCCGGATTGCCGATCGGGCCCGCATTTTTGTCAGCGAATATACCGGACGAATCAGCCATGCCGCTGAAGATCAGCTGGCCTACCTGCAAAAAATCCGGCACGCGGAAGGAGTTTGCCATGATCGGCAAAAAAACACCGGCTAAAAAAGGATTGCTGCCCAAATTGAAGGGCTTTCTGGAGGGTCTGGGCGACCGCTACCAGCGGGTGCTGCAAGTGATCGACGAGGCGCTGGCCTCGGAGAACTTCAAAGATAAAATTTGGGCGGCGGATTGGATCTTGAAGCGAACCCCACCCCCGGAAGCCTTGTCGGATACCCAAAAGGCCAACCGGGCAGCAGCCAAAAATTCGGATTTGCCTGAGTTGGAACAGCTCAGCGATGCCGAATTGCTGGCCCGGCTCCGTCAGCATCTGGGTGATATCGAGCTTTGAGCGTGCCGATGAAAGCGATTCTCACCAAACGGGCCAGGCTTTTGGCCCAGGCCCGCACGTCCCCGGAACTGCAGCAGCTCCTGCTGCTCCAATGCCGGAGAGATATCCTGTTCTGGTTCCGGAATTTTTGCTGGACCTTCGATCCGCGCCAACCGCAGCCTCACCAGCCATTTATTCTGTACCCGTTCCAGGAGGAGGCCCTGCTGGAAATTCAGTCAGCTATTACTGAGGGACGGGATTTATTGGTGGAAAAAAGCCGCGATATGGGCATTAGCTGGCTGGTTCTGCTGATATTTCAATATGATTGGCTCTTCAAGCCCGGAGCCAACTTCCATCTCGGCTCCCGCAAGCAGGAGTCCGTCGATCGCAAGGGCGATATCTCCACCCTGTTCGAGAAACTCCGCTACAATCTGGACTGGCTTCCGGCCTGGATGAAGCCTGAGGGTTTTCAAGGCAGCCAGCACGACAACCTGTTGCGGCTGATTAACCCCGTCAATGGCAATAGCATCACCGGAGAAAGCAGCAACGAGAACTTTGGCCGAGGTGGGCGCTACCGGGCCGCACTGTTTGATGAATTCCCCTTCTGGCCCATGCAGGATGCCGCTTTTGCCTCTGTCGGGCAATCCACGCCCTGCCGTATCATTGTGGGTACGCCCTACGGAAAAAGCAATCGATTCGCCGACTTGCGCTTCTCGGGACAGACGCAGGTCCTGAGCATCCATTGGAGCCGCCACCCACACAAGGATGCTACCTGGTACGAAGACCAGAAACGGCGCATGAGCGAAGACGAGCTGGCCCGCGAGCTGGATATCAACTATCACCTGTCCCGGCAGGACCGGGTGTTCCGTAATTTCACGGATGCCAACCGGGGAGACCTGGAGCCACTTGAAGGCAAGCGAATCATCCGCAGTTGGGACTTCGGCTATCATTGTCCCGCTTGTCTGTTTATCCAGCTGGATGACGACGACTGCCTGCGGGTGCTGCATGAAGAGGTCGGAAGTGCAGACCTGCTCATCGATTTTGCCAGGCGGGTTCAGGAGATTTCCAAGCTTTGCTTTCCCGAAATGGCGTTTGAGGATATCTGTGATCCGGCGGGTGCCCAGAAATCCGACAAAAGTGCGCAGACCAGCATTGAAATCCTGAATAGCCTGGGGATTTATCCGAATTATGACCGCAGCCGCATCCAGGACGGGCTGGAGCTGATGCGCATGAAGCTTTCGGAACGAATTCCCGATACCCCGGAGGGCAAGCCTGGGCTGATGGTTGATCGCCGCTGCATCCGGCTGATTGAGGCCTTTGAAGGCGGTTACCGATACGGGACCAGCGGCAGTGAGGCCCCGCTTCAGGAGCACCCCTACGAGGATGTGATGGATTGCCTGCGTTATGCCGTGATGCACAAGTGCGCCGTGCGGCTGAAGTCCCCCAAAAAGTCCCGCTCCTATCGCCCCCAGAACCGATATACCGGCTACTGACGGCCGTATCAGACATCATTCGGCATCCGGAAGCCATATTTTTCAAGTTTTGACTTTCTCTTGAATAAAAATATAAAAACAATTTATTGGAGTCGTGCCTGTTTATGCGCGGGATTTCACTGAGGAGCTTGCGCCACCGGGGAGTTTTAATGTTTTCAATCATTAAAAAATCATTATAATGAAGTCTACATCCCCCCTCTTTTAGTCTGCCGCTTCCGTAGCGGCTTTTCCTTTTGGTGCAATCCTCTGTCCACGGAAATCCAGGCTTTATGCTTTCATTAAGAATGTCTTTTTCAAACTGTTTTTCAGAAGCGAGCGGCGGATTCTCAATCCCAATAACCCTTTGGGGGATCCCATGGATCCGACAGGGTGTTGCGAAATATAAAGCGGGCTTGTGCCCCCTTTTACGATATGCTATAAACTGTACACTCCCCGATGGGGCGTTAGTTCATCGGTTAGAATACATCCCTGTCACGGATGAGAGACGGGTTCGATTCCCGTACGCCCCGCCATCTATCAAGAATCCCCAGGAACCCTCCGCAAAGCGTTCCGGGGCTTTTTTGTTTGGCGGGGAGGGGGCGAACAAAAAATAATGAAGTCAGCTATGGACCATGTCCATTCCCGTTGCCATTTCCGCTTCCCGGAGCCGGGGCCGGAGCAGAGGATGCACTCAGAGCCGAGTATGCATTTACGTCTTGAATGCGCTTATATAGGTCTGAAGTCTTTGCAGCGGATTCAGTTTCCGATATGAAATAAACATCCTCCAAATCTCCCCTGGGACTCCATCCCTCAATTGGGCAAGTGCCCCGAAGATCGAAGCGCTGAGTTTTTTGTCCTCAAGCAGTTTCTCAAAGGCATTTTTATTGCTTGTTTTGCATTAGGATGTTTGAAAACGGTGATCAATGAGTTGAACACTTCAGCATGAATTATTTAATGCCTTCTGCATCGCATTCAAAAGCCTTTTTACAACGGTATGGCTCAGGAGTATGGAATGCCAGCCCTGGAGTGTCCTTGGCACCGGCTTTGCACTTCGGCGAGGGGGCGACTTTCCCGGAGCAGGCTATCAGGCGGGATCAGAAACAACAACCTCCCGGTATTCTTGCCAGGGCCATCAATCAATTTTTGAAATGGAGCGGGCTTTGCTTCTACTATGGGACCTTTAACCCCTTGCAATATGCGCATATTCAGAATGCTATCCAAGCCAGGCGTAAAGGGTATAAGCATGTTGTCTTCCTGATTGCCAAAGATCCGGCTCATAAAAAGAGTGATCCTGATTTATTGCCTGCTAGCGCTCGAACGACCATGGCCAGAATTGGGGTTAAAGACTATAAAGGCTTGCATGTTCTGCCTTTGGATAGCAAAAAGAAATGCGCCACTGGGCAAGCCAAAGGGGGTAAAGTCAGCTGGTTGGAAAAACTCGTTCCGGCAGGTACGGAGATTCCCATGATTATTGGGGAAGATGCTTTGCAGGATAGATTACCCGAGATGCAAACTCCTTTTGCGCTGGAAAGGCTCAAGTTTCTGGTCAGCCCGATGCCGACGAAGCGCCCGAATGCCAATCATGACGGGGGGGCATCCAATGCTGCTTCGGAGTCTTCCCTGCCCCTGACAGTCTGTATCGGGGGTCAAAATTGTCCCCTGAATGCAGAGCTTTTAACGAGTGATCAGGATGAGGGCTTGAAGCATGGTTATGCCAGCGTGCATTCCAAGCTTATCCGGAACCTGATGCGTCACACCACGCGGGCTAGGCTGGCAGACAAACTTTTACCGCCCGAATTGGCAGCGCATATCAGAAAGAAAGGTTATTGGCAGAGCCCGTCGAAGCAGAGCAAGCCTTCCGACCAGGTGGTGAAGACTTCCCACAAGTCCTAGTCATTATTTTAACAGGGAGGAGCGCTATTTCCCGTGGGATTAAGGCATAACGGCTTGGAAGAACCGTTGAAGGGTCCGCCAGGAAGCATGGCAAATTGTAAAACTTGCTTGGAAAGGCTCCGCTTCCATGCTATGAAAGTCGTACAGCCGGATGCGGGCACGTAAGGTTTCGAGTGTTACAAGTAGCGAGCCGCCCTCATCCTGCTGCATGCAAGCACACGGCTCACGTCAACCCCGGAAATCCAGGCGGGCCGCCTTGCGCAATTTTCAGGGAAAACTCGTTTTTCAATCGATGGGACTCGTTACTCCTTAACCCGAACCCGCCCTCACCTATGCAACCACTCCACCCAGTCCAGCCGCCTAAACAACCGACGGCCGTACCTCAGTTGAGGTTCGGATTCTGGGGGTCCCCACTTCTGACGAACAGCCTGACCTTTCTGGAGAGAAACCCGCTGGGGGAACTGGTTTTTAAGGATGTCACCGGCTTCAACCTGCCCAAGATTGCGTTGGTGCGCACCCAGGAAGAACGCCCCGATGTGGCGACGCTGGAGCTTTCCAACACGGGGATTACGCTGCTATCATCCCTGATCCTGCCCAGAGTACTCCGTTACCCTGTCAGCTGGTTTAGCGGGATTTCCCGTGCGGAACTGAGGCGGGAGATTCCAAGAGCCGCGCAGATTGGCACGGCGACCAGCCTCAAGCTGGCCCGGATGGGCAATGCCCTGGGCTTCTTCTTCCCGTTTGCGTCGGCCTTCTGGGCGGCGCCCTTCTTCCGCAACTGGCTGACCCTCAAACGCACCCAGGCCAAAGGTTACAGCTACGAGCAGATGATTGGCCTCGGGGAAGGCGACGCGAACCGCTCCAAGCGGAGCCCGGAATCGGAAATGCGTTACCAGAAAGGGATGGCGGGCAAGATCTTCGGAATCGGATCGGCATTGGGTGCTGCGTCACTCCTGCTCTTCAGTCTGGCCGCCCGTGGCGCCGCCTCAAAGACTGCCGGTTCTGTTGGCCGGAGGTTGGCCGCAGGTTTGGAGAAGACGCTGCAAAGACCCTGGCGCTGGTTCTATGATCGCTTTGAGCTGAAAGGGGAGGGCGCCTCCCAGATTGCTTCCGGCGCCGCGACTGTGTTGTTCTGGGGGCTTCCGGCCTATGCCGGCTGGTTGCACGCCGCCCGCAGCGGAAACGAATTCAAGGAGCGCCTGGTCCAGGCGGGAGTGGGCTTATTTGGGTTCTCCTTCGTGACGATGCTGACGGATAAACTGTGGAATAAAGCGTTCTTCAAGCATGGGGCGGACAACATCAAAAACTGGACAAATGAGTTCCGGGATGTGGTCCGGAGTAGTATGCTTCCTGGCGAAGATTTCAACGAGAAGTTCAAGTCGATGGCCGCATCGCCTAGTCATGAGCAGATTGAAAAGCACTTTACCGGTCAGGTTGCGAAAAAAGGAGCCAAGGAAGCGCTGATTCGTCTGCAGAACATGAAATATGCCATCGGTAGCCTGGCGATACCATTTGCGATACTCTCTGTCGCGCAGCTCGCCAATTTCCGGCTGACCCGGAAGCGGGAGGAGAAAAAGCGCCGACAGCAAGTGGCTACCCGAAACATGGCCCTGTCCAGGTCGGTATTCCCGGCAGCAGGCAATGTCTCCGCTCGTACACTCAGTGGAAATCGCAGCGGTTACACACCGGCACCCACCTGCCGTCCCAAGGGCGTGCCGATGCAAGCCCAGGTCGAATCGCCTCCGCCGCCTTCCACGGTGTCGCCTGTCGTGCCATCCGTGATCCCTCCGTCTGAACCGGTTTTCTCCTCCGCTCAGGTTTTCTCCCCGAGCATGCCTGCCTGGCAGCCGGGATTTTACGTTCCGCCCTCTCCTTTTTCCATCAACCCCGAGTTCAGGATGCCGGTGGCTTCTTTGGGTCAACCGCCCTTTCCGCCGCCGCCTCAACCCCCACGTTGGTAGTGGGTCATTCGCTCCGACGTTCGGTGTGAGGGCGGGGCGTTCGCCAAGTTGCAAGTCTGCGCATTTGGTCCGTGTCTCCGCCTGTGAGAGCCGAAAACGGGTATCGAGCGATCGCATCAATGCTCTGGTCTCCCGAGGATTTCCGCACATCATGCGAAGTTGCTAACACAAAAAGCCAATTGATTGTTTTTATGCAAACGGGAAGTGAATCTGAAACGGGTTGGGGAATCGACACATAGGCAGGAGGAACAGGCATGGCTATTAACGGGTTTGGGTTCCCGCAAGGGATGAACGCTGGCTATTTCAATGGTGGCTACAACTATCCCAGGGGTAATTATAACTACCCTAATCGTGGCTTCCAAAACTACGGTGGCGGCTTCGGTTATCCGGCTGGTGGCGGTTTCGGTTATCCGAACGCTGGTGGCTTCGGTTATCAGGGCGGTGGCTATATGCCGCACAACGATCCTGATTTCATGCGTCTGCTGAACTATAGCGTAGGCGGCGCAATGGGGGGATATTTCCCCGGTCCGGCTCGTAATCTGGCCGGTATGCTGGCGGGGGATATGAATCCTGTAGGATTGAGCCCGGTTTTTCAGGCTTCCAATCAGGGCGGTTATGGTTTTGGGGACATGCTGGGCCGCTTTGGAAACGTTAATGGCGGTTATTACGGCTAACCCGCACCCAATCATCGGAAAAAACCTGCCTGTATCCGTTGTCAAAATCCTGCGAAATCGCCGGATGACGGGGACGATTTGTACAGCCTGCCGAAAACTACTCTAATATGGGCTCTCCAGCTTACGGAGAGCCCATCTTTTTAAGCCACGTGACTAGCCGAACCACCATCCCGCTCTCCGGATGGCTAGGCCCGGAACTTAACAAAAATAGCCGGATGGCAAATTACAAAATTCCTGGCTATTCGCTAAACTGTGAACGCTTCACCACTCTGATTCACCAAGCCGGGGGGGTGTTTACAATGGCGTTTAAAGCGTTGCTGTGGTACTCGTTCTCGACACGGATTTAAGGCGTGTTTCTACCGGTTCTGGTTGTGCCTTACGGCCACTCATTGTAAACACCCTCTCGGGAGGGAAATCGCTCGTATCCGTTCACGGAAAAGTGCAGGAGGGATTGCCAATATGAAAAAGTTACTGAGTAAGGGGCTCACCGCTGCGGCAGTGCTGAGTCTCACAATACCGGTATCTGCCATGGCGCAATGCATGGATTGCCAGCCCCAGGCGCAAAACGCCGACAACCATGTCAAGGTTTCCGAAACCCTGGTTCTGAACCCAGCCATCTGTAATACCGTCATGACGCTGCCTCAGGTTAACGTATTGCCGGGGGGCAGTGCGCGCCTGACAGCCCAGAACTTCTCAGATGTTCCGCTGGCGCTTTCCATTCCGTCTCTGGCCGTCAACCAGATCATACCGCCCAACTCGCAGGAGGTGATCGATATCTGCCCGGCCCAAACCGCAAGCTTGACGACCGGTCAGAATGTTGCCTACTATGTGCTTGACGCCGAATGCAATCGAATCGCTTCAGGCTCGTTGTTTAGCGATACCCAGCTTGCAATGCTGGTTCGGAGACTCCAGGTCGCCACCGTACTTCCTCCGCCCAAGCCGGAACCGGTATATACGGAACGACGGGCAACGGTACGCGGCTTCTGGTAACCCCAGGAGGTTTTCATGCTCCCGAGACAAGGCCTGAAGTTCTTGTCCACGATACTCATCACACTCACCCTGGTGGCCCCGGCGGCCATGGCCAGGGTGGGTGTGACTTCTTCCAGGGACCCGGTTCGGCTGGTCATCAATATTCCCAGCCGAACCCTCTGGGTTTACGAGGGAGAGCGTATCGTCCGCTATTTTCCGGTGGGCGTGGGGCGTCCCGGTTTTATGACGCCGACCGGGCAGTTCAGTATCATCCGCAAGATCGTCGATCCCGGCTGGGAGCACCCCTATCAGCCCAAAGGTAAGACTCGAATTGCGCCGGGCGAGAATAACCCGCTGGGCACCCGCTGGATGGGTTTCTATCAAAAAGGGGGGGGGGAGTACGGCATGCACGGAACCGATAACCCCTCCTCGGTTGGTAAATTCAGCTCTCACGGCTGTGTCCGCATGAAAGTGCGGGATGCCGAAGCTCTCTTTGAGATGGTGGATGTCGGGACTCCGGTGGATGTGGTCTACGAACCCGTGCTGATCCGCCCTCAGGGCAGGGACATCCGAATTGTCGTGTACGAGGATCGCTTTAAAAAGGGCATGCCTTCCGCCGCCGAGATCCAGGCGAAGATTATGCGGCAGTATCCCGGCGCACAGGTCACGATGGAAAAAATTCAGGCCGCGCTCCGCCAGGCAAACGAGCGCCCTGTCGTGGTCGGCACCCTGGATATCGGTTCCGAGATGCCGGTGGCATCAAAATCTCCGGTGCAGGAACACCCCTCGACCCGCTCCTCTCCGTTTGAGCCTGCCGGTACGCCTCAATTATCCGGAACCTCCAAAACCTCACCTTCCAATTGACGCCATAAAGCACGCTGCCGAGTTTTTCTTCCGTCTTCCCGCGGGTGTGGACAGTCGGCAGCCATGCGGGCTATCTATCCACCACCCTTGACTGTTGGACGGGTTGCAGTGGGTTCACAGTGCGCAACATCTCGTAATCTTCAGACTGAATTTTAACAGTGCGATCAATTCTCTCAAGCTGATTGTTTTTATTATTTTGTATCCTAAATGATCTACGGGTTGATTTTTAGGCTGAAAGAGAGAGCAAAGCATTTATGGGCCAGTTTCAGTTGACATCATCTTTACCAGGGCTTTTCCAACAGAGCTATATGACTAGCCTGCTCAAAAGCAGTCTTGGCGGCGGCGGCATCAGCTCCATGATGAACAGCAGCGGCCTGGGTGGTCTCGGCTTCGGCGGCTTAACCGGCGGCCTGACGGGCGGCAACATGATGGCCGGCGCCAATCCACTCAACCCATTGCAAGGAGCCAGCGCTGTACAAGGCCTCGGCAGTTTTGTTAATCAGGTTCAGACCATGGGCGCTCTGCGCCAAATGGGTTACCTCCCCAGCACCCAGAGAAGCAACTCCTCGGGTGGTGGCGATCTGATGTCCCAAATGATGAATATGTTCAGTATGCTGCAAACCATGATGGGCGGCGGCTCAGCAGCTCCCGAGTCGGGTGGCGGCCAACAAGCACCCTTCGCCGATAACGGCACCGCACGCGATCCGATGGCGGAACAGCTGGCAAGCATGGTCGGCATGCTGCAAGCTTTAATGGCAAGCCTCGGCGGGCAGTCGCAAACAGTATCGGCTCCCGTATCCCAGGTCTCCAACGCCAACGCTTTTGCAGGCGGTCTGGGTGACATGTCCGGCTTCGGTGGTGTGCCGATGTCGAGTTTCGGTGGCCTCGGCGGCATGGCGGGCCTGGGCGGTATGCCAATGTCGGGTTTCGGTGGCCTCGGTGGTACGGCGGGTCTGGGTGGCATGGCTGGCCTCGGTGGTGTGCCGGGCTTCGGCGGCGGTGGCGGACTATTTTCCGGCATCGGCGACGGTTTTGCCAGCATCGACAATGCCCTCAATCAGACCGTGGGCAGTGTCCTGGGTTCACTTTCATTGGCCAAGATCTAAACAGCAGACTTTACTTTGAACAAAAAGCCGGAGCTTCATCCGGCTTTTTGTTTGTGGAAATCTCACAAAAGCTCTGCAATGCCTATCTATAGCAAGGGCTTCCTCAGAATAGCCATCCGGTTGCAGATCCCTTTGTAAAGAACTTGTGCATTTACTTCGCGGGCGATCAATTTCGCTCTTGAAATTGCTTTTATTTAAATACGCGCATTTAAGAGAGAGCGAGTATCCATGTCTTCTTCCTTAGCACAGGCATTGCCTGGGATTTTCCAGCAAGCGTATGTCACCAGCCTACTTAAAAACAGTGCTGGTGGTGGCCAGCTGGCCACCGCAATGAATAGTGGTGGCATTGGCACTGGTGGTTTAGTCGGCGGCGCGATGGGCGGGAACATGATGGCCGGCGCCAATCCGCTCAACCCATTGCAGGGTGCTTCCGCCTTGAAAGGTATTGGTCAGTTCGCCAGTGAAGTTCAACAGGTGGGCGCCATGAGAAAGGTGGGCCTTCTGCCCAGCGCAAAAGAAGAAAAAGCGGCTAAATCAGCCGCAGCCACAGGTGCTGGCGCTGGTGCTGGTGCTGGCGCTGGCGGCGACCTGATGGCCCAGATGATGAGTTTATTGCAGTCCATGGCCGGTGGCGGTGCGCAAAAATCCCTGGATGTCGGCGGCGGTAGCGCCACCTCGCTTGGTGGCAGCGACTCTACTCCAGCTTCCATGGCCAGGGATGCAAGCGGCGGCGGTACCGATCAAATGATGAGTCAGCTCCTGAGCATGTTCAGCATGCTTCAGTCCATGCTTGGCGGCCTGGGTGGCGGCGGCTCTGCTGTACCACAACAAGCATATCCTCAACAAGCACCCCAACAACAACAGGCATCCCCGAGTCTGGGTTCCCTGCTGCAAGCAGTCGGCACTCCGGGCGCAGGCGGACTTGGCGGCATGCAGAGCGCAGGTGGCCTTGGTGGCTTGCAGGGTGCCGGTGGTCTTGGTGCCCTGATGGGTGCAGGCGGTGGCCTTGGTGGCATACCAGGCGCAGGTGGTCTTGGTGGTATACCAGGTGCCGGTGGCCTTGGCGGTATACCGGGCGCAGGCGGCGGACTTTTCCCCACTGTCGGTGATGGCTTTGCCAGCATTGATGCCGGGATTAACCAGGCCGTGGGCAGTGTCCTGGGCTCGCTGTCACTGGCCAAACTATAGATTTAACAAACAGAAATTCCAGTACACAAGAAAGCCGGATCTCCACGAGATCCGGCTTTCTGATTTTCACGCCTGTTTAGTTGTCGGGCTCGGTGTATGGCACATTCTCTTCCGATTCGTCGACGTAGACCTCTTCTTCGTTCACCGGCGGACCGACCACCAATCCGCAGGAGAGCACGTCGCTCAAACGAAACGCCCACAGGATGGTGCCGAATTTCCCGTTCTGGAAGAGCGTGAAAAACGCGTCGTCCATATCCTGCACTCGTCCCCGAAGCGGGTTGTTGAACCCGTTCATGTACACAAAAACATCTCCCCCGGAATCAAACGCTGATTTCAGAAGTTTCTCAAACATTCGCTTTCCTCCCGCGCTGGCGGCTACGCTTTACCATTCAGAGTGCCTGGTCATCAAACGTCCGGAAGCAGGCCCGGCAGGTGAACCTGAAAAGTATCACCAACCGCAGCCGGAATTTCCAAACCATAACGGCCTATGACGCGAACTGGATCTTTTTGTTCTGAGTACACCAAGCTTGTTCGGCAAAAACAGCGCCAGATGCCAATTTTGCATATTAATCACCTGGAGGCTGGCATTACCCGACAGGGCAATTGAAGTCATCTTAACTCTTGCCTAACCTAATGGCATATTTGTAAACAGACGGGTTAAAGAGCGCCTTGTATAGAGCAGGATACAGGCCTGAACCTGGGCATCTTGCCGGATAATGTTTGTCGGAGGAATTTATCGTTTCGTATCTGGTGGCCCTTGTTTTGCGATTGCTGAATCTGTACCGCACCAGGGCAAGTTTCTCAGGGGGGCGCCAAGTCCATCAGGGGCTGTATCCAAACAAAAGCGTAGTCGTTCAAAAATCCGGTTGCTTGCAGAATTGTTTGGTAGACAAAAGGAGCAGGAAATTGATGATGAAACAGAGTCTGATTGCGTTGGCCGCAACGGTATCGCTGGCAGCTGGCATGGTTGCCGCCCATGCAGCCACGACAACATATCCCGATGTCAGCGGCAACTGGGCGCAGACGAACATTAACAATCTGGTCAACTTGCAGATCATGAGCGGCTATAACGATGGCCAGTTCCATCCGAGTGCCTGGGTGACCCGCGCTGAGTTCCTAAACATGACTGCCAAAACGTTGGGACTGCCGCCCAACCAAATCACCCAGATTCCCAGTCTGCGTGACGTCTCTCAAAACGCTTATAGTTTCAGCGCGATTGATAACCAGGCCTGGATTTCGACCTATCCGCAGGGGGTTTTTCGTCCGGAAAACCCAATCCGTCGGGTTGAGGTCCTGTCCGCTTTGGCTGGCAGCCTCAACAAGCCGCTGGTTAGCCCGGCGGAAGCCGAGCAGATCCTGAGCCGATACAGCGACGCGGCCCTGGTTCCGGCCAACGCCCGTCAGCAGGTAGCAACGGCCATCCGGTATAACCTGTTTGCCAACGACCCTGCTGCGGCCACCATGATCCAGCCCCTGGAGCCGGCAACCCGAGCCGAGGTCGCCGCTATGCTGGATCGCATGTACCAGAACCGTGATATCGCTATCGTTCAGAATGGGGCCATTGTGGCTCGGACGGAGCCGACAACGACGACCACGACAACAATGACGGTCACACCCCCGGCAACCGAGACGACGCCCCTGCCAGTCGATTATTCATCTAAAAACCGTTCCGTGGCAATCCGGGAGGCCGGAGAGCCAAATCCCAAGGAAGGTTATACGATGACCAACCCGGACGGTGATTTTGTAAAGGGCATTCCCGCCACCCCTTACCGGAACAGTGCGGATACCATCCCGGTATTCCGCAATCCTGGCATCCATCCAATTACCGGCATACAGCCCATGAAAACGGCCAACCTGCCGCTGAATACCGTCTTCACCGGAACGGTGGCCAAGGCAATCTACTCCGAATACAACCATCCGGGCGATCCGGTAATGCTGATCCTGGATCACTCCCTGATTGGCGCCGACGGCAAAGTGATTGCGCCCGCAGGCTCTCGTGTGCTGGGCCGGGTAGACAGTGTGGTGCCTAACAACACTACGCGGGACATCGCCCAGATGGGGCTGGTGTTCACTGAAATCCTGACCCCGACCGGCGAGCGTGTTGCCATCAACGCGACCGTGGCGAGCACGAATGGTCTCATCCGGGCGGATGTACCCCAGGGTGTGGTTTTCAATCCGGACAGTTCTACTGCCGCACTGAATCGGGAAATCTACGCCTCGGAAGGCGGCTTGTATGGCAGCAAAGCCGGAAAAATGGATGTGCTGTACACCCCGATGGTGACACTGGGCGACAAGCGGCCCTTGCAAGGCATCGACCCGCGCGTCACGCCCAAAGTGGTCATCGGTGTAGGCGACAAGCTGCAACTGCGCGCATGCTGTACGACCTGCCCGCCAGCTGGAACCGGCACGCCCACGCAGTAGTGGGGCATGCCGAATCCCGGCAGCCAAATTACCCAATAACCACAACCAGTTTAGTATAGAGAGCGGTACGACGATGCATCCGGTTGGAAGACCGACCGGATGCTTTTCTTTTGGGAAGGAAATCGTAGTCTATCCGAGGTTGTACAGGTAATACAGCAGGGTCCGCACGCCGAAGCCGCTGGCGCCCTTGGGGACTTCGGGGGTGTCGGAGGTCATCCAGGCAGGGCCTGCGATATCCAGGTGAGCCCAGGCGCGATCCTTGTCGATGAATTCCTTCAAGAACATCCCGCCTGCCGAGGATCCGGCCTCGCCCTTGGCGCCGGAGTTGATGAGATCCGCGACATCGCTTTTCAGGGCTTGCTTGTATTCGTCATATAAAGGCAGCGGCCACAGCTTTTCCCCGGCGGCCTCGCCCGATTTGCGCACCCGATCCAGCAAATCGTCACTGGTGCCCATAATGCCTGCTGCGGCTTTGCCCAGCGCCACAATGCAGGCCCCGGTGAGCGTCGCCAGATCCAGCACCTCGTCCGGGTTGGTTTCCTTCTGTGCGTAAGTCAGCGCCTCGCACAGAATCAAGCGTCCTTCGGCATCGGTGTTGTTCACTTCAATCGTCTTGCCGTTCATGGCGGTGACGATATCGCCCGGCTTGCTGGAGCGTCCGCTGGGCATGTTCTCGCAGGTGGGCACGAAGCCATGCACCTCGATGTCCAGGTCTTTCAGCTCGGCAATGGCGCGCATGGCAACAATAACCGCCGCGGCCCCGGCCATGTCCATCTTCATGGTTTCCATCCCGGCGGCCGTTTTCAGGGAGAGCCCGCCGCTGTCAAAGGTAATCCCTTTGCCCACCAGCGCGATCTTTTTGGTGGGCGTACCTTTGGGCTTGTAAGCCAGATGAATCAGAAACGGCGGCTGCTCGCTGCCTTGCGCCACCAGTTCAAAGGCGCCCATGCCCAGCTTCCTGATTTGCTCAAAATCCAGCACCTTGCAGCTCAAGCCCTGAATCAGCTCGGCCTGCTTTTTCAAAAACGTGGGCGTGACGTTGTTGGGGCTGTCATTCACCCAGGTCCGGGCCAGATTCACGTTTTCCGCAATCACACGCCCCCAGCGCAGGCCCGCTTCAATCTCCGCCACTTTGTCTGCGCTGTGTTCCACAATCGTCAGGGTTTCCAGTTCGGCTTTTCCGCTGTCCGCACCGGCTTCGCCATTCTCCTCCTCCGCTTTTTTTCCTTTGCGGAGGGTAAATTGATAGGCCCCCAGCAACGCCCCTTCACTCAGCAGGCGGGCGGCGTCTTTTACGTGATAGCCGCCAATGCCCGCGCCGTGCAATAAGGAGGCCGCAGATTTGATCTTCAGGCTCATGCAGGCCCGTACCGAAGCCGCCGCCGCCCGCCGCAGTTGCAGGCTTTTCATGTCTTCCGCTTTGCCGAGCCCCACCACAATCACATAACGGGGCGGAATCTTGCCATAGGTCGGCAGTACCAGGGTTTCGCCCAATTTGCCCTTGAAACGTTTCCCGTTTTTCAGCTCATCACTGATGAGCCCGCCCAGCGCTTTGTCCACCGCGCCCGTTCCGCCCGCCGGGTCCGTCACGCCCTCAAACAGATTGACAATCACCGCATCGGCTTTGGATTGGGCAATATCACCCTGGCTGACCTGAAGCTGCATGGGCTTTCCTTTCACTCTCTCATCTCTACGGCAGCCATTATACCGCTTCAATCCGCGAATGGTCGGCGCTCGCTTCTGCGGTATTCGGTTAGCTTGTCGCTGTGACTTCGCCGCCTTTGGCGGGACGTGCTTGCATCAGGCTTTCCACCAGTACCGGATCCGGGGTAATAAACACCGTCTGCTCCTGGCGGTAATTCACGTGGCCCGGATAAGAACCGGGGATTTTGCGCACGAATTTGGCTTGCGTGTAAGTCACAGGCACGTTCAGGCTTTCCCGCGCGGAGCTGTAATACACGGCCAGCGTGGCCGCTTCCAGCAGCGTCTGATCCGGTACCGCCTCTCCCCGCCCGCAGCGGACCAGCACATGCGAGCCCGGCATCTGGTGTACGTGTAACCACAGGTCTTCGGGCCGGGAGAGCTTGCCCACGATGGCTTCGTTTCCTTGCCCGCTTTTTCCCACCAAAATTTCCAGGCCATCCGACGAGCGCAGGTTCATCACGCCCGTGATTTCGGCCTCGCGCTTTTTGCCGGAGGCTTCTCCCGAGTCCTTCTGGCGACCAAAACCCGCTACAGCCAGCTCGGTCTCCAGTGCGTCCAGTTCTTTCATCGACTCGGCCTGCGCAATCATCTGCCTGAGTTCCCGCTGATAATCCCGTTCGGCGTTCAGTTGCGCCGACATCTGCTGCCAGACATCCCGGCGCGACTTGGCTTTCTTGGCCTGCCGGTAATAAATCTGGGCGTTTTCCACCCAGCCGCAACTGGAATCAATCTCAATTTCCCAGGGTTCACCGGTTTCATAATGGGCTAGCGTTACTTTGCCCGGATGGGCCGGACCGGCGGCAGGCAGCTCTCCGGTGCTGAGTCCGGCCAGCAGGCGATCCCCGGTATTTTGCAATGCCGCAATCTCGTTTTCCCCAACCGGCACCAGTTCTTTTTCCCGCCGCTGGAGCTTTTTCTCCTGCTGGGCCAGCAGTTGCGTCAGTTGTTGCCGCTTGCGCTGCATCCGGACTTCCCGCAGATGCCCCAGAAAATAGTCGGAAACCAGGGCGTTGACGGAAGCATAGGCTTTCCACCCGGAGTCTGCCTCCGGCACCGCCAAGGTAAAACGATCCTGCAGAATGTTCATCGCGGGACGCAGGTGCTCGTCGTTCTCCAGCGCGACCAGGGTATGGTAGATTTTACGCGGTTCAGCCTGTGTGTTCAGCGCATCTTCCAGCATGCGCTGTCCAAAGCCTGCCAGGTACCGGTTCAGCCAAGCAATCGCGCTCTCCTCGTCCGGTTTCTGATCCCAGAGGGTCAGGAAATCTTCGGTGGTCAGCTCGGACAACATGCGCTTCCCCGCGGGGCGGGGCGGTGGCGCGTAGGGTAAGCCCGGCGCCAGCTCGCGATGACTGCTCATCTGCTCGCTAACCCCGTGGGCCACCGCCAGAATAAGGCCCTGCACCTCGTCATAGAGAATCATGTTGCTGTGCTTGCCCATCAGCTCCATCGACAGTACCAGCCGCACCCGGTTGCCCAGCTCGTTGAAGTTTTCAAAGACCAGATCCAGCACTCGTTCCGCAGGCAGGGTCCGCACTGCCACGAGATTTGCCCCGCTGAGGTGCTTGCGCAACAGCATGCACAGCGCGGTGGGCTTGCTGAAGGTATGCAGCGCGGTTTCCTGCCGGTGCCGGGTATCGGTCAGCACGCAAAAGGGCATTTCCGGGTTGAGGTGAATGTAGAACAAGTCTCTATTTTCCCCTTGCGCCGTCCTGCGCGGTGGTCCACCCCAGAAGGTAATCAAAAACTCATGCGCGCTGGGATGCTGGACCTTGCTGACTTTCGCATTGTCCAACAGAGACTGCGCCTCCGCAGCCAGCGCTTTAAGCGTGATGGCATCCAATTGTTGCATGATGCTATTATCGCCGCTGAATGGCAGTCAGACGATATGATTATCAAAAAGCGCTTTACGTATTTCTAGATCCACGGTTGATCATGATGCAGGTGCGTATATTGTTTTTGAGGTGAGTGCTTGGCCGACTTGTCGAGGTATCCAAATATGCTTTGTGAAACAAAATACAGATTGAGAAAGAATAGGCTTTTCTGAAGCAACACCCTATTCTTCTATATAAAAACCGCCAACACAAACGCCGTTAGCAGGTTTTTCGGATTTAACCGGGACAGCAAAACCGTTAACACAAATTGCAGATGGATCGGTCTCCCCTGAAGGAGCACCTTGTTCTTTTTGCTCATGGGTGTTTTGATGGCCTTTATCTCCACATCCGACTAAACCAAGTGCTAATACCGGAGAGAGCAAGGTAGCCATCAGTGTCTTACGAAAAAAAGACTGGGGTGTTTTTTTAGGACCTTGATTGCGTATTCCAAATTTCACAGGTTGTGATGACTTTGTCTGCCCAGCAAACGAAAGTTTGATTTGTGGGCGTGGAAAGTTGGAAATTGAACGCATTGTATGAACACCCCATAAAATTGCTAACTTTGTAGTAGTTCATTATGAAAAAAACCACTTCCACATGTCAACAATATTGAAAAATATAGAACAAACTCTCAATTCTATGAAGAATTAATAGCGATTTCAGGCAGGACAGAGGCGTTCGCGGATGGTGTCAATCACGTTGGTGGTGGAGCGGTTTTCGACCATCGGCACAAAGCGAACCTGTGCGCCGATGCGGCGGAGGGTGTCCATCTCCGGGAGATTTTCTTCGGTGTATTGCGCGCCTTTGGCGTGAAAGTCCGGGCGGATGACTTCCATCAGCGGTTCGGGGGTGTCCTCGTCAAACAGCACCACGTAATCCACGCAACCCAGCCCGGCAATCAGCTCGGATCGATCGCCTTCGTCGACAATGGGTCGTTGCGGCCCCTTGAGCCTGCGGACCGAGCTGTCGGAATTGACCATCACCACCAGGATGTCCCCCAGCGCCTTGCATGCCTGCAAATAGCGGAGATGTCCCACGTGCAGGATGTCGAAGCAGCCGTTGGTGGTGACCACGGAAAGCTGGCCCCGAACCGGGGCCAGCTTCCGCAATAAGTGTTCCTTGGTCAGTACTTCGCCCATTGCAAACCGTTCTAGTGTTTGGCTTGTTGCTGGGGTGCGGGTTGCGCCTGCATTGCCGCAGGAGCCTGCCCGCCCGGGGCCATGCCTTCAGGTCCGGCGGCGCCTGCCTGGGCGGCTTTAGGCATGTATTTGGGCTCGATGTCAATCTTGGCCGTGTTCTTGCTTTCTTCGGCCCAGCGTTTCAGGAATTCCTGCTTCCGCTGCTGGCCCAGTTGATCCTTGATGAATTCCTTGGCCTCTGCAAAGCCTTCCTGTTTGGGCGGCATGTGGGTGCCCACCTTGATGATGTGGTAGCCGAACTGGGTTACCAGCACGCCAGGATACATTTTACCGTCCTGGGTTTTCTGGATGGCTTCCCAGAAGACCGGATCGATGTTGTTCTCAACCATCGGGCCCAGATCGCCACCGTTTTTAGCGGAGATCGGATCTTCCGAGTTTTTCTTCGCCAGATCCTCGAACTTGGCGGGGGTCGCTTTTATTTCCGCAAACAGCTTGTCGGCCTTGGCTTTCAGTTCCGCCTTTTTCGCGTTGATTTGTGTCTCAAGCTCGGCGTCGGTGATTTTGGGGTTCTTCTCGCGCAATGCCTGCTTCATCTGGGGCACAATCGCCTTGAGCAGGATGTGACTTGCATGGATGCGTTCCGGAACCTTGAACTGGTCCTTGTTCTTGTCATAGAAGCTCTTCACCTCGGCATCCGAGACCTGGACATCCTTGCCACCCTTCGCTTCGGTGAACTTGTTTAGCAGCAGCTGTTCCCGCACCATTTTGTCGAAATCGGCTTCGGACATTTTGTTCTGGCTGAGGAATGCCTGGAATTGTTCTTTCAGGGCCGGATTCTTGAAAATTTTATCCTGCTTGTACTGCTGGATTTCCTGCTCGCTCACTTTCACGCCCGCTTTTTCGGCCGCGCCGTAAACCAGGGCGTGGTAAATCAGCTTGTTCAGGGCCATCTGCTGGACGGTATCCGCCAGCATTTCGCGTTGCTGCTGGGGCATTTTGTCCAGGCCCAGCGCCTGACGCATCTCGTCGTAGGTTTTATCGTAATCGGCCTTGGTAATGGCCGTTCCGTTGACGGTGGCCACTTTTTCGCCACCGATACCCATTCCGGCATTATTTCCGGCGCAACCGGCCAACAATACCGTGAAAGCCGTCAATCCGGCCAGGAGGGTTGTCTTGGTTCCGTTCATCGTTTCGTGTTCCTTACATACGGGGATGGTAAACTTTTTCGCGATTTTATCGCATCTGATCGCGTCTGGTGACTCTCTCGCGCTTGGGCTTGGGTTGCAATCCCGGCCTCGTTTCCAAATGCCGGTCGGTTTGCATTGCTACCTGCCTTGCCTGATGCCTGCATCTTGGACAATTGTCCAGGCTTCCACCCGTTCAACAATATCCACCTATTATATCCAAAAACTCCTATAATAGGGGTTATGGAAGATGTGGAAGTCGCACCGGGCGTTGAGAACCCCATCCATTCTGGCGTTTTAAGCGAGCGTTTCTCCGAGGGAGCCTCGTCCTTTTTGAATTATCTGGATGTGAATCGAAACCTCTCACCGCATACTCTGCGAGCTTACCAGGCGGATATCGCGGAATTCCTGCAATGGCTCCCCACATTTGAGTCGGTTTTAGAGCCTTTGCGCACCGGCGAGCTTGCCCTGTTTGAGTTGCCGGGCCGCTATCTGGGTTACCTGGGCGGGCGGAACCTATCCCGGACCACCCTGGCCCGTAAAAGCTCATCCCTCAAAACATTTTTCAAATACCTGATGAAAGAACGCTATTTTGAAGTCCATGCCTTGCCTGTCGTCTTCCACCGACCCAAAATGCTGCGTCGTCTGCCTGCGTTTTTATCGCCGGAGGAAATCGAGAGCCTGCTGGCCGCGATTGAACGGGAGCCTGAATCGCCACTGAAGCGCCGCAACCGGGCGATTATCCAAATGCTGTTCTCATCCGGCATCCGGGTGGGAGAACTGGTTGCTCTGAACTGCGGGGAGCTGGACCCTGAGCAAGGCGAACTGCGCATTCAGGGCAAGGGTGGCCGTGAGCGTATCGGGTTCGTCAGTCGGCAGGCCCTGGTTGCCCTTGAGGAATACCTTCGCTGCTGGCCGGAACTTCGGGATGGCATCCCGCAAGGGGAGGCGCCGCTGTTTTTGAACCGGGACGGCGAGCGTCTGAACGTCCGTAGTGTGCGGCGCCTGCTGGTGGACTTGGGACAATCGGCCAACATCACCAAGCCTTTGCATCCCCATGTCTTTCGGCACAGTTTTGCCACGCATCTCCTGAATCATGGCGTCGATCTCCGGGTGGTTCAAGAGCTGCTGGGCCATGTCAGCATCCGCAGCACGCAAATCTACACCCATATCACCACCGAACGGCTTAAGCGGGCTTATCTGCAGGCGCACCCGCGCGCCCTTACAAATTCGGACGGAATGAGGAGTTCCTGAGGGCCCGCATATTGTATAGTGACCAGACAATGGATTGAGGCATTTTAAGATTATGAACAGGAAAGAACAAAGCGTTGCAACCGGGCGGGATCTGCTGCCGGAATTGATCCTGCTGGTGACCATGGCGCTTTTGTTCGCGGTCAATGCGACCGCCTTCGATATCGATCCCTACAGCGAGCTGTTCCATATTGTTTCCGCCAAGGAAAGCGTTGCCGCCGGACGTTTCTGGACGCCGATGCTGAACGGTCACGATTACCTGATGCGCGCGCCCTTCTGGACCTGGCTGGTGATCCCATTCTTTAAGTTGCTGGGAACGTCCCTCCTGGTTGCCCGTATTCCCGCCGTCATCTGCGCGCTTGCCGGAGTGGCGCTGACCTACGCCCTTACCATGGCACTGACCCGGAACCGCATGTCCGCTCTTTTTGCGTCCTCCATTCTGGGTACCTCCTGGGGTTACCTTCAGATGGGCAGCCTGTCCACGGCTGACATCCTGGCCACCGATCTGTACCTCGCCTTTGGCTGGTGCCTGATACAATGGCATTCCGTCGCCGGACGGAGGCAGACTCTGCCCATCGAGATGACGGTTTACTCTGTCTCCTTTGGGTTGATTGTCGGTTTCATGCTGCTGGTCAAGGGAACGCTGGGCGCCCTGATGCTCACTACTCTGGGGCTTTTGTACCTGGGCCTGAACGGTCGCCTGGAGATTCTGGAAAGACTTGATTTTCGGTACCTGCTGGGATTGGCTGTCCTCATTCCGCTGCCCTGGCTGGCCTGGACTTCTTACACGAGTGGAAACACCCTCTTCCCGGTGGATTATCTGCTCTTCCACCCCTTGAATCGCTACCTTGGCATGGGTGCCTGGCAGGGCTTGCACGCCAATCCCTGGCTTTATGTGCGCCAGATGACCGTGGGCCTGCTGCCCTATGTGTTCTTCCTGCCCGCTCTGCTGTTCGATCAGGATCCCGGCGCTTTTCGCCGCAGCTTTACGGACAACCAGTCCGCAACCCCCTGGCTCTTTGCCTGGCTTCTGCTGGGCGTTGGGGTGGCTTCGTTTTCAGCATTCCAGGAGCCCAGCCTGATGCTTCCGTTTTACCCGCCGGTGGCTATTCTCATCGGCTCCTACCTGGGGCGCTCGGCGGAAGCCGCGGTGGGGACCCGGTTTTTCAACCGCACGATGTCCATTTACGTGGTGATCCTGATGGCGCTGGCCGTGATGATGGCCAGCCTGATCTTCCAGGTGTTGCCCAGCAATTACGTGAACGGCTTCTGGCATGGTCCCGGTCAACCGGTGCTGGAATTCCTGGAAATCAAGGATCACAAAATCGAACTGCCGGAAGCATTCCCCATCTGGAAGCTCTGGCTGATTCCCGCCCCGTTCATCCTGCTGTTGGGTGGCGTGCTGGTGTACATATTGCAGGTGATGCGGCGCGTTTCGACTTCCACGGTGGCCCTGATTGCTACCAGCGCGGTATTTCTGCTCTTTCTCAAGGCGGTTTATCTGCCCATGATCCAACGTCCGGTCCCCCAGGCGATTGCCGAAGCCCTGAACAAGCAGGTGACGCAACAGGATGAAATCATGCTGTACTCCCTGCATCCGGACGTTAAGCGGGTGTTGTTTTACCTGGATGCCGACAAGCTGGATCAGGTCCGCTTCGTGCGGCAGCCCAAGCAACTGGAAAAGCGGTTGGCGGAAGGCCAGGGCCGGGTGTTCGGCGTTATTCGCGAGAAGAGCTTCTTCAACGATCTGGATTACAACTATCGCAACCTGCTGCACGTCAATTACTTCGACTGGAAATGGGACACCAGCCGCCTGGGCGAGCTTCGCAAATTCATGGCCATTCGGCTGCCGGTGTTCGACAAGATGAAATCGGAGATGCTCTACTTCCAGAGCATGCCTCGCAGCGCCATGGCTGAACTCCAGGCCCAACTGCTCCCGGATCCGGCAGACAATGATCCCGATTTTGCCAAATCAGGCGGCGCCAATCGCTAAAAAGCTGTCTCAAAACTTGTTGAGATAGCCTTCAAGACAGGATTCTGGTGGAAACTGACGTATCCCCGTAGTCGCGCCGGGTGAAGTCGGTTAAATCTGGGTCACGGCTGCCGTGTTCGGCAATGATCACCCCTTCCTGTTTCACCCAGCCGTTGGCAATCAGCGCTTCAAGCACGACGGGCAGCTTGGCAAAGCCATAGGGCGGATCCACAAAGACCACATCAAAGCCCTCCTCCCGGCAAGGCTTGGTGACCAGGGCCAGCGCATCATGCGGAATGATTTTTCCTTGCTCCTGCGCAACGCCCAGTGCCGAGTAGCTTTTCCGGATCACCTGGCACTGGCGGGCGTCCTTGTCCACGGCCAGCACAAAGTCCGCCCCGCGACTGATGGCCTCAATCCCCATAATCCCGCTACCCGCAAACAAATCCAGAAAGCGGCAGCCGGGAATTCTCTGTTGCAGGCTGCTGAAAATACTTTCCCGAATCAGCGACGTGGTGGGCCGAATCTCCTTGGATCGCGGCGGCGACTCAACCCCCCGCCCCCGCATTTTGCCCCCGGTAATGCGGATCATCGATTCAATTGTCCATAGTCAAGGCTGGAAGCCGGCAAAAAACTTTTTCTCATGGGTAAAACGCAAACACATCCAGCCAGCCGGCGGCCTGGGCGATGAGCAGCAGTCCGGCCAGCACGAAAACAGCGGCGCTGAGCTTGTTGATGACCGTACCAACATGCCGCAGGATGGCCATGTGCTTAAGAAAACCCGTGAACAGACCCACCAGCAGTAGCAGCATGGATTGCCCCAGCGCATAGGCGAACAAGCTGGTGCCGCCCAGCAGCCAGTTGCTCTCCCGGCTGATGAAACCGAGAATAGCCGTGAGAAACGGTGTGCCGCAAGGCGATGACGCCGCCCCGAACGCCGCTCCCAGGGCCAGCGGCGCCAGGAACTTGCCGGGCTCCGTCTTGGGCATGCGGCTGACAAATTGGGGCATAGGAATGTTGACGATGCCAATCAGGTGCAAACCCATCGCAACCGCCAATATACCGAGGATGTAATACCAACTGCTGCCTACCATGGCCGCCATGGCGGTGCCCAGCATGCTGGCGAGCACGCCCAGCAGGGTCAGCACCAGGGCAAAACCCAGCATGAACATGGCAATCTGCCGAAAGACCGCCAGCCGGGAATCCTCCGTGTAACCGCCCACATAACCGATCAATACCGGTAACATGCCCACCGTGCAAGGCAGGAGGGAACTGACGATTCCACCGGCGAAGGCCAGGGCCACCACCATATAAGAATGGCTATTCAAGGTGTGTAAGAAAGTGGATTGTAAGTCTGGCATGCGGAAACCCCTGAAAATTTCTCGGTCTACTGTATACTAGCTACTCTATGACAAGGCCGGATGACTTTTCCAGCCAAGTGTGCCGAAACGGCTCCCAATCAGCGAGCCTTGCTGTTTGGAGCATTATTGCGGCTGGCCGACTGACTTTGCTGCTCCAGTTTACGCAGGGCGCCCTCAATCGTTTCCGGTGATTGGTAGTTGTACAACACGTTGCGGATTTCACCCTGCCCATCAATAAAAACCAGCATGGGCACGGATACCGGCTTGAAGGTTCGAAACACGGCAGGCAGCTTTTTGCGGTCATCCAGCGCGTCCACCGGCTTGAACACCACTTGGGGATGCTGGGGCATCAGCTTGGCCAGCACCGGCTTCATGCGCTGGCAGTCATGGCAAAGCCGGGAGCTGAACTCCAGCAAGGTTGGTTTGCCCACCGATTCCGGCAGGGCGGCGCGGACCTCGCTGGCGCTGGCGTGACGCAGACCGATGAATAGGGATTCATCCACTGCCTCGGTGTTGCTGCTGGCGGCGTGCCCGGTATCTTCCCGGTTGCCTTGATAAAACTGAAAAGCGAGTGCAAACAGGATGGTGAACAGAAAGACGGCTATCAGGCGGATCTTGTTCTGTCCGGCGGAAAATCGGGGAGTCATTTTACAACCTCAAGCTGCGGTCTCTAGATTTTAGTGCATAAACGCCCACCCCTACAAGCGAGACAATACCAACGCTTGTCTGGTATTGAAGGGAAATCTCGGCAGTAAGCGCAGGCCAATGTCCATTATTGTCTGGCATATTCTCACAGAGAATGAAACTGCATTCCATCTGTGCGGTTTGATTTGGATCCGGATTGCTCACACCCAATCGGGCTGAATTTGAGAAAGGGTTTTAAAATTCCAGCAAATAAATGTTTTTATTTTTATTTGGATCTAAATTGGCGCCGTGCAAAGCATTGAAAATTATCCTGGATTTTGCAGTCCCTGAAATTGTTTTGATGAGCCACTGAAAGACATCGTGAATGCAATACTTCCCAGGATTCTGATCCCAAAAATCAGCTGTTCTTAAGGGAAGATATTCAGGTAAATCTTTAAAACAGCTTGTTAGGTATGAAAACGGTATTCTTCATCCTGTTATCAATATCCTGTGGATGAAAAGCTGGAGTTGTATATTATGGATTCCTATCATATTTTGAGATATCACGATTTTATTCTTGAAAACATCACCTTAGAGGCTTTTTTGAACAAAGTGTAAAAAGGGCCAAAACGGCACTAGGACTCATTAGTTATTTTTGAATAAAAAAACAAATTAAGATATATAAAGCATTTTTCGCAATTTTTCGGGCGTAAAAATCCGCGCCACTAGGCAATGTCAAGATAGGCAAGCGGATCAGTTACATTGAGGCGTAGCAACATTCACATGCCAAAAAAAACGAAAAGTGCTAAGATACTGAATCTACGGAAGCAATAGAACGTTATCAAAACGTTTACATCCTGTTACATTTCCGACCCGGCTAACACAAATTGGACCGCGATCTCTTTCATGCAAGTGAAGGGTCAATAAGGGACACGATTTGTTTAGCAAACTGACATAATAATCCGACGGTGAGCCTATCGGGGGTGATCCGGCGGGGGACTTATGCAGGGAAGGAGGCCGCTTATGTAACAGGTTATAGTCTCGGGAGGGAATTGTTCTCAATGGCTAGCACTACCGGCTCCAAGAAAAAAGAAGCAACCAAAACTTTCGAGGAACTCCTCGACGAGTTAAGAAACAGTCCGTCAGAAAAAACCCGCTACAACGCCGCTCGCATGCTGGGCGAGATGGGTGATTCCGCTGCCGTCGAGCCGCTGATTGATGTTCTGAAGAACGACAAGAACGGCTCCGTCCGCCTCTACGCTGCCCGTGCACTGGGCGAGCTTGGCGATCCGTCCGCAACCGAACCGCTCATCGAATCACTTCGTGAAGATCGCAACGTAGACGTCCGGGTCCGCGCCGCTCGTGCCCTGGGCCGCCTGGGTGGTGAAGAAGTGGTCCTTCCTTTGGTGGAAGCCCTCAGCGACAGCAACAGCCAGGTCTGCATGACTGCCGCTGATGCATTGATTGAGATTGGCGACATCGCGGTGAAACCGCTCATCCAAAGCCTTTCGCATGAACGCGTGAACGTCCGCTGCGACGCCACCCGCGCTCTGGGCGAGCTTGGCAATCCTGCGGCGGTGGATGCGCTGATTAGCGTGTTGACTGACGAATGGGTGAATGTCCGCATCTACGCCGTGCAGTCTCTGGGCAAACTGGGTGATCGGAAAGCCGTTCAGCACCTCATCGGGGTTCTGGAAAACGATTCCGAAAACGACCTGGTTCGTGCCGGTTCCGCTGCGGCTCTGGGGATGCTGAAAGATCCCAAGGCCCTGCTCCCGCTCCGCAACCTGATCATGAAGGCTGAAGAGCTGGGCGAAATCGAGGATACGGCACTTAAAGCCTACAAAATGATCATGGCCGCCAACTGGAAAACCGTACCGGGCGCCAACTACAAGAAAGCACCCGTCGGCCAGAAATAGGCTCACAGAACAGCAAAAAGTCTCCGCGCAACCTGCGGGGGCTTTTTGTTTTTGTATAACTGGTTGAACGCTTTTCTGTGAATGCAATAGGACTCTTCAGCATGGCCACGTTTCCAAATTCGTCGGGCTTTCAAAATCCCCTCTTTCAAAATTTCCCCGTTCAAAATCTCCCCATGCCTCAAAACCCCCTTGGTCCAGTTCCCGCTTATCCGGGGCCGCAAGCCCAACTTCTGGCAAATCGCCAGCGTCAACTGGAAATTCAGGCGCGCTTGCTGAATCTCGCGTCCAGCCAGCTTGATTTTCTGGAGCACGGGCAGGTCAATCCGCAGGTGACGCAGGATATGGCTAATCTGGCTATCGCGGCGGGGCTGACCGGGCCGAATCTGAATCTACAGGGCTGACTGATAGCCGCAAAAGATGATTCTCCCCTACAATAAGGGATATGATGACGCGCGCGGCAGTACGAAACGGGCTGTATATTTTGGCGGCATGGCTGACCGCCCTGCTGACCATTATCAGCGGGCAATTTGCCGACGCCGATCTCTGGGGGCGCCTTTCCATCGGGGCGCTATTTTTTCGCACCGGGCGTTTTCCCTACCATGATGTTTTCTCTTATACTGCGCCAAACGCCCGATGGATTGACCATGAATGGCTGACCGGCATGGTCTTTTACCAGTTGTTTGCGCAATTTGGAGAGGCCGGCTTCATGGTGTTCAAGTACGGCATCATCCTGGCGCTTTTTTATGTGCTGTTTCGGCTGCACCGGAAGGCCTACGCAAGCTCTCCGCTGTTTGCCTTTTACGGCCTGCTTGGCCTGCTCCCCATCTACAGCCTTGGTTTGCTGGCCACCACCCGCTCCCACATCTTTACTTTTTTCCTGTTTGTCCTGTTTCTCTATGTGCTGGAGCGGGTCCGGCTACGGCAGCGATCTCCTCGCCTGCTCTGGTGGCTGCTTCCCCTGGGCGTTCTTTGGGGCAACCTGCATGGCGGTTTTATCGTGGGTATTATTCTGGTTGCCCTATATGGCATGGACGAAGTTCTGGATACCCGTTCGCTCAAAGCGGGTGGTTTCCATTTCATGCTGGCTGCCGGGATCTTTCTGCTGACCGGCTTGCTGAATCCGTACGGTCCGGACTACCTGGCCTTTCTGATTCATGCCTGGACGCTGAACCGGGAGCATATCGCCGAATGGAACCCGATTGAGCTGGGTTCCTGGCAGTTCTGGCCAACCCAGCTATTGGTGGCGGCCACCCTGGTGGTGGTCTTGCTGCGCTGGTTTTGGGCGGACAGGAGCAACCCCCAAGTCCGTCGTGACCTGTTGACCCCTAGCCTGGTGCTGTTGTTTACAACCGCCATGACCCTCAAGGGGTTTCGCTTTCAGCCTTTTCTGGCCTGGACCCTGATTGCGTTTGCCCCCGTCCTTTTCACCCCTGGTTTTATCCGGCGATGCCTGCCCCAGCCGGTTATTGCCTTTGCCACCGCGCAAGCTTCCGCCTTCCGGAACACTCTACCGGTTTTGTTGCTGGTTGGCGCACTGGGAGGGTTGATTTATATGGGCAAGACCAGCGATCTGTTGCACGTGCGGCTGGATGATGAAATGAGCCAGGGGCAGCAGCCATCCATCCGCTATCCGCTGGGCGCTATTCATTTTTTGCGGCAGTCTCCCTATCAGGGGAATCTTTCGGTGCGGTTCGGCCTGGGTGAGTTTGCGTACTGGACCTTGTATCCCCGCTTCAAAATTTCCATGGACGGGCGCTACGAGGAAGTCTACAGCCAGGATGAATTCATGCATAATTACCGGTTTTACAGCGACAAGAACCCCTTCCACGCAGCCAAAGCCGTTGAATATATCAATGGAAGCAAGGCGGATTTTATCCTGACTGAGCCGAATTTAACGCACATCGGGGTTTTAATGCACGACCCTGCCTGGAAGATGATTTACGGTGACGATTATTACCTACTGTTTGGTCGCGTGGTCACGCTGAAGAAATTTCCGGAGTATCAGCCCAAGGGATTCCTGCTGACCACCCAAGTTCTCACCATGGAAGATTTTGTGACCCCGCAGGACACGCGGCGTTTTCGTTGGTAAAACTTGCCACAAAAAAGCTGCGGTGAGCCAAGACAGCTACCGCAGCTTTGTCGATCTGAAAAAATTCGGCTTAGTGGTGGTGTCCGCCGGGACCATGCGGGTGGCCGTGGGTCAGCTCTTCAGGAGAGGCTTCCCGCACTTCCACGATTTCCACATCGAAGTTCAGGACTTGCCCGGCCAGGGGGTGGTTGGCATCCAGGTTAACGTTCTGGGCGTCGGCGGACACAATCGTCGCCATCACCACGCCATCGGGAGATTCCAACTGAACCATCATTCCCGGCTGGGGTTGTTGCCCGCCAAACTGGGCCAGCGGCAACGAGAAAATCAATTCCGGATTGTGCTGGCCGTAGCCTTCAGCCGGTTGCACGGTTACTTTCTTTTGCTCGCCGGGTTTCAAACCTTCAAGCGCTTTTTCCAAGCCGGGGATGATATTACCCTTGCCCTGCAAGTACTGCAAAGGCTGTCCCTGGGAAGCATCCAAAATATTGCCGGCCATGTCGGTCAAAGTGTAGTTCATGGAAACGACCGTACCATTTGCGATTGTATTTGCAGCCATCATAAAACTCCCTGCTTGATTGAAAGTTTCAGGGTAGCAACAGCACACCCGGATAGCAAGCGGAACTTCGAGACCGGTGACAATTGCCTTTCCAACCTGTTATCGGGTGCTGGCCGGTCGCGCTTTGCAGATAGGCGGGCAAGCGCCCTGCCGAACGCTGGACTTCTCCACCTAGAAAACCGGGTAATTATCAAAGGGTCCAAAAGAAGATAGTGTAAGTGTCCGAAAAATCCGGAAAGAAAGGGGGGAATGGAAAATGGCGACATCGATGATGGATCGGGAAATTCGGGTTGGTCTCGACAAGCCCAGCAATAACTTTCTGTATGGAGCTTCTATTGTTTCAATTGTGCTGTCATTGCTGACGGTCCGTAGAAATCCGGGGTTGGCTAACTTTTTTGGCCTTTGGGCGCCGACCATCCTGGGCCTGGGAATTCTGATGAAAGAAAACCAATTGCTGGAAATGAACAAGCGCCTGATGGCCTGATCAGATGACCTTATAACCGGCAAACCGCCACACTCACCCGAGTGTGGCTTTCTCATGGGAGGTTCACATGCAAACATATCGTTGCCCCTCCTGCGGAGCAACCAGTTTTGTCATCCAGGACATCAAACACGAAGGGGGCGTTGTCGCACTCTGCGTCAAGCTGGAGTGCTCGGCGTGCCACTGGGTCGGTACGACCGACCAGTTGAAGGGACGGCATTGATAAAGCCCTGAGTTTGCCGCCGGACGTTCTAAGTGGGATTCCAAAGCTGGGTAAAATACCGGTTCACTTGCTTTTATCAGGTTCATGTTCCCTGGATGGCTTGTAAGCCGACGAGAACAAAACTAATGCGGCTACGTCCTTCAGGTGTAGTCTGTAGCACGGCTTGGGTTGAAACTTCCTTGGAAAAAATAAAATACTTGAGACAATACTCCAGGTTGAATTATCAACATTGCCTGATAGGCGTAACAGCTTATGCATAACGAATTTTCCAGGTCCGAACCACCCATCGGTGTGTCGGAACATCCAATTAAACATTTTTCCAGGGTGGGACTGCGGAAGGTTCGGGAACGCCTGATGAGCGGTTCCTCCGTCCGGGAGATGATGCACGCCCTGATTGAAAGCGTTGAGGAATTATATCCACAGTTGCCGGCGGCGGTCCTCTTGCTGGATCGCGAAGATAATCACCTGTATAACTGTGCTTCCCTGAATCTGCCCGAAAACTACCTGAAAGAGTTGGATCGTATTAAGGTGGCGCCCGATGTGGGCACTTGTGCCACGGCCGTCTACCGGAAAGAACGGGTGGTGGTTGAAGATACCCTCACCGATCCGAAATGGGAGCAATTGAGGGAAATCGCGGCCAAGTATAACATCCGGGCCTGTTGGTCGCAGCCTATCTTTTCGGAGAACCGGGAAGTGTTGGGGACTTTCGCCCTCTATGCGGATCACCCGCGGGTTCCCAGCCAGGATGAGATTGAGCTGATGGAAACCGTGGCCGAAATTGCGGGCATGGCCATTGATATGAAAGATGCCGAAGAGGCGCTGAAAAAGAGCGAGGACCGCTTCAGGCTGTTAACCCAGGGCGTTTTGGATTACGCTATTTACCTGGAGGATACCGAAGGCAATATCACCAGTTGGAACCAAGGTGGTGAACGTATTTTTGGCTATACTCAAGACGAGATTCTAGGCAAATTTTTCAGCATCTTACTGCCGTCTGAGGATATCGCTGCTGGTCTGATTGAAAAGGAACTCCAAACCGCAATCTCCGCTGGCCGTTATGAGACGGAAGGATGGCGATACCGCAAGGACGGCAGCCGGTTCTGGGCAAATGTGGTTTTGACGCCGCTCTATGACGCCCAGGGCCAGCATATCGGCTACGCCAACGTTACGCGTGATATCACCGAGCGCAAGATGGTGGAGCAAGCCCTACGGGAGTCTGAAGAGCGTTTTCGGCTGATTCTGGAGGGCGTCAATGACGGTATTTGGGACTGGGACTTGGTGCAGGATGTCGTCTACACGAACGAACGCTATCGGGAAATGATTGGCCAGAAGGCTAGTTCTATTGAGTCCCGGAAATTTTTCACGCTTTTGATCCATTCCGACGACAGGGCTCGGGTTCAGCAGGCTATCCGGGACCACATCGAGCGTAATGTCCCCTACAGCATTGAATTCAGACTGCTGAACGAGCAGACCGGGCAGTATGTTACCGTGCTGGCACGCGGCAAGGCATACAAGGATGAAACCGGCAAGCCTATCCGTATGGCCGGAAGTCATACCGATATCACCGAACGCAAGCGGATGGAAGACGCCTTGCGCGCCAGCGAAGCCCGTCTGAGGCGAATTATCGATTCCAGTATCATCGGGGTTCTATTTTGGCGCGGCTTCGACGGTACCATTACCGATGCAAACGACGCCTTCCTGAACATGATTGAATATACCCGAGAGGACCTCAACCAGGGGCACCTCAATTGGAGAAAGCTGACCCCGACCGAATATATCGGAGAGGATGAAAAGGCGATCATTCAGCTTGAGCAGTACGGTATAGCCCATCCCTTTGAAAAGCAGTATATCCGAAAGGATGGCTCACGGGCCGATATTCTGGTAGGCGCGGCTTACCTGGATGATCTCAAGGAGGACGGGGTCGCCTTTCTGGTGGACATTACCGAGCGCAAGCAATCCGAACGCGCTTTGCAGGAAAGTGAAGCCAAATTGCGCGCCACCATGGACATGGCCACCGATGCGATTATCAGCATTGATGCAGACGGCAGCATACTCTTTTTCAACAAAGCGGCCGAGCAAATATTTGGTTATGCCTCGGCAGAAGTCCTGGGGCGGAACGTGAATATGCTGATGCCCTCCCCTTATCATGAAGAACATGATCAATATCTGGATAATTATCGCCGGACAGGCGTCCGGAAGATCATTGGCATTGGACGGGAGGTGGTGGCTCTACGGAAAGACGGCACCGCTTTCCCGATTGATCTGTCCGTCAGTGAAATCTCCCAGGCGCAAAAGCAACTCTTTACCGGAATTATCCGGGATATCACCAAGCGCAAGGAGACGGAGCGGGCCCTTCAGGACAGCGAGGTCCGCTTCCGGACCTTGGCGAATTCGGTCCCTGCCATTGTGTGGACCTGCCTGCCGTCGGGCGAGATGAACTTTATCAGCGATCGCTGGACCGAGTACACCGGTCTCACCTCCGAAAAATCCCTTGGTTATTGCTGGATGGATGCGGTTCACCCGGAAGACCGGACCCAAACCCGGTTGCTTTGGCTGGAATCCGTGCGCACCGAAACCGATTACGAGGCGGAGTATCGTTATCGCAGGCATGATGGTGAGTATCGCTGGTTTCTTGCGCGGGCGCACCCCCTGCGGGATGAGCAAGGGCGGATTACCGCCTGGTATGGCAGCAGCACGGACATTCAGGACTTTAAGCTTTATCAGGAAGCCCTGTTGAATTACCAGGAGCGCCTTTTGAACAGCAACAAGGAATTGGAGGGCTTTGCTACGGTTGCTTCCCATGATTTGCAGGCCCCGCTCCGAAAAATCCGGTCTTTTGCGGATCATGTGCGCAGCACAAGCCGAGACCAGCTCAGCCCCGAAGCCCTGGAGGACCTGGAGCGCATCCAGAATGCCAGCGCGCGCATGCAAGACCTGGTGACCGATCTGCTGGCGCTATCCCGCATCAACCGGAAAGGGCAGCCTTTCTCCGAAACGGATCTGAACGATGTGTTGATGTTGGTGCAGGAAGAACTTCTGCCAGAGGTTGAAAGCACCTCGGCATCCATTGAGGTGAGTCCCCTGCCCACTATCGAAGCCGATGGCATGCAAATGCACCAGCTTTTCCAAAACCTGATCGAAAACGCGCTCAAATTTCACCAGAAAGACGTCCCGCCCGTCATCCGGGTGAGCGCCGAGATATTGCCAAACGGTTACTGTCGCATTGCGGTCGCCGATAATGGAATTGGCATCAAGCCGGAATATTTTGAGCGTATTTTTGAAATATTCCAGCGGCTGCACGGAGTCAGCGCCTATCCGGGAACCGGGATCGGTTTGTCTATCTGCAAACGCATCGTAGAGCGGCACGGCGGCCATATTTCAGTAGAAAGCATACCCGGCCGCGGAACCACTTTTTATGTCCAGCTGCCGGTTCGGCAAAGCCTGCCTTCCATCCGGAATCTGATGTCAGGTAGCACCTCTCATTCATAAGGGGCGCAACCGGTTGTGAGGGTGTTATCTTTAACTTGCATTCAACCGGTCGTTCAAGAGAAGCCCGTTAACCATTCCATTCCTGATTGTTTCATGAGCGCCGCATCGTCCTGCGGCCTGGACTCGTCTCTGCGTTTCAAGCAAATCCCGTGGAATCCGCCAGAGCCCCAGTAGTGGCATGGGCAGGTTTTACTGAGCCGTAGTGCTCGCAGGTCTTCTGCCAGCAGGTTGGACATACCCGTTCTCTCAGGATGACATCGTGGGCTTCCGGCAACGGATTCAGATTCTCATCGCAGAATAAACAACAATTATTGCGCATTATGTAAAATCCAATGTTCACTTGTTTTCAGGTAAAGTACCGGTTCATCTTGATTTGTCCTCCTGCCAAGTTCAATCACACTCCTGGGTGAATTAAGTTCTATACCCTAATTAACCAATATCTCCATCGAAAAATCATCGTTACAAATTAAATTAGCAGGCAGAGAGACTATTTACCGATATAGGTATTATTATGGCCCTTGCTATCCGGCCTTAATAATCGGATGGCGAATGTTCATTTCAGGGGTATCCATCATAATGGCAAGGTTTCAAAATCGCAGGGCATTCAGTCGATTTGAAAAGTATGAGTGAAGCGTCATTATGGAAGTTTTTGAGAAAAGTATCGAGATTCAGGCGCCGGCAGAGTTCTGCTATCGGTACTGGCGTGAGTTTTCCTGTTTTTCGTCCTTTATGCACAACGTGAAAGATGTTTATCCTCTTCAGGATAATGTCTGGCGTTGGGTGCTGATTGGCCCGCAAGGCGATGAAAGCACCTGGGATCTGCTTCTGTCCGAGGATATCCCTAGCCGCAGAATTTCCTGGCGAACCCTCAGCGGGCCGGACATAGGTTTATGGGTAGATATCGACTTCTTGAAAATCAACTCCGACCTGACCCAGATTACGGTCACTACCACGCTTTTTCCGCCGGATAGTCCGATTGGCAACTTGATGAAGGAGTTGTTCGGTATTTCCGAACAAACAATTGCCAGGAATCTGGAGGAGTTCAAGGTTGTGGTGGAAAGCAAGGCGGAGCGGCAAATATATCAAGGGCATTCCGTCGGTCATCGCACCATGGGCCGCTAATCACTGGACTAACCAGAATATTTTAAGAACATGTTACAAAAATTTAACCTAATCTCAAGTTACGACCTCCATTGACGATGATGATATAGACAACAGGTGTGTTCCCGCAAAGGGAACCTGTGCTGGTGATTCTTTAGAACTGACGTCTTAACGGCATCATAAAGGTCGAACCATGAAGCCACTCCGCTTCTATGAGAAAAATCCTACGCTGAAGCAGGCAGTCGAATCCTTGTTTCGACTCCCCGATAACGTTCGGAGTGTCGTGGCCAAGGGTTTTAACCGGATTGCCGAGAGAGATTTCAGCGTGAACCTGATTCTCGGAGATATCAAAAGCCTGGGAGCGGAGCAGACGCTGGCGCTTTATAAATCGAGGCTCAATCGCCGCCCCTATGATGAAGATCCCCATCTGCACACGGCCATGAATTATCTGATGGTGATGCCGCCGTCCGATCAATGGTTTATTGCGAAAAAGCTGCAAGAAATGGTGGGGGCCATGGAGGATTACCTGCACATCTGCAAGACGTACTCTTTGCCGGTGCAAATCAAGATTGCCGAGGAGATTGCCGCCACCTACGTCGATTATGGCCTGATGGAATGCAAGGAAATTCTGACCACAGTCAAGCGGGAGTTTGCGCGCCTGTTCTGGAGCCAGGAAAAAAACAGCGAAGCGTTTAACCGGTTCGATGATCAGACTTTCTGGCTGGAAGGCGATAGCGGAGGCATGCGTGTACGCACCAAACTGGGCTTTGTTTAGTCCTCCGGGAGAGGGGAAGTCCTGAAGAATGTTGTTAGGGTCTCGTTGGTGCTAAGAAGCGTGCTCTAGTCCTTTAAAAGGGCATCAATCCGCTGGTAAAGCGCCTCCGGCGAAGCGGTGTTCGGGATGATTTTGGCGCATGGATGCCTGTGGGCCCGGCGTATTTTCTCGTCCATCGGCATCTGACTTTGGATACGGGCCAGCGCGTCTTCCCGCCGCATGCCACGCTTGTTGATCAAGCGGTCCCGCTGTCGGGCCTCGTCCGTCTCAATGAGCCACACCTCATCGTAACGGTCTTCCAGATTCGACTCAAACAAAAGCGGAATCACGGAAACCGCTTTCCCGGCATCCGGGTTCTCCAGGTAAAACCGCTCGATGGCATCCCGAACCTTCGGATGGATCCAGCTCTCCAGCAATTTCCGCCGATCGGCATCCTTGAAAACCGCCAGGCCCAGTTTCTGGCGATCGATCTCTCCCGCAGATCCGAAGACTTCCGGGCCAAAAGCCTCCCGGATTCGGGCCTTGAGCGCCTCATCCTCACGGAGCAGCCGATGGACCAGTTCATCGGCGTCAATAACCGGCAGTCCGTGTTGTTTCAGGTACTCGGCCACCAGTGTTTTTCCGGAGGCAATACCGCCGGTGAGGGCAATTCGACGAGGGTTATGCGACATTCACGAATCGATTCACGCTTATGCTAATCTCTCTTATTGTATGCGGGTCCGCTCGCCCGGACGAGATCCGAATCGGTTCCCGGCCCCCGGTTAAGGCTACCGGCCCCGCTTGTATCGGCTATTTAGACTGGTCCCCAAGCCAAAACGGATTGCTCTATGCTGACATGGAATCAATTTGATCGCTCTCACAAGGTCTTCGTCTGGATGATGGCGATTTTTCTCACCTGCCTGGTCATCGCAAACATCACCGGCTCCATGCTGTTCTCCTTCCGGGTGCCCTTCCTGCCCGAACCCGTGCTGCTGTCGGCGGGCATCATCCCGTTTCCGGTCACGTTCATCCTGACCGACCTTCTGAATGAGTTCTACGGCAAGCAGGGCGCCCGCTTTGTGACTTTCGTGGGCTTTGGCATGTCGGTGCTGGTTTACCTGCTGCTGCTGGTCGGCGAGCAACTGCCGGTGGATCCCATTTCGCAAATCACCCGGCCCCAATTCCTGCACCTTTCTCACCTGTACACGGGTATGTTTATCGCCTCGCTTACAGCTTATGGTGTTGGCCAGTTGCTGGATATCCAGATTTTTCATATTTTTCGGGCCATCACCCGGCATCGGTTCATCTGGTTGCGGGCCACCGGCTCCACGGTCATTTCCCAGCTCTTTGATTCCCTGCTGGTCACATTTATCGCCTTCTGGGGCGCGCACTCCCCGGAAACCCTCTGGAAGCTGGCCCTGGGTAACTATACCTGGAAATTCCTGATTGCCGTGGGCATCACCCCGTTGCTTTATCTCGGCCATGGCTTGCTGAGCTGGCTGTTACCCCGGCAGGAGCAGGCACTGGAAACCGTGGAACCCGAATACAAAAACGATGCAGCCTGATCCGATCAGGGTACAATAGTGCTACTGTTAATCCCAAGCTGGCAATGCCAAACTGATCTCATCATTCAAGAACCCAGAACCGTTAAAGGACCTGAATCCGATGGAATTTCTCCACTCCGTGCTTGACCTGGTCATGAACTTCATCCACACGACCATCGATACGCTGCAATATGTCGGCATCGTGATTCTGATGGGCATTGAATCCGCCAATATTCCGCTGCCCAGCGAATTTATCCTGCCTTATGCCGGTTTCATGGTCCAGCAAGGCAAGCTGAACTTTCATCTGGCGGCGCTGGCCGGGGCTCTCGGTTGCGTGGCGGGGTCTATTCCCTCTTATTGGCTGGGTTATTACGGCGGGCATAACTTCCTGGCGAAGCACGGCAAGTGGCTGCTGATGAGTACCCATGACCTGGAAATGGCTGAAAAATGGACCTCCAAATATGGCGACTGGGCCTTCTTTCTCTGCCGGATGCTCCCGGTAGTCCGCACGTTTATCTCCACACCGGCTGGTGTGTTGAGAGCCCGCTTCTGGCCCTTTATCTTCCTCACTTTCCTGGGCTCCTGGATCTGGAGCTACGGCTTGGTTTACGTCGGGGTCTACTTTGGTGAGAACCTGGCTGTCTTCAAGGAAATCTGGCACAAGTTCGACTACGCTATCCTCGGCATACTAGTGGTGCTGGGCGTCTGGTACATCTGGCGGCATGCCAAGCACATCCAGGCGGACCAACAAAAATTGGCCCAGCAGGATCTGATCGCCGCTTCCAGCGCCAGTCAGGATCTCTAAATTCCTCCGCCCGTTCAGGCTTTTACCGGTTCCGGCTTTTAAACGATGTGGTCACCCGGTGTCCGGGGCTAAAATCTTGAGAGAGTGCCTGTGCGTACTTTTGCGCCCGCTCGGCTATGAGGCATCGATTCGGTGAATCGTGCCTGTCTCAAGGAAAGGAAGCGGTTCAGATGGCGACTGTCTTGGATCCCCAACCCAAGCAAGCCAGTTCATGGCTATTTGCCCCGTGGCTCGATATTCTCTGCCTGGGCGGGCTTAGCCTGGTCGCCTTCCTGGCTGTTATGTTCTTGAACATGACCGGCGAGCCCTCTCAAGACATCTTGGTCGCCCTGCTGTTTCTGAATATTTTTATCAATTATCCGCATTACAGCGCCACGTATTACCGTGTTTACCGACGAACCTCCGAAATCCGCAAGTATCCGTTGGAAGCCATCTGGTCGCCGCTGCTCCTGACAGCCCTCGGTGTCCTGTGCAGCTTTTCGCCCGCCATCGCGGTGCCTTGGCTCGGTTTTGTCTATATCGTTTTTTCAGGCTACCACTACTCGGGGCAAACCTACGGGGTCAGCATGATTTTCCTGGCCAAGGAGGGTTTCAAGCTCAATCCTTGGCACAAGCAGCTTCTGGCCTTACCCATTTACGTGTCTTTTCTCTACAGCACGCTGCATCTGAACACGGTCCAGGCCAAACCGCTGGTGATGTTTGATATCACCATTCCCAAGCTGGGACTCCCTCCCGTTGCGGCGGAACTCATGCTGGGTGGCCTGATTATTTCGGTACTGGGCTATGTTGGGCTGAACTATCTCTACTGGAACCGCTCCCGGAAGATTTTCCCGATGATGGTGCAGGTCATTCTCGTGGCTCATATTGTCTGGTTTGCCCTGAGCTTTCGCTATCCCCTCATGCTGGCATTGGTCCCGGCATTTCATTGCTTGCAGTATTTGCTGGTGACTACTTTTTCTGACTTTCGGGAGCAAAAAGCCGCGATGCCGGAAGGCGCCATGACACCCCGCCAGTATCTGGCCTCCCACCAATTCACCCGCTATTACGGTTTTCAGGTTTTGGTGGGCAGCCTGCTGTTTCTGGGATTGCCTTTTCTCTTAAGCGCGGTCGGCCTGGGACCGCTGACTTTGATGCTGGGCGTTGTCGCCTTTCTGGTCAACCTGCATCACTTCATCCTGGACGGCGCCATCTGGAAACTCCGCAAACCCGAAGTCGCCACCACACTCATCCGCTAGCTCTGCCATTCCCACCTGAAAAGCTGTCTGAAAGCAGCGACCACCCCTGCCAAGGGAGACGTTGTGATGACAACCTGCCCTTGCAGTTGGGGAGAGCTTTACTGATTCATGCTCTCTTCTGAGCTGGAATTGGTGTCGGGAGGGGGACTTGAACCCCCACAGATTGCTCCACACGCCCCTCAAACGTGCGCGTCTACCATTCCGCCACCCCGACACGCTGGGTCCTTGGATAGTACACCATATGATAGATTCAAGCCGATGCGATTGTCAATCTAAACCGAAATCGAGAACGCATCGCCAAAAAGATGATGCTATCAGACTCTTTCCCCGAACTTCCCCAGCCCATAAGCTGGAATTTCTAGGGCGATGTGGGCGTACTGGAAATGACATTCGCCAGACCGTTGAAGAACGCGGAAATATCATTTCCCATTAACTGAAGGGCCGCGATGCAGACCACGGTGATCAGCGCGAGGACCAGCGCATATTCCGGTACGGATTGCCCCCACGCCCGTCGTTTTTCCTTGGGCTGATTGCCGTCAGCGTCAATCCGGGCCTTGAGCGGCGCCTGCATGGCGGACGCTTGATATTTTTTTATGCAGCTTTTGTTGTTGTGATGATTGAACACCCTAGTCCCTTTCTCACTCATCCTGCGCCCAGTTGTTTCTCGGCTATGTCGGAGCGGACTATCCAGGAAATTCCCTTTAAACGATGTTGTTAAACGTCTTTAAGTGCTTGCGCCAGGCTGGGTAAAACCGGACCTGGTGCAAGCATACTTGACAACCGTAGGTTATGGGGCGGTTGGAACGCTCTTGATGGTGCCAGCCAGACCGTTCAACATGGTCCTGATGTTGTTACCCATCAGGGTCAGGGCCGCGATACAAACCACGGCAATCAAGGCCAAAATTAGACCATATTCCGCCAGTGACTGACCTTTTTGCTTTTTGCGACAGGCCATCCAAACTTGCATCTGTACGAAATATTGCAGCATCAAACAGATTCCTTTCCTCAAACTTCAGTAAACGTTACACCAGGCCAGGCAAAACCTGGCCTGGTGCATGCATACTTGCCAACCGTAGGTTATGGGGCGGTTGGAACGCTCTTGATGGTGCCAGCCAGACCGTTCAACATCGCGCTGATGTTGTTACCCATCAGGGTCAGGGCTGCGATACAAACCACGGCAATCAAGGCCAAAATTAGACCGTATTCCGCCAGTGACTGACCTTTTTGTTTTTTGCGGCTGGCGAGCCAAACTTGCATTTCAATCAAACGTTTAGTCATTCTGCATACCCTCAAATTGTGGACTACCTTGTAAGTACTGAAAAACTCAAACAAGTGCTTATACATTTAATATATAGTTTTTAACTCAACGATGTATCACCCTGGGGGGTGATTATAGTTGAGTCTCTACCAAACCCATCATAACTGCGGCGGTCACTCGCCCGTACCGGTTGAATGCACGAGATTTTCAGGCCAAAACTGTAAAAAATGGCAACAGGCCCCACCGGATAGCGGGGCCTGCTGATGATGAGGTCAGGAATCGATTGATGTAGGTTCCGTTCTAGGCGGCGATCGCGGCCTTCAGGACCCGAATAGGAGTGGTGAGGGTATCCACCAGTCCTTTGCGGAACGTGCCCAGACAATCGTTCAGCAGGGTTTGGCTCTGTTTCACCATTTGCTCATTGTTCACCTTGCGAAAGGTGAAGATGGCCAGCCCGGCGGTCATCAGCCCGACCAGACCAATGCAGACCTGAACCGGACCCACCACCAGTGCATGCAGCACCCGGCTTTTGCGGGTCGATGCGGATGGTTGTCCCGATACCGGAGTTTCCACTTGGGGCTCGACGGTGGGAGCCAATTCTGCCGCTTTGGCCTCTTCTTGTTCCCTGGCTTCCTTGTGCAGCTTGTTCAGATAGGAAACGACCTGTTGACGCTCGATCGAGCGAATCGTATCGATTTCCGGACCGCCATCATAGCGGCGTTTGGCGTATTTCAAGATAATAGAAGATTTCTGTTTATGCTGTTCCATCCCAGACACTCCTTATTGTGTTCCCTGACCTCATTCCGTAGACGTTTAAGAGCCCCGCATATTTGAACACCAGCCTCGCGGGGAATCAATTGCCTGCCTTGATATTGAACCCAACCTATGCATTGTGTTTGCATAAAAACAAACATTGGACTTCTTGTGCAAGACTGTGAAGAAACGTTACAGGATGCTACTTGGACAGCGTGAGAAACAGGTTCAGCAGCGCCTGTCCTTCGTTGGTTTTGGAATCCAGCATCCGATAAGCCGTATCCAGCGCATGTTGGCTGGCCCGGTACTGCGTAAAGGCGGCTTCATCCGGGCTTTGTTCCAGGAATTGCCGCCTTAAGAAGGCCTGGAATACCTCCAGCGCCTGCATATGACTGAGCCCTCCCTGGGCCACAAAAAATGCCTCGAATTCCCCGGTCAGGGCATAGACATCCCGGCCCTGCCGCAGTTTTTGCGTGAACTCCGCAATGAAAGACAGATACTCGGGCGGAAACGCGTCCAGGGAGTCTCCGGCGCGGCGCTCCGCCATGCAGGGCACCACCTGGCAGCGGGAAACAATCGTGTCCAGCAACTGCTCCTCGGTCTCGGCGATATAAAAGAACAGGGTATTGGGCGGCGGTTCTTCCAGTGTTTTCAGAAACCGGTTGACTGAATTGGCGTTGAACAGCTGCCGGTCCAACGGACGAATATGGAAGGTGCGATCTTCCGTCGCCTCCAGGCTCCGCCAATCGCCGGGAGCAGGCACTTCCGAGGGAAAAGACGCGGGCAACTCCTCGGCATCCGTAAAGATCACCACGCGGGTATGTTCGCTGGACAAACTCAGCTGATAGATAAGATGACCAATCTGCCCCGTTTTGATCATGGTCGGCCAGGATGACTTCTTGGCCAGCTTTTCCAGCTCGTCGGTCGATAGAAGTTCCGGATGGTCTTTGTCATTGACCTGATACGTCATGCGCGAAACCGTCAGCACCGCCGGGTGCGAGTTCTGTGCAATCCAGCGGCAATCGGTGCATTGCCCGCAAGCCAGATTGGCCAAGCCAACGCCTTCGCCGGGCTGGATTTCTGGCCGATTCCGGCAATTGACGATTTGCGCGATTTTCAGCGCCAGATTGTACATGGCCCCGCATGACTTGCCTTTCAGAATGTAGGCGTGGGCCAACGAGCGGCTGGTGAGGGCTCCCAAGAAAAACTGTTCAGCCATGGCCAGCCGGGTCCCTGGTTCCAGTGGTGCGATCGTCGTCATGCTAGGCTCCCATCAACATTTCATAGGCCAGACGACCCGGCAACTCGCCCGTTTTGCTCTTCCATTCCAGGTCCAGCACTTTGCCGCGCAGCATTTCAATCCGTTCCAACGGCACCCGGCCAAATTCCTGGAGATCCTTTTTAATCTTGAAGGGGTGCTTCTTGGTCAATTCGGCCATCTGGGCCTCGCTGTAACCGCGTTGCTGCCAGTAGCGCAACTGGAAAATATTCCCCAGCCAGCTTTGCGTCAGCGCAAATAGCTGCACCGGGTGCTGACGCAGCAGCAATTCATCCAGCGTGTGGAAAACAGTGGTCCGGTTCCGGTTGTGCAGCCAGTCGGCCAGCATGTGGAAAGTGTTCTCGTTGTGGTTGGAGAGCGTTTTAACATCCGCCGCCGTCACGGCCCGCCCCGCCGCGTAAACGGAGAGCTTCTCAATTTCGGTCATCAGCGGCAGCAGGCTGACGCCCTGGTGTTCCACTAGCAGGGCCGCCGCCTGGGGCGACATGGCAATCTCCCGGCGCTTGCACTCCTGCATGATGCGCTGAATCGCCTCATCCGTTTGATAAAAGGCCAGGGTCTTGAATTCGCGAAGGTCCACGGCCATCTTCTTATTGGAAGTCAGCCACTTGGTAAACTTGAAGGTCTTGTTGATTTTGGTGGACGCAAACAGGATGTGCTTGGTCTCATCATGGTTTTCCAGCAAGTCCATCAGTTCGGCCAGCTGTTTTTCGTCCGTGCCGGAAGCCGCCTTCCCGAGGAAGGGGAAATCCTGGATCTCGATCAGCGTTTTGCCGCCCAGGTTAAAGCAGACGGCTCCAACGGCCTCCAGGACCTCTCCAATGGAGGGGCTTTGCAGAATTTTATGTCCCAGACTGCCCATCTGCGGATTGACCACGGATTCCCGCAGCCGCTTCAGCTCCTGGTGCAGCAGGTATTCTTCATCTCCATGGTAGAGCGAAATACTCATAAGCCCCTTGTCATCCTTAATATGCGATTTTCATTGCCAATGTGGTTGTCTGGGATCATAATCCATTATCATATCCCCCGGAGAAGCACCCTTCAAATGGATTTTCGCTCGTCGCCCTGTCGATCGACTAGAAATTGCGACGGACTCCCCTTTCCAATCGATCCTGCAGATAAAGGAAATGTAAAGAACGTCTAAAAATCCGGTTAAGGAATGGTTAGTGTTTCTCCACCCTTAAGATAAAGAAAAGATTAGCGTAACCCATTATCAATGGCTGAGCTGCTTCCTGAAAATCCTCTCATAGCTTTATTTTCTATTGATTGGTAACAAAATGTTAAGATACGAGCCCTGCAAGAGAGGTAAAGAAAATATTTTTTTGGTCTCATTTAGATTAGCGTAATCAGGATTTCCCAAATTGCCCCCCTTCGAGAAATCAAGTATAAATTTCATTAATCGAACCAACACGATGGACGTGGAGAGTTTAGAACCGATGACACCGTCACCTATCAGTCTTGAGACTATCAAGTTCCACCTGATCTGGAACAAGGATTTCAGCTTTAACCGTGAGAACCAGACGGTTTCCCTGGAAGAGTTGATTGAATTCCTGATTGAGTCTCTAGAAGACGCCGACAAGGCAACCGCCACCAAGGCCGAAAATCTCTTAACCCGGATTGGCAAACCCGCCATCCCTTATCTCATCCAGGGCCTGAAATCCAACCACAACCGAGTGAAATCCGTTTGCGCGATGGTTCTCATCCGCATCGGCGCCCCGGCGGTGGAAGACCTGAAAGAATTCTACGTGCGTAACGCCAGCCGCCCCACCAGCCGCCAGAAAATCCGGTGGGTAGTGGAGTTCATCCTGAACGAGCTGGGCAGCCAGGTTCCCGAGCTGGACAAACAGGAAATCGAAGCAGGACGCAACGTGCTTCAGTTCAGCAAGGCCATCTAAGCCTAGGCGCACCCAAGTTTTCATTCTCTAACAATAACGACTTTCTAACAAAAATAACCCTCCCCCTCGTCAAACAGGGGGTTTTTTATTGCCTGAAAGAACCTTCACCCCCACTTTCACCCCGATCTCATGCGAAAAAAACCGCTTTCCGTGTATAATGAGGCGGTTAGAATCGACTCCCTGAGCTTACTTCACCACAGGAGCCCTGAAAAGGAGAACCAACAATGTCCGCTTCCGAGCAGCAAACCGGCTATACCGTTGCCGTGCTGGGCGCCACCGGCCTGGTGGGTACCCATCTCATCCAGATCCTGGAGGAAAGACAGTTCCCGGTGAAGAAGCTGAAACCGCTGGCCAGCAAGCGCACGGCGGGCTCCGTGATTACCTTCCAAGGCGAGGAAATCACCGTAGAGGAAGCGACCCCCGAAGCATTCGAAGGGGTGGATATCGTGCTGGCCTCCGCCGGTGGCTCCGTGAGCGAGCAGCTGGTGCCGGAAGCCGTGAAGCGTGGCTGCGTGGTCGTCGATAACACCAGCTGCTTCCGCATGACCGAAGGGGTTCCCCTGGTGGTGGCGGGCGTCAATGATGAAGATTTGGAGCACCATACCGGTATCGTCGCCAACCCCAACTGTTCAACGGCTCAACTGATGCCGGTCTTCAAAGCGCTGGACCAGGCCTTTGGCTTGGAGCGGGTCATCGTTAGCACGTATCAATCCGTCAGCGGCGCGGGTAAAGAGGGCATGGATGAGCTCCTGCAAACCACCCGCGAAGTGCTGCAAGTGATTGATGGCGACGAAACCGGTCCCCGCGAGGAAGCCGCACCGCCCCAAAACCGGGTTTTCGCCCGTCCCATCGCCTTCAACCTGGTCGCCCAGATTGACCAGTTCATCGAGGGGGGTGTGGAAGATGGCTATACCAAGGAAGAAACCAAGGTCATCCACGAAAGCCGCAAAATCCTGCATCGCCCGGATTTGAAAGTAACCTGCACCGCCATTCGGGTGCCGGTGATGGTGGGACACAGCGAGTCCGCCACCCTGGAATTCAAAAAGCCCGTCTCGCCGGAAGAGGCCATGGCCATCCTGGAGAAAACCCCGGACGTGGTGGTGCGTCGTAATCCGAAGGACTTCCCCACCCCGGTGGAAGCCACTGGGCGGGATCCGGTTTATGTGGGTCGCATCCGCCGCGACACTTCCAACCCCGAGCATGGCTTGAACCTTTGGATTGTGGCCGATAACCTGCGCATCGGCGCGGCGCTCAACGCGGTGCGCATTGCCGAAGCCCTGGTGAAAAACAACTGGGTGAAACCGGCCCCTGCCCGTAAACAGACTGCGCAAGTATAATCGAGTCAGAAAGGTTTTATAACGATGCCCAATCTGACAGCCGAATTGATTCCCGCCATGGTGACCCCTTTCCAGCGGGATGAGTCCATTGACTTTGAAAAGGTGGAGCAACTGGCCGTGTACTTGGCCGAAAACGGTTGCGACGGCCTGCTGGTCAACGGAACCACCGGAGAATCGCCCACGCTGACCTTCGATGAGAAGGTGGAGCTGGTGAAGGTGGTGAAAAACGCCGTTCGTGGCAGGAACGTCCAAATTATGGCCGGTATCGGCTCCAACGATACCGCCAAAACGGTGGAAGAAGCCCGCAAGATCGCCGCATTGGGCGTGGATGCCCTGCTGGTGGTGGTGCCTTATTACAACAAACCCTCGCAACGGGGCATGCTGGAGCACTTTCGCCGGGTGGCTCAGGCTGTGGACACCGAAATTGTCATTTACAACATTCCCAGCCGTTGCGTGGTGCTGATGAGCCCGGATACCATGGCGCAACTGCACAAGGAATGCCCCAACATCATCGGCGTGAAGCAAAGCTATCCCGATATGGACCAGGTCAGCGAGATCACGGCGAAGCTGCCGCGCGATACCTGGAAAACCTGGTGCGGCGACGACTCGCTGACGCTTCCGATGATGGCCTGCGGTGCTCACGGCACGATCAGCGTGGTGGCACATCTCACCGGCAAGCTGATGCGGGAAATGATCCAGGCCGCCAAGCAGGGCAACCATGAAAAGGCGCTGCAATTACACTTGAAACAGCTGAACCTCAGCCGGGAGATCTTCTTCCTGCCCAACCCGACGGTCGTCAAGACGTGTCTGGCCAAGCTGGGCATGATGGAGCCGGTGATGCGCTCGCCCATGGTCCCCCCGGACAACGCCGAAATGGCCCGCATCGAAAAGATCCTGGACGAATACAAAA
>DATNPJ010000036.1:0-14864 GCA_036703295.1 Coleofasciculaceae cyanobacterium | reverse complement strand
TAGCAGCACCGTCAAGACATTCAGGAAAGCGGACAGAAAGGAAAAAACATAGCCAATCGACGCTTTCAATAGCGCCTGGACATTGAACGACAGGGTTCGAGCCTGACTCGTCAGCCAGGCCTCCAGATGAAAATCACTACGAATACCGGAAATTTGGCTCAAGTAGCGGGAAGTACGCTCCATCAGAACCGGGAAATTATTGATTAAATCCGTGATCTGGCGAATCAGGATGTCGCCCAGAAAAAACACCAGCCCGCCCACCAGCGTCAGGAAAACGATGTAGAAAAGACTGATGCTAATCCCCCTCGGCCACTTTCGGTTCTCTAGCCAAGCAACCGCCGGGGATAGGGTCGAGGCAAACAGCCAGGCGATAAAAAGCAGCACGATCACCGTTTGCAGGTTTATCAGCAACCAAGTGGCAAACAGCAAACCAAACACCAGAAACACCGTCTGCGGCGAAATAACTATTAACGCCCTGCTTTGCTCCGCCATATTTTCCCCCGGTTGCCTTTCCCCCTCATTATAAGGAAGCAAGCCCCGCGCGCCATTGTCGAACCGGGGAGTCCGGTTCAAGAAGCGCCGCCTCTATGCTAGGATGGTGCCCACATCCCCACCCATCGCGAGGAGCTATAGAAAGAATATGTCATCACCATCCAGTCAGGCCATGCCTGAAGAAAAGTTTGCCACCCAACACCCGCCCGCCGAGAAAGTCGTGATTGGCATGATTGGCCTGGGGACCGTGGGTTCCGGTGTTTTTAAGATTTTCAAGGATCATGCGGACATTTTCTTCCAAAAAATTGCGGTGCGTGATGTCAACAAGAACCGCAGCATCGACGATTTGGACGCCGGTTTGCTGTCCCAAGACCCGTGGAACGTGGTCCGAGACCCGGAAACCCAGGTGGTGGTAGAGCTGATGGGCGGCGCGGAACTGGCAAAAGACCTGGTTATCGAGGCGCTCAACAACGGTAAGCATGTGGTGACGGCCAACAAGGAGCTAATTGCCAAGTACGGCCCGGAACTCTTTGATCTCGCCCGCAAAAACAACGTGCGTATCCTGTTTGAAGGGGCGGTGGCCGGTGGAATCCCCATCATCATGCCACTGAAATTGTCGCTGGGCGCCAACCGAATCCAACAGATTGCCGGGATTCTGAACGGCACCACCAACTACATCCTGACGAAGATGACCCGCGAAGGTTGGGATTTCGACAAGGCGCTGGCCGAGGCCCAAGCGAAAGGCTTTGCGGAAGCCGACCCCACCAACGATGTGGAAGGCTTTGACGTCGCTTACAAAATTTCGATCTTGTCTCTGATTGCCTTCAAGCAAGTGGTAGATCCGCAGAAAATCCACCGGGAAGGCATTACCCGCATCACCGCCCAAGATATCCAGATTGCCCACGAGCTGGGTTATGTGATCAAGCTGATTGGTTATGCGCGGATGAACGACGACGGACGGCTCGATATCCGGGTCCACCCGATGCTGGTGACCGAGACCCACCCGCTGGCCAACATCCAGAACGAGTTCAACGCCATTTTCGTCAAAGGCGATGCCGTGGGCGACGTCATGTTTTACGGGCGCGGCGCGGGTGAAATGCCCACCGCCAGCGCCGTCTCGGCGGATATTTTGGCCATCGCCACCGGCCTGCTGAAGGGGAACGAACCGATTCCCTCAATGATCATCGACCCCGCCACCCCGGCGAACCTGCTGCCGGTGGGAGAAACCACCAACAAGTACTATCTGCGCCTGAAAACCCAGGACAAGCCCAAGGTCATCGGGCATTTGGGCATTGCCTGCGGGGATGCGGGCGTTTCGCTGGAGTCGGTCATGCAGAAGGGCACCAATCCGGACGGCACGGCAAGCATTGTTTTGATTACGCATGAAGTCACCGAGCGGCAGATCAACCAGGCCCTGAACGCCATCCGCGAGCAAGGCTGCACCGAGTCCGTCGCTTGCCTCTTGAGGGTTTTATAATGGCCGGCATATTAGAGCGCTACCGTCAATTCTACGATTTCCCGGCGGATTTCCCCATCGTCAGCCTGGAAGAAGGCAACACGCCGCTGGTCCCCGCCCCGCGCATCGCCGAAGAAGTCATGCGTCAGTCCGGCAAGCGGGGTGTCCGGGTTTTCCTGAAGTTTGAAGGCTTGAACCCTACCGGCAGCTTTAAGGATCGCGGGATGACCTACGCGGTCTCCCGTGCGAAAGCCGAGGGCCACACCCACATCATCTGCGCAAGTACCGGCAACACCAGCGCTTCGGCGGCCGCTTACGGCACCCGCGCGGGCCTGAAAACGCTGATTATCCTGCCCGCCGGGAAAGTCGCGCTGGGCAAGCTTTCACAAGCGATACTGTACGGGGCGTCTATTGTGGAAATCGACGACAACTTTGATCAGGCGCTGGATATCGTGCGCACGCTAGGCGAAACGGGCAAAGTCTGCGTGGTGAACTCCATCAACCCCTACCGTCTGCAAGGCCAGAAAACCGGCGCCTTTGAAGTCTGCGACGCGCTGGGCGAGGCCCCGGACGATTTATTCATCCCGGTGGGTAATGCGGGCAATATTTCCGCCTACTGGATGGGCTTTAAAGAATACGCCGATCACGGCATCGCCAAAAAACGCCCCCGCATGCACGGCTTTGAGGCCGAGGGTTCGGCAGCCATCGTGCAGGGCCGGAAGATTGAAAACCCGGAGACCATCGCGACCGCCATTCGTATCGGCAACCCCGCCAGTTGGGAATTGGCCGAAAAAGCCCGCGACGAATCCGGCGGGGAAATCGGCAGCGTGAGTGATGCAGAAATTATCGCCGCTTATAAACTGATTGCCGCCAGCGAAGGTATTTTCTGCGAACCTTCCAGCGCCGCCAGCGTGGCCGGGTTGCTAAAATCCGCCGCCACGAGCGCAGTACAAGAGAATACCACCATCGTGTGCGTCCTCACCGGCAACGGCCTGAAAGATCCCGATTCCGCCATCGCCTACGGCACCCCGGAACGCGCCCAGCTTCCCGCAGACGCAGCTCAGGTGGCAGCGTTTTTTGGTTTAGGTTCAGCAGCGTTGATTTAGCACTCCCCATGCAAAGAGGCAATTGGCGCTATTAAACGCCTTCCAATTCCTTCAGGAACGGCAGGAACTTGGTGACCTTGAATTCGTAGATTTCATAATCGGCCACGTCCTCGGTGCAGAAGGGATCTTCGGCCAGGATTTTTTCCAGCGCCTCACGGCTTTCCGCTCTGGCCATCACCACGCCGCCATTGGGGGGCGTCTGCCGCCCGGACATCACAAAGACGCCCTGCTCGTAATAGCGATCCAGGTAGGCCCGGTGTGCGGGCGTATGGGTCTCCACGTCCTCAATGGGCTTTTTATATTTCAGAATTACGGCAAACATGGGGGCCTCCTACTCGTTCATCCAATCATGCAGGGCTTCGAAGGTGCGTACGGCGGAAGCCACCACCGCGTCTCCGTCCCGGTCGGGGGCGAAAGTCGAATCCAGGTAGGTCTTGAACTCCTGCCAGCGAGGCATCGTCTCCTGGCCATAGCCCTCATAGAAGGCCAAGCCCTGTTCGCCCAACGCTAACTGCTGCCGCAAACGCTTGGTGATAAACTGCGCCCCGTGGGTAGAGCCTTCCATCACGTAGATGGTGCCAATGACCTCGGATGCAGTCGTGGTCGGCGGCAGCGCGCCACAAACGGGCAACCGGGCCAGCGCCTCGTCATCCAGCCCGAAGAATTTCAAATCCTTTTCAAGCAACGGCAACTTGAAGCGCCGCTCGTAGTCCAGCGCGCCCATCATCTCCGAATGTTTGCGAAACTCGGCTTCCAGCGGCTTGTAAAAGCCATAAAAGCGCGCCAGGAGCTGGACATATTCCGGGTTGGAGAAGTCCTCCTGTCCCAGCCGGTTGAAGCGTCTGGCTTCCTCGATGGCCCGGTGTTGTCCGGCGGTTTCCTCGCGCAGGCGCTGACTGATGGTAATGGCTTCCGTGCCTGTTTTGCTACTCATGGCGTCTCCCTTCCATTGTTGCGCTAATACCATAACAACCGCCATCCGCGCGGTCAAGCCGGTTCGGTCATATTCACCCGGTTATATTCACTAGGCCGTCCGGGGTCATCAGCAGGGTATCGGCCACGTGGGCGGCAACCGCCCGATCCTGCGTCAGATAAGTCCAGCCGTCCTCATGGGTGTCCATCTCGACACTCTCACCCAGCGAAAACATCGGCATTAGTGTAAACGCCAGGCCAGGCTCCAGCAGAATCACCTCTTCCAACGCGGCAGGATCGTTGGGCACCGGCGGCCACTCATGCAGCTTTTTACCGATCCCTGCCCCGCCCAGCCCGCTGATCACGGTCAGGCGATATTGCCCGGCGGTCGCGGGCATAAAGGGCAACAATTCATTCAAGGTTTTGGACGATTTAGAGGCATCGATCACGGCAGGAATGACAGCAGACGTTCCTGCCAGCAAGCGGGCAATGTCCTCGGGAGGCTGTGTTCCAAGATAAATGGTTCGGGCCGCCTTGGCATGGATACCGCGATGCTCCGCCGCCATGGCGATGCTGACCACGTCTCCCTCCTGCAAGGTTCTCTCGCGCATCGGCGGGCCATTCACGATTTCCTCATTGATCGACACACAGATGGCCTGGTTGAATCCATCGAAACCTTTGAAGGGAGCGGTTGAGCGATTCTGGGCCAGCAGGCGGTTGGCCAGGGTTTCAAGTGCGACGGTGGAAACGCCGGGTTTTGCCGCCTCACATAAAGCCTCCAGAACCTCCCGCGTAATGCGGCCCGCTTCTTTCATTGAACGTAAATCCGTCTGGCTACGAAGAACTCCCATATCCGGAATCGCCTTTCCCGCGTTGCATTGACCGGATCCCCGCCTTTTTTCGAAGCATGCTGAAGCATTAAAGATGAATGCAGGGATCATCCAATAACGTGTTTCATTTTAATCCAAAAACGGCAAACACACTACGAATTGCCCCTGATCGATTAGCAGACAATCGGCGAAATTTCTCACCTGCTTTCTAATTTACTAAGGAATAACGACTCAGCAAACCGCCTGGCTGTCCGATGGGGTGACGAAGCATTCATATTTTTGCTCAAGCGAAAACAATTTTCAGAAAACCGGATCAATTTTTAAAAAATTCAGCCCGGCAATCAAAACCCTTTCTGAGTCATCGTTTTATAGACATTACTCATTTTCATGAATATGAAAATTTTGGGTTCATGAATGAGGAATTCTGCAAATAGTATGTCATTTTTAGTGAGTTATATTATGATATTGAGCGTAGAGTAAGGAGCAATACCGATGCCCATCAAGTTTGACACGCTGGATGAATTGAAGGCTTTTTATCAGTCATTCAAATTATCCGGAAAAAGCGCGGAAGAAATGGAAGAACCGGCCAAACCAAGAAGAGGCCGGAAACCAGGCAGCAAGAACGTTAAAAAAACTACCGCAACAAAAACCACTACCAAGAAAGCCACCGCTAAATCCGCCACCAAAAAATCCGTCGGCAGACCTGCCGGAAAAAAAGCGGCTGCTAAAAGCACCACTGCGGCAGCCGCAAAACCGACCGCCGGAAAACGGGGACGTCCGCCCAAGGCAGCCGGGCAAGCAGCCGCCAAGGGTAAAACCGTGAAAGCGGCCAGCAAGACCACCAAACCGGCCAAAAAGACCACGAAGAAAACGGCGATTGCTTCTAAAAAGCAAAAAACCGCTTCCTGAAAATCAGCAGAATTTTAAAAAGACTCGGCAGGCCAATGTGCACGCCGAGTCTTTTTTCTGGTTTTTTTCGGTGCATACTTTTAAAATGCACCCCAACCGGAATTCGATCCAAAATGAATTCCGGCAGATTCTTTCAGGCAACGCCTCTACCGATTTTCGGAGGAACACTTGAAAGGATTGAACTCGATTTCCCCTTTCTCAAGGTAATTTTCCTGCGGGTCCAGGAGATTCTCATGAAGCCGTTCCGCGCGGTTCAATGCAGTAAATTCATCGGAGATAGCCAGGTTCAGAATGGCCGGCTTTTTCAACTTGTGCCGGGCAAATCGCGCCATCACTTCGTGAACATCCTGGTTCGACTCGGTATTTCCCCCATTCCGCACCACGATGCTGATGATGTCATGCTTGGGTGACAGCGCCAGGGAAATGGCTCCTGGATGCGCTTGCGAGGAGATCTTCGGGAGCGCTCGCTCCAAGTCAGCCATCAGGTGCAGACCTTGTTCCACGTTTTTTCCCGTGGGCTTCACGAACAACGTAGCCCCGAATTTCAAAGGCCCCATTTGGACATGCTTGATCATCATCCTGAAATCCCCCCAGTTTAATAACGGGACAATTCAATTCCTTCAGCAGCGCCAGCGAAACGACACCCTCCGCGCTTCTGGAGCTATCCCCGTAAACTAGTTGCATTGTGATTCAAACAAAAAATTCAGGCAATAAGAATAATTGCCGGGGTGAGGCCATCTGAAACACGGATCTCCCGAATAAGCCCGACAGCCTTACAATAATATAAGGATGAATTCAAAGCGGAACGGAGAGCTTGTGGAACCGGCGATGAGTGACGAACAGTTCAAAAACAGGGCATGGTGGCTCGTGGGCCTCCTATTGCTGCTTTTTACGCTTTACATGATCCGGGAGGCGCTGGCGGTTATCTTCACCGCTTTTATCTTTGCCAGCGCCCTGTTGCCGCTGGTGGAATGGCTGGACCGCAAACTTCCCCGCTGGGTGGCGGTCCTGATTCCCTGTGCCGTGTTCCTAGTGGTCGGGATCGGCATTGTCATGCCGATTACCGGCATCGCCCTGCAACAGCTCCAGCTCTTTATCACCGATTTCCCAAATTACCTGGAACAGATCCGGCTGGGGCTGAATGATTGGGCTTTCCTGGTCCAGCGCTACCCATACCTGGCCCGGTTCAGCCCGGAATCGCTGCTGGAGCAGATTTCCGCGCAAAACGCCCATTTCTTTTCCGGGTTTACCGGTGCGACGATGGCCATCTCACAGGTTGCCCTGGATGTTCTCAGCGCGTTGGTCATCAGCGTCTTCCTGCTCCTCGACCGGGAGCGGATCCAGCATTACTTTCTGCGCTTTTACCCAACCGGGCAGCATGATCGCCTGAACACGCTGATCAATCACCTCATCCGCAGCACGGGTGCTTTTGTCACCGGCCAATTGCTCTTCATGATTTCGTTCGGCAGCCTGATTGCGTTGGGTCTTTACCTCATCGGCCTGCCCTTCCCGGTACTGCTCGGGTTTCTGGCCGGAATCCTCACCATTATCCCCATTCTGGGCCCCAACATCGCCATGATTCCCACGCTGGTTATCGCCCTGCTGACGCCCGGCGGCGTCTTCTCCGCGCTGTGGGTGTTCCTGCTGTTCATCGGGGTCCAGATTGTGGAAAACAACATCATCGGCCCGCTGATCATGGGCCGGGCGGTGGGCCTGCATCCGCTGGCAATTCTCATCTCGCTGCTGGTCGGCGGTATGATGTTCGGCATGGTCGGCGTGATCCTGGCGATCCCGGTAGCAGCCTGCCTGAACATTCTGCTGAAGGAGTGGTTCATGGACCCCGAACGGCGACGTGAACGACTGGCAGCCCATGATGCCGCTGCCGCGCTCCGGATGGAAACCGGTGCTTGAAGCCCTGGCACTCCCACCATGCGCGCAGTAGAATGATGAGGTCAAGGAACTGTACCCATGCTTGAAACAAACACCGTCATCACCGAATCCCTGTCACCTGCCGTCGCTATCTCCGGTATCGGGCTGCTGATTCTGGGCCTGAACAATCGAATTTCCACGGTCGGCGCCCGTCTCCGGGATCTCAACCGGGAGCTTCGCCAATCCCACATGCCCGACCGGATCGCCAATATCCGCCAGCAGGCTGAACTGTTCTTGCGGCGGGGCGTGCTCATCCGGAATGCCATCTTCCTGTTGTTTGGCGCGGTGGGGATGATGGTGTTCACGGCTTTCGCCCTTGCCATTGTCCGGCTGCATTACGTGAAATGGGTCAACGTGCCCGCCTGGACCTTTATCACCGGGCTGATCCTGTTGCTGCTCGCCGTAATCATCGAAACCTACGAAACCATTCTCAACGTCAAAACGCTGGACCTGGACGTGCACAGCAGCATCGATATCGCCATCAGCAACGAAGAGAACGACCAGGCATCAGCCTAACGGGGAAACCGCTCCTAACGGCTGATAATCAAACGATCCTGCTTGAATGAAATCTCCATCCCCCGGAAGAAGCTCATGCCCAGCAGACCCGAGAGTTGCGGCGTGGCGCCAAGCGGTGTAACCACGGCTTCCACGTCATTAACCAGCATGCCGCCCAGCGATACATTCCGAAGCCTGACCACCGGCGCGTCAATCGTGCCGTTGGCGGTCGTCACGGGTACCGTGGGAGTCTCTTTCGTGACTTCCACCCCGATGGCTTTTGCGGTCTCGGGCGTGATGACAGTATAGCTGGCCCCGGTATCAATCAAAAATGTGGCCATCACGTTTTTGTTGACGACCACCGGCACCACGTAGGTGCTGTCCGTCTGGGGCAGCAGGGCCACTTCCGCGACCGTCTTGCTCGGCGCAGGACTCGCAACGGCAGCCGGGGATTCTTTCGCATCACCCGTCTGGATCTTCAGCAGGCTGTCCCGCGCCATGGCCGCGATGACCGGGTTGCTGGTAGTGTGCAACACCTTGGTGAAAAAGACTTCCGCCTCGCTCAAGTCGTTACCCTGGGGTGGGTTTACATTCAGCGCCAGAACACCGGCCGGTAACCCAAGCCACAACATCCCCAGCAGAATGCCGCCAATTAGCCGCTTACTCATCTGCCATTCCTCACTTCCATTCGAGTCGAACTCGCGTTCTTGATCATTAACGATCCCGGCAGGGACCGCATCCTCTAAACGATCGAGTGGTTGAGTTTATAAAATTATGAACTTATCTTACCGTGGGGGTGATGTTAGCAAATATGAAAATACCGAACAATCGCTCGATTGTCTCTTGACTTGTATCGAAAAAGAGGCGAATCTCCCCCTCCTACGCCTAAACTGACCCAATGCCCGGTTGAAATTGGAAAATGGCTGAATTGATATGCTGAGAAGGGATACTCACCCAATAAAAACCCGGTCCTTGCGAACCGGGAGCTTGTTGTTTTATTTGAGTGAGTGTTTCGCAATAAAAACTAGTAAATATTCGGGCGGAAGAGTGTGTCCGTCGGTTCCAGCGTCGGATCGCTGATATCCGATTGCAGTTCCTCTTCACGCAACGCGCCCACGTTTTTAGGGCGGAAGACATCGGTCTTGATTGGCGTGACGGTTTCGGCCCGGTCCTTGTACTCGTTGGGCAGCAGCTCGCTGCGGACTCCGAAGTGCACGCGCGCGGTCGGCTGACCGTGGGGCTCAATGTTATCCCGCTTCAGCAGGCCGAAGGCAAGATCCACGTAGCCTTGCACGTAGTCCGTCAGGTGTGCCCGGAGACCGACACCGGCACCCATGAGCGATTGGCTGTCTTGCCCCTTTAGCCAGCTCTGACCGTAATCAACGAAGAAGGCTCCCCGCACCCGCTGGCCGATCCAGGGATTAAACTGCGCTACAAGCGGGATGGGCCAGCGCCATTCGGCGTTGAGGCTGTAGCCGCGATCGCCCAGCAGCAGGCCCTGGGTATAGCCGCGCACGCTGTTCATGCCGCCCAGTTGGAATTGCTCGGCGGGCGGCAGATCATCCGGCGTCCACTGAGAATAGGCGCTCAGAAGGAGCATGTTGTTTTTGGGCAGGCTGATGGTCCGGTTCAGGTAACTCTCCAGCTTGATGAAGCTGGTATTGGCGCCCAGCCATTCCGGGGCCAGCGCGGCGGACAGGCGGCCAAAGCTGCGTCCGTAGCGATCATATCGGTTGTAATTGAGGCCGAGTGATAAGGCGCGGATATCGGTGGTGTTGGTTTTGTCGCCATCAAAGAAGCTGCTGACCCGGCGGGCGTTCAGACCGAAATCCGCGACCCAGGTTCGATCGCGATCCAGAGGTTGGGAGAGCAGCAGACCGTAATTGTAACCGTTTCCGATGATGGGGGGCTGATTTTTGATGTCCAGATCGACATCCACATGGCTGAAGCCGAACAGTCCGGTCAACTCGGTGCCCCGGCTGCCCAGGGGATAGGTATAGGAGGCGGAAGCCAACTGCGTGCCAGCCGCTCCGACCCAGCGGGCGTTGAAGCGATCGCCATGGCCGGTGACGTTGCGATCGGCGAATTCCACGCCGCCGCGATATGTTCCAATATATGGGCGGCCCATGTTGTCGCCGGACAGCGTGATTTGAAATGGCTGCTGTTCTTTAATATCCAGGTGGATCTTGGTTTCGCCGGTCCGCTCACCCGGAGACAGGGTGGCTTTCACCTTGAACGGTTCCAGGCGATTGATGCGGAGCAGTTCTTTTTCCAGCTCGGGAATGTTCAGGGGCTCGCCGGGCTTGGCGGCAATGCGTTTCTCAATCACCTTGGCGCGGAAGTACTTGTTGCCCTGAATTTCCATATCGCCGATCATGCCTTCCAGCACTTTCACGGTGATGGCGCCGCGTTCTAAGTCTTGCGGGGGAATGAAGGCCAGCGAGGTCAGGTAGCCCCGGCTACGGTATTCTTCGTTGATGCGGGCCACAATGGTGGTGAGTTCCTCGGCGCTCAGCTTGCGGCCTTCGTAGGGGGCCACGATCCGGCGCAGTTCTTCATCAGACAGAATGGAGTTGCCCTGCACGTCAATCCGGTTGACCTGGAACAGATCGCTGTCCACCTGTACGATATTGGGCTGCTCGGGGACTTGCAGACCGGATTGCTCCTGCTCTTTCCGCATCGGATCTTCAAAGGGAGCAGGCTGGGACAAAGGAGACATACCGGAAGAATCGACAGCGCCGGGATTGACCTGCGACGGCATCACAACCTGCGCCATGGCCGGGTTGACAGCGCCCAGCGCGAGCAAGCTGGAAATCAGAGCAATGGAGCGGAAGCGTGGAAATCTCATGTTAATGTTTCCTTCGAATTCGGAAGATCCTTCGAGAGTCTGGCCAAAGCGTCGGCTCAAACGGGAAATTCAATGTCAGGCCACCGGATTCCGACCCATCGGGTTCAGCAGGGAGTCCCATGGCCCATTTCGATCGAGACCGTTACAAGTCTGAACTATTATAGGAAATCAAAGCTAGATGTAAATCATAAAAAAGTTTTTGTAATATACCCGACCGTTTCCATTGCCCATTCGCACGCGCCAAAGCTTGTCCATTTGGCGAGTTAACACTGTATATGCCGTTCTCCGTCTCATTTCACTTCCATGCTTGCGATTCAATATTTTTAATGTAGTATTCACAGTTGAAGCTATTTCTAAAAAGGCTTTCTAACTTTCTATCTATAAAGAATAGTGCAATCCACCCGTCCCCCCAGGCCCCTTGAAATCAAGGACCTCCGGGGAGCTATTCAAGAGGAGTATCCATTGACATGTTTGAGTCTCGCCGCAACGCAGGACGATGGGCCACCTCCGCCGCCTTGGCCGCCAGCCTGCTGATTTCCAACCTTCCGCTGGCGCTGGCCGCTCCCGGCGACGTAAACAGCACCAACGATGGCCAGGTCGTGCAAGGCGGGATGTACTACAACACGCAAAACAACTGGACCACTTTCCAGAACTCCGCCGGGACCGGCCTGCATGTGCAAACGGGATCCACGGTGTACGGGCGGGAAGTCAGCGATGCCGCGAACCCGGCAGCCAGCATGACCGGCAACGGCGGCAATATCCTCTTTAATGCACCCGGCCAGGTCGTCCGGATTGACGGCAACATCGATGCCAACGGCATCATGGGCCAATCAGGCGCCCTCGTGGGCAACGGCGGGCATGTGCGGATCGAATCCGCATTCCTCTATCAGAACGGACAAATTTACGCTAACGGCGTTAACGGCGGACAGGTTCAGTTCAACGTGGGCGGCATGACGATGGGGCCGAACGCCGCCATCAGTGCGCAAGGCGTTGGCGGCGCGGGTGGCGTCGTTGGCATTAATGCCAGCGGTGCGGTGGATATTGCCAAGGGCGCCATTATCGATACCTCCGGCGCGGTCATCGGAAACTACAACACCAACGTCATCGCCATCCAGGGCGGATTGGTAAACCTGGACGGCATCCTGATGGCCAACGGCCTCAACCCCGGCCAGCAAGGCGGGAAAGTAGACGTTCGCACCACCGGTGGGGCAACGCCCATCAGTGAAGTGGCCATGCTCAATGCGCCGCAGCTGATTAGCGCGGCGGAACGCCAAGCCCTCATCAATCGCGACGCCCAACTGAGAGCCACGAAAAACGGCAGCATCCAAGTCGGCGCGGATGGACAGATGACCGCCAACGGCAGTGACGGCGTGGTGGGCAACAATCCCACCGACGGCGGCAACGGCGGCCTGGTCAATCTGGTAGCCTCTGCCGAGCTGAACAATGACGGCCTGATCACCGCTAACGGCGGCAATGGCGGCACTAACCCGGATGTCGCCCGAGGCACGGTCTCCCGCTTTTACAAAGGCCAGGAGCTTTTCACCGATCAAAACGGCACATACGTACTGAAAGGCCAGGACGGCCAGGGCAACCCGGTCTACACGGACGAATGGGGAAGCCCGATTTCCGTAAACCCGGCTGATCTCAATGCCGCTTACGTTCAGCACTCCATTGGTCAGAACGGTGGCAATGGCGGCGACGGCGGCACCGTGCTGGTTCGTTACGGAACCACCGCAACCAGCAATGGCGCGATTGAAGTTGTCGGCGGCAACGGCGGCGACGGCCAGATGGCCGTTGCGGACGCGCAGGGACCGGAATTTCCCGCCCAGATCGCGCAAGGCGGTAATGGCGGCAACGGCGGAACCGGCGGCTACGTGGAACTAATCGGCGGCGTCGGCGCCAAATTGCCTTCGGCTTCAACCCTGGCGAATATTAACGTCAACGGCGGCAGCGGCGGATATGGCGGCAGCGCTGACACTAAAAACGACTGCGGTTGCGAAATCCCCGGTTCCAACGGCGCTTGCGGCGCACCCGGCAAGATTACCTACCGCGTGGACGAAAAACCCTCGGAAAAACCGCCAACTCCGCTCTTCCCACCCTACCCCAAAGAATACCCACGGCTGGGAGACGCACTCCCCGGACGCCAGAGCCCCGTGCTGAGCTATACCAAATCCATCTTCCTGGCCCGCGCGCCGCTGCCTGTTATCCAAAAGCGCCAGCCGCCACCCAAGAAGGTCATGTTCACCCAGATTGTTCCGGCCCCGGCGACCCCGGCTCCCAAACCGCAACCGCCGCAAAAGAAAAAAGTGGTTCGCGGATTCTGGTAATCGATTCCTAACACCTTTCGGCCTCTCACTGCGAGGGGCCGATTTCTTTTCAGCCTGGACCCGATCATTAATAAATTTTTAAGTCTGAACGGGTTTAAGCGGATACACCCTTATAATAGCCGCAGAAGGTTTTGCATAAGGAACAACTTGATGAGCACCCCCATTGAAACCCCGCAAGTCGAACGCCATACGTTCCAGGCGGAGACCCGCGAACTGTTGGATCTGATGATCCATTCCATCTATTCCAACAAGGATATTTTTCTGCGCGAGCTGATTTCCAACAGCTCGGACGCCATCGACAAACTGCAATTCGAAGCGCTCACCAACTCCAATCTGCCCAAAATAGAAGATCCGCAGATTCTACTGCTTGCAGACCCGGAACAGCGCACGCTGGCGGTGGAGGACAACGGCATCGGCATGTCTCATGAAGAGCTGGTGAGCGTGATTGGCACCATCGCCAAATCCGGCACCCGCGAGTTCATGTCCGTGCTGCAACAAAAGCAGAAGGAGCACTCAATGGTCCCCCCGGAGCTCATTGGGCAGTTCGGGGTGGGCTTTTATTCCACATTCATGGTGGCGGATCAAGTCACCATTGAAACCCGCAAGGCCGGCGAAACCCAAGGCTGGCGTTGGCAATCCGGCGGGGACGGCACTTATACCATCGAACCTGTTGAGCGTCCGCAGCATGGCACCCGCATTACCTTGCACCTTAAAAAAGAGGATACCGAGGACGGCCTGCACGATTACACCGGAGAATGGAAAATCAAGGAAATTGTCAAAAAGTACTCCGACTTCGTGGCCTATCCCATCAGAATGGACGTGCCGCACACCGAGTATGATCGGGATGCTGAAGGGAAACCAATTGAAGGCTCGGCCAAAACTACCATCGAGCGCGAAACCCTGAACTCCATGAAGGCCATCTGGACCCGCCCGGAAAGCGAAGTCTCGGATGAGGAGTACAAAGAGTTCTACAAGCACATTTCGCATGACTGGAACGATCCGCTGAGCTGGTTCCGCATGAAGATGGAAGGCACCTTCGAGGCTCAGGCCCTGCTGTTCATCCCTGAGAAAGCCCCATTTGACCTGTATCACCGGGAGTCCAAGCGTGGCGTGCAGTTGTACGTGAAGCGCGTGTTCATCATGGATGACTGCAAGGAGCTGATGCCGGATTACCTGCGCTTCATCAAGGGAGTGGTGGATTCCGAGGATCTCAGCCTGAACATCTCCCGCGAGATTTTGCAGCAGAACCGCCAGATCAGCGCCATCCGCAAGCGGCTGGTGAAAAAGGTCCTCTCCACACTGGAAGACATGCAGAAAAACAAGCGCGAACAGTACCTGACTTTCTGGAGCGAATTTGGCCGCACGCTGAAAGAAGGCCTGTACGAGGATTATGAAAACCGCGACACCCTGCTGGGCCTCGGCTTGTTTGCCTCCACGCATTCAGAGACCGAACCGGTCACATTGAAAGATTACGTGAACCGGATGAAACCGGGGCAAAACAAGCTGTACTTCATGACCGGCGAAGATCGCAAAACCATCGAGCACTCGCCGCACATGGAA
>DATNPJ010000014.1:0-55989 GCA_036703295.1 Coleofasciculaceae cyanobacterium | reverse complement strand
AAGCAGTTGGGTCTGTTCTGGCTGATGCTGAACGCGTATCCTGCCTGCTGTCGGCATTGTGGTGAAATTCCCATGGGAGTATCAGTTACGGGAAACCCAGACTTCAAGGCTTTAGCTTTGACTTTTCCGTCTTGAGATCATTTAATGCTTTTTCCACCATCAGTACGTCCGGATTCAGAGGGCCGTAATACTCTTTCATAAACTGATAAGCTTTATCTAGAATCTGGCTGCCTTTTTCCCAAGCTGCAAGTGCTTCCTGCTTCTTGCCCTGGTTAGCATAGACGATGCCCAAATCCTTCCATGCAATACCTACATTGGGATGATCTGCCGCCAGTTGTTTTTCATAAATCAAAGAGGCTTGTTTACAATGTTTTTCAGCTTCGGACAATTTTTTACCTAATAATTCCACCTGACACAAGTTGCCATATGAAGCAGCGGCACTCAGACTCGCTTCACCCTCAATCTCCATGTCAACCTGAATAGCTCGCTTATAAAACGATTCCGCCTTGTCGTATTGCTGCTTTTGCTTGTATAAATATCCCAAATTATTTAAAACCATACTTAGGCTACGAGGATTATTCCCATGTTCAAGCTTAAGCAGCATACCCTGCATCAAGGCTTCCGCTTGATCCCATTTTTGCTGCTTGATATACACTTCTCCCAGGTTGCTTTTCGCGACAACCAGCTCAGGGGCGTTCGAGCCCAGCTTTTTTTCCATGAAAGGAAGATATTCCAGGAATATTTTCTCGGCTTCCGCATATTTTCCGAGTTTCGTATAAACAACCGACTGGATAAACTGCAGCCCGTATTTTCTGGGCTCATCTAATGTCTTGACATCAAACTTTGTCAAAATCGTGTCCAGTATTTCATCAGCTTTTTTTAAATCGTTTCGCTTCATGGCTCTTTCAAGCTGTTGGCCATAATCGTCAATGGTCTTGGGTGCTTCCTCGACTTTGGGCGATACCGGGACCTCTGACAGTCTCAATGATTCCGGCAAGGGCTCTCCGGATTTCACAAGATAAGCGCTTTGCCGAAGCGTGCTTTTACGATGCATTTGCCACTCTTCATCCGGACCGGTTTTTTTGTACGTGTTTATGTCGGTATCTGTTGTAAAGTCTAGTTTACTGATATAGCCGGTTACCGAGTTAATCTCATACGTGCCGGATGAATAGGACTTGTCAATTTTTATCGATAGCATGTCAGAAGTAGAAGCCGAGTCACGTAATAATTCCTCAAAAGAAAGAACGACTTTGTTTTTTTGGGGCTGGATTTCCTTCAGCTGAAACCGCAGGGCAACCGTTAGATTGATATAGTCATTGGTGATTTGATGCTCATTTTCCCATGAATCATTAATAGCTACCGGATGATCCGGGTAGGGGATAAAAAGAAATCTGGCAGCCAAATCCCGAATATTTTGCTCACCAAAAAGCGTATTCACGATATGCCCCAGAATCACTTTTTCAGATTGTTCCAGCTTTTGGCTTTCCGCTGTATTGTAAAAATTATCCATGGCTTCCTGCGCGCCGGATACAGACAGGATGTTCCCGGTTGGTGTCATTTTAATCACCAGGGGTTGCGCAACCAGAGAGGCCAGCAACTGTGATTCCGAACTTTTTTCCCGGCTGTCGACCGTATTCATAACCGCACCGTTGGGATCCAGGTATTTTGTGATCATATACTCGCAAACAAGTTCCACGTCCGCATTGCCGTCCGGGTAGACTTTTTTTATCCGGATATTTCGCTTGATTTCAATGTCGCTTCTGTCCGTCTTTTCACCCATGACACTTTCGTATTGGACATTTCTACGATTCAGAAAATAGATACTGAACGCGTCGTTTTCTTTAAACTTGTACCTGAGTGTAACCGACTCTGCCGCAAAAGAAGGCACAAAGCACGACAGGCAAATTAACAGGCTTATCAAGACAGAGAGAATCTTTTTCATTGCATAGACTCGCTTGTTCTTTATGGTAACTTTTGGAGCAGAGATTCTACAAGGGGTGAATTTGGCTCCAGAAGCTTTGCGCGCTGGACAAGCTCGGTAGCCAGCGACAGGTTACCGAATTCAAGGGCGTATTCGGAGCCGACCGTCAAAGGCAGAATGCTATCGGGCAGCTCCTTGGCCGCATGTTCAAGAAAGTCCCTGAAGGCAAACCAATCATTCTGCAAACCGGCAATCATGGCCAGATTTAAATAGGCCTGAACTTTATCCATGGCTGAAGCGCCCGGATGCGCCAAAACCTCCTGAGATAATCTTCGGGATTCCTGGAAGTGCGTCAGATAGGCCTCAGTAGAGGACAATGCCAGTTTCACCTCCATGAGATCCGGATTTAATTTATAAGCCTTCTGAGCAAATTCTTTTGCTCGGGGCAGCCATCCTTGCTGGGCTTCCAGCTCAGCCCGTATGGAATAGGCCAAGGCAAAAGATGGATCCGCCTGCAACGCTTTGGTCAGCATAAGGCGGGCCTCCTGGGCTTTGTCCTGGTCTTTGTAAATACCCCCCTTCAAGGTTAGCAGAAGCGCGTTTTTGTCATCCAGTACCAACGCTCTATCCAACTCTTGGTGGGCCTGTTCAAAATGTCCCTCAATGGAATAAATGCTGCTGAGCAAGACTGCGGATTTTATACTTGTTTCCGGGTTATCGCTATCAATGTCCCTGGCTCTTACGATATCGTTTTTCGCCAGGTTCAAGTTATTTTTCTGGAGGTGGACCATGGAACGCAGAATAAGCAGCTCCGCATCATGCGAATGTTCGGCAAGCAGCATGTTGAGTTCTGGCAGCGTTTCCTGACTCTTTCCTTCCACGGTTTTGTGGAGCAACTCAATTTTTTTCAAGCTAAGCTGATCCCGGGTGCGCTCCAAATCCACCATGGCAACCTGAAGTCCCTTGAGGGAGACGCTGAGCTGACCGGAGCGAGAAGCCGAAAGGGCTTGTTGACGGATGGCTTCCATTTGCGGCTCATCCAATAGTAAGATGGCTCGTTTACTGCCCGCCTGTTGCAGGTGAACGCCACCATGAACAAATATCCCTCCGTCGGAGTTACTGAGCCCCTCGTAGAAATCGGGCACATTCTCCGGTTGATACGGTAAACCCGCCAGTTCTTTCAGCACGGGGGTAGTGACATTGAGGCTCCGTAACAGGGATGACATCAAGACAATATCAAATAACCCTTCAAGTTTCTGGATATTGGGGCGTTGGGCAACCACGGCATCAAGATTTTGGGTGAGTGACATGGCAGTTTCTGCGGAAGGGCCAAACGTATTGCCTGTGCCAATCAGTCCATGCCCGGAGAGCCGCATCTCTTCACTCAGTACTTGCATATGACTCAAAAACAGAACAGTGTCGCGGGTGTCGGAAAGTTGGATGCTCCCCGGCTGAGGTTGAACGGGGTAAAACCAGAACCGCGACGCAATACCGTTGATCGGGCCATGAGTCTCCCGCAGGGCCAGGGTAAAGGGTTTAAAGGAGGGCAGGCTCAAATCATCAAGCCCCAGTGTCAATTTTTTCATATCATAATCGGCATCCAGCATGGTTTTTGCAAAACCGGAATTCTTGGGGACCCCCTCCACGCGAGAATATTGCGGCCCTCCAAAATCATCCGGTTTCGGATCCAAGCTGCATGCCGGAACCGTTTTATCAACCAGGACGCTGCGCAGCCCGGTTGTAATATCATCCAGGCTTAAATAGGGGCCTTTGGAAGAGGCTTGTCCAATCAAAACCACATTCTGGTTATCAGGATCGAGTACAAAGCCGTAGATTCTTGTGATTTTGCCCGGATATTTCAAGGTGTCGGGAAGTTGGTCCCAGTGATTCCGGAAAGAGTTGGCCTGGGCCAGCAAGGGTTTTACAGATACGGCCACCAGGTTGCTCAACATTTGCTTGGGTTGGGAGACCTTGTATTGGTTCCCCAGCGTTTCCAGAAATTCTCCAATGGCTTTTTCCTGTTCCTGAACGCTTTTACCGGATGTCATGGATTCCGATAACCGACGAAGCGGGACTGTCGCTTGAGCAGGCTTTCCCTCACGAATCATTTGCAACAGCATCTGGTCATCAATGGCGATTTTTACGCCACCAACCGCCTTATCCTTGTTTTCGTCCTCAATATGTATCAGCCCGGCCCGCATTGCCGCATAGTTTTTAACGGCATGATTTTGAAAAAGCATGCTGACACCGATTTGTGGATACTGCTGATAGCCTATCTGCAACTTGCCCTGAAGTTCGGGATTTCCCCCAGCCGTTGAGAGCCCGCCATAGGCTTGTAAACTCTCCTTGGCCAGGTCCAAAGCAAGTTTCTGTATTTCAAGCGGATCGACGGCTGTGACACCGGCTTCTTTCAGCAATTGCATAATATGACCAGAATAGACACCCAATTCGGTGATAAAGTCTCCATCGATCCTGTGGATCCTGACCTCATGAACACCGGCATTTTCCAGCTTGACCATTGCCTCTTTATCGACATATTTTGCATTCAGGCCAATATCCGGACCCATCAGGTTCACTGTTTCAACCCCTTTGAACACATTTCCGTCTTGCAATGCCGTCATGCCCAGTGTTGTTCCATTACTATGGGTATCAACGGTTTTAGCCTCAATGGGGCCCCCATAATTTGTCTGAACAACCTTTTTTAAAGCGTCTACATGGTTTTGCGTGCTGAGGTGATCACCAAGCACCCTGGTCGCCTCCATGATGACAGCCGGCACCGTGCTGGACATCGTAACTGCTTTTTCCGCCGTGTTGATGGCAGTGGTTTTCACTTGGCTGGTCGTTTCATTAATCTTGGCCCTGACCAGTTCCGAAAGGCTGGGTTGATTTGAAGTGTTGGCGGGTTCCGAAAGGCCCGTTATTTCCTGGATAATCTTGTCAGGCGCATTGTGGATTGTGGATTGAATTCTTTCAGGAATAGATTGGATAATTTCTTTTGTGGAAGGGACCGGCGGTGTCATGGCATTATTGAGAGCATTGTTCCTGGCAATTTCCGTTATGGGATTGGGAATCTCACGCATCATCCCGATCACCATGTCATACGGACGCCCATCCTTGCTGTTTGGATTAATTGCCTTGCTGGCATCCTCGACAGAAGCCCGGCTACTGAATGTCCCCAATATCAAAACACCGCGCTCGCTTTTTGGGATATCCCGATAATGGGGGTTCTGATAAATATGAAACTGGTATCCGCCTTCATGATACGTATTAAAGCTTAAAGGGGCAGGAACCTCTTTAATTTTGAGCGATTTAGGCGGCACGGAATGCGGTGAAATTCCCATATTGGGCTTATGGGGATCAGCAGTGGACGGTTGTCCATGGACAACCGGCAACAGGAGTAAGCCCGCCATGAGGAGTGCCAAGCAAGAGGATTTTGGGGATAACACTCTCATCGCTCTTCCACGCTGAACTTTCTAATGAGTCCTCACCAAATCCCAACACACACCGATACAGGATGGACACATGATACCTGAAATCCACCCCAAATACTACAGTTTGTAAAGCATCTCAAAACCCGCCCTATTCCTAAAATTGGTGAGTGGGCCCAGCAGGATTCGAACCTGCGGCCAAGGGATTACGGAGTGTGCAGGGATGTCTCCGGGCTTTAGGATATGCCGGGAGCGCATGATCGACAGCTTAAGGATCAAGGTGTACAAGGTGTATTCGGCACTTAAAGCCAAATCAGAACTGATTCTGGGGCTCAGAAGCGTTCTGAAGCGCCTAAATATGCTTGCTTACCATTTCCAGGACCCATCCATCCTCGGAACAGCTTGAGGTCCATGACGGATCCGCCGAGGTAAGATCGAGACATTCTTCAATATTTGTTACGGAGTGTTGGGGATTTTTGCGACGCCTGTGGTAGCATGATCGAAATTGGCGGTTGTTATTTCTTGCATACTGCGCTACTACCAGCGAAATGCTCACCAAGACACATAGAAAGACGATTGGGTTGTGCTAGTTCGGGATAAAGTTCACTTCTCCACATGGATACAACGGAGCCCTTTGCAGTCGCGCCCGGAATTGACAGCGTGGACGGCACCGACACTCGGCTTACCAGTCCAAGACCGGTTCTCTCGTGTCATTCCGAGAGACACACTGCGTTTTGGAGAGCATGCGCCTCAAATGCACCCGCTGGTTGCCGAATTCAGACGGTACTTGCTAAAAGCACAACCAAACATCAAAGAGCTGGATCCGAAACAAATCGAGGCCATGAACAACCTGGCGGAAGGGCATAGCAACCTGGTCGTCATGCCAACCGGCTCGGGCAAAACGCTCATTCCGGAATTCGCCATTTGGCAGGTGCTGAAGGCGCACAGCCCGAAGCATCCTGTCCGAATGATTTATACCTTGCCACTGGTTGCAGTGCTGGGCGAAAAGTTTAAAAAATTCCAGGAGCGCTACGGCGCCAACAATGTCGGGCTAATGACCGGACAGGAAACACAGAATCCGGATGCCCCGATTCTCCTGATGACAACCGAAGTCTGGAATATGATTCTATCCTCACCGCATGATGAGCAGTTGATTATTTCAGGGGGAAAAGAGGAGTGGCGTGAAAATTTGAAGCTGATTCAGTCGGCACGCTTTGTGACGCTCGATGAAATCCACTTTCTCTCGAACCCGGACCGGGGAACCGTCTGGGAGTCGGCCACAACATTAGCGCCACCCTGGATGCAATCGATTTACATGTCTGCATCAGTGGGTAACCCGGAGGAAATTCAGGGCTGGCTGAATGAGCTTCGGGAGCAAAACCGGAAACGAAAAACGATATTGCCGGAATTAAACTCACCACCCGCACACCTTCAGGGTACACCCGGCCTTAAAGAAAACCGGGAAGTGAAATTCGTGCAATCGTTTGAACGATCAGTCCCCCAGAGGAAGCTTCTTCTTCATCTGACTAAGCACAACGATCCGGCCCTGATCGAAATTTTTCAACGGCAATCCAACGATGACAAATTACAAACAAAGTTGCATAAAGCCCATGCCCGAATACAAGCCCTCGATGTGAGTCTGACAGAAAAACTCTCTTTAAGGGATGAGTTAATCCGTCTGCAAGATATCTTTTTCAAGGCGCATGATTCCAGCGAACTGACCACTATGCGGCAAGAAATTCTGAAAATCGATCAGGAAATCGGGGTGGCCCGTGATCGTTTCAACTTGGAATCACGCAGAAACGAAGATCGGCTTCTGCTGAAAGCCCAGGTCGAGAAAGCTAAAAAGGAGCAGGAAAGAAAGAAAAGGATTTTGAGGCGGGAAATGGCAACCGGCACAACCGATAGCCAGGCACAGGCACAGAGGGAATTGCACACCCTGGAGCAGGCTATCAAGCGATTGCAGCAAGAAGAATATCTTCGCAGCGATGAAAAAAGCCAACTGGAACGTCTGTTAGTAAACCTCAAAAACCAGCGGAGAGCTGCCAGCAAGGATTTAGTCAAACAGCAGAAAGATGGCACCGCTGAGACGCAAGAAAAGGCAAGAAGGGAGCTGGAAGCCAAGGAACAGGCTTTTAATGAGCTCAACACAAAATTAGAATCCATGAAAAAGGCGGGTATAACGTCAGCCCACACTTCGGCGGGTGACCACGAAGCCACCGAAACTATCGAGCCCGGACTACGTGAAGCCACCCGGCAATTGGAAAGTTTGCAACAAGAGCGTGAACGGCTCGACAGAAAATTTCAAGCCGCCTCGTCAGTGCTGAACCGTCGGTGGTTTTCAGAACTGGCGCAATCCTGGAGCCCTCGCTTCTCCTATGAGACGCCACCCACCCTCCCTCAATTGGATGCGGATATTCGAAATGTTCAGCAGGAATTTGAAAAAGCGCAACAAAGCCTGAAAACCACTCAAGGCCAGGATTGGGAATATCGGTTTGCCCGTGAGCAGAGATTGCTGAATTTATACCAAGAAGCACTTCATAACCTGATGGAAAAAGGGAAGAATCCCTACGGTTCTTACACCTCCGGACAAAGACGAGAAATAACCAGGCTTCTGGAAAATGTTGCCCGCCAGGACGCAAGAGTGGAAACACTGAAGCAGAGAAAAGAGCTTGAGGAAAACCTGCCTCCCGTCACCAAGAGCTTTAGAGACGCGCTTCGGGTGGCGACGGCGATGCCGGCTTTTGATGTCAGCAAAGTGGTGAAACTGCTGCAAAACCCACCGGAGGCGATCAGCAAACAAAGCATGACACCTGCTCTGTTTGTGCTTTACAGCCGGGACAAATGCAAAAGACTGGCGGAAAAACTGGTTAGCCAGTTGCCGGAGACCACGCTCTCCGATCCGAGTGCGTACAAAACCGCCCAACAAACAGATGGTATGCTGCCGCTCATCACCGAAGAAGAACGGCGCTATATCGAAAATACGATTGAAAAGTACATTGAAAAATATCCCTCACTCCGGATAACGCGAACAAAGAAAACGAAAACACCTGATGGTTACAAGGAAGAGGCCGTCCCTCATCAGTCGGAATTGCTTGACTGGCTGAGGAAAGGGGTCGCAATTCACCATCGGGGATTGTTGCCCAGCGAAAGAAAGCTGGTGGAAGAACTGCTGGAAGCGGGAAAATTGAAAGTGGTTTTCGGGACGGATACCCTCACCGTCGGTCTCGACTCTCCCTTCCGAACCGTTGTGCAATGGGATGTCAATCGTATCGGAAAGCTGATTGACGCCGCCGATATCGTACAAACCGCTGGACGCGCCGGACGCAAAGGCCGGCATACCGAATGTTTTTATATCCTCCCTTATTTTCAGAACGGAGCCCCGGCGAGTACTTTTGCAGAAAAACTGGCAAATTACATTGACCTCATTACGGGATCTCCTGAACCCATCGAGAGCCAGTTGGATGTCTCAACATATCAAATTTTAAACTTGCTATCGCATCATAAACCTGCCGTTGTGGAAGAACTGATTCGACGCTCGCTCGCAGCCTATCAAGAAAAAATCCGAAAAAACCGGGATCTTTCGGCAACATCCGGACCTCCGCAGCTAGAAACTTCTGTCACGTCAGATCTGATTCAGATGTTTGGGAATACACAAAAATGCCTCAACCAGCTTGGCTTTCTGGAAAGAAATGGAAAACTACCCGTCCTAGGGAAAATTGCCGCAAAAATCCCCGGTGACAACCATCTGCTGATTGCAAAAGCTCTTCAAGATGGGCTATTTCAAACACTGACCCCTGAAAATTTAGCGGTTTTGCTATCCAGCCTAGTCACGGAACCTGAGCAGGCCAATGCGCTAAGCCACACTATCCAGCGCGCCCAAAGCCCGGATGAGGCCCAGTTTTATGACACGCTGGAAAAATTAACAGAGCTTGATAAAATCATGCAGCGCAGGGTGGACACAGGAACCGAACGCAATCTTCCCGTGCCCTTCATTAATCTCGATCATAGCCACATGATGCGCAACTGGTTTCTGCGTAAGGACCTGGTCGCATTGCAAAGGTACAATACCCGTGGAGATTTTTTCAACGTCCTCAAGCGCACGGATAATTTAATCTCCCACATTCTCGAAACCCTCCCTTATTTAGAGGGTACCGACTTGGAAAAGTCGACTTTCCAGCAGTCGCTTCAAACCGTCCGAAAAAAGATCGTTTCAAATGAAATCAGACGGATGAAATCTTCATCCTGAGGCCTATTCCTCCCAGCTTACAGCCCCACCCACTTGTGAGTGGAGGACATTAGTACATATCCATATTTTTGGCAAATGGCCTTTTTGGCTTTTGCCATGGCGAGCGGCTCCCTCAAAAACACATCCGGTCCTGCCAAATAAATCCTGGGTTTCACGGCTGGTCCCATTTCCGTTTCCTTTTCGTTCACATTGCTGGGGCACTGCATGTTCATTTTTAGCATTAATCCTGGGAATCCGATACAGGCTGGGCCAGGGCTTTACAAGTTATATCCGGCAAGGTCACAAAAGAGCCCTTGTTGGTCTGAACCTGGACGGAAAGAGTCCGGAACGACTTTTGCCTCACCGATGGAAAGTAACTCTGCCTGAAGCAGCCCAGTAAATTAAGTTCAGATTTTGTCCTTTTTTGCTATATTGAGGGGTTCCTTTAACCAGAGGGGAGAGCTGAGCCAATGGGACTTTTGGATTTGGATAAGCTTGAGAACCTTCCAGAGCTTCGAAACCTGAACCAACTGCAAAATACGCAAAATTTAGAACAGCTTCAAAACCTGCGCAATCTGCAAGATTTAAAAGATTTGCAACACTTACAGAACCTCAACCAACTTCAGTATACCCAGAACCTAAGCCAGCTGGACAGGCTTCAACAACTGAGCCAACTGGACCGGCTGGAACTGCTGAGCAACATGCGCCAACTTGAAAAATTGCATCATGTTGATCATCTGCAACAGTTGCAAATGCTGAAGCGGCTGGATGTAATGGAACAACTCGGCAACCTGAAAAACCTGCACCAGCTGGGCAACCTGGACCGCCTGGACAACTTGAAACAGTTGAGCCAACTGGACAAGATGGACCAGCTTCCGAATCTGACCCAACTGCAACATATGCAAAACCTGAACCAACTGGAGCGGCTGAACCAACTGGAGACCCTCAACCGCCTGCGGGTGTTGGACAGGCTCCTGGATTTCAACCTCCAGACCCTGCTGTATTTATCGAGCGTGTTTGTGCCAGGGTTGATTTTCCAGGAGGCGGTGTCTATCTTTTCGGAACGCCGGGTGGGCTTCAGGCGCTCGCTGGTGCTGATGACCCTCTACAATGTCCTGAGCATCCTGATATGTATTTTATTTGTCTACAACTACCTGAACGCACAACTCCTGGCGCAACACCCGGTTTATTACTATGCCATCTGGTTCGTCATTCTCCTGGCCCTGCCTTTTCTGCTGGGCTGGATGGTGGCCAGGCTGGCCAACGCGTCTTATTTTGGGCGCCCCATGAAGGCCCTGGTCTCCAGCATGCCCGCCCAAGCCATCACCAATGCATGGGATCGCTTTTTAACCGAGGCGGAAAGCTACCAGGTGGTGATTACCCTGAATAACGAGCGAAAAATCATGGGGGTTTTCAGACGAGGCATGCCCACACCCCAAACCACCGACCCCGATGACCTGTACTTTACCGAGACCTCCCAATACGATCCGCAGGCCTCGGAATGGAAACCCTTGGAACACCCCACGGAGGTGTGGGTCAAGGGCTCGGAAATCAAGATGGTGGAAGTTACGCCCCAAGCCTGATGGCAACACTGAAGCACGGGTCGCCAAACAGCAACCGGGGGACTGGCCCCCGGTTGCGTCCACAGCCTATGTATTCCACCCTACAACCCAAGGAAGCCCAAGCCCAAAAGCCCACCCTTCTTTTTCTTACCACCACCTTGATTTTGCTTTGCGGCCTCTTTTTCGGCCTTAAATCTGTTACTACCATCAACCAGTGCTTTTACATCAATAAAACCTGCAGGAAGGTTCTTTGCAGCAGCATCTACAGCGGCATTTCCGGTGGACTTTTGGCTAGCCGCCCTCCGTTTATTACTTGACTCAACCCATGCGCCAACTTCTCCCCGCATCCCTGGGGGCAGTTGCCCTAATGCTTGGGTTACAGCAGGGTTGCCGCCACCTTGTGCGTCCCCCCCACCACCAAAAACCGTAGACATTGTCTGATTGACAACATTGGCAGCAGCCATCCCGGTCGGATTCGGGCCAGCCCCCTGTATCAAGGCATTCACGTCAATCGGACTACGATTCGGGTCGTTGTTCCCATAAAAATTTGTCGGCGTGTTCATAATCTGCTGCGCCAGCGGGGAATTCAAAGCACCGCTGTTTGTTTGATTAAAATAGTTTGATGAACCACCACCTACTGCACCAACCATCTTCCTATACTCCTCTTTCACTCAGACTTCTCAAACTTTTCTACTCAATTTCCCATCCGGTTTTAAACTGGCACCACTGTTTCGGCGTGACGCTATGCCTTCATGTCAAGCTGTCCTCCCGGTTTTCCTTGCGCCATCAGGGTGTATTCCCGCGCGGATTTTGTGGAGTCGGCAACACTCTTGGCATCGCTGACTTGCATTTGATCCGTCAATGTTTTTTGACTCAGGTCCAGCTTGCCGGGGTTACCCTGGCTGAATACCCCCGTGGTCCTACCACCATCCTGCACCGGCTGCAGTTCGTATCCGCCGCCTCTGCTTGGGGCATACGCATATCCCGGAGGAATTCCACCACTACTCATACAAAACTTCCTTCACTCGTCCAGGCCTGAATGACCCGGTACACTTCCTACTCCGACTCAGTTCCCATTTGGTTTCAGAACTCACATCCGTTGCGCCGGCCAAGGCTTGTTCGGCACCGGAGCGCAAATGATCGATTTCCCATCCAATAAAATAAAAACAATCGATTGGTCGGAATTAACCATTTCCTGCCAAATGTGAAGTTTCGTATAGCATCCCGGCCACTGGGAACATCCCTTCTCGGAAGTCGGCCCGCTTGCGCGCCGACGCGCCTTTCCGCTCCGGCAGGCAAGCATGCAATTTTTTAGCAGCAAGCCGCGCAGCCGCCAACGAGAAACTGCCGAAGCACCCGGCTCCGGCAGTTTAGTTCTGTTCAAGGGTGTTTGTTTGATGAAGTGGTTGGAGAAGAATTGTTTTGCGTGGAGGCCGTGTTCCTAGAGAATGCCGCCCGTGAAAAATTTGGCCGCCAAACCCACAACTGTGCCCAAGATGTTACCGCCACCTTTCGCATCACCGCCGGTAGCGCCCACTAGTTGGCCCAGCCCGCCGCCGCTTGCTTTCTTGCCGGATGCACCACCCGACTTCTCGGCAGCTTCCATTTTTTTCATCTCAACCATTGCTTTCAGCAATTCCCCGGTGGAGTTATTCCCGCCCGCTTTTTGCGGGGGATATCCCGAACCACTCACCGATCCAATTCCAGCCATAACGACTTCTCCTGTTTGTATTACTACCTCGTGCGCTTTTCGTGAAAACTTCGCAGTCAGGCTTTTTTTGCACGGACAGTCATGAATCGACAAGGGCACCATGCCGCACTGCCAGCCTGATGATGCGACCCTCCGGATGACGACCGCGCCTGTCCGGAAGCCTATTTGATTGTTCGTGCGGCGAAGGCGTCCGTCACGCCATTTTTAAAAATCGCGGGACATGACCCCGCCGCACGTTTTACCCAGCCAATGTACTACTTTTTTTGAGGAGCAATCCGGCGAGGCCACTGACTTGGACCCGCCGGATTGCCTGAGCTTGTGTTAGTTGGTTCTAGCCGCCGAAGAGGCCACCGAGCAGGCCACCCCCGCTGCCACCACCACTGAAGAGACCCGCAGGATCCAATATATTAAACCCTTTCTTTTCTTTCTTGTCGTCTTTCATGAGCTCTTTCAACATCATAAGCTCTTGCAGCGACATGTCATCTTTTCGCGGACCTTGCAGGGAAAGCTGGTCAATTGCGCGTTCCATTCTGCCTATCCGGTCCAGATCCTGATTACCAGGAACGCCGAAGCCAGTCCCGATGCCTTGATTGATGGACACGGTATCAATATTATTGCCGCTTAAAACGGTGGACTGTTGCAGACCGTTTGCGCCGCGAGTCCATTGGTTGCCGAAGTTATCGGCCCGACACTGATTAGCATACCCACCAAAAGAACCACCACTAATTGAAGTCATTTTTACCACTCCTTCCACTAACTCAGAACTATTCAGACAATCTCGGTATCCATCCCAGACAAAATATGGATACTCCCTATATTTAAATAAAAACAAACAAACGTTCCAAATTGCCTATTTTTTGAAAAAAATATCAACCGGACGCTAGAATTCAAAAAAAGCCTGGAAAACAGGGGCATTGAACGCCTCCAAAAAATAAAAAAATCGCTGGAATCTGATGTAATTCCAGCGATTTTGAATGATTTCAAGATGCTAGCAGCTAGCACCTCGTAAAATGAACGGAGATTAGCCTTTATCCTGCTTCATCATGGCCATCACCATCATCAGTTCTTTCATATCAGTCCCCTTGTTTCCTTGCTGATTCTGCATCGTCAGCTGATCCAGTTTATCTTCCAACTTGGAAAGTCTATCGTTCTTTGGATCCTGCTGACCGGGAGCAGCACCCAACTGTCCACCAGGGCCCTGCCAGGGTGGAAGCTGTCCAGTTGCAGCGGCAAGATCTTGATTCAGAAAAACGACATCTGTTTGTGAAGGGGGGCCAAGCTTCTTGTCATTCTGAACGATGGTTGTACCGCCGCCGGTTGTGATGGTGGTAGCGCCTCCCACAGTTCTCCCAGGAGCAGGCCCTATAAATGGGCGTTGGAATCCACTACCTCCTCCAGTTTGAATAGTCAAATCAGCCATGAAAATAACTCCTTCCACTGTTTACCCAGACCATTTCAGACAAACGCAAGCGTCCAACCCAGACCAAAACCTATGGACACTCCGTATATTTATAAAAACGGCCACATGGTCGAAATTGCCTGCCGATTTTCCAGTGGAAGCCGTCCGGCCTAGTGGGCCTCGCGTTCCAGTGTTCCGGGCACTTCCAGCCCTTCGCCGCCCACCGTCTCCAGCGGCTGGCCCTCTACGGCCAGGGTTAGCTGATGGTTGCTGTCCACCGAGTACACGGTTTGCTTAATTTCTTCCACCCGCTGTTGCATGCTGGTGGAACCGCCGCCGGTGGCAAACTGCTTGGAGAGGTTCACGGCCAGCGTGTGATCGTAAGCTTTCACACCCAAAAGCTTGGTTCCTTTCGGGATTTCGCTATAGAAGCCTTGGGTTTTCTCTTCCGCAGTCGGACCTTTCAGCAGTTCGGTCAGCGCGTATTGCACCGGCTCGGCTTGCGCCTCGTTTGGCACCTTGCGGGCCACGTCATCTACAATGCTTTGGCTGCCCTGGGCTTTGCTGAAAAACACAGTCACGACATCCCGTGGACCGCCGCTATGGCCAAAGTGGCTATCCTGTCCCGGCTTCAGGTTGCATGCAGGAAGCGACAGGAACGTAATCATAATCAGGCCGATCGTGGCCGGCATTTTTCCAATCAAGGAGGTAAAAGGCTTCTGCTGGGGGGGATTCTGCTTGGATGGCATCGCGAAATCTCTTTTTTATGGGCTCTGTTTTAAACGGACTGACTGCTGAGCAGGGGACAGACACACGCAAGTCACTCTATCATTCTACCAGAATCCCCGCAGGGCTTGGAGGGCTTGTTTATGCTATGCTCAGCCAGAAATGTCCCCTGAAAGAAAGGCAGAGTCACTCATGGCCGGTTTTACCGATTTGCGCGGATACATGGATCTTTTACGGCGGGAAAACGAGCTGGTTGAAATTACCGCGCCGGTTTCCACCCACCTGGAAATCGCCGAAATCACGGACCGCGTGAGCAAGGCCGCAGCCGATAAAAACAAGGCCCTGCTGTTCAGCAATGTCCAGGGGCCCAACGGTGAACAATACGACGTGCCGGTGCTCATCAACGCCATGGGTTCCCATAACCGCATGATGTTGGCCCTGGGCGTGGAAACCTACGAGGAAATCCAGGAACGGATTCGTTCTTTTATCAAGCCGGACATTCCGGGCAACTTCTGGGACAAGCTGGCCATGCTGCCCAAGCTGGCGGAACTGAACAACTTCTTGCCGCGCACTTTCAAGGGCAATGCGCCCTGCCAGGAAGTGGTCATTACCGACCCGGCCCAGCCCATGCTGGACAAAATCCCGGTGATTACTTGCTGGCCGCTCGATGCCGGCCCGTTCATCACCTACCCGGTGTTTTTCACCCGCGACCCGATGACCGGAGAGCGCAATGCCGGGATGTACCGCCTGCAGAAATACGACAACAACACCACCGGCATGCACTGGCACAAGCACCATGACGGCTCTAGAATTTACGAGAACGCCAAGCGGATGGGCCTGGATCGGATTCCGGTGGCCGCCGCGCTGGGTTGTGCGCCGCATATTACCTATTCCGCCACCGCGCCGCTGCCGCCGGGCATTGACGAGATGATCTTCGCGGGCTTTTTACATGGAAAACCAGTCCAAATGGTGAAATGCAAGACCGTGGACCTGGAAGTGCCCGCCGATGCGGAATTGGTGATTGAAGGCTACGTGCTGATTGATGAATTGCGCCGCGAAGGGCCGTTCGGGGATCACACCGGCTTTTACTCACTGGCGGATGACTTCCCCGTGCTGCATGTGACTGCCGTCACCCACCGGCGGAACCCGGTTTACCAGACCACCATCGTGGGCAAGCCGCCCCAGGAGGATTGCTACCTGGGCAAAGCGACCGAGCGCATCTTTTTGCCGCTGCTGAAACTGTTTATCCCGGAAATCAGGGACATGAACCTACCCTGGGAGGGCGTTTTCCACAATTGCGTCATTCTCAGCATCGATAAACGCTACCCCGGCCACGCCAAAAAGGTGATGAGCAGCGTGTGGGGCTTCGGGCAGATGATGTTCAGCAAATACGTGATTGTGGTGGACAGCCACGTGGATGTCCAGGACCTCTCGCAGGTGGCGTTCCATGTGTTCAACAATACCGACCCGAAACGGGACATGATGTTTGCCGAAGGGCCGATGGATATCCTGGATCATGCCACGCCCATGTGGGCCTATGGCAGCAAAGTCGGGATTGATGCCACCAAAAAATGGCCCACCGAGGGATTTACCCGCGAATGGCCGGATGAAATCGAGATGGATGCGGATACCAGGGCCAAAGTGGATACCCGCTGGCAGGAGTATTTTCCAGGGGTGAAAACGGCTGTAACAGGTTATTAAGACACCCTCGTCATGATTTTAGCTTTGTAGTAAATTACCCAGCAAAGCTTTCATTTCATACAAGGCTAAAAGGGGAAACACTGATATGATCGTCAATCAACCTCGTCTGGCTCAGCATTTTGCTTTGAATCCTGCCGCTCAAAGGGTGTACCAATCTGATTCGGCAATGATGTCACGCACGGACAACCTCTATCAAGCGCCATCCGATTGCTTTCAGAACTCCTCTGTCCGGACTTCTTCCTTAAAATTCGCAGGCTCTGCCGATACCACTTTTTGGGTTGAAAATAGTAAGTGGGCTGATGCCGATGCGGAAGTACTGGTGGTGCCTGTCTATATGCAGGCGGCTAAAAAAAGTGATAAAGATAATTTTTCTTATGTCATGAGCCCTGAGCTGAAGGAATTAGATGCCCAAATGGGTGGAGTAATCCAGAAAGCGGCAAATCGTGGCAAATTCAATGGCGCTAAAGGGCACCTGCTATTTGAGGTGCCTACCACTGCCAATATCAAAGCACAACAGGTCATGTTGGTCGGTATTGGAAACAAGGATCAAGTGAAACCCAATACGATTGAACAATCAATCCAAGCAGGCCTGAAAGCATTAGGTTCAAAAGTTAAATCCGTCGCGGTGGTGTTACCGAAATCGGCCAGGATGGTGTCTGAAGACATGGCGGCCCGTTCAGTGGTTGGCGCTTTCCACCAAAGTACTTACAGAACACTTCAAGCCCTGCCGGAAAAACTGCCAGCCAATATCGAGCATGCTGTTCTTTTGACCGATAAGCAAAATCAACAACCAATCTGGGATTCCATTGAAGCGGGCCGGACTATCGAAGAAGCGGTGAGCTTTGCTAAAGACCTGAACAACGCGCCTTACAATGCTCCGGACCATCCGCTTAATGCGGCAACGTTTGCCAAGGCAGCCCAAAAACTGGCTGATTCATCAGACCGGCTGAGTGTCGAGATCGAAAAATATGAAGACAACCCGGCTGGCTTCCAAAAAAATTACCCTGGCGTGTATGCCGTCAACAAAGCGTCACTCCGTACGGATCCGGCACGGGTAGTGACATTGAAATATTCCCCGAAAGGACCCGTTAAAAAGAAAATTGCCCTGGTCGGAAAAACGGTGGTCTTTGACACGGGAGGTTACCAGGACAAGGGTGCGGCTATGAATGGGATGCACATGGATATGTCCGGGGGCGGTAATGTGCTGGCGGTCATGAAAGCGCTTGCCAAGCTGCAACCGGAAGGGGTTGAAGTGACGGCCTACTTTGCCGCAACCCCCAACGAAAATGGCCCGGATGCTTACCGAACGGATGACCTTTTCAAAACCCGAAGCGGCAAAACGTTCCAAGTCGTCCATACGGATGCCGAAGGACGCTTGACCTTGATTGATATGGTCACGAAAGCGAACGAAGGCAAGCCGGACGAAATCATTACGATGGCTACCCTGACAGGTGCGGCAGCGGCGGCTGTCGGAAAGAAAATGGCATTGCTTACCAGAGATGATGAAGATTCAAAAGTTCCGCAGCATAGCCTTTTGGGGGCAAGCCTCTACAAAACGGCCCGAAAGCTGGGTGAGCCGATTCAACCCTTGTTGATCGATGGCAGCCACTTTGAAGCGATTGTTCCCAAAGGGAACGATAATGCGGACCTGGTCAATGCGATTCCAGGGGCTCCTGCTGGCGCCCAGACTGCGGCCGCCTTCGTGATGAGCGGTTTGAAACCTGATGCGAATGATAGAGTTCCGTCGTTTGCCCATTTTGATATCGCCGGTACCATGACCAACGGTGCAGGGTTCTCGGGCACTTCCTCCGGTACTGGGGTTAAAACGCTGATATACCATATCTTGAATTCGGTAAGCCGAAAATAGACCGAAAGATAAGCTAAATACGCTGTAACGGGATATTAAGCCCGGCTCGCCACACCCTTACATTTGTAGTAAGATGCGCGGCAAACCGTTCATTATCATACAAGTTCAAGGGGGTAACCGATGACCACGCTTTCTTTTGGTGCAGAGCATTTTCGGCGCAACAATCCGGCCAAACAGGGCTTATCGACGCATTCCAACGGAGCGTCATCTCAGCCCCATCCAGAAAATGCCCCCATGAGCAGGCCATTGGAAGGTACAATGGGAGATCAGTTGACCTTGAGGTTTTCCGGCATGACTGACTCCAAAAGCACTCCCCAGAACTTGATAACCGCGACACCCGCGAAATCCCCCGCCCTGCAGTTCGGCTTTCTCGATACGTCCAGTAAAGTAGCCGACGTCAAAAAAGCCATCGAATCACTCTTAAAAGATTTACAAGAACAAGTCAAATTGCTCGATGCCCCCAATGAGGTCGCCGGTGTCAAAAAAGCGACCGAACTGTTTCTGAAAGACTATCAGCCGCCGTCGCACCTGATCGACAAAACCGACCTGACCTTTGACCTGAAAGCCCCGGATAACGTGGTGGTCTCGTCCAAGCTGAAAGTGCGGCCAAACCCGAATTCAAAAGCCCCGGCGCACACCCTCAAACTGAACGGCGCTCCGGAAAAGGCGCAGCCAGGCTCCGAAGATCCCACCATGGAATTGCTGGAAGTGAAGGTCAACGGGCAACCGCTTCCCAAAGAGAACTACACGCGTGAAGGCGAGGAACTGGCCCTCAAGAACCTGCCGGAGGGCGAATTCACGCTGGAAATCCAGACCCACATCAACCCGCAAGCCAACAAAGCCCTGGATGGCCTGTATTTTACCAAGAGCGGCCAGTTTATGACCCAGTGCGAGGCGGAAGGGTTCCGGAACATGACGTTCTACCCGGATCGCCCGGATGTGATGAGCGAATTTACCACGACCATCATTGCGGACAAGGGCAAATACCCGCAGATGCTGTCCAACGGGAATCCGGGAGCGCGCACGGACCGCCCCGATGGTCGCGAACAAATTACCTGGACCGACCCCTTCAAGAAACCGGCCTATCTGTTTGCGCTGGTGGCGGGCAATTTGGCCATGAAAGAGGACACATTCACAACCAAGTCCGGCAAAAACGTGAAAATCCAGCTCTTTGTGGATCATGGGGATGAAGACAAGATTGATCACGCCATGAAATCCGTCAAACAGGCCATGAAGTGGGATGAAGAACGCTTTGGGCTTGAATACGATCTGGATCTATTCCAGGTTGCGGCCACCAACGACTTCAACATGGGCGCCATGGAGAACAAGGGGCTGAATATCTTCAACACCAAGTACGTCATGGCAAACCCAGAAACCGCCACGGACAGTGACCATGAACATGTGCAAGGTGTCATCGGACATGAATACTTCCACAACTGGACCGGCGACCGGGTGACTTGCCGCGACTGGTTCCAGCTCTCCCTGAAAGAAGGCCTGACCGTCTTCCGGGATCAGGAGTTTACTTCTGATATGAACTCGCGCGCCGTCAAACGGATTGATGATGTGAGCGTCATGCGCGCGGCACAGTTCCCGCAGGATGCGGGCGCCATGTCGCACCCCATCCGTCCGTCCGCGTACCAAAGCATCAACAATTTCTACACCGCGACGGTGTATAACAAAGGCGCGGAAGTCATCCGCATGATTCATACCCTGCTGGGCGAGGAGAAGTTCCAGCAAGGGATGAAGCTGTATTTCCAACGGCATGACGGGCAAGCCGTCACCACGGAAGACTTCGTGAAAGCCATGGCCGATGCGTCCGGTGTGGATCTCAAACAATTTGAGAAAACCTGGTACAACCAGGCCGGAACCCCCACGCTGGACGTGACGGATGAATATATTCCGAATAAACAGGATCCTGCTAAAAGCGAATATCGCCTGACCATCAAGCAATCGACACCGCCTACGCCGGGGCAGCCTACCAAGGAGCCGTTCCACATTCCGGTGCGCGTGGGCCTGCTGAACCCCAAGACCGGTCAAGATATGAAGCAGGAGCTGGCTGACGACCAGAAGGATTTGCTGACCAACCTGGATGCATCCAACCCGACTGATGGCGTTTTGAACCTGAAGGAAGGGGAAACCACCTTCGTGTTCAAGAATGTGCCGGAAAAACCGATGCCTTCGCTGCTGCGGAACTGGTCTGCCCCCGTGAAACTGAACTATCCCTACACCCGTGACAATCTCACTTTCCTGATGGCCCATGACAGCGATGGCTTCAACCGCTGGGAAGCCGGCCAGAAATTGGGCGTGGATGTGCTGAAGGAATTGGTGGCCGCACACCAGAAAGGCGAAACCAAAGCGGTCGATTCCCGCTTGATTGACGCCTTCAAAAAGGTGCTGGAAGACAAACAGCTAGATCCGGCCCTGGCCGCCCAGGCCCTGACGCTACCCAGCAGTGGCTATCTCTCGGAACTCTACCCGAACGGGCAAGTAGACGTAGATACCATCCATGCGGCCCGCAAACAGACGAGACAAGCCATTGGCCAAGCACTGGAGAAGGAGCTGGAGGCTCGTTTCGACGCCAGTCGCACTACGGAAAACCGTCCTTACGAGTGGAATGCGAAAGATGCAGGCGAGCGGGCGCTGAAAAACACCGTGCTGGGATATCTGACGGCCGCAGCCCCTGAGAAGCATCTCTCGAAGGCCACGGCGCAATTTGACCAGCAGCACAACATGACGGATGTTCAGTCGGCGTTGGGTCAGATTGTGAATCATGGAGACGAGGCAACCCGCCAGGCCAAGCTGGATGCCTTCTATCAGAAGCATCAGAAAGACGCCGGGGTTGTAGACAAATGGTTCAGCCTTCAGGCGATGGCGGATCGCCCGAACACACTGGCCGATGTCAAAGCCTTGATGCAGCATGAAGCGTATGCCAAGAACTCAAAAAACCCGAACCGCATGCGCAGCCTGATCCACGCATTTGCGGCGAACACCCCCCATTTCCATAACAAGGACGGCTCCGGTTACGAATTCATCGCGGATCAAATCATCAACATCGATGCATTCAACCCGCAGGTTGCCGCCCGCCTTACCGACTGTTTGACAACGCCGCACAAATTTGATGCCGCCCGCCAGGCGCTCATCAAAAAGCAGTTGGAACGTATCCGCGACCAAGCCCAATCACCGGACGTGCAGGAAAAGGCAAGCAAAACCCTGGACGCGCTTGCTGAAAAACAGGCCCAGAAAGCCGCCCCATAGGCCCCCGGCTTTTTCGGACGATCCGGACAATCCGCGCCAAAAGAGAACAACCCGCCGAGTCAGGCGGGTTGTTTCGTGAAAAGCAGTTAAGAATCCCTAGCCTACGAATAGAGTCGATTCGAGGTTAGACTACCGGGACATAGCCCAGTTGCAACCATTGCTTCAGGTCGGGGTTTTGAATACCCTCATCCAAAGCTTCCTGGGGATCTTTCCGGGAAATATCGGAAACCACGTTGCGGGTGATTTCGTTGAAAGTTGGCGGAGGCGCCACATCAACGGTACCCAGCAGGTTGCTGATGGAAATGCCGTCACTGCCTTTAGCAGGAGCGCTCGGGGCTGCCGCACCCGCACCGCCGGCTTTTTTAGTGTCGGTAGTGTCTTTCTTGAACACGCCAGCGCTTGAAGCGGCGTTGTACCGCCCTGCTGGATTTGAAAACCCGTGGCCTGGTCCATTTATACTCATTAGTCTCTATCTCCTTAACTGCTTCTCTCGAATCCAATGCTTTTCTAGAATTTATGACTCTCTTACTTGTATAAAAACGTCTTTTGGGATTTTGATGTTAGTCTATTCAGAATTTGTTTATATATATTTACAAATCATGAATACAACTCCGGAAACCCTTTCAAGACGGGCCAGAAGCAGCAGCCCTCACAAGGCCAGGCATGATCCTTCTCATGACATATAAGGATCACAGCCAACCCATGAACGGCAGCCGAACGGCCGACAGTCAGTGAAAGCCGGGTTCTGATCATGCCACCATGCATCACGCCGGGACGCATCAAAAGCCCCAACAATCCACAGACCGACTCAGCGCAAGCTGATCAGAGCTGACTTGCAGGCGATACGAAAAATGCCCGATTTAGACCAGGGCCAGTTTATCGAGATCAGGCGCATTTTTCAGAAACGCCAGCATGCCGGGGCTCGTCAACGTATTTCTGCCGGTCGGATCCTCGGTAACTGCGCGGGCAACCTGTTCACTCACTTTGAAATCACCCGGCTGGTTCTTCGGCTTGGGTGCTTCAGCCACCACCAGACCAAAAGTAGGCACATCGACTTCACCACTGGCCAAAGACACATCCCGATCGGACTGGGACTTTTTAGCCTCGGCACGCTGCGGCGTAGCAGACACAAACTTCAGAACTTCGCTACGATGCGGGTTTGAACCTCCCAACTGTACCATAACAGTGACTCCTCCATTTCCCTATACTCAAGATTCAGACGCTAGGAAATAAATCACACCTACCCATCTAACCTAAATAAATAAAAACAGACAAAAGGGAAGAATTGCCTGCCGGCTCCACAAAATATTCACAGGGTTCGGACTGAACTGTCCGATTCCCGCCAAAAGCCCTGCCTTTGGCGATTCCGGCCAAAGCACGATTTCACTCCCGAGCGCTAGCTACCCGTTTTCTCGGGAGCAAGGCCTCAATCCCGAGTGTCCCTAATCGGATGCAGCGTCGTCAATGAGCGCATCTTCCTCGGATGAATGCATGGCCCCCTGGGGCGTGACCCGGTTCACTTCGTTCCCGGAGACCGCCGTGGGGTTCATCAACCGCATGTTTTCGATCATTTCAGAGATGCGATCCCGCGAGGCCGGGTTGTTGGTGAATTCCAGCGCTTGCTTGCAATCGGCGACCGCCTCTTCATACAGCCCAAGTGCCGCATTGTCCGCGCAGGAGGACATTTGGAAGTTGACCTGGGTTTCCAGATCATTGGCCGGAATGTGTTCAAAGCCCTTGTCCAGCGTGCCCAGGGCTTCTTCGTACTTCCCGACCGAGGCCTGACTGGAGGCCAGGTCAAAATAGGTCTGGTAGCTCTTGTCATCCCGCTCCAGGCACTTCCGGTAGTTCTGCATGGCGTCTTCCTGGAGTTTCCTGGCTTTATCCGGGTTTTGTTCCTTCTGGGAGTGGTAGCTGAGCAGCGATCCCCGCAAATGATAGGCTTCAGCCATATCCGGAGAAAGTTCTTCCGCCTTCTTCAGCTCCTGGTCGGCATGTTCCGGTTCATCGGTGTACAGGTACAGCCAGCCCAGGTTCAGGTGGACGTTGGGATCCTGCGGCGCCATGGCCAGCGCCTGGTTTAATTCCATGAAAGCCTGTTCGAAGTTGCCGTTTTCAATCAGCTTTTTGGCTCTTTCCAGCTGGGCATTGGCGGAATTACTACCACCAGTGCCCTGTCCGCAGCCTGGCAGCAGGGCAATCAGTACAACGGCAAGGCCGGTGATCAGGATTTGAATGGGCTTGAAATGCTGAGACATGGGGAAGACCCTATTGTAATTTTTCTATCACTGTACATAATAAGATGCATCCTGGTATAAGGAAAAGAAGAAGTTAACCAGAAGGCGATGAAGTAGACGATGGCGCTGACTAAGGAAAAAAAGAAAGAACTGATCGGTCAATACGGGCAAAATGACAACGATACGGGCAGTGCCCCATCTCAGATTGCCATGCTGTCCAAGCGGATCAGCGAACTGACCGAACACCTCAAAGCAAACAAAAAAGATTTCGCCTGCCGCCGCGGGTTGATGATTCTGGTGGGCAGACGGCGTCGCCTCCTCAACTACGTGAGGAAAAACGCCACCTCTGAGGCCTACCGGGAACTCATCACAAAACTCGGCATCCGCAAGTAAAAAGCCAGAAAAACGGGCCAGGTGCCCGTTTTTTCGTTTTTGCCTACCGTCTCGGTGGCAAGGGCAGGGAATCAGAGGGGCTTGGCTTGCGTGCTAAAATAAAAGCCTGATAAAAAGATGTTATCGCTATAAGAAGAAGTCGAAATAGGAAAGAAGAATTCATGAACGAACAAATACTGTTCCCCCAGATTCAAACAAAGACCTTTAAAATCGGTGACAGAGAGATCCATATCGAAACCGGCAGACTCGCGAAGGCCGCCAGTGGCTCCGTATTTGTTCGTTGTGAGGACACCGTACTCCTGGTGACCGCGACAGGCAGCGAAAAGCCTCGTACCGGTATCGACTTTTTCCCACTGCTGGTCGATTTCGAAGAAAAAATGTACTCTGTCGGCCGTCTGCCCGGTGGTTACCTGAAACGCGAAGGCAAGCCCTCCGACAAGGCAACCCTGACCTCCCGTCTGATTGACCGTCCCATCCGCCCGCTGTGGCCGGACGGCTACCGCAACGACGTGCAGATTGTCGCCACCCCGATGAGTATGGACGGCAAAATCCAGCCGGACGTGCTGGCCATCTTCGGCGCCTCCATGGCGCTGGAACTGGGCGGACTGCCCTTCCAGGGACCGGTTGGCGGCGTTCGCATCGGCCGGGTCAACGGCAAGTTCATCATCAACCCCACTTACCAGCAGACGGAAGAGGGCGACTTTGACCTGGTGGTGGCCGGTACCGAAGACTCCATCATGATGGTGGAAGCCGGCGCCGACTTCGTCAGTGAAGAAGATTTGCTGAAGGCGCTGGCGATTGCGCACGAAAGTATCAAAGAACAGGTTCGCGTCCAGCGTGAATTCATCGCCCAGTGCGGAATCGAGAAAAAGCCCTTCGTGTTCGAACTGGAAGACCAGGTGAAAGCGGTGCTGAAGTTCGTGGAATCCGTGGCCGAGAAAGACATCTTTAGCGCCTACCACGAGTTTGACCGCGAAACCCGCAAGCGGCTTCTGGAAGCGGCCAAAGAAAAGGTCAAAACCGCGCTGGCCGAAAAGCCCGAAGATGACGCCATCAAGACCTTCCTGGCAGCACAGCCGCTCGACTACCTGGGCGAATCCTTCAAAAAGACTGAAAAGCGCATCATGCGCACCATGATCATGGAAGAAGGCGTCCGGGCCGATGGTCGTCGGGCGGAAGACATCCGTCCTATCAACTGCCAGGTGGGCATTCTGCCCAGAGTTCACGGCAGCGGCCTGTTCACCCGTGGCAACACACAAGCGCTCTCGGTGGCCACACTGGGGGCTCCCGGTGAAGCCCAACGCTTGGACGGCGTGGATCCCGCGACCGAAAAACGCTGGATGCACCACTACTCCTTCCCCGGTTTCTCCGTGGGCGAAGTGAAACCGATGCGCGGCGCCGGTCGTCGTGAAATCGGTCACGGCGCGCTGGTTGAGCGCGGGATTTCCCCGGTGCTGCCCAGCAAAGAGGACTTCGGTTATACCCTGCGCGTAAATTCCGACATCCTGGAATCGAACGGTTCCACCAGCATGGCCTCCACCTGCGGCAGCATTCTGGCTCTGATGGATGCCGGTGTGCCGATTAAGGCCCCGGTTGGCGGGATTGCCATGGGCCTGATCAAAGAAGGCAACAAGTCCGTGGTGCTGTCCGACATCCAGGGCGTCGAGGACTTCCTGGGCGATATGGACTTTAAAGTGGTGGGCACCCGCACCGGCGTGACCGCGCTTCAGATGGACATCAAGATCCAGGGTATCTCCATCGAGATTATGAAAGTCGCGCTGGAGCAGGCCAAGCAAGGCCGCCTGTTCATCCTGGACCAGATGGCCCACGCCATTGCCGAGCCCCGTCAGGAGCTGTCTCCTTGGGCGCCACGCATTGTCACCTTCTTTATCGACAAGGATCAGATTGGGACGGTCATTGGCCCTGGCGGCAAAATGATCCGCTCCATCATCGACGAGACCGGCGCGACCATCGACATCGAAGACAGCGGTCTGGTGACCATCACCTCTTCGGATGGCGACGGAGCGCAGCGCGCGCAGGATATCATCCAGCGCCTGACCCGCAAGATCGAGCGCGGCATGGTGGTGATGGGCAAGGTGGTTCGCACCATCCCCATCGGCGCCTTCGTGGAACTCTTCCCCGGCAAGGACGGCATGGTCCACATCTCGCAACTGGCCCCTTACCGGGTGCAGACCGTCGAGGAAGTGTTGAAAGTCGGCGATGAAGTGCTCGTGAAAGTCGTAGACATTGATGAGCGCGGTCGAATCAACCTCACTATCAAAGGCGTGAGCAATGAAGAGCGAGCCGAGCACGGCTTGGAGCCCATCGCGGCCCCAGCAGCCAACTAGCAGCCCGCCTCTCGTTCAGGCTCTGACTGATTATGACCGGTTACTGCGCAGGCGCTTCCATGTGCCTGCGCATGCCGGTTTTTCACTCTGGCCGGCGGATTGGGATTTGCTGCGAGACCCGTACCGCTACGACCTGACCGAACTCGACGGATTGGACGTGTTGTCCGAGCCGTCCGGTTGTATTCAGGAAGCCCAGGCGCAGGCAGCCCGGTTGTTCGGGGTGTCTCACAGTTATTTTCTGGTGAACGGCGCGAGCGTGGGCCTTATGGCCGCCATGCTGACCGCCGTCCGCCCCGGCGATAAAGTGTTGCTGCCACGCAACGTGCATCGCTCCGTGCTCAGCGGGTTGATTCTAAGTGGGGCCGAACCGGTTTGGTTCCTTCCCGAGCGATTGGACGACTGGGGCCTGTGGGGTGCCGTGACCGTTTCCCAAGTCGAAGCCGAACTGGCCCGGCATCCATCTATCAAGGCCCTGTTCCTGACCTCGCCCACCTACGAGGGGCTGGGCAGTGACGTGGCTGCTCTATCCCGGTTATGCCGGGAGCGAAATGTCCTGCTGGTTGTCGATGAGGCGCATGGCAGCCTGTGGAATTTCACGGAGCGCTTGCCCGACTCGGCTTGCCGGGCGGCATGCGACGTGGTGATTCACTCCATGCACAAAAGCGGAGGCAGCCTGACCCAAGGAGCGCTCGCACATTTGCCGAAGGGCTCCCGAATCGATCCCGATGCCTTTCAGCAAGCCCTGAACACGTTGCAAACCACCAGCCCATCGTATCTGCTGATGGCCAGCCTGGATGCCGCCTGCCATTATCTGGCCTCCGAGGCCGGGCAGAGTCGCGTGCAAGCACTACTGAAGCAGGTAGCAGTGCTTCGAGAGTCGCTTTCCGCCGTCTTGCATCGGTTCCAACTATTTGACCCCGGCGATCAACGTTTTTGGGACCCGTGCAAGCTGTATTTCATCAATCCATTCGAGGCCGGGGAGGACTGGGGAGGCCGCCTGGAAGCGGAAGAGCGGCTGGCCTTTGAATCCGTTTCCCCCTATGGAACGCTGTACTTGGCCAACCTGGGCTTGGAAGCGGAGGACTTTGCTTTTTTCCAGCAGGTCCTGTGCCAGGAAGACGCCCGACAAACAAACGCGGAAGCCCAGCCTGCCATTGTATTCCCCTGTGACCCCACGATTGCGGTGCCGGAGGTCGTTCTATCCCCACGGGATGCCTTCTTTGCGCCGGGAGTCCGCCTTCTGCCGGAAGCGGCCCTTGGGCACACGGCCAAGGAAACCGTCGTGCATTGCCCGCCGGGGATTCCGGTGCTGATGCCGGGAGAACGCATCCGGGCTGAGCACCTGCCGATGCTCCCCGAAGAGGGCGTTTTGGTCGTCCGTTAGGGCATTTCCAGGAACTTCAAGAAGGGCAAGGCCCGCCGCAGGCGGTTGGAGATCAGGTCTCCCTGCTCAATCAAGGGTTGCATGACCCGATCCAGCCAGCGAATAGGGGCTGTTTGAGGTTTGAGCCTCACGCCTTGGCCGATTAAGCGGATCAGGCGGTTGATGAAGCCCTTACCCTCGCCCCGGATGACCGAGGGCACACTGAGCAGGATGCCCAGACCCATGCCAAAGGTCAGCGGCTTCATGAAATCGTGCATGATGCTGTAAACGCTGTCATCCAGGGCCACCTGGAACATCTCCCGCCCCACGGAAGGATTGCCCAGCTTCACCTGCACATAAGCCTCCTGCAATTCGGGCAGGGTACGGTTGGCCTCTTTGATAGGGCCAGCCAGCATGCCCAGCATGAACAGGTAGGAGAAGCTCCGTCTCAGGCGGCGGAAAACGGCGTAGCCAACCCCGAAGGCCAGGGTAAGCAGCGTGGCTTTGATGCGGGCGTATCGATCGTTCCGCAGATTATCCCGGTAGCGGGCTTCACCCAGTTGCATGCTGGTCCGGAAATTGGCTTTCAGCTCCTCCCAATAGAAACGGCTCTTGCAGGGCGGCGGAGTCGGGGTGGTGTAGCGCAGGAATCTGGAAAATGTCTCTCTCTGGGGCCCGGTTTCCGGCAGGACTGACTGCTCCTGCGAATTCACGCCGAAGGCAACGGGTTTTCCGGTTGTGGGCGGAGTCTGAAGGCTGACTCCTAAACGTTGAACGGCCATGACGGGTCCCTGTTTCGCTGTTTTGCAAAAATAGCTGCCACAGTCATACACTCTAACGCCGCTGAAGCATTTTTTGTGATCTCTTTTTGATATCCCCAGTTTTAAGCCTCTCCTACCGGATCGGGTCTAGACCCCTGATTGAGAACTCAGCCTAGATCCAAAGTCGGATGAAAGCCGAGCAGGCTCTATTCATAATGTAAATATCAGAACGGGAATAGGCAAGTGGATTCTTGAAGGGGGTGCTATGCGAAAACCAAGCACGGACGGCAATCAGCGGGAAGGGGAAAACAACCCTGCGATCGCTCGGGAGAGACAGTTACGCCAGTCCATTGAGATTATGAACCATCTGATGGCCACCTCGGCCCGGCCCCGCTCGGTTGAACTGCTGCGGAAAATTCTGCATGAACGGGCGCGGGCGAATGTCAAGGGGGGCTGGACCCAAAATAGCCTACCTGACTTATTTTAGCCCTATCCCGTTGCAGGTGGGACCGGGATCCGGGATAATGATCTTGTCCCTGGATGTGGTCGTAGATGTTTCGACTCTACAAGCCATAATTGGGAGTCCTGAACACGCGATGGCGTCGCCGTATACCAACCGTGCCCCGCACGCCTGTTGGAAACCTAGATTGCCACGGAGGACACCCACCTGTTGACAAGCAGGGGTTCCGAAACACCGGCCACACAAAGTCCAGGGATGCCTTTTTTCTTCGAGGAGGACGGGTTGAATCCGAAAGATGCCTGGCAGCGGACAAAAAGTTGACATGGCCAATTTTCGCTTGGGGGGCGCTTACGCAATTGCTTTTCAGCCTCGTGGGGTATCGTTCAGCCTTAAGAAAACTTACCGGGTAGCCTTCTTGAAAGACATCCCTGTCCAAGTTAGCTTATCCCCTCCATTTTTATAATTTATCTCCAAAAGCTGAAAGCCTTCCTGAATAAACATCCGCTTCAATTCTTCCGCTGTTACATCCGAAAAGAATCGTCCTTGAGCATCCCGCCTGTTTTCATCAAGATTCCTATTATGATGATCGGAGAGAGAGACAAAGACTTTTCCGTTATCATTTAAGAGCGTCTTAAAAAGCCGGATCCCCTCTCGGACTTCTACCCGGTCCAAATGATACAGGACTCCTGCACAGAAAATGGCATCAAAAGTATTCTTATTCTTCGCATAGGCTCGCTCTGCCTCAGAGAAACTGACATTCTGTAGCCTGTTTTTCAGTTTCGGATAAGTCGTTTGGGCTTTTTGGATAGCGTCGGGCCAGGCATCAAAACCATAGGCGTCATATCCTTTGTCTAACAACCATCGAACATAACGCCCAGGACCGCAGCCTGCATCCAAAACCTTTGCCCCAAGAGGCATGTTTTGTGCTTTAAATAAATCAATGACATTGGATATCTCTGGGTCAAAGGCATCCAATCGATCAAAGTGAGCATTCTGACTCTCTGAATAGGCTGCGATAGTCCGTTTATCACCTGCAAATCTAAGATTTTCTAAACAGGTCCTTTTAGGCACTGGAAATGAACGAGACGGGGTATAGGCAAATTTGTTATGAATCATACAAAAGGTACTCCTGCCGAAAACGTTTCGTCACTGTTGGAATCACTTCCGCTTCATGTTTTAGCCAGATGAGCCACCTACTGACCGACCCCATTTTGGGGGAAGCGACCCTCATACAATGCACCTTGCTAGCAGAGGACTTACGAAGTGTAAGTTGTAGTAATAGTAAGATGCTCAATCATAGGGATGGTCTAACTTGGTAGAAATGTAATCAAAGTGTTACATGCCTGCTACAATCAAGGTTGATGAGGGGGCTGTTCAGTCTATTGTTCTTTAAGTTATAATAAACAAGAGGTGAGTGGTTGGGTGGTGTGCGGTGAGAAATTGTGCGGTGAAATTTGTCATTCTGGCGGCGCGGCTTGCCGGAAGAGAAAGGCCCAGTCCGGCGGACTACCAGGAATACCTGGATTTAAGGCCGGCAGAAGCCCTGGCGAAGTTCAAAAGCCTGCTGGATGAGAGCGCGCGGGGCGTTTTAATGTTCGGGTTTTCGGATCAGGCCATCCTGGACATCCTGGATCAGGAGTTCGAGGTGGATATGGACCGGCTAACCCTGGTCTTTCGCAAGCCCTACCTGGATGCCCAAAGTATTGATCTTGCAGGGGGCAGTCGGAGCAAGGGAGACCCTGGCCCATTTACCCGTCGGGAGCGGGCCATGATTGAAAACCTGGCACTCTGGCTGCTGGATGCCACACGCACCTTGTACCGAGGGGATTTGGGAGCGTCCCGCCTGCGAGATATCCGGCAAGAGTATGCTGAATGCTTTGGCGCGTACGCCCGCAAATGCCTGCCCAACTATGAACCGGGAGACGCCGAGATTTTCCTGCGCTCCCTGTTTGCCTCACTCAAAACCATGCGATCTTTCTGCCACTCTCTCACCGTCGATGCCATGTTCAAGGCCGACGCGGCGAAGGTGCTGTTCGGGGAGCAGTCGGCCTACCACCAAGCCTGGTTCCGCAAGCAGGTTTTCCGGCACATGATGGCCAAGGCCGTGGACCAGTACATCGCCACTTGCACGGCTTAAAGAATCGTGGACAGAACCATCCAGTCCGGGTGCGCCGGTGTTTTGGGTTGAGTTGGGAATCTCGGCTCGGGCGCATATAATAGATGGATCATGGGCGAGTGGAAAACAATGGAAAGTATCTTGAAACTTCTTCCGCAAGCTCGGCGTATTCATGATATCAGCGGCCGATCGAGTGTCGCGAATCGGAACCCAACAGGTCTTACAGGAGAATTCCTATGAATCGGAACCCTTTAAAAGCGCTGGCAGTGCTTGCGGTTCCTGTGCTCATCGCCGCGATGCCTTTGCACAGCCTGGCACAGTCTTTTGATGAGGGTCAGTCCCCCCCTGGTGGCGGACAAATGGCTCAGAATGGCGGACCCGGACAGTTCGGCGGCGGCCAAGGCGGTGGCGGCGGTCAGATGCGCCAGCGCCAGGGTAGCGGCAATTCCCAGCAACGCCAGCAGATGATGATGCAACAGCTGGGCATGACGCCCGAGCAGATGCAGAAAATCAAGGCCATCCGCGAGCAAAGCAAAACCCAGAGTAAAGCCCTGCAACAACAGCTGCGCACCAAGCAACAGGCGCTGATGCAATACATGAAGTCGCAATCCGCAAGCGAAGCCCAGGCCAAGAGCATGTTCAACGAAGTGAACAGCTTGCAGCGCCAGATGGGCGAGCTGCGGATCAGGACCTGGTTCCAGATGCGAGCCAACATGTCCCCTGAGCAGATGCAAAAAATGCAGCAAATGCGCCAGCAGCGCATGCAGCAGCGTGGCGGCGGCCAGGGCCAGATGGGCCAAGGTGGCGGCATGCAGGGCGGCGGTGGCATGCAAGGTGGCCGTTTCGGTGGCTTTAACCAATCCGGTGGCGGACGTGGCCAGTTTGGCGGCGGCCAAGGCGGCTTCGGCGGTGGTGCCGGTGGATTTGGTGGTGGCCCTGGATCCGGTGAAGAATTCGGCCAGGGCCAGTAATCAGGCCACGCAACCATCTCGTTTGTCAGCAAATCGCAGGCAGATATGACTCTTTCCAACCCCAAAGCCCTTCAGCTTCAGCAACCGAGTGACTCGGAACTGATTGAATTGTCCCTCATCGGCAATCAGAAGGCTTTTGGACAACTCGTCAGCCGTTACCTGCCCCAGGTTTACAACTTCATCTACCGAATGACCCAGAACGCGGACACCAGTGAAGAAATCGCCCAGGAGGCCTTTGTGAAAGCCTTTCGCAACATCAAAAGCTTTGATCGCAGCCGGCCCTTCCGGCCCTGGATCCTGCGCATTGCTTCCAATGCGGCGATTTCCGAGCTGCGCAAGCAGTCGAAACTGGTCTCTCTCAACGCCCTGGAGGAAGAGGGCGCCTGGGGTGAGGCGGATCACCAGAAAGACGAGGATATCGTGGTTGCTCTGGAGCGGAAACTCTCCAGCCAAGAAGTGATGAAGGCTATGAAACAGCTGGATGTTAAATACCGGCAGGTTTTATTGCTGCGGTATCAGCAGGAACTCAGCTACGAAGAGATTGCCCAGGCTCTTGAAATCCCGTTGAACACGGTCCGTACCTGGATCAAACGGGGACTGGAAAGGCTTAAGAACGAAGTCAAGGAGATGGCGCTTTATGACTAACCTGCAACCTCCTGAACAAGATATTAACTTTTGCGCCCGCGCCCGCGATTTGATGATCGGCGCGCTGGAAGGGGATGCCGCAGCCGAGCTGGATCGCGCATTCCTGGACACCCACTTGGCCGAATGCGCCAACTGCCGCAGTTACCGGCAGACCATGCAGCACCTGGCCATTTCGCTCAAAAATGTGCAGGAGATTCCAGTACCTGCCGGGCTCTCCGATCGCATCCTGGAAAGGATTGCGACGGAGGCCCCAAATTCTACAGTCATTTCCGGCCGTTTTGGCTGGAAAAAAGCGGCGCCGATTGCCGCCGCCGTGCTGGTCGTGGCGCTGGCAATCCCGCTTGCGCTGAATATTCTCGGGCCAAAACCGGACGGCGGCCCGGAAATTGCCCAGGGCAATTTCGCCGGGGAAATGCCGCTACCCGGACCGGGGCCGGAGGAGATGTCTATCGGGGTTGAGGATCCGTTTGGGGACGAACCCGATCAGTCCATGCAGCCCCCACCACAAGGACTCATGCCCCGCCAGGCGATCATGCCCCAGCAACAGGGGGAATCTCCGGCAGGCATGTATAACAACGGCGCTTCAGCTTATCAAGGCCAAGGCCCCCTTTCCGGCCAGGGACAAGGGGATGCCTGGGGCGGAAATGCCTCCATGCCGAATGGCGGCCACCAGGGCCAGGGTTACGGTGGCCCCATGGACGGATCATCCTCCAACGGAAGATCACAGACCGCTTATCCGGTGGATCCTTCGATGATGGCCTCTGCGGGGACTTCGACCGATACGGGAATGGACGATCCCTCCTCGGCCTTTGCCAGCGAGAACGAAGGGGATTTGTACTACGACCCGGTCAGCACCCTGGTTGGATTTTAAACGCCCGGATGTTCCAAATTCGGCTTAATCACAACAGGAATATGGATCATCATAATAATAATTATCGGGGCTGATATTCGGCGTTTCGCTCGCAGGCGGCGCTGGTGGTAATTCCCAGCAATTATAACCGGGTGGCTTCTCGGAAACTGCTCTATCCGCCGTTTCGTTCGATTTTTGAAGGGGAGCCTGTTGCTCAGTCTGGGTCGGTGCGTGTTTCTGGATTTTGATTTTTTGCAGCAGCCCAACGAGGATTTGTGCCAAGCCAGATGCTCTCAGGGATGCGGATGATGAGCCGCTCTCTGTTGTGCGCTGCCCAAAGTTGAGCTGTGAGCCTGCCGGTTGTCGCCGGGTGCTCGTCAGAGAGCGTTGGCGTGCGTGAGCCGCTACGGATACGGACATGTTCATATATTGCCCCTCTTTTTCAATTGGATCAAATCAAACAGATGTACAAAGTAGACCAGAGCGTAATGGTACTTAAAACTCATTTCAATCGCCAGTATTTATTTTTAAGGCACACCTCGCTTGAGGGGAATTCCCGCAATCGCAATCCAATGGGGGATGGATTAAGCAACGAACCGGCGATGTGGCTTGGAGGGGGGCTATCCCTTCACTGAGCCCGACAGCGCCCCGGCAATAAAATAGCGCTGCAAGGCAAAGAAAAATACCAACATGGGCACCATGGACAGCAGGGTGCCTGCGGCAATCAGTTTCCAGTCGCTGCTAAACGCGCTTTGCAATTGCACCAGCCCTACGGGGAGCGTGAAATGCGTGGGATCACTCAAAATAATGCTGGGCCACAGAAATTCACCCCAGGTGGCCATAAACGCGAACACAGCCAGTGTGGCCAACGTGGGCCGAATGAGCGGCAGCAGCACGTGCCAGAGGATTTGCAAGCTGTTGCAGCCGTCCAGTACGGCGGATTCCTCCAGTTCTTTCGGGAGCGTCACCAGCGCCTGACGCACGAAGAAGATGCCGAAGCCACTGATAGCAAAGGGCAGCACCAGCCCCAGCCAGCCGTTGAGAATGCCCGCGCCGTCGGTGAGGTTCAGTTGCAGGCAGATAAGATAGAGCGGAATCATCAGCACCTGGAAAGGGATCATCATGGTGGCCAGAATGCTGAACAGAATCGTGCTTTGACCCTTGAAGCGCATCCGGGCCAGCGGATAGGCCGCCAGCACACTGAGCGAGATGTTGAAAAAGATGGTCAGCAGCGTGACTACGATGCTGTTGATGAAGAACCAGGGCATCGGCACCTTCTGCCAGACCGCCGTAAAGTTCTCCAGAGTGGGATGCCGGGGAATAAATTCCGGCGGGTACGCAAAAATATTCTCCCCCGCCCCCTTCATCGCGGTAGACAGCAGCCACAGAAAGGGGCCGATGGCAATAATGGTCAGTAAGCCCAGGGCGATGTATTGCAGCGTTTTTTTCATATCGAGCCCGTCCGGTTCGGCAGCAACGGTGTTTCAACGGTTTTGGGAGTCCTCTTGATTTTATCTGAAGGCTTCGCCGCGCCGTCCTCTTTGGGAGAAAGCTGCATTTCCAGGATGCTGAACGCCAGCAGGATCAGCATCAGCACGATGCCTGCCGCGCTGGCGAGGCCCAGATCGAGGTTTTCGAAAGCGCGCTCGTAGATATAGTACACCAGGGTCTTGGTGGAAGAAACCGGGCCGCCTCGGGTCATCACGTAGATCTCGGTGAAGATTTTCAGGCTGCCGATGGTGCTGATGATGGCCACCATCACCATGCTGGGCCTCAAATGCGGAATCGTCACGTGCCAGTGTTTCCGCCAGAGGCTGGCCCCGTCGATTTCAGCCGCCTCGTATAATTCCTGCGAAATACTTTGCAGGTGCGCCAGATACATCATCATGTAGTAGGCCACGCCCTTCCAGACCACCACGATCATCACCGCATACAGGGCGATATCCGGGCTGACCAGCCAGCCCACCTTGGGCAGATTGACCAGTGAAAGCATCCAGTTGATGAGCCCGTCATCAGCGTACAACCATCGCCAGGCAATGCCCACCACCACCATGGAAATGACCACCGGCAGGTAAATCAAGCTGCGAAAGACCGCAATGCCTTTCAGTTGCCCGTTCACCAGCAGGGCCAAGAAAATGGGCAGAATCATCATCGCCGGCACCACGCCGAGCAGAAACACGAAAGTATTCTTCAGCGCATTCCAGAACGGGGCCGAATGGGCCAGGTTGGTGTAGTTTTGCAGGCCCACGAAGGCGGGCGTGTAGAGATCATGCGAGTAATCGAACAGGCTGATTTTAAACGCCATGAACAGCGGCAGAAAGAAAAAGCCGATCATGAACACGGCGGGCAAAACCAGGTAAAGATAGGGGGTCTGCTTGCGGAACATGCGTAGGGAACTGTCTCTCTCGGTAGGGCAATAGTTCTATTCTAGCGGAAAGTGCCAAATCGGGCTTGCGAAAGCAAACTCAAAGACCGGATGGCAATTTCCCGGATTCAGCCGTTTTGGAAAGACATCGATAAAAATCACGAACGTGATACTAAAACAGGACTTGGGGTTAGCCGATGCTTTCCAGCACATATCTTTATGCAGTTTCAAAAAGCCCATTGGCCACCAAAGCGAGATCTTTTTCTCCGCCTGCGCTACAGTTTGGGAACGCTGGGGAGCAAATTTCACTCGGTGGCGCTACGCTGGATTATGATTTATATATGCAGGCAGGGCGCAAGTGGCGGGATCAGATTTTGCAGTTGACGGACCAGTATGACAACCAACGCCTCCAGGACCGTTACCCGCCATTTTTCAAAGAAACCTTGAACATGTTTGGGCTGGTTGATTCCCTAGGCCACCCCCCCAGTTTGAGGCTGCGGGGCTCACAGATAGAAGGGGCGGTTGGTCATCGGAAGCCGACCACAACCCATGGTCTTCTGGCTGCAATCGCATTGGACGTCTTGAAGCAACTGCCGGATGCAGCCTCTTTGGAAGAGGGTAGCGCGCAGCTTGTTGCTACGATTGATGTCATCAACGACAAAGCACAGAAGCAGACTATCAAGCTGGAGAGCGCCAATCGTGTTTCGCATGACAAGCATGCGGTCACTGGTGGCATAGCGCCTGGAGGAATTGCCATCAAACCCTTGGAAAATCAACTATACAGTGCTGTCCAAACCGGACATTTTGTTTTTGTAGCCAAAAATGGTGCCATCCAAATCCTTAAACTGCCGACGCCCAAGGAGATGGCTGAAATAATCAAGCATGATCCCGAAGCACAGCGGCAGATTTTGCTCAAGCAGCCACTCAACCATGTTCCGAGCTATCCCCCAAAGCATTTCCGAGATATTCCGGAGTTACTTCGGTTTCTGGGAGAGCTGGAAGAGGGCAAGTACCCCCAGCGGGTTCATCCGTCGGGGGCAACAGATATTCATCACATATTGACGGATATTCAATTTGATTATCCCAAACACATCCGGGAAGGCAGGCTTAAAACGCTGCTGGATAAACCGGGCGCCGACCGGCGAAAAGTCTGGGAAGTGGTCGATATTTATAAAGCCACTGCTTGAAAAACCATTAAAAAAACCCCGGCCGTGAAGCCGGGGTTTTTTAAAACTGCTATTCAGCTTGCCTAGTAGCTTTGCTTCCAGTAGGCGTCCTCGATGGCCATGCTCTTTTCGGATTCCGAGCGGATGCTGACGTTGTTGGGCGTGAAGATGAACACGCCGTCGCCAATCCGCTGCTGGTTGCCGTCAATAGCATGCGTGGCGCCGGACAAAAAGTCCACCACACGCTGCGATTGCGCGGTATCCAGCAAGTGCAGGTTCAGGATGACCGATTTTTTCACACGCAGGTGCTCGATGATTTCCAGCGCTTCCTCGAAAGCGCGGGGCTCAATCACCACCACCTGGGTTTTCTGGTTGGACGGATGATCCACCACCCGCAGCGGTTTGCGGGACTTCTTGGGCTCTTCCATCATTTCTTCGGAGTCATGACGCACGTTCCGGTAATCGAAGTCTTCTTCCATACCGTAGACTTCATCTTCGAACGGGTCTCCGGACACCCAACTCTTTAGGCGATTCAATAATCCATTATTCATTCCGACGCTGGAACCTCCCTGATCTCTATCCTCAATATCCTGTGAAATATCCTGTGAATTATATAAATTAATGCTGCTCACGTAACTTTCGCTACTGCCTATTGTATGCCAACTCTTCATTTTGAAAAAGAAAATTCCCAATTCTGATTATTGTAGCACCGGATTCCAAAGCTGGACCATAATCATGACTCATTCCCATCGAGAGTTCGGGCAACGGGATCCCGAACTTTTGCGAAAGACTGTCCCGAAGAGCGGTCACACGACCGAAAACGACGCGCAAGGCGCTCAGATCACCTGCAAGAGAAGCCGCTGACGGAGCCATTGCCATCAAACCCCGTACATGGATCCCTTTCAGGGAAAGGAGCGACGCAACAACGCTTGCCGCCTGATCCGGCATGAGCCCATGCCGGTTTCCATCACGGCTCATGTTGATCTGAATCAGGACCGCTTGCCGAACCCCTTGCGCCATGTTGGCTTTAGAGAGGGCCTCGGCCAGCCGCACCGAATCGACGGCCTGGATGAGATCGAAGCGGCCCACCGTCTTGTTGACCTTGTTCGTTTGCAGGCTGCCGATAAGATGCCAGTGAAGGTCCGCAAACTGCTCGGGAGGAAACTGCGCCATCTTGCCGAGGGCGTCCTGCACCTTGTTTTCTCCAAAATGGCGAACACCGGCAGCGTAGGCCTCCCGCATCTGCGCGACATCAGCATACTTGCTGACGGCCACCAGCGTGACCTCCCGGCCGGGGGCAAGGGTGCGGATATCATCCTGGATTTTGGCAAGGCGATCTGCGATGGACATCCATACAGCTTATCACTTCAAGAAGCCCTGAACGCAGCGCCATTGACGGAGGTTTTCGCCAACCCTCCGGATGAAATGTAAAGCTTGATGAATTTGTCTCAAGTTTCCCGAAAAAAGTTCGAAATTCCAAAAAGATCGGTCTGTCCCTCATGGGAATCGATCCCGCCAAATCGGAATTTAGTACCAGATCAAGGAGGGGAAACCCGTGAGCGTCAACAACAACCCAAACTCGGTCAATAACTTCATCCCGTTGCAAACCAATTCCCAAAACACCACCAGCGGGCAGCCAAAGCAGATTGAAGTTACGAGAGAGCTGGATGGGGTCAATGATACCGGGATCATCGGTGAACTGTTGACGGTGGGGACCAGCCATCTTTCTGAAGCCAACAAGTACTTTGCCATGTCCAAGTTCGCCGTTTCCGGCCTGCTGGCTGAAGACAACCAGGCCGTATCCACTGCGGCCACCCTTTCTGAGCCTGTGGGGGGAGACTGCGACCCGGTACTTTGCGAGGATGACATGTACCTGGCCGGGGATCCCGGCGTGGGCGGCAAGGGCAACAACTACCAATACCAGCATGTGAACGTCAATCCCGGCTACTACACCATGTTCGAGGATGGCCGGAACGGTGGCCCCAAAATCACGGTCAACGCCCATGTGGATCAGATCAACCCGCAAGGCAGCAAAGCGTTTACAGAATACGGATTTGTGGTCCAGAACGAGCAGGGCGTTAAAACCAATGCCACGCTCTCCGGCGGGGTTCTGACCATCGTGGACGGCAATGGCCAGAGCAGAAAGCTGCTTCCCGGCCAGGAGTACACCGTCGGCAATCCGGGCGATCCCGTGGCCAAGTTTTACTATGCCGACGTGCCCGGCGCGGGCGAGAACGGCTCGACCGAAAAGCGCCTGATGGTGGATTACTTCGAGAAGCCTTCCCAGGAGACCATCAATAACCTGGTGGCCCAGGGCGCAAAACCGGCGGATGTCCAGGCCCTGCGCAACCGAACCACCATGAGCTACGGATTCCGCGTGCCGGATGGCATCAATACGTTTGCGCTGTCCCAGGGGGTGGGCTCCGGCGCGGCCCTAACCGCCACCAAAGATGGCGTGAAAACCTATTACGATGCCCATTATACCGAGGGCCCCTGCACCATACTGAACACGGCCCCGTATCCCTCCCCCACGCCAGCCCCGGCACCTACGCCTTATCCCACACCCAGTCCGACTCCAGCTCCGGCTCCGGCACCCTATCCAACCCCAAGCCCGGCACCAACTCCAGCTCCGGCTCCGACACCCTATCCAACCCCAAGCCCAGCGCCGACTCCTGCACCTGCACCTTCGCCGGCGCCTTACCCGACACCCAGTCCATCTCCGGCTCCGGCGCCCTATCCAACCCCGAGCCCGGCACCAGCCCCGGCTCCCGCGCCAAATCCGGCACCCAGTCCTGCGCCATATCCTAGTCCTTCTCCCGCCCCGGCACCGAATCCTGCGCCATATCCTAGTCCGGCACCCAGTCCTGGGCCTGCGGGCGTGGCCGCCAATCAGCATGCCGGAGCCAAAAAAGGCCTGAAAATCGAAGACGCCGACGGCGGCAAATACAACTTCTCCGGAACCGGCGTGTATAACCTCCTGAAAGATCGAGACCTGACCCTGAATACCAAAATCGTCCAGGGCCCAGGCAACAAAACTTTCAACAGTGAGGCCGGGCTGACGGTTGGCGGACGAACGGTTCACGTCACCGCCGACGGCACGGTGGATATCGGTTATGCCGATCCGAAGATCAAGGCGCCCAACATTTCCCTGCAAAACGGCCAGACCGTCATGCTGGGCAACGACAGCTCCATCACCCGGACCGGCAACAAAATCAAGGTAGAAACGCCCGAATACAAGATCCAGTTCCACGTAAACCAAAAGTATGAGGGCACCGGATTCATGAACATCGATGTCTGGTCCCGCTCGGGCGGTGTGATGAGCGATAACATCGCGCCAACCGGCCTGCTGGGCGAGACCTTCGATGTCGGGAACGAAAGGCAGACGGCCCCCAAACAAAGCGCGGGTTCTTACAAGCGGGATTCGCTGATCGAGACCAACACCGCGCCAGCGCCAGCCCCAGCCCCCGCACCTACGCCATCCCCTTCGCCCTCACCGGCACCTTCCCCAGCTCCGCAGCCAGGTGATCCGCTGTCGCGAATCCAGAGCATCGTTCAGCAACTCATGAACTTGCTGATGCAGATGCTGGGAATGTCGTCCAGACCAGGCAACAATCCTGGCCGCCAACAAGGACAGGATGACGATTAAACAGCTCCGAGGGGACCGAAAGGTCCCCTCACTGTTTTAATGCCGGGCACCGCCTCTCGACAGTTGGCTCCTGCAATTCCACTTGCTTTGCCCCTTCCTATTCAACAGGGGATGGACGCGCTACCCTTTGGGGGTATTGAAGATTCGGGCCAAACGGTGTGAAATAAAAGATGGGATCCCAATCCCGTTGAATCGTCTTTTTGGTTTGTTGGCTCTCCGGGGAGGAAATTCATGCAACGCCTGATGTCTCAAGGTCGTAGAATTGCCGTTTTGTTCGTCGCGGGAATAACCATTGCGTCCGCTGCCGCACCCAATCCGGTCCTGGCCCAGCCCGCACCGCAGGGAACCATCACCACCCAGGGCCATGGCGAAGTGAAAGTGCGGCCCGACTCGATGAGCGTGGGGGTGACGGTGGAATCCCGGAATGCTCAGCTGGCAGCGGCCCGCGCCGAGAACAACCGCAAGACGCAGGCCATCATCAATGCGCTGAGGGGGCTTAATATTCCCAACCTGAAACTGGAGACCCAGAGCGTTCAAGTGTATCCGATCCAGGGCGAAACCCAGAGAAACCAACTACCCAAGGTGATCGGGTATCAAGTGACCAACAGTCTGAACGTAATCGTGACCGGCGCGACCGCGGATATGCTGGGCGAGTATGGTTCCCGCATCGTGGATACCGCACTGAACGCCGGGGCCAACAACGTGGGCGGCCTGAATTTTTTCCTGACGGATATGGCCACGCCCCGCGCGCAAGCCTTGACGCTGGCCGTGCAAGATGCCCGCCGGAACGCCGCCGCCATGGCCAGGGCGGCGGATGTGGCACTCTCGGGGATTTACTCGCTGGAAGGGTATCCGCAATTCGGGGGCTACCCCCGGCCAGTACCGATGTACTCGATGAAAGGCGGAGTCGCCGCTGCCGAAATGGCCCAGACCCCGATTGAAACGGGTGAAACGACCATTACCAGCGATGTGACGGCCCGCTTCAAATTCTAGAATTTCTAAAAAAATAGGGGAGGCAGGATTATGCACACTCTTGAGGCAGCCATCCTGGTCAATGCACCGGTCTCGGAATGTTACCGGCGATGGATGGCATTCGAGCGCTTTCCGGAATTCATGCCCCGCGTGGTCCGGGTCCGGCGGATCGTGCCGGAGTCGATGACCGGCGAAGATATCGCGCATGCCGGGCCGAATCCGCAGAAGTCCTACGAGGAAACCATGGCCCGCGAGGTGGTGGAGGAGGTCAAGGCCCATGGGGGCGATGTCTGGCATTGGGAGATTCGTGGGCCTTTGGGACGCATCTATTCCTGGAACGCGGGCATCGTATTGAACATTCCCGACAAGATCATCAGCTGGGCCTCACCACAGGATCAGGAGCTGCCGACCTCCGGCTCGGTCAATTTCCTGAAGCAAGCGAGCGATGCCCAGACCCTCATTGAAATCAAAATGAGCTATTCCGCCCCATCACCGCCTTTCGGTGAACTGGTGGCCGACGTAATGCGGTACGGCGACAACCTGCTTTATGAAGCGCTGGAAGACTTTAAAAGCTACGTAGAGCGGGAAGTGCATGGCGTTCTCAATCCGGCCGATCGCAGGGCAGCCGCGACCCCGGTGATGACGAATGAAACCGAGCTGACGGAACAGATGGGCACCACCGCAACGCCGTAGGCACCTTTGCCAACACGCCCTAATGCCGGCGAGGGTGCTTGTCTTTCTTGCGGGTTTCTTCGGAGGTTTCCGCGATCAGATCAGCCAGGTCCTCAGCATCCTCAAGACGGCCTTTTTCAGCCATAACGGCAAATTTACGTTTAAAAGCGTCCAATTCCTCCTGCGTCAGGTCTTCCAGGTCAATCAGGGCGTTCTTGGCGCCGCGGGTCGCCCGAATCAGTTCGTCCAGCTTGAGGTGTAAAGCTTCGCTGTCCCGGTTCTGGGTGTTCTGGATGAGGAACACCATCAGGAAGGTGACAATCGTGGTGCTTGTATTGATCACCAATTGCCAGGTGTCACTGAAGTTGAAGATGGGGCCGGTTAGTGCCCACGCCGCAATGATAGCAACCGCGACACCGAAGGAGAGGGGAGTTCCGGCCAATCGCGCGGTGTGGGTGGCAAAGCGGGTAAAAACATCCTTCTTTTTATGATTAACGGGTTTTGCCTGGTTTAATTCTGTTGGGGCCGATTCTTTTGCGTTTGATTCTTCTGGTGCCTGCATGCTCCGGAGCCTTTCCGTGTCTGTGACAAATATAGCGCTTATCGGATGGATCCGCATTGTCTGGGTGTCCAGCTTCTGTCGTGTCCAAGTGGACAATCGGCTTGATCGATGGCCAGAGCCTCCCTGGTGTGTTTGACGATCCTCGATTGCGAAAAGCGAAAACGCCCAAAAACCGAAGAAAAGAAAAATACCGCAGAGTCTGCGGTAATTATAGGTTAGATAAGAAAAAGGAAGGAAAGAAGAAGAGAAAGTAGTCCGAACCGTTTGACTCTGGTTAAATTCCCAATCGGTATAGTATATAAACATGACCTCACCCAAACTTGTATTATTTGTTTACAATCAAGCAAAAAAGCTGATAAACAGGCGCTTTGACCGCGATCGCTGGGCGATGGGGTAATCCCCAGTTCAAGGGAACAGGTTCTGCCGGTGATCGATGGCGGACGACTGGAAGATCGGGGCTCGAATTTCCCCGCCGACAAGCGCCCGGAGAGGGCAGGCGGATTAGCGGAGGGGGCGGGCTTTATGTTATAAGGTTGATGATCAAGCGCCCGCACGGGGCCCGGAGATCCTGGAAATTTTACCCCCTCGACAGAATACATCATGAGTCAGTCAAAAAAGGAAATGCCGGTTATGACAGCTCTCTCGGAAGCAAAGACTGCTGAATTCAGCGTGAAAAACCTGTACTCGGAATACTGCGCGAACATGGAGACCTACATCATGTTCCGCATTGCCGCACGCGTGGCGGAATTGACGCCCTCGTTGACAGAGAAGGGCCGCCCCCCTCTGAAGATGAGCATTGGCGCCCCAACCGTCGCCCCGCCCAAAGTGGTCATCGATCACTTCAAAAACGTGCTGGACGAGCCCAGCATCCACACCTACTCCGTGCCCAAAGGCGAGAAATTCTTCCTGGACGCCGTGGCCCAGCGCATGAAAAGCCGCTTCGGCGTGGAAGTGAACCCGGCCAAAGAAGTCACTTCCCTGATTGGCTCCAAAGAAGGCCTGGCCAACATGTTCCGGGCCATCATCACCCCCACCCTGGATAAACGCCAGCGCGAGATCATCCTGACCCCGGATCCGGGTTATGCCTCTTATGTGGATTCCATCGAAGTGGCGGGCGGCCTGGCCTACCCCACCCCGCTGAACCTGGAAAACAACTACCTGCCGGACCTGGATGCCGCCGTGGAAAACCTGAAGCGGGAAGGCTACGACCCGGCCAAAATCAAGGCGGTGATTATCAACTACCCCAGCAACCCCATCGGGGCCACCGCGCCGTTCAGCTACTACGAAAAAGTGGTGGCGTTCGCCCGCAAACACCAAATCCTGCTGATTAGCGACGTGGCTTACGCTGATATGTACTTCGGCGGTCAGGAGCCCCCCCACAGCATTTTGGAAGTGCCGGGCGCGAAAGAACTGGCCATTGAGTTCCACAGTCTCAGCAAACCCTATGCCATGACCGGCTGGCGGATTGGCTTTGCGGTCGGTAACGCCGATGCGGTGGATATCCTGGCCAAAATAAAAGGCACCATGGACAGCGGCATCTTCCGCGCCATCCAGAAAGCCGCAGCCTTCGCGCTGACCAGCCCGGAATGCGACGCGTACATCCGCGAATGCAACAAGATGTACGAAGAGAACCAGCAGATCATGCTGGCGGGCTTCAAGCGGTTGGGCTGGCCCCTTGGTACCGAACCAGGGGAACTCAACCCACCCAAGGCCACCTTCTACCTGTGGTTGCCGATTCCCCGCAATTACACCTCCTGCGAGAAGTTCGCGGAAGATGTGCTGGAGAAATCCGGGGTAGTGCTGGTGCCCGGCACGGCCTTTGGCAAAACCGGCGAAGGTTTTGTCCGTCTGTCCCTGGTCACCCCAAAACACGAGCTGGAGGAAGTGATCACTCGTATGGAGCAGGACGGTTTCCTCTACTAAAAACACTTTTTCGCAAAATCTCCGGAGCCGGGCCCATTGCGGGTTCGGCTCCAACTTTTTTCAGTTCATTCCAGTGGTTGGCCCATCCTGCAAACGGAGGAGTAAGCGGCGGGAATCGGGTGCTAAAGTGTGGATATCGTCATTGCGCCACAGGAACTCCAGTCATGAGACTCTATTTTCGCGACATCTGCATCGGGCTGATCGCTTTGCCAATTGGCTTTTTCCTGTTGTGGGCGGGTAACATGAACCTTTTGGATCTGCTGGTGCTTCTGTTGCTGATCGCGCTTCCGATGGGGCTCTGCCTGGTGGCGGTGAAGGATCGGCAGAAACCCGATTTCGATCGCTGGTAAGGGAGCCTGGGGGCGGGGTTGGGAGCGATTCCGCGGCAACCGGGGGAATGCCTTGCACGGAGGATGTTCAAGCCGGAAACGGCCTGTATAATAATAAAAGAGATCGGTTTGAGCGTTGGACTTCCAGAAATTTCAAAGGAGTGGTTTACGGCATGGCATCTCCGAATGCAGACTCTCAGTCGCGTTATCAGGAAGAGGCAGGCACTTTCCTGGCCATCATGGGCGAGATGGCGCCCCAGATTGGGTTGGATTACACCGTGGACAGCCTGCAACGGCTGGACCAGTTCATCAGCGAGCATTTCGATCCGCCGGGCGCCAAGTTTGTGGATGAAACCTTGCCGGTGGGCATTGGCTGCTATGTCGGCGAAGTGATTATCCGGCACATCGGCGGTCACTGGAATCCGGAAGGGAAGCCGGAAATCAACGAAATTGGGCCGCTGGAAGCGATACAGCCCATCGAGAAAGCCCGCCAGCGCTTTGAGCAGGGGCGCGAGCACTCGTTGTCCTGGTATTACCATGCCATTCAAAAACAGGCTTACGAAGGCGATGACCCGCCCCAGCGCAACGGGAACGGCAAGGGCGGCCTGCTGGACATGATCATGGGCATCTTTAAAAAATAACCCGCTGCTAATTGAAGTCGGTCGGGCGGTTTGGGTTGCGGTAATGTTCGAACAGCAATTCAATCTGCTCCGGGGTGACCCGGTGGGCGGACAGTTCCGGGATTTCGTGTTCGCCATAGAAATTCACCGCGAGGGATTCCAGGCTGGTGCGGGCTTCGCCGCCGGTAATTTCGCAGAGAATAAAAACTTTATAGATGTGATACGACGACGGCGGGTGTGCGAAAAACTTTTTGTCCAGCATGGCCAGCACCTTGACCGGGCGGACCTCAAAGCCCGACTCCTCCTCCACTTCTTTGCTCACCGCTTCGGACGGGCTGAGCCCGACATCCGCCCAGCCGCCGGGAAGCGTCCAGCGGGCATCCCAGTTTTCCTGCACCATCAATAGCTTGCCCTCCCGAAAAACCACCCCGCGCACATCCACTTTCGGCGTGACATAGCCCACTTCATGGGCGAACAAGTCGGTGATACGCTCTTTGTCCATTCGGGTGAAATCGGCCATCATGTTTACGCTCAGCGCCCGCAGCACTTCATAGCGCTCCAGATCGAAGGGATCCTTGGCATAGGTCAATCCCCATTGGGCAATGGCATACACCTGCTTGATCCATTCAAGCCAGGGATGCCGCTCGGATTCCGGCGTGATGGGCCTCATGGTCTACCCCGAATGTTGCTGGCTAGCGGTATTATGAAGCGATTGGGCGGTGCTGGCAATGGCGGCAGGATTCTCGCAATTTCCGAAATCTGTCTGGCGCCCCCGCCGACCTGCAGGACTACAAAACGCCCCGGCGCTCCTGGTCGCGTTCGATCGACTCGAACAGGGCCTTGAAGTTGCCCTCGCCAAAGGCCTGGTGGTTCTTGCGTTGAATCATCTCGATGAAGATGGGACCAAACAGGTTTTTGGTGAAAATTTGCAGCAAATAGCCCTCTTCATCACCATCCACCAGGATTTGCAGACGCTTGATGCGCTCCCGGTCCTCGGTCACCTGCGGCACGCGCTGGAAGGCCTCTTCATAGTAGGAGGGCTGGATGTCCAGGGTTTCAATGCCCGAGCCTTGCAGCTTCCCGACCGAATCCAGCAGATCCCCCGTGAGGAATGCCAAGTGCTGCACGCCTGCGCCGCGATATTCGCGCAGGTACTCTTCAATCTGAGACTTGGACTCGTTGCCCTCGTTGATGGGGATGGAGAAGGTCTTATCCGGGGATTGCAGGGCAAAGGAGGTCAGCCCGGTCTTCTGGCCCTTGATGTCGAAGTAGCGGACCTCGGTGAAACCGAAGATGTTCTTGTAGAAATCCGCCCACCAGGCCATGGTACCTTTGTAGACGTTGTTGGTCAGGTGATCGATCCGCAAGAAGCCTTTTTGTTCGACTATCTCCGGAGATTCCAGCGGCACGAAGCCCTGCTGCTGCAAGTAGCTGTCTCTCTCGTTGATGCCCACGAAGTAGATAATGCTGTCTCCGATACCGTAAATGGCGGGCAGGGTCAGATCACAGGCGCCAATTTTGCCGGGATTGAAAGGCTGCGCCCCTCGGCGGATGGCTTCTTCGTAGGCGTGTTGGGGGTTCTCCACCCGCCAGCCCATGGCGCAGATGGCGCTGCCGTGCTGCTCGGCGAAGGCCCGCTCAAAGCCGGTTTCGGCGTGGTTCACCAGCACGTGAATGTCGTTCTGGCGGTAGTAAAACAGATTTTTTTCCCGGTGCCGCATCAGTTTCGAGAAGCCGAAGCCCTTCAAAACGCGGTCCACGTATGCGGGATCCTGCGTGGCGAACTCGATAAAGCCGATTCCTCGCAGGCCAACCGGATTCTTTTCGTCCGGATTTTTGTCAGGTTGTCCCTGTGCGCTCATGTCCACTCCCTCCAGAGAACGATCGCTGTATGCCAGCAGTGTAACAGAAACAAGAGCAAGCTTGGTAGCGCAAGCGGTTGAAGGGTCTTTCAATCAGCCGGAATGAGTCAGGGTGCGGCACCCGTCAGAAAAATACTGAGAGACAGGGCCAACAAGGCAAATTCCGCAATGACCATGGGAAAAGAGGCTCCCTTAAAACTCGGGCTTCACATTTCTTGTCGGCAGGCAATCCATTCCAAAAGTTGTTTTTATTTAATTATAAACAATCTGTGTCACGACCCTGAGTCGCGGCAAGCAGACCCCCACAAGGAGCAACTTTGGAATTGAAGACGACATCTCAAGCCTGGCAGACCGTTTCCCAAAAGCTCCGAGGGCTGGCCTTTCTGCTCGCCGATCTGCTGGCGGTCGAGTTTTTCCGGCCCGCCGCCTGTGCGGCAAGAATCCCCATCTCCGCACAAGCCCCCCTGTGGGAGATTTACAGAAGCTAAGCTTCGCTGCAGGCGTGTTGGCAGACATGCCAAAGATTGGGGGTTTTGGGGAGTACGTCTATGGCTATTGGTTTTGCTTGAAGCAGACGGCCAATCCCGCTCCCAACTGGAACAGCACATAACCGTGGAAGGCCACCATGAACCAATCCTGGAGCAGGACCAGCGCGATGGCATCCAGTGCATAAATCAGAATGCCCAGCATAAACGCCCATCGCCCGCCTTGTATGGCGAAGTAGCCCATGGCCGCAAAAAAGCCGATGATGGCCAGGTTTAACGTAATGGCAATGGCGGACCAGGCTTCGCCCAACTCGGCCGCCAGGGAACCCAGGATTAAAGAAAAACCCAGGCCCACGACGAAAGCCATATCCAGGTGCAATAAGCTGCCGATGCTATTGACGACGGAAAGGCCGGCAATCCAGAAAAACCAACTGCCCTGGCTTTGAATGGCATGCAGGATATCTTGCGCTGCCAGGTTATCTTCCGGTTGGGATTCGACCGCCTGAAGATGCGGTTCCGGTGGCTGGAGCTGCGGATTCAGACTCATCGTTTTTCTCCGTTCAGGTTAAGCGCAACCGTACTTTTCCAATTTCGACCCGGCAGGTCAAAACTTGAATTTGGCCGAAAATTTGCGATTGGAAGACTCCCTCCGGTTTCACCGGATCGTGTCATCGGCTGAAAAGCCCATGGACATGCTCATCCGCATGGTGGAGTCCGGCTTCATGAAGTTCGACCGCCTGGACGAGGAAAAGGATGGGGCGCTCCCTTACATTGAAAGAGGAAGTGTGTGGATAAAAAGGTGTGGACCCACTATGGACCTGATCACGTCCCTGACATCCCAGGTGATGAACAAGGCGCTTGATGGCCTCAGCAAGCGGCACAAGGCCATTGCCAGCAACCTGGCCAACGTGGATACGCCCGGCTACCAGCGCCGGGATGTGAGCTTTGAAGGTGCCTTGCAACAGGCCATCACGGAAACCAAGAGTCGGCTCAACCCGACGGAACGCCGCCCGGCTTCCAATGACATTCCCCTGGCCATGCAGGCCACCGATCCCCGGCACATCGCCATCGGTCATCTGGCCAGCTCCGTCAACGACGTGCAGCCGGAAGACATTACCAGCGAAGACGTGCAATTCCGCAACGACGGCAACGCCGTGGACGTGGAAACTGAGATGGTGCAACTGGCCAAAAACACTCAAAGATTTACCGCGCTCAGTAACCTGCAAGGCCGAAGCATCCGGATGATGCACTCGGTGATTAACGGTGGGGGTAGCTAATGGACATTTTTGACATCACCGGATCCGCCCTGACCGCGCAGCGCCTGCGTATGGATGTCATTTCCAGCAACCTGGCCAACGTCAACTCCACGCGGAAAGAGGACGGCTCTGTTGGCGCTTACAAGCGCAAGAACGTGGTTTTCGCCCCAGTGCTCGCGGAAGCGGGCAACCGCTTCGGGGTTCCGCAAGGGAGCGGCATGTCCGGCAGCCTTGCATTGAAGCCCGCTAAGAACGGTATGAGCATGGGACCGGATGGCCGTCCACTGCTGACCATACACCTGACCCACAGCGAATTTGACGGCGCGGGCGTGCAGGTTTCCCAGATTACCGAGGATGCCAAGAACCCGACCAAGATGGTCTATGAGCCCAGCCACCCCGACGCCAACAAGGAGGGCTACGTGGAAATGCCCAACGTGAACGTGGTGACGGAAATGGTGGACATGATTTCGGCTTCCAGGGCCTACGAAGCCAACGTGACCGCCTTGCAGTCGGCCAAAGGCATGAACCAGGCGGCGCTTGAAATATAAGACCCGTGAATTCGAATTTGAAACAAGACGAGTGTGGAACCCCAAATGCAGAAAATCGGCGATAACAACCAGGAAAACAGCGGACTGCTTCTGAACAGCATGCGCTCCGACGCGGCCATGCGCAAGCTGGGCGCTAAAGCGCAGGAAGCGGAATCGACCGGAAGCCTGGGCAATATCCTGCATAGCTTTGGCGACGTGTTGAAAGACCAGATGGCCAACATCAGCAACCTGCAAGCCAAGGCGGACGATGCAGCCCAGACTTATGCCACCGGTGGCGACATTGAGCTGCACAACGTGATTCTGGCTTCCGAAAAAGCGGGCCTGTCCCTGGAACTGGCCATGCAAGTGCGCAACAAAGTCGTTGCGGCCTACCAGGAAGTCATGCACATGAACATATAAGAGTGTCCGGCGTAGAGAGTGAAAGAATGTGGATGGTAATGCATGGATAAACGGCTGAAAAACGCATTCAACGGTTTCGCGGGACGGTGGAACCTGCTCAGTTTCAACCAGAAACTGATGCTGGGAACCTTGCTGCTGACCATGATATTTTCAACGTTCTTCGTTTTTCAGCGCGCCAACGACGACTTTGACATTCTCTATGACAACATGGACCTGAACGATGCGGCGGCGGTGGTGGAAAAGCTGAAATCCTCCAACGAATCTTACCGGATCGCCAACGACGGGCATACCATCCTGGTGCCGCGCGGCAAGAAAAACCAGCTGGTGCTGGATACCGCCACCGAACTGACCGGCGAGAATACCATCAACCTGGCCAAAATCCCCCCGGTGCTGCAAGGCGACATCCAGAAGGAATGGATTAAGAAGCTGAACACCCAGGAGATTGCCAGCGTCCTGACCTCTATTCATGGCATCAAGAACGCCCAGGTCATCGTCAGCCAACCGGAGCATTCGGTTTTCTCCGAAGACGATCAACCGGTGACGGCTTCAGTCATGCTGATTGTGCAACCGGGCTTTCGTCTGCGCGATGAGCAGGTGAAAACCATCAAGAACCTGGTGGCCCATGCGGTGCCGGGCTTGGCTCCGGAGAACGTGGCCATCGCGGACAACTCCGGAAACCCGCTTTCCGGGGCCAGCGCCTCGGCAGCCGGTGGCCTCTCGGATGCGGATACCCGCCAGAAAGCCTTCGAAGACAAAATCACCAAGAAAGTCCTGGCCATTCTCACCCCGGTGGTGGGCAAAGAGAACGCCGTGGTTTCGGTCAGCGCCATGCTGAACTTCGATCAGGCCGAATCCGAAATCAGCCGGGTGATTCCAACCGGCGGCACCTCGGAAAACCCCACGGGGCTGGCGGTCAGTCAGCAGAGCGATACTGAGGAATATGCCGGTGCCAAGAAGAAAGCCGAAGGCGGCTCGCCCGGCGTGGAGAGCAATGCCGCCCCCCAGTACCAGGGAACCACCGAGGACGGCAAGGACAGCAACTACAAGCACATTAAAACCACTACTAATTACACCAACTCCGAGGAACATAAAAAAGTCATCCATGCCTCCGGCAACGTGGAGCGCATGACCGTGGCTGTGGTGCTGAACAAGGTGCTGACCGCGAAAGAAACCGATGAGATTACGGAGCTGGTAGAAAATGCGGCGGGCGTGGATCGTTCACGTGGCGATTCAGTAGATATCAAGGGATTCCAGTTCTCTTCGCCTCCTCAAGACAATGCGAGCAAGCTGGCCGATGCCGCCAAGGCCGCCCAGGATCAGAATTTCTATCTGCAACTGGCTTCCGTGGTTGCAATGGTCCTGCTGGGCGTGGCCGCGCTGTTTATCTTCTACAGTCTCTTCAAGCGGCCCGCCGAAGGCGAAATCGTGGAAGAACTGGAAGAATACAGCTACCTGGATGAGCCTTCCTCGCAATTGCTGGAGGATACCCCCATTCCGCAGATTGAGGCCAAGCTGGATCCGGAGATCGAGCATATGCGGGCCTCCATCAACAACCTGGTCACCGAAGATCCGTCGGAAGCGGCCCGCGTGTTGGTGACTTATATGAAAGAACTGTAAGCGATGCGGAAGAACTCTGCCATTCGCACAAAAGCGGGAGTGGTGGCGTAACCAGAATAACTACCTCGGTTAGCGACCCTCAAGAAATGCGGCATCCAGACGACAACATGATCGGGAAACCAAAGAGAGATTTGTTGACACCATGACTGAAGCCTTGTCCATCCGGCACATGACCAACTCGCAGAAGGTAGCGGCCTTGTTGATTGCCCTGGGGCCCAAGGCTGCTTCCGAGATCATGAAGAACATTGACGACGAGACCGAGGTCGAGCATATCGCGCTGGAAATCGCCTCGCTCCAACGGGTCAACCCGGAAGTGCTGAATGACATCCTGGCCGAGTTTTACGCCCTGTTCCAGGCCAGCGGCTACCTGGCCACCGGGGGTGTTTCCTACGCCCGGCAACTGCTGGAAGAGGCCTACGGCGAGAGTCAGGCGGACAAAATCCTAGAGCGCCTGGTCGCCACTCTGCAAACCAACCCCTTCGATTTTTTCAACAACGCGGATCCGGCCCAGTTGGCTACGTCTTTCCAGAACGAGAACCCGCAGCTGGTAGCCTTGGTACTAGCCTATCTTAAGCCGGAGCGGGCCGCAGCCGTATTGAGCGCGCTCTCCCCGGAGATGCAGGCGGATGTGGCACTGAGAATCGCCGAGATGGATCGCACCAACCCGGAAGTACTCCGCGAAGTGGAACGGATTATGGAGAACAAGTTCTCCAGCGTCGTGACGGCGGACTTCAGCATGGCGGGCGGCGTGGAATCGCTGGCTGAAATCATCAACCGCAGCGACCGGACCACGGAAAAAGCCATTCTGGATTCTCTGGAGATGAAAGATCCTGAAATCGCCGAACAGGTGCGCGAACTGATGTTCGTGTTCGAGGATATCATCCACCTCGACGACCGGGCCATCCAGCGCGTGCTGCGTGAGGTGGACACCAAGGACCTGGCGCTATCCCTCAAGGGTTCCAACACCGATGTCCAGGAGAAGATTTTCCGGAACATGTCCGAACGGGCCTGCGCCATGCTGAAAGACGACATGGATTACATGGGGCCGGTTCGCGCAAAAGACGTTCAGGAGAAGCAGACTTACATCGTCAGCATTATCCGGGCGCTGGAAGGCGCGGGCGAGATTCAAATCTCCCGGGGCACCGAAGAAGACGACTTTATCAACTAACAGCGGTCAACCATGCAAAAATTTACCCGAATTCATCATACCGGCCAGGACGGGGTCACCCGCCCACAGTCCGGTCAAAGCCGGGTTTACGGCGAGGCGGTTTCCATGGGCGAACCTCTGGTACTGCATGGCGATACCGAGATCCGCCGCCAAATTGAGACCTCGCTGGAAATTTTGGCGAGAGAACGCTTGCTGGAAGCGGAAACCCAGGCGACGACACTGGTAGAGCAGGCTCGGGCGGAAGCAGCCCGCATCCTGGAAATAGCCAATGCCCAAGCCCGGGAAATGGTTGGCTCGGCTCAGGAGCAATCCGGCAGCATTCGGGAAACCGCCCACGAAGAGGGCTTCAAGGCCGGATTCCAGGAAGGCTACGGCGATGCCACCGAACAGGTGCAACAGGAAACCATTGAATTGCTGCAAGGCGCGCAAGTGCTGGCGGAAGGCGCTTATGCCGCCGAACGCCGGGTCTTGAAAGATTTTGAGAAACACGCGGCACGAATAATAGAATACATTGTGAACCGCGTTGTGGAGCGAGAGCTGTCCCAGTCGCCGGAAACGATCCTGCCCATGATTGAACGGGCCATCGAGAGCCTGTATCTCTCCGGAAAAGTCAAAGTGGTGGTCAGCGCCCAAATTATCCAGGATTTGCGCCAGTTTACCGAGCACAGCCGGGAAGCGCTGGAAAGCATGAGCCGCTTTGAGTTTGTGGCGGATGCGGGACTGGAACCCAATCAGCTTTATATCATCGGGCAGGAGGGGAGCTTTGATATCAGCCCGGAGGCCCGGATTCAGCAAATGATGACCCCCATCGAGCAGCACCTGGAATTGCCCCGCCCGGAAGCTGCCGAAAAAGCCGGAAATCTTTCCGAAGACCGGGAAACCGATGGAGATCAGCCCGGCCATGGCCGCGAGCCGCAAGACGGGGATGATGTCGTCCTGCCGGTCAGTCTCGCGCCGGATGAGTGGCTGGAAGTGGATGTGAATGCCGATCCCTTCGATGAGGGGGCCAACGCCTGATGACGCTGGGAACGGATGCCGATTCGCTGCTGGCGCTGCTGGGCAAGGCCGAGCCCTATCGCGAGATTGGTCTGGTCGATCAGGTCATCGGGCTGGTGATTGAATCCCGAGGCCCCAAGGCCCGGCTGAATGACGTCTGCCTCATCGAGACCGGCGATCCGTTCATGCCGACCGTCCCTGCGGAAGTGGTGGGCTTTAAAGAGGGAAAATTGTTGTTGATGCCTCTCGGCGAGCTGGGCAACCTGTCTCCGGGGGCACGGGTAATCAACACCGGGCATTCTTTTCGGGTGAACGTGGGTCCGGAGTTGCTGGGCCGCGTGCTGGATGGGCTGGGCAACCCGATTGACGACCGCTTTGAGGTTTCTAAGGACATGGCCTTCCATGTGCATGCCCATGCGCCTCACCCACTGAAGCGAAAAGAAATCACGGATCCCATTTCACTGGGCATCCGCTCCATCGATGGTTTTACTACCGTTGGAAAAGGACAGCGTGTTGGTATTTTTGCCGGATCCGGTATTGGGAAGTCCACGACATTAGGCATGATTGCCCGAAACACCGAGGCGGACCTCAGCGTGATTGCCCTGATTGGAGAGCGGGGCCGGGAGGTTCAGGATTTTATCGAGCATGCTTTGGGCGAGGAAGGTATGAAACGGGCCGTGGTGGTGGTCTCCACCTCCGAGCAGCCCGCCCTGATGAAGATTAAAGCCGCACTGGTGGCGACCACCGTGGCCGAATATTTCCGAAAAGCCGGCAAGAACGTGCTGCTGATGATGGATTCGCTCACCCGTGTCGCCATGGCACTGCGGGAAGTCGGCCTGGCCGTCGGCGAGCCTCCTACCAGCCGGGGTTATACACCCAGCGTGTTTGCCTTTATGCCGCGCCTGCTGGAGCGCTCCGGGACTTCCGACAGCGGCTCGATCACCGGCTTGTACACCGTGCTGGTGGAAGGGGACGATATGAACGAGCCGGTGGCCGACATGGTGCGCGGCCTGCTGGACGGCCACATCGTACTGAGCCGGGAACTGGCGGAACAGAACCATTTTCCGGCGGTAGATGTGCTGGGTTCCATCAGTCGTTTGATGGTGCAGATTACGGACAAGGACCACCGCGAGGCCGCCGGGAAAATTCGGGATTTGATGGCCACCTACAAGCGTTCCGAGGATCTCATCAACATCGGCGCCTATGTACCGGGTAGCAACCCCAAGCTGGATCTGGCCGTCGCCCTGAAAGCCGAGATCGACGCTTTGCTCCGCCAGGATATTCACGAGAACGCCCCATTTGAAACAACAGTGGAAGCCATGCTGAAAATCGCCGCCCGTATCAAGTGACACAGGCCAAAGTCACGCATGGTGATTGCAAATCCAATTCGCTTGGGAAAGAGTGCCGTCGGCGGGATGTTCAGCGTCCAGCCTCGCTCGGTGTAAAGTAGCCCCTGGCGAG
>DATNPJ010000039.1:0-13433 GCA_036703295.1 Coleofasciculaceae cyanobacterium | reverse complement strand
TATCGGCAATCACCAGCAAATCTTTCCCGAAGCGGCGTTTGAGCTCCCGGATGGCCCGCTGCGTCACACCCTGTTCAAACCAGGCGCTGGAGCCCTCCTGGTCTTTCTCAGCCGGAATCCCAAAGACCAGCACTGCCTTGATTCCAGCATCCAGGGCCTGACCAGCCTCGATAACGGCGTTATCGACCGATTGCTGGTAAATACCCGGCATAGAGGCTACCGGGATACGGCTGGAGCGCTCATCATTGATGAACAGAGGGTAAATCAAGTCCTCGGTGCGCAGATGGGTCTCGGCGACAGCATTTCGAAGAATCGGTGTCCTGCGGAGGCGGCGCTTTCTGATAGTCGGAAAATTCATCTCTTTAGGGGGTTCGTCCAGTACACGCTTGAATCCTATAATAAGCTATAGAGAAGCTTTCCAAAATCTTACCACTTTTTTTTTCAAAACCACTACAAAAGGGATCGGACTACCGGTATAATCAAAGTAAGACTCCAAGAATTCCGACAATCATCACCGGTGTCCACAGAGATTTTGGAAAGCTGAGCAACCCTTCTCATGCTCGTTTTCGGTTAAGCCGGGCTAGTAATGCGTGTTTAGAACAACAGGATGATAGAAAGGTACCGCCACTGCGATGAAATCCTGCAGCAAAAATTACATTGAGGAGATGCGTGGGTTAAGACTTTCCACCTTGGAAAAGGTGCTGCTGACGTCCTTGCTGCTGATGTGCCTGATTAGCGCCGTTGATTCCTTTATGGGTAGGAACATTGGCGACCAGGAACAGCTGAGGATAGCAAAACAACAAGCGAAGCAAGAGCTGATGGCTCTTCGCACCAAGTCCGAGTAGAGCGCTCTGACTTTAACGCATCATTCCGGCACACAGGACCATACACAGAAACTCGCGTCAGTACTCAACACGCAAGTACTCAAAAGGGTGCTAAACTTTTTCTTCAGGAGTACGCCTGCATTCGCTCGGGATTCAAACCAGTTTCGCATGGAAGATTTTTTGACGCGCCTGAAATCAGACCGCAACCGGCTGGAGTTTGCCTTGCGGAATTTTGTGCGTCTTCCCGTGCCCGCCTACCAGGAACCCAACGAGACCAAGGACAATCTGCTGACAGGCGACCCCGAGGCCCTGAAAAAGGCGGAAACACTTCATCGGTGTTACGATTTGTCCCGTCTCTACCGGTCTGCCACCCGGCAACGGACACTGGAAACGCTCAGTTGCCTGGAATGGCTGGACCATCTGGCAAGCGTGGAGCCTGGCTGGTTTGAGCGCGCCTTCCAGGCGGAACAATTCCGCTGGCTGGACGTGGGCGCCAAGAACTGGGCTTATGTGGAAGCGCTGCAAGCCTTTATCCGGGCCAGAACCGATGCTCCCTTCCGGCTGGACGGCGTGGAGCTGGACCCGAACCGGCGCTATACGGATTTCCGAACCCGGCGCCAGTATGCCGAGCGATTTATCCAGCCCATCCCGGAAGCACGGTACCATGCGGGCAATATTCTGTCATGGCAACAACCCGCCGCCATCATCAGCCATTTTCTGCCCTTTGTTTTCCGGGATCCGCTGCTGGATTGGGGGCTCCCCGAAAAATGCTTCCAGCCCCAAGCCATTCTGAATCACCTGCTGTCCCTGCTGCCGCCGGGAGGTCTGCTGCTCATCGTCAACCAGGGCGAGGAGGAGGCGCGGGAGCAGGAAGCCTTGTTTCAGACTGCCGCCGGGCAATTGCCCCTCCGCTGGAAAAGCCTTGGACAATTACCCGCCAGCTTTATAGAGTATCGGTATTCACGTTACGGATGGCTCTGCGGACATGACGACCGGACAGACACTGATTATCACGCTGGCAACCCGAAACCGGGGTAAACAACTGGAACTGGCCCACTGGCTGGCGCACTCCAACCTGCCTATCTCACTGGCCATCAATGAGCAGGCGCCGGAGATTGAGGAAACCGGCCGGGACTTCATTGAAAACGCCCTCCTGAAAGCCCGGAAAACCCCATCGGTAGCAGGCAGCCAACTGGTGCTGGCCGAGGATTCAGGGATGGTGGTGGACGCGCTGGATGGCGCATATGGGATCAGCCCGTTTCCGGGGCTCTATTCCAACCGCTGGATGACCCCGGCCATCCGGGACGCACTGCTGGGGAATTCCATCGCCAACCGCATGCCGCTGGATCGCACCACGGAAGACGGGGTGACCAACAGCGATCTGTGCGCGGGCATTCAGGCGCTGATGACAGGAAAGCAAAACCGGGCCGCCCGCTACTGCTGCGGAATGGCCTTATGGCACACGGAACGGGGCCTGCTGTTCCAGACACTGGATGCTACGGAACTCTTGGTCATCGAAGGCGAGCCCCGTGGCAGCAACGGCTTCGGCTACGATCCGATCGTCACCCCACTGAATCCAAACCAGGATCCAGAGCTGACGATGGCGGAATTGTCCACGGAGGAAAAAAATCGAATCAGCCACCGGGGCCGCGCTTTTCAAAAGACCATCGATTTCCTCCAGGCAAACCCGCTTTAAAGCATTCTGATCAGGACTGCTCCTAACGGAAGTCGGTTTGGCTGGTGAGGCTGAGGGTGATATTTCGGACAGAGAAGTTGGCCATGCCGAAGGCATTGTCGATCACAGTGCCGCCGCCTGCCGCCGCCGATTGTCGTACGGTGATATCCGCCAGCATGACTTGCTGCGGGGTGGCATTATCCGCCAGCATCAAACCCGGATTATTCAAATCCTTGCGGAAACCGGAGAAGCATGGCGCCGCCGCACCGCCGCTCAAGCAAACCACCTCGGGCCAGGGATTGTACTGGCCGGGATCGTTGTAGATTTTGGTCACTCCGCTCTCAGTGCGGGTAAAGGTGTTGGCCGCCGTAAGATTGTAGATGATATTGCCGCCCGGCGAGATGATGGTCAACCGGTTGCCCGCATTCGTGATAATCGCCTGGTCAGCCGTCCGCAGATCTCGCCGCAGGTCGTCCACAATATTCAGGCCGATGGCTTGCATATACTCCTGAATCCGTCGGGACATCTGGGTCTCCACCCCGGTTCTCACCAGGCTGCTCACCCCGATCGAAAGTATCGCCAGAATCATCATGGCCAGCGCCGCTTCAAGCAGGGTAAAACCTTGGATGCGGCAGCGCAGGGAAACCGGCTTAAATCTTTTTAATGGTCCAAATCGCATGGGTCGTGTCCACCGTGTAATTGGCGAAGTTATTCAAGCCAATCAGTCTGACATCGCCCGTATTGCTGATCTCGAAGGTGGCCGCACGGTTAGAGCTACTGATGGTCATGGTGAACTGGTTACCGTTGCCGGTAAAACTAACACCGTTATTAGCAGCACCGTTCTGGCTGACTGCGGATTGCACCGCCATCAGCACCGCAGCCGCAGGCAACTGGTCCGGACGGCGATCCATCCGAACAGCACCCTGGGATACGATGGATTGCAGAGAAGCCTGCGCCGACATGACCATCTGGGCATCCCGCTGTTCTCCGGTATTCCCGAAAGAAATCAACGCAAAGGCAGCCAATGTGGCAACAACCGCAATAACCATCGCGAGTTCAATCAGGTTGTAACCTGTCGAGCGGCCCTTACCAAGTCTGATGATCTTCATCGGAGCAGTAACTCTCTTCCTTCAACTGAGCGATTATTGACTGTGACATACATTGTATCGGCGGACTGAGCGATAACTTTAGCTGACCTTGCTAAATATTAACGCAATTTAAGATTCCATTCAGGTGTATTATATCTGAGATTCCAGTGAATCGAAAGGCGGATGCCATTCCATGCGGGCTGTCGGCAGATCGCCCGGTGGGATTCAGGCTCCTGGAGCTTTTCCCGTTCCGCAATTTTCTGGCGGGATCAGCCATTTTTAAAACAGGGCTAAATTTTCGGAAGAACCTGCCGATAAGAGGCTAGAGCTGAATTCCAGGAAGATAAGGGCATTTCGAATGATCGGCCGCGGGCTTGGATTTACAAGATGGTACGACCGGATTCCGGAATTGTCTCAAGCCGTTCGTTTGCTTGAGAAAGCGCCTTATCCCCAGCAGCAGACGATTGCAACCATCATTGTGGGCTCCATGCAGCTTCACCACCTGACCCAACGCTCGGAGCACGGTCTGAAAAAGCTGGGCAGCGAGAAAGTGATGGGACTCATGAAGTCCAAGGGGAAACGCCGCTGGTACGATCAGGATCCGCTGATGCACCAGGCTTTCAACTACCTGTACCTGATGGATGACGTTCTACGTCACGAGATGGCGGTCAAGGTTTTGATTACCCTGAATGCGCTGGAAGAGAGCACCCGCAAGGAAGTGCCGGAGAAAGACCAATTCAGTCTGGCCAAGGCCATCTTCGAGAAGCCGCTGTTGCACTTGCTGGAGAAAACGGAATTCGTGCTCCAGTTCCCCGGCGGCCCCGATTTGCCGATTTCTATGAAAATGCAGTCGGCACCGCAGCAGGCTCTGGAAATCAATTCTTCCAGCCATGAACCCATTAACGAGACCCCCGCAGCCGAGGCTGAAACCGAAGGGTCTGGCGCTTCCCCGTTTGGCGGCATCAACACGACCGGGGATGGCGGCATGAAGATTGTCAGGCTGAGAAAAAGCTCAACCTGACAAATCCTCTAAAGCCCCAAAAACCGGGAATAGGCTGAATGCCTACTCCCCATCCTTGATTTGAATCTTCAGCGGCACCGCCTTGAGCGCTTTGCTGTAATCCGCGCCGAGCTGCTCAACCACTTCCCTGGCAAACTTGCGGGGGTTGGGGTCCTGGACGGTCAGCATCGGACGGAAGGTGCGGATGGTACTCCAGACCACCGGGCCATCCCGCCCCACCGTGATTTCGGCGCGAATCCGGCCGCAGGAAGCACTGTCACAACGGAAATGAAGCACGCCTTGTCCCGGCGAACTGTAGTTCAGCCGCCCGTCTGTCTGGATGGCCATACGGGCATACTCTCCCATCTCGGGTGGTACAGCCATCTCCCGACCAACGGAAAACTCTCGGGGTTCGAAAGCATGGACATCAAAGGTTTGCAGATCGCCCAAAGAGGGGCCTTTTTCAGTGGCTTCAACCGTGTTGTCCGCCGGAGTTACCGCCGTGGACTCCGGTTGAATCTCAGCCGGCATAGCCTGTTGGGGTTCGGCCGGTTCCGGTTTGGCGGCACTCTCATCCGCCCAGCCGCCGGTCACGCCTAAAGTTGAAACACCGGTCAGCAACCCGGCCGTCAGCATCAGAAACATCAGTCTGGATCTCATAGCACGCACCTTCTCCACTAGTCGTTCACTCAATTACCGTTTTGCTCACGTCATACCATCGGTTAGTACCACCAATGCCTCAAATTTATTCTAGTGGGTGTTCATGCCCGGGCGTATCCTTCAGTCGGATTGCATCCCATGTTCAGAACTTCTTCGGGATTTTCCAGGCAGGCCATCGCTCGGCTCAATCCGGCGCAATATCAACGCCTAGCTGTTGCCTTCCAGAATGCCCCCGATGCCGAGCGGGATATCGGACGATGATGTGGAAGCGCTATTGCTCTGCGCCTTCTGACCGGCAGCAATCGCTTGCTGGATGCCTTGCAGTTGCTGGAGCATCATCTGCATCAGGCGCTGGTTATACAACTGGGAGCTCTGCTGGTAGGCCAGCACATCCTGCTGATACTTAGCCTGCGCGGCGGCGTCATTGGGATCTGCCGGGGGCGTGGGCGGGGTTGGAGGCGTCAGGGCGGTCGTGCCCCCCATCATTTTGCCCAGAATACCATCGAAGGAGCTTTGGGCATTCTTGGCCTGCAAATCGGCGATTGGGTCCGTCTTCAAGCCCAATTGCTGCGGTGTCACCATGATGCCGGACTGGCGAAGGATGTTCAGTTCAAATACTTTCAAAGCCTGTGTGAAGTCCATTGTGCCTCCCATTTGTCGTTTTCAGGATCTATCGGCAGGTTTCGGTCAAACTTCAAATTTTTTTTAATTCGTCTTGCATGCTGTAATCCGCTTTAAGCGAGAGAGAAACGTTTGTGGAATTGTATGCGGAAACACGGCATTGTCAGGCCGGATGACGTCCGGAATCCCAAAAACCGGATCCTCAACGCCGACTTTTGGGGCGAGATTGGCTATAATCTTGAAATGGCTATGATCGAAACCCGCCGGATCCGAAAACTGAACCCCGCCACCGGGCAGCCCCTCCAGGATTACCCCGTGGCGTCGACCGAGGAAGTCACCGATGCGGTCGTAAAATCCCGCCGAGCCTTTGCCGACTTTCGGACTGCTTCTCTGAAAACCCGTGCCCGGTTGCTGAAAGCCATCGCGGAATTGCTTTATCGTCGCGCCGATACACTCGCCGCCGTCATCAGCGAGGAAACCGGAAAACCTATCAGTGATTCCCTGGAGGCGGACATCGGCACCGCCCTGGCCATACTGCATTACTATGCCGAAATCGGGCCAAAAACCCTGAGACCCAGGACCATTTCGCCGGATTTAACCTCCCAAATCACCGGACGCCTGCACCGGGAGACTTTCCATCCACGCGGTGCCATCGCTGTCATTTCTCCCTGGAATTATCCGCTGGCTATCCCGGCTAGTGGCCTTACCGCAGCCCTGATGACCGGCAACACGGCCATCCTGAAGCCCAGCGAGCTAACGCCCGCCACCGGCAAAACCCTGGTTGAATTGATTCAGGAAGCGCTATCCAACCTGAATTTGCCGTTGGATACCGTCCAGGTACTCATCGGTGACGGTCAAACCGGGGCCGAACTGATTGAGACTGACATTGACGGGGTGATTTTTACCGGCAGCGACCGGACCGGACAAAAAATCCGGGAAGTCACCGGTGGGCGCGGCCTTTGGAACAGCCTGGAGCTGGGCGGGAGCGACGCCATGATTGTGCTGGATGGTTGCGACCTGGAAAAAGCGGCCAGCTATGCCGTTTGGGGGCGGTTCGTCAATGCGGGGCAGGCTTGTGCCTCAGTCAAACGGCTGCTGGTACCGGCCCGGTCGGTGGAAACCATCCTGAAGCACCTGGAACACAAGATGTCGAAGCTCTGCGTGGGACCGCCAAACGATACGACTTGCCATGTAGGACCGCTCATCAGCGAAACGCAGCTAAACCTGCTGGAAGCGCAAGTCCGGGACGCCATTGAGCAAGGTGCGCGACTGGTGATGGGCGGGCAGCGGCTGGACATGCCGGGCTGGTTCTACGCTCCGACCCTGCTGGCGAATGTACCCGCTTCCGCCCGCATGCTGCATGAGGAGGTTTTTGGACCGGCACTGCCGGTGATTCCGTACCATCATGTTGACGACGCCATCAGGCTGGCGAATGATTCCGATTTTGGGCTGACCACCAGCCTGTTTGGCCCGACCAGCAAGGCAAAAGCGCTCGCCGGACGGTTGGAATGTGGGACCGTGGTGATTAACGACGTGGGTCCGAGCAATTATGCGATGGTCAGCGCGCCCTGGGGCGGCTGGAAAAACAGCGGCGCCGGAGTCAGCCATGGGGAGCGCTCCCTGCTGGAATTCAGCCGAAGCCAGGTGGTCAGTGAAAACTTGTGCTTCTCGCTGCCGTGGTTTAATAAGCCCTTCTGGCACTTCGGCCCGGATGCCACGCTGGTGCCCGCGCGCTCCAAAGCGGTATTGGCCGTTTCAGGCAGGCAAAGCGCCATGTGGCATCCCAAGACCTGGCTGGCCTTCTGGAATCATCGCGCTTCCAAAAAGTTATAGCCCCACCATTCGCTCAGGGCGAGGAACAAAACGCGGCAACAACAGGGACTTTTCGGAAAGCGCTCGGCAATGTCGGCCCGTTGAAAACAAACCTGGGCAATTACTGCGGTTTTGCAGAAACCTGCGTTTTCAGGTAAGCATAAAGTTCGCGGGCCTGGCTGTCCGGCATCTGCTCTACGGAGAACGCGGGCATCATGGGGGAGGTGGGCTTCCGGAGGAATAGCAGGAAGGCCTCTTCGCTGGCCAGCACGGCGGATTGCGTGACGATGGCGTTGGGTCCGGGCGGATTGCCTGGGCCTTGATGGCAGGACGCGCAATTGCTCAGAAAGAACTCTTGTCCGGGTGATACGGGTGCGGGCGGGAGCTGGCTATCCTGTTCGCCGCCACAGCCGGACAGCCCGATTATCAATGCCAACAGCGGCAACCATCTTTTGCTCATACGCTCTTCAAACCTCCAGAACCTGCTCTTCAAACGCATGCCGACGACCATTCGGGGATTGAAAGAAGGGGAGGGACACCGGCAGATTCAGCTTAGCGGAAGATGAGCCGAAAGGCCAGCCGGTACCCAGTGTGTTGCAAGTTGCGCCCGATAAGCTGAAGCAAATGCCCCGCACGATCGACGGCATCGCATATAATGGAGGTTAGTGCGGCTCAGTTGGAGGTGTTGGGCGATGCCCTTGCTGATTGGATTCCTGATTTTGATGGGGACGGCTTACCAGCTGTTCTTCCGGTACGAGCGCTGGCCCAACCCGGAACGGCAAGGAATGCTGTACGAGCATGACAACCTGACCGGGGAAACCCGCCAGTTGGAGCCAGGAACAGGAACACGGGCCAGCGTCTTCGCGCGCATCTTAGGACCCGGCAAAGAGAAGCCCCTCGGCGGCTCCAACATGAGCTGGGAGCGTTTGGGTGCGGAATCGGAGCGCCCGTCGAATTCCCTCTTCGAACGTCTGGATCCGGAAGAGATGGGTTCTGATCATGCCTTAAAGGAAGAGAAGGAAAGCGCCCAAAAGCGCTCCCGCAACCAGGAGTCCAGCCTGAGCCAATCGAAAATCATCGCCAAAATGGCCCGGCCCATCCCGACGCCCAAGGACGTGGTGGTGGCCTCGAATGCGCCGCCGGTTCCGATGGCCATGCTGGCCATTGACCACGAAGAGGCGCATGAAGCGGGTAAACCGTTCGCCATCCGGCAAATCGACCTCAACCAGGACGGGGATGTCGAGGAGATTATCCAGAAAGCCTCCGAGCCTGACGGACTGCTGGACATTTCCATCGTCAAAGGGGGCCAGGAGATTTTCTTCGGGCGGGGCGCACAAATTTCGCTGCTGCCGACCCGATCCAATGAAGGCTGGTCGGACATCGTCCTGAAAACCGGCAAAAGTACCCTGAAGGTGTTCCGCTATAATGCCGCCGAGCACACTTACAAGGTTTGGAAGGGGTAGAGCCCTGAAGGGCCTAAAATTACCGTTCCCAGTCGGGCGGGAGAACAAGCCAGAAAGAAAGTTACGATGACTTGCACCAGAACCGCGCTGACACAAGATGAAATTCGGAAGCATCTGGAGCAACTTCCCACCTGGCAACTGGTCGATAACGCTCTGGAGCGCCATTACGACGGGCAGAGCTATTTAGAAGCCCTGGAAAAGCTGAACGCCATCGCCCAACTTTCGGAGGCATCGGATCATCATCCCGAACTCAGGCTGGGGTGGAAGCATCTGACCATTCGGTATTGGACCCACGTGGCCAACGGCGTGACGGAATTGGATTTTGAGCTGGCCCATCGGGTGGAAGCCCTCTTGGTGTCTTGAAGGAAGCCAGGTTTTAGAATGCCTCGCTTGCCTGCCGGGCAATCCGCGCCGTAATGTTGTAAAGCCTCGTTTCCCGATATTACGGATTCCCCATGAAAGCGGGGGGCCCAGGAACCCAGGGCTTTCTTGAACGTCATCAGCTTCAACCGGAAGCATATTACCCGATGAGGCGAAAGCAATTTCATCCGGAGTTCCGTATAATGGTGCTAATTTCGGCTTGTGTGATTGTTTTTCCTGAGGGCAGAACCCGCCAATGAGAATCCAACTCGATTCCAATAGTGTCCAACCGGCTTGCCTCCGGAGCGCCTTGCGCTTCCCGCTTGCGCTGTCCGTGGCCGTTTTACTGGCATTCAGCCAGGCAGCTTCGGCAGAAGACTACACCCACTACGACACCACCGGCAATGTGGATGAATACGCCCGGTATACGGATCAGGCCAGCCAGATGTTCAACAACGGACAGTTAACGCAAGCCATCGAGCTGTTCGAAAGAGCCATGTCGGTCGCCCCCGAGCAAAGTTTGCCCGTGGTATACAACAATTTGGCCGTTGTTTATATCCGGCGCGGCAATTATTACATTGAGCACCGGCAACATGACGCGGCTATCAACGACTTCCGGAAAGCTTACTTTTACCTGGAATCCGCTTGGCCGGAGGGCATGGAGCGCAAGCCGCTGCATGAGAAAAACCGTCAGGTTTCCAAGGAAAACCTGGCCATCGGCTATCGGAACCTGGGCGTCAACGCCGCAGACAAGAACAAGCACCTGGAAATGGCCAAGCAACTACGGATGCAGGGCAAGTTCCCGGAAGCCATTGTGGAATACGAACAGGTTCTGCAACTGGATAAGGGGAACGCCGTCGCGGCCAAGGCATTGGGCGATTTGTTCACGGTGGTGAACCTGCCGGAGAAGTCGAAGAAATACTATAGTGTGGCTGTGGACAAAGGCATTGGGGGGACTGCTGGTGGTTCCGAGGATGAAACGCTGGTCCAGCTAGGCAATGCTCAGTATAAAACGGGCGAAATCGACAAAGCGGTGCAGAGTTTCGACAAGGCGCTGGCAATTAATCCAGGCAATGTCAGCGCATTGAACATGGTTGAGAAAATCTGGCTCAATGAAATCAAGTTCAACCCGGCCAGCGTGCCGGGCCACGCCAACCTGGGCAGCGTTTACCAGAAAAAGAAGATGTACGACCAGGCATTGCAGCAATACAACGCCGCCGAGCATTTCTCTGAACAAGATCCCAAGACCTCGTTTGAGACCAAGAAGTTGATTCGCCTGAACCTGGGCACGCTCTTCCAGGAGAAAAAACAGTACGAGCTGGCCGGGAAGGCTTACGACACCGTGTTGCAGGTGGAGCCCAACCATCTGCAGGCCAATTACTACAAGGCCACCTTGATGGAAGAAGCGGGCAATTTCGATGGCGCATTGCAGGCGTACAACAAGGTTTTGGCGGCGGATCCCAATCACAAGGCGGCCCAGACCCACATGCTGGCGCTCATCAAGAAACAGCCGGACCCTGCCAAGCAGGCCGAGGGATTGAAGCAATACGCGGAACGCTTTGCGGCCAACGCGACCATTCAGGCGCAGATGGGTGAGGAATTCCACCAGCGCAAAGATTTGAACTCCGCCGCTTTTTACTACCAGAGAGCTTTGCAGCGCGATCCGAAACTGGCCAGCGCATGGGCCAACCTGGGCGCGGTTTATCAGGCGCAGGGGAAAGACGAACAGAGCGCGGACGCTTTCAGAAAGGCCCAGGAGCTTGATCCAGGGAATGAAACCTTCAAGCAGCTGGCACAAGAGGCCGTCAGCGGCATCGGTTACAAAGCCTACCAGGATGCAGTCGAGCTGCAACAACAGGGCAAGCCTCAGGAGGCCATCGCCCAATTTAAAAAAGCGCTTGCCACCTCGGATACGGCGGACATTCGGGCGGCCTACGGGGTGAGCCTGCAATCAGCAGGCCAGTTGGACGAAGCCATCGCCCAGTATCAGCAGGCCAGCGCCAAGGCGCCAGAGAATGCGGATTACCCCTACTATCTGGGCACCGCCTACCACCAGAAAAATAACCTGCCCCAAGCCCAGGCCGCTTATAAGAAAGCACTCGCCCTGCGTCCAGATTATAAAGAAGCCAAAGAGGCCCTGGTTTCCATCGAACAAGCAGGCGCGGCAGCCGACCTGGAAAAGGCGATTGACGCCTACAACAAGCAAAACTACGCGGTCGCCCTGACTTCCGTGAACCAGTCACTGGCAAAGAACGGTCAGGACGCCATGTCGCATTATTACAAAGGTCTGATTCTGGACGCCCAGAAGAAACCGTCCGCCGCTATCCAGAGTTACCGGGAGGCAATCCGGCTCAAGCCTGACTTCACGGATGCCTTTTACGCACTTGGCGTGGATTTGGACAATGTGAAGGACGGTAATGGCGCAAAGACTGCCTTTGAGAAGTTCCTGGACCTTTCCGGCGGCAATGATGACGACTTTGTGAAGTATGCGCGCGATCGGTTAAAAACGCTTTCCTCTCAATAATCCGAGCGGTTACCCCGACGTGCTCGGGTGTCTCTCCAGAGAGTGCCGGTCAAGTGTCAGATCCCCTCAAGTGTCTATGCCTGGCGGGTCCTGTTCGAACAAGTCGTTTTTCAGGGGCGGGTGCTGCATCAGCAAGCCAACTCGGAATGGCTTAGCGCTGCAATGACACCCATGAGAACAGCATGCGTCGGAGGGATGAAGGACCCCAGAAGCCGGACTGCCTTCCTCATACTTGAGAGCAGTCTACAGTCAGTCCTGGGCCGTATAGCGCAGGGATAAACCCCGTGCCCAACCGCCGGTTGACATCCGCCTGTGGGACTGTTATCTTACATACACATCGGATCGATACTGTCGTTCCGATTCCCCGTGGGCCATTAGCTCAGTTGGCTAGAGCGCACCCCTGATAAGGGTGAGGTCCGGTGTTCAAGTCACCGATGGCCCACCATTTAACTCAAAAACCAATAAAAGCAAGTTTTTCAGCCCCATTTGGAGGCTGATTTTTTATGTAGATTCTATGAGCATTTTACAAACAGCAGAGTTGTTAATATCACCAGACAGGCATTGCTTCTGGCTTTGGCATTTAATTGAACGTGATATATATTTTGAATATCCGTTAAAGGTCTACAATAGTCATGGCGACCACATAGATTGGGATTTGGTGTTAAATCAACTCAAGCTTCCCTTAACTATCCAATCACTGCAGATAAATATGGATGTCGATGGTGCTGGTATGTTCTGTGGAGGGGACAGAGAATACGAGCTACGGGAAAATGAAGTAATCACACTATATCTTGAAAAGATAACTATGTTTCTTTGGATTTGGGGAGCTTTCGAAGCTACTATAGATCTGATTTGCGATCAAAATAAGGATTCAGCATACAGGAAGGCCATTAGCTACCTCAAAAGAAATGAGCCTATTAATGAATTAAAAGGATTAAATGAGTTAACTGAAGCGGTTATGAGAATTCTTACCCATATGGCACCGGAGTTAGCAGAAAATGCATTGAGGGAAAGCTCTAAAAACAACGAAAACAAGTACTTATTTTTGCATGTTTGCAGACTATTAAGAAACCGCTTTTTGCATGGAAAAAAAGGGTTGCCAAATATAGATGACATATGTCCAAAATGCGGAGGAAATAGAATTCCAGAAAAGCATAGTGAAATATTACTGCTAGATGGGTTAAACCAGTTGACGCTATTTGGTATCCAATCAATTATGTCATGTTTCTTTTCTGACAAGCCCACTCCTGAAATCTACTTTTCAGTGACGTGCCCCCAATAAAAAGAGCCAGTTGAAAGTAGAGGTTTTCCTGTTAGAACATGACTAAGGAGACCTTGAAGATGAAGAAGAGCCGGTTTAGCGAAGAGCAGATCGTCAAAGCCCTGCAAGAACACGAGATTGGGGG
>DATNPJ010000020.1:0-47768 GCA_036703295.1 Coleofasciculaceae cyanobacterium | reverse complement strand
CAGAGCTGATCTCCCGGAATTACTACGAGCGTCTGGATGATGTCCTGGAAGCCCTCCGACAAATGGAAAGCCAGGCGAGAGAGCATAAAATCTGACGGACTTCACGCTGGAAATCCCACAAAAAAGCCCCCGCACAATGGTCGGAGGCTTTTCATACTCAATTCTCCAGCTAAACGCTTTCACTGTCCCGATCGGGAAGGTTAGCTGACTTTTAAATCGGCGTTCGTAATCAACCGGGCGAAATGGCTCACATACCGCAGTGGCCCTTCGATGCAAATGTTGAATGCTTCAATCTCGTTGTTTTCCGCATAGATCGGGGCGATCGAGCAGATGGCGACATTATTCACTTTTTGGGCGTATTTGTTCAGGTCCTTAATGCGGGGCCTGACGCGCAGATGCTCAACAACGGTTGGTTCCATCCGGCACACACCTATTCTGTCTTTTAGGTTCTGGGTCACTGTATCTTCTTACGTAAAATCGGGAATTAGACAGCCCTATCTGGGACCGACTACTGCTATGAAGCATAGCAGGTCGTTCCTCTCTGATTCATTATACAGATAGAGGATTTTTTGCGTTTATCCTTTAACAAAAATAAACGCAATTTTACATAACTTTGTACAGTGCCAAAGTCCTGGTCAGTGATAGGTCTTCAGGGACTGGAACCCCGCCTCTCGGTTATCCGTCTGTTACCATTCCATTCCAAGCTTTTCCCAACTCTCAGGGGGATATTTTTTAAGTTTCTCCTGCCTCAAACCGTAACCTGGGAGTTCAATTTTTCCCAGTCCGCCTTGAAAAGGCTGATGCCTTTTTCCGTCAGCGGGTGATTATACATCTGCATCAGCACCTTGTAGGGCAACGTGGCGATATCCGCGCCGACCGCCGCCGCCTGGGTGATGTGCAGCGGATGGCGGATGCTGGCCGCCAGAATCTTGCTGTTGAAGTCGTATTGCCGAATCAGCTCGACCGCTTCCGCGATGACCTGTGTGCCGTCAAACCCGATGTCATCGAGACGTCCCACGAAGGAACTGATGAGGGTGGCACCGGCGTTGGCCGCCAGCAACACCTGGTTCACGGAGAAAACCAGCGTCACGTTGGTGTGAATGCCTTCTTTATGGAACTGGCTGACGGCTTTCAAGCCTTCCACGCAAAAGGGAACTTTCACGTAGACATTGGAAGCCCAGGCAGCGAACTCCCGGCCTTCGCGAAGCATTTCCTCGGCGGTGTCGCCCACGCATTCCATGCTGACGGGGCCATCGGGGACCAGCCCACAAATTTCGCGGATAATACTTTTCACATCGCCGCTGCCGTTTTTGGCCAGCAGCGTGGGGTTGGTGGTTACACCGGAGATCACGCCCAAAGCAGCCGCTTCACGTATCTCTTTCAGGTCAGCCGTATCTAGAAACAGTTGCATTCCACGTCTTTCCCACATATGGTCAGTTTCACACTAAAGCCAGATCATCCTATCAGAAAATCACCTGCGACAACTAGACGAATGAAAAGTTTTTGCGGATCAATCTTTTTTGTCACCCTGAATCACGGTCCAGCTTGGGTTTTTGACAGTTTTTTCCCACGGCAAGTCCCAATCATTACAGAAACCCTGTCAATGTCTGCGAGAAACCTGCTCTTCCGCATTAACACGCTGTTCTGTGTCGTTGAGGTCAAAACAAACGAAGGGATCACCCTCTACCGGCTCTTCCTCAAGCTCTACCAGATTTTTCAATGCCCAGTCAGGCTTTTTGCCACGGCTTGCATTGGCATATTCCATCAGATTGATTCTGAGTGCCAAAAGAAGGTCTGCAATTGCTTTATCCGCAAACCTTTTCGGATCCTCAAGCATATCAATCAAGACGTTGACATTATCGAAGTTGGGTCTTTGAGAGGTTTCTACGATCTGCTGTTGCAGCGCATAATCCGCATGAAATTTGACCGGGGCACCTGCGGAATCCGCCAAACAGACCTCATCCGCTTGAAGATGATGGAACCTCATTGCCCCAGGCGCAACAGCAAGAGTAATATTTTTGCTTGTTTTATCTTTAACAATAGCCAAAGCGCCGAATTTGAGTGGGAAATTTGAATTGACAGAGTTCATAAGTGATTCCTTCCAGCTCTGGGGATCATCAAAGGAGTTTTCCAGAATAACTTAAAGCTGTTGAATCTAAAAGCGTGCGCAAATAAAGCCATAAGGCAACCTGAGAGCGCATTCACTGTATCCACTACAGACGTTAACCTATCATCTGCCCTTCATCATTGATGGAAAAGAAGACTGATGGTTGCCCTTCTGCCACGTTTTTCCGCGGCTCCACCATGTTTTTTGATATTTGCGACAAACTGTTGGATTCAGGAACTCGCAGCAAATTAACAATCATTTTCGAAAGGAGGAATGTGTGTTTTTTCTGGGTGACATTGGGGTCCTTGCTCACCTGATCCTGAAGCATTTCCATTAAATGGCTTAAGTTATTGCGAGAAGGGTTTTGGGCTGTTTTTTGGATCTGCGCCTGCACGTCGGCATTCGCTGTCAATTGAACGCTGTCTCCTGCCTCGGGATCAGACAACAATACTTCATCAGCCTTAAGCCCGTAATAATCTATCGCGCCGGGTGCAATGGCAACGATCGTATCTTTCTTCGGTGTCGTGTTGTTTTCAACAATGGCTAAGGCACCGAACTGAAGAGAGGACTTGGGATAGATGGCGTTCATAAAAAATATTCCTAAAGATTACGCGGCGATATACTAAACTACTCTGCTTGAGATAAAGACGATGAAAGGAGGGAATTGCGAAATAAATCAATGGGTAGTTACATTTATTCATATTTCCTGCTCTGACTCCTGCAATCGGAATCCTGCACTGCCATCTAACCAACAAACTCTTTGAATGCCGACCTATACCGGCTAAATCATCCATCCAAAAAGACTCCTGACAAGACGGCACGGGCTTTTCCAGGCGATACAACGCGACGTTTCGGAGCGTTAAATTCCGGGAATATAGCCTCCAGGCAAAGCCCCTTGTCTTGGTCGGGGCTTTGCCGGGCTTGTTGGGGAACATTTGGTTATGGAGGAGGTCTGTCACAACAGTGAACTTTCAATGTCAGGAATGAGGCATGCGTTCGAGTGAAGCCGATGGTCCGGTTTGATTACGGGACATGAGCTTTTCCCGCATCAACAGTCTGGGGAACTCATCTATCCGATGGTTTTCGGGACGCCTTATAAAGTTTCCGGGGGATATCCCGGGCATCCGGCTTAAGGTAAACTGATGAGGACCCTTGGTTTTTATACGTGTGGTCACTGACACAAACAGGGAGTCTCCGGCGAATGCAAAACAAAAGAATCACAGCGACGCTTCTGGCAGGCCTTCTTCTGGCAGGCACCCTGTCGCTCGGCGGCTCAAGCCTGACACCTGCCCGTGCGGAACTGCTCAAAGGGAACGTTATCCAGACCGATCGGTCCACCAAGCAGACGCCTACCCTCAACGAGGATGATATCAAGACCGTCAACCCTGGCACCACGCTGGATATGGTCATCTCCACCGCCGTCACACCCGGCGTCAGCACCAACGGGGACGAGTTTTTCGGCAAAGTCAGCAAGGACTACGCAGTGGATGGCAAGGTGGTCATCCCCAAGGACACCATTGTTCACGGTGTGGTGGAACAAATGGCGGGTCCCAAGCGGGCCGGACGTAACGGCTACATCAATACCCGCTTTGATTACCTCATCACGCCGGACGGCCGGGAGATTGCCATTGAAGGCAACAACACCACGCGAGATTCCAAAGTCAAGGCGGCTGCCAAAGTCGTCGGCCGGGCTTCCGGGTACACGGCCATCGGCGGCGTAGTCGGCGCGGTAATGGTGCTTAAATACGGTGGATTGGCAGCGGTGGCCGCTTCCAATGGCTACGCTCTGGCGGGCGGGGCTGCGGTGGGTGGCGTCGCAGGCTTAACAGCCGCCATGCTCACCAAGGGCCAGAGCGCCATGCTCCAACCGGGCGCGGAAATTCGCATCAAGCTGGCTGAAGAACTCCATTTGCCCAGCATGAACATGCCGGATGCAACCGCCGATGACTACACACTGGAAGGTCTGGGCGTGAAAGTGCTCGGACTGCGCTACGACAAGGATCCCTTTGGCGAGCCCGTTGAAGTCAATGTCACGCTGGACATCAGCAACAAGACCGAAAATACCTTCTCCACCTTTGAAATCGGGCTGGAAGACGAATACGGCAATGTATTTTTCCCGTCACCCTTCGGTGATACGGGCATGTGGTTCAGCAAAATCACGCCCAACAGCAAGATCACCAGCAACCTGACCTTCAATGTGGACAACACCAAGCTGAGGCACAAGCTGGTCTTCTTCAAGCCCTACACCCGAGAGCCCTTGGCCAAGTTCGCCCTGGTGGACAAGATGATCCTCGATAAGAAACAGGCCAAAAAGCTCGACAAACAAATTTCCAGCCACTCCGAATAACCATTTGGACCGGAGACGCGAAATACGCCCTAGACGTAGCCCTGCCGCATAGCCAGAACGGCGGCCTGGGTGCGGTCATCCACGCAGAGCTTTTGCAGGATGCTGTGAACGTGAGCCTTGGCGGTGGCCTTGGTGATGGTCAGGCGATCCGCAATCTCCGGGTTGGAGAGTCCGTCGACGATTAGCTTCAATACTTCCATTTCCCGGCTGGTCAATGGGCAATCCCCGATTGACACGGGCACTTCGACCGCAATGCCGCTGGTCTGCGGCTCGGGTGCAGGCGTGCTGCCCTGAAAACGGCCCAGCACCATGCGGGCCACAGCAGGATCCAGCCAGGCGGTGCCTTCTTTTACAGCCTCGATGGCGGCGGTCAGGGCTTCGATGGAAATGCCTTTCATGCAGTAGGCGTCGGCGCCAGCGGACAGCGAGGCGAAGACATCCTGCTCGTTGTCTTTGGAGGTCAGCATAATGATGCGAATGCCGGGGTGGTTCTGCTTGATCTTCTGGGTGGCTTCCACGCCGTCCATTTCGGGCAGACCGATATCCATCAGGATAATCTCCGGCTGGGTGCTGCTGGCCAGAGTAACCGCTTCCAGCCCGTTGCCGGCCTCGCCGACGACCTCGATGCCGTTGTCCTTTTCCAGCAGCATTTTCAAGCCCACCAGCGTCATCTGGTGATCTTCCACAATCAACACTCGTGTCTTCATCATCCTGCCTTGCCAACCGCTCTAAACATAACCAATAGCTCTATTGTATCGCATCCTTTCGCTTAAAGATGGTCAACACATCACCAGAATTTCATTTTCTTGTTAATATTTTAAATAAGTAAATAATACCTTCATGACCGCCCTCATTGCTCCTAGAGGAAAAAATCGATGCAACTCCATTTTGGGATTCAACTACCACTTACGCCTGTGCCAGGCACTATGCAAACTTATGTTTTCAGTAAACCCGCTGATGTCTGGACGCTACGGGAAGAACTTCCTCTGGTATTTCGGCAGCAAATTGCACCCGAGAGGCCTAACCAAGTCATTCTCATGCCCAACAATCATTTCCAAGCTGTGAATGCAGAAAAAGGCATCGTATTTTGGTTTTCAGGCAGCATAGGCGAAAGAACCGCCCTGCCTGACATGGAAATAGCCCATATCAACGGCAATCCCTTCTTGTTGACGGGTGATGATTTAAAAAAGCCCAAAAGGGCATTTCTGCAAGCAGCTTCGCAATTGGGCCAGAAGTCCCGAACAATACTTCGGACAACACTCAGGAAACTGATGGATAGGACAGACTCCTGAAAGCCCCACACATTCTCTCATCCAGCCAATAGCGGCAGCGTGACGTAAAAGCGGCTGCCGTCACCTTCTTCGCTTTCCACCCAGATTTGGCCGTGGTGGGCTTCCACGATTTGGCGGCTAAGATAGAGTCCTAAACCCGAGCCCGAGGAGCGTAGCTGGCTGGTGCCTTGCGAAAAACGCTGAAACAGCAGTGGAATATCCCGCGCCGGAATGCCGCGCCCGGTATCCGCCACGCAGACCTTCAGCATTTTGTCGTTGCGGGTGATCATGGCCTGAATCGTGCCCCCCTTGGGCGTAAAGTTGATGGCGTTACCAATCAGATTCACCAGCACGCGCTTCAATTCCTGCTTGTCCCCACGAATTTTGAAGGCATTGGAGGCCTGGCTGGATTCCAGTTCCAGATTCAGTGTCTGCTCCCGATTGCGGGCCAGCGCGTCCAGCTCCTGGCAGACGCTCACCACCAGGTCGGCCAGATCAACGGTGTCGAGAATGAGTTTCTGGCGCCCGGATTCATACTTGTAGACTTCCAGCAACGCGTTCACCAGCCCCAGCATCTCCCGCAGGCTCTGGATCAGCATGGTGATGAGTTCCTGCTGCCGGGCGGGCAGTTCACCGAGCGAACCATCCAGGAAGAATCCCAGGGTCTGGATGGCGGCCAGCAGTGGGGTGCGCAGATCATGGGTCAGCGTTGAGACGAAATCGTCCCGCAAGCGCTCAATCTCCTTGCGCATGGCGATATCCCGCAGTACCACCACGAAGCCGCCCTCGTCCGGCAGCGGTGCGATACTGGCCTCCAACGGCAGCTCACCGATGAAGACTTCACCGACATGATGGGATTGGCGCCGCTCGAACAACTTCAGCAGTTCCTTCGACTTTCCCTGGCCGTCGTGTTTTTCCGGTGCGGTGCGCAGCAGGCGCTCTAGCGGGATTTTTCTGAGATCCGCCTCGGCCAGACCCTCCAGCGAGCGAAACCATCGCTCGGCCGCCGGGTTGATGGAGGTGAACTCCAAGGCGGCGTTCAGGGTCAGGATGCCGTCCGCCGTGTTGTTGACGATGGATTGCAGGATCCGGTGGGTTTCCCGCAGGTCGCGGGTGCGCTCTTCCACCAGGGCTTCCAGTTGGTGATTGGCCCGCTCCAGCTCGGCGCGGGCTTCGGTCAGGTCTTGCACCGACTGGCGGAGATCCGTAATCAGGTGGCTGCGCTCCAGGCCGTTGTGGATGCTGATTTTCAGCTCCTCGTTATCCCAGGGCTTTTCGATGTAACGATAAATGCCCACGGTGTTGATGGCCTCAATGGCGCTCTCCTTGTCGGCATAGCCGGTCAGCAGGATGAGAGTCGCCTCGGGAAGCAGCTTTTTGATGTTGCGCAGGAAGGTAATGCCGTCCATGCCGGGCATGGAAAAATCGGAGATGACCACATCCGGCCTTAGGTCCTGGATCCGCTCCAATGCCTCCAGCGGGTTGTTGAAGCAATGGATGTGGTGGCTGGTTTCCAGGCTCAGCATGGTCTGAATACTGGATGTGACCATCATTTCATCATCCACGATGAACACCGTCCCCACACGCTGCGAGGTTGCCGGATTACTGGGAGTCAGCTGGCTCATGTCTTTCCTGTGTCGCTTGCCTGAACTCATTATATAAGCTTGGGGTGGCGGAGGGAACTTGCCTATCGCGGATCTTGCTTATAATAGGATCAATGTTTCAATGGATTCCCATTTAATGACCGGCAAAATCTTCGTCATCACCGGCCCTTCGGGTGTCGGGAAGGGCACCCTCTGCGAGGCGCTGCTCCGCGAGAACCCGCGCCTCACGCTCTCTATCTCGGCAACCAGCCGTCCAATGCGGGCGCATGAGCAAGACGCGGTGAACTATCATTTCCAAACCCGCGACGCGTTCGAGGCCATGATTGCCCATGACCGGGCAGAGCCGACTTCCACCCGTCATCACCTGTTGGAGTGGGCCGAATACAATGGCAACTATTACGGAACGCCCCGAGAGGCTGTGGAACAGGCGTTGCAAAGCGGAAAAAGCGTACTGCTGGAGATAGAAGTCCAGGGCGCACTGATGGTGAAGGAGAAATTTCCCGCCGCCTGCCTGATTTTCATTGCCCCGCCCAGCATGGAAGAGCTGGAGCGCCGTCTGCGCGGTCGAGGGACCGAGGAAGAGGTATCCATTCTCAATCGTCTGGCCATCTCTCGGGACGAACTGACATTGAGTGAGCGCTTCGACCACGTCGTGGTCAACGCGGACCTGGATGTTTGCCTGAATTCGATCCGGACATTGATGCAAGGAATTCAACCTTAAAGTCTGGTCTGCTGATTTTCAACAAGGCACGGGCAAGAGGGTGTGTTTTCATAAAGAACTGTAAAATTACGACTCTGAACCAGGCTGGCAAGCGTTTTTTTGGGTTTATGGTCGTTAATTGATGATAGAATCTTGCTCAAGTGAAAGTGGGTTTCAAAAAATGACAATTCAGTTCGGTCAAACACAAGTCAGCCTGCCGGAGACGGTTTACCATGGCGCTACCATCGTGGATGCCGTGCCCAACAAAATGACGAAGCTATTGCGGAACCTCCGTGTCCCTTCGCTGGACAGTTTTCAAAAGTCACCGGAGGAAGCTGCTCTGCTGGACTTTGACCAGTACGGAGAACGGGCGGTTCTCAGTGTGTCAGGAAAAGAGAGACAGGAATTGGATCTCGTCAAGGCACTCTTGTCAGGGCTGGAACAATTGGGACTCAAGTTGCAACCGAAAGCCGTGCAGATTGAAACGGACCAGCCCTGGGTGTTGCAGGAGTTGGAGGAATACCGGCAGAGTCGAAACGCCTTTGTCCTTAGGAAAAAACCTATCCGGAGCGAACGAGGAAAGGCGAGTTCGGATTCCGACAAGGGGCAAGATACCCATGCGGGCGGGACATTAAAAGCCATTCCGAAGCCAAAGCATCGCAACAAAAGCGGCGCCAACTTGCACTAACCATCCCAACATCGGCTGGCTTGGGTCCGGTGAGGACAAGACGCAATAGGCTTTAGTACCGTTTACCGATGGCAGTTGACCGCCGGGGAAGTCTTGCCGGAGAACAACAGGATGGGCGACTGCAACCGGCTGCCCTTGTCCTCAATCGGAATCCAATAGTCCTTCACCAGCACTTCCGCAATGGAATTGCGATGGAAGCCCATGCTTTCCAATACCTCAATCCCTCGTTTGCAAAACTCGAAGCAGTCCAGATGAACTCTCGCGCCGCCGGTGATCAACAGCACCTGCTGAAGAGTATAAGTCAGCACGTCCCGGTAGGAATCCTCCCATCCGGGGCTGACCATGATGTTGAGATAAAAGTCCTGGTAATCGCCCGTGGTGATATCCACCGCCGCCACCAAATGATCACGGGCCACGTCCTCCACGACCCAGCGCTTGAAGAATAGCCCCTTCATTTTTTCGGAAGCAACCCGGAGCGGCGGTCGATGGAAATCTCGCCAGCCTTTCTCCAGGGAAACCCGGGCCTCGGGGGGCAGCATGTTGTTATAAAGAACCTTCAGCATGGCGCTATCACTGTTGCAACTCTCCCGGATGCCGTCCAGCGAGATAGGTTCCAGCTTCAAGGCGGCGGGGTTCTGGTGCGTGAAATAGTGCACCCGGCAACAGCGGCGGAAGCCGCAAGATTTCAGCAGCCCCAGGCCGGTGTTGTAGTACTGGTCCACATACGCCAGAAAAGTCTGGACTCCATCCCCGCCGTACCGGTTGATGACGTAATTGACGAGCTGCGTACCCACATCATAAGAAAAGGTTTCCGGATCCAGGATGAGGTGGTCGATTTTCCAGCGGCGGGGTTGAGCCCCGTCCCGGCTGAGCCAGATGAGGCCCAGGACCTTGTCTCGGGAAACGGCGACGAAGATGGCGGGCATGAATTGCAGGTTCAACGGCAGCAGTTGACTGAGCCGATGCATGGGAATATAGAGCTGCTGCATCTTCTGCAAAACGGAGTATTCGGATTCCTGCTCCGTGTAGCGGCCCAGCAGCGTGAGAACCTGCTTCAGTTCACTGGGTCTCAATGCGCGGATTTTAATCATGTCTTACTCATAGTCCCGTTCATCCCGCTCCTAATCACCCATTATACCCTAGCGGGCCGTGACAAGCTGACTCTTGCCGTAAAATGGACGATCCGGCGGAGATAAACACGGAATTCGAAATATGGCGAGAGCCTCCCCGGACGGTTTCAATTACAATAGAGAATTCAAGATCCCGTTTGCTTGGGCGATATTCCAATCATGACAACCAAAGACAAGGCAGCGAAGAAGAGTTCAGTGGTGGCCAACAACAAGAAGGCCTACCATGAGTACACGGTGCTGGAAACGCTCAAGGCCGGTATCGTGCTGACCGGGACCGAGATTAAATCCATCCGGGGCGGCAAGGTTTCCATGAGCGACGCCCATGCCCGGATCCAAAACGGCGAGGTCTTTCTGTACGGGCTGCAAATCAGCCCATACGACAAGGGAACGGTTTACAACCACCAGCCGGATCGGACCCGGAAGCTGCTGCTGACCAAGCAGGAAATCCGCAAGCTGATCGGCAAGACGAAAGAATCCGGCTTGACGTTGATTCCGCTGAAAATTTACTTTGAACGCTGCTGGGTTAAAGTGGACCTGGGCTTGTGCAAGGGCAAAAAGCTGCATGATAAGCGCGAAGCCATTACCGAGCGCGATGCCAAGCGCGAAATCGAGCGCTCGATGAAATCTCGGCTTCGGTAAATTCCACTTTCCGGCGCGGGAATCCTAAAAATCCTCCGGCTAGTGGAGCGTCCGACACTCCCGATCCGGTGCCGGGGGTAGTAAAATAAAGGGGAGGACAAGACTAGCCTTTTGTCGTTTCCGGTTGGGATAAGCGTAGGAAGAACGGAGTCACGCCGTTGACATCACCGAACAAGCCGAAACAGGGCCGACGGACCAAGCGCGCCGAGCTGCCGAAGCCAGTGATCCGGGTTGGATCGCTGGGATTCCTGCCGCTCAACCCGCTGACCGCTTCTTATCTCCATCAGGCGCACGGGGAGGTAATCCTCGGGTATCACGACAGCGCTGAAACCCAAGTGTTTAAAAGCCGCCCGGTGCTGCAAGTGCAGCGAGACGGCAAGAAAGAGGAATTATTGCTGGAAGGCCGGTTCTATAACGGTTTTGCCGACGCTTTGTATCGCGGCAAATTGTGCCAGGTTGTTCTGGCAACGCCCACGGCGGAAGCTTTGCCCAACCTGCTGGAAGATTTCGTGGACTACCTGGAGAAACTGCTCGCACTGGGCTTTTTTGTCCCCAAAAAAGAGATCGTCAAGCGGGATCCCGTGGCGGAGCTGATTCCCTGCTTTATTCTGACCGGTGACGGGCTTCTTTTCAGCCGCTTTATCACCGCGCTGGTGCGCTACATGCAGGAATTGGCCAGCCGCCACCCGATTCTGAACGAGAGCCTGCGGACCCGAATCCTGGGACGGTTCGTGCGTGGCTTGGCCGCGCAGGATGAAGCAGCCGACTTCCTGAACAATGAACTCCTGACGGCGGGTACCCGGCAGGTCACTCTGGCGAACGCTCCCCGGCAGATTCGTATTGCCGGTGGCAGCACCGAGAGCCATGACATCATCCTGAAGGTTTTGGAAGACAAAAAGCTTTCCGCCACCGTTGAGAGCCGGAGCCGCAACGCGGTGGAGCGGCTGGAGTTTGAGAACGCTCTGTGGCGGGTGGCCAGGGTGGTGATTCCGTCTCTGGCGGACGGCAAGGCTCTCAGTTCCGACGAGGTGAAGAAACTGCTGCCTCGCGTGGAGGCGGGGATTTTCGCCATTGGAAAGCAACGACAGGCTTTTGATGAAACCGACAGCGTGGAAAGTGTTTTTCCCACCGCTTCCAAGGAGTTGGCCACCGAATCGAAGCCAGCCGGCAAGAAGCGCAAGGTCTCATTGAGCCAGGGTGACGCCGCCATGCTGAGCGGTCTGGGTTTTTACGCCGAGGCTCTGGGCCTGCCCGCCGAAAAGGAAATCTTTGAGACGCTGGCGAATCGCGTGGCCTCCTGCTGCGAGGACGCCTGAATCCCGGATTTTCCGGCAGCCATGGACCCCACGGGGGATACCGATGAAGCCATGCCGTTTAGTCTATGAGCTGACTATGATTTCCATCAGGCAAGGTTTTCAGGGTGGGGGCTCAATGATATCCGTCCAATAGGCTGTATTGGTCATTTTCTGTATATGTAACAATTTGTGGTTATCGAATCAATTCACGGTGTATATATTTTTTTATTCTTCAAGAGAGCACTGTGAGTTTTTATAGCGCAATATTATTTAGGAGAGAGTCCGGATGAGTACGATTCCGAACACGCCTGCTTTGGGCAAGGTTTTTTCCAATAACGGCAAAGCCAAGCGGAACGACGGCGTTACCGAGCACAAGAATTTTTCCATGGCACATCCGCAAAAGCTGAGCCAATCCGGATTGAATCAACTTCTGGGGCAATTCGATCTGAATAACCCGGATAAGCAAAGCAACGGTATGACGCGCGGCAACACCTTGGATGGCGGCAGTTACTTCGTGACGCCAGGGGTGATTAAGTTCACCAAAGGTCACAAGCAACAGCCTTATCCGCAGCCATCCAGAGGAAATGATGCCGGTCCTCAAGCTTATGCCCCGAGTATTTATCCCGCTGCGGATTCAATGAGCAGCTATAGCGCCTAAATTTCAACCTAAAAACCGATAGCACCCAAAACACACCAACAACAACATCGTGCAAAACAACAGCGTCGGTGGCACCCACACAGTGCCACCGGCCTGTTTCCCTTGACTGTCTGCGTATTGGTTGACCAGTTTTGTCACGGAGCGGGACTTGTAAATGTCGGCAATCGACCGGGACACGGAAGTTCCGGTCGATTCCTGCATGTGGAATTATTTGCGAATGGCCACTCTGGAGAGATCATTTGAGAGCAACGCGTGGAATATTAATGAATGTTTCAAAATAGATATCTTTAAGCAATAAGAGAAATATCCATGTTTTTATTCAGACAGAGAACAGCAGCCTGAGTCACTTTGAATTAAGAATCCTCCGGCGGAGGACGTCTATACCCCGCCACCCGGCTACCAGTATTAACCTCCAGGTATCCAAACCAGATTTTACCCACTCCCTATACCACCTGCGAATCACAAACACACACTTTTCACCCACAGCCGCCTGCCAGGCGGCCTTTGTTTTTGTGAGCGATGATCCGTCTCGATTTTAGGAGATGGGCAATTTCAACCCGTTTATTGTTTTTATTATTTTGAGTACTAATTATGACTGGGTTGTGGAGTTTCAATGTATCGTATGCTGCCAGGCTTAAGCATGGGTCAGTCCGCGTATATGGGCGGGATGCGTCCTGTGCCCATGAATGCCGGACAATGGGCCGCGCCTCAAAATTTCTTCTCGGGCGGATATGCAAACCAGGCTCATGCGAACCCGAATACCGATCCGCGCATGATGATCGGCCAGCTCGGCTTTATGATGATGCAGATGTCCTTGATGCTCATGAATATGGTGATGCAAAGGCAGCAGGAGCAGATGAACGGTTATCCAATCGGCCAGGATCCCATGATGCGGGGCGGTAATGATGGATGCTGCTGCAACTCCGGCAACGCCTACGACATTCCAACCGGACCCAGCATTGCATATATGCGTGGCTATAATCCGTATGGTATGGAACCAGACTCATGGCCGGGAACCGGCGGCCCCATCAATATGGGGGCACTAAGCCCCAACGCGGCGAAATACCAACCGCTGATCGAACAGGCCAGCGCCAAGTACGGCGTGGATAAAAGGCTAATCAATGCAATCATACAGAATGAATCGAATTTCAACCCCAACGCAAACTCCGGGGAAGCTGCCGGCCTGATGCAGCTTACGCCGGGAACAGCCAGAGAATTGGGGGTCACGAACCGGCAGGATCCGGCCCAGAGTATTGATGGCGGCGTTAAATATTTGAGCCAACTGTTGAAAATGTTCAATGGGGACGTGACCAAGGCGGTCGCTGCCTACAACGCCGGACCTAACGCAGTCAAGAAGCACGGTGGCGTTCCGCCTTACGCGGAAACCCGGAAGTACGTCGGCAAGGTGATGAATACCTATAACAGGCTGGCATAGAGAGATGGCCTTGACCGGATTCCGATTTACCGGATTTGCCCGGCGAGCAGCTTGGCCTTGAAGAGGGTTTTGAAATCGATCAGGATGCCGGGGTAGTTACGCTGGCTTTCCAGGGTGCAGCCGTGGCACTCCCGCGCTTTGCCGGCCATGGCGCGATAGAGGTCCGCTTTTTCGCCGCGCCACAGCTTGCCGAAATCATAGCCGGCTTCCCGCAGGCTGCCGAAACTCTTGTTGTCATCCGGGTTGTGGGCAAACTCTTCGCAGCCGCTCACCTGTCCCTCACTGCTGATGTAAGCACCCAGGCTGCCCGCCTTGCAGCAGAACATCGGGGTGTTTTCCAGCAAGGTGTTCCGGTTTTCCTCTTGGCTGATGAGATCCACCGACGATTTCAATGCCCCGTCTTCAGGGGTGCGGGTGTGATACAGGAATTTGAGCCGTCCGGCCAGCACATCCTCGCGCACCCGCTGGGTGATCTCCAGGTACTTGGCCTCAAAAGGCTCCAGTTTTCGGGCGGCCCGGCGGACATCGAAAGTGGCCAGATCATGGCTGCTCATCTGGACGCTTTTGCGCATCAGGTTCAGGTTCCACTTGTCCGGTTGCAGCACATCCCGGACCGTCTCGTACCAGCCGTCCATAATATCCGCGTTGCCCGGCGAGCAAACCGTGCAGAGCTGCACGTCCAATTGCCGGTAATCAAAGCGCTCCCGGATGGCTTTGAGCCCTTCCATGGTGTCGATGGTGTTCTGCCAGGCATCCCAGCTTGCAGATTTCGTATAACGCACATGGTTGTTGATCGGCTTGGGGCCTTCGATACTGAGGCTCCAGGTCAGGTGCAGATCCGGGCATCGCTGCATCAGTCGATGGGTAATTTGCAGCAGGAGATCCGGCTTCCAGGCGTTGGAAATGATGTAAACCGACTTCACCGAGGTCAATCGGTAGGCGGCCTCGATAATCTCCGGCAAATTCCGGTTCAACGTGGTCTCACCACCGGAGTAAACAATCACGTTCAAGCTCTTGCCAATGGTGGCGTAGGTTTTTTCGATTTCCGACAGCGCCAGCTCGTTGGTTTTGGCGTTCAGGGTATCGGCGAACGAACAGAAGCCGCAACTATAGTTGCAGCGGGTGGTCACAATATGGGTCAGCATCACCGGATCCGGGACTTTTCCCATCAGCTGGGCGGCAAGCCCCCTCAGAATGGGCCGGTGAAGCTCCCGGTTGGTGCGCGACGAAATCGGCTCGAAGGTTTCCCGGCTTAAAACGCTGGGATACTTTGAGAGTTCCACTCCAAGCGATGTCAGACGGTCATCCTGGCCGGATTCCGGAATCTCGGGTGGTCGGGTGACCTCGGGAAGCGTAATGACCATGGTCCGTACCGTAGCTTCTGGCAGCTCCGAACAATCATGAAGCTGAGCCATCCAAGTCTACTGCAACATCCACACCGGAATAAAGTCTTTGTAATTCAATGTGATGTCAGGGGGTTGTGCTCGGGTGTGACTCCGGGAAAAGTGGAAGTCTCGGAGAAACAGGGCATGAACCTCAACTTGACTCTTGATAAGGAAAGCACGACAATGCTCTTACATTTCTCTCAAGGTTCTTTGTGGCCCTTGCAGTTCGGGGCGACGCCCTCACTCGCAGACATAGACGCAACCATAGACAGAGTTACGGTTTCTCAGCCAATGGCATCACAGAACATTCTCATTCTGACATCCAACACGGGGGGAGGCCACCGCAGTGCTGCCAATGCGCTGGAAAACAGTCTGACCACGCTTTCGCCCGGTCGCATTCTGGTCAAAATGACGCAGGTTCTGGAAGAGAGCCATTTCTTCTGTCGTCAGGCGGCTGAACTCTATAATTTTCTGCTCCGCGATCACCAGAACCTGATGAAATATTACTTTTGGACCATCAACAAATTGAAGCCCAACGAATCGGGTCTGGTGTTCAAATCGGCGCTCAACTATGGGCTAACTTTGTTCGAAAAGGTGGTTCCGAGCGTGATTGTCTCGGTCCATCCGATGACCCAGCACTTTTTTGCCTATATCCTCAAACGATTGAACTTGCAGGACCGCATTCCCCTGCTCACCGTGGTGACCGATCCCTACCAGGGCTTCTGGAAAGGCTGGGCCTGCGATGATGTCAGCCAGTATTACGTGGCCACTGACAAGGCCAAGGAACAATTGATCGATTTCGGGGTAGGCTCGCACAAGATCCAGGTGGTCGGCATGCCGGTGCATTCCAAGTTCCAGCCGGTCAGCGAAGATGAAAAACGCCTCTTCAAGCAGGAACTGGGGCTGGACCCGGATAAATTCACGGTTTTCATGAACGCCGGCTGGGTCGGGGGCGGCAATATTCCGCAAATTTACGAGGCCCTCATTCAGCAGGGCAGCGGGGCGAATTTGAACATCCAGACCGTCTTTCTCTCCGGCTGGAACGAGGAGCTTAGGCTCCACGCCGAGCAGATGGCTCAGTCCGCCGGGTTTCCGGTGCGGGTGATGGGCTTTACCGATGAAATCGAACGGGTGATGAAAGCGTCCGATGTGATGGTTTCCAAGCTGGGCGGTTTGACTACCTTTGAAGCCCTGAGCTGCCGCTTGCCCATCATTGCGGATGCGGTTACGCCCCCCATGCCCCAAGAGGCCCAGACAGCGGATTTTCTGAAGGCAACCGGAGCCGGAGTCATGTTAAAACGTCCGGACCAGATTGTGCCTTTGGTACAATCCCTGATAGAGTATCCCCATCGCTATCAAGAGTTGCGTGAGGCGGCGACCCTACACGGTCGGCCCGGCGCATCCGATTTGATAGCCAAAGACGTCCTGCGTTACCTGGAGCAGGCAGTTTGAGACATTTGTTTTTAGTGGATCGGTTTGAACAAGATGAATCAAGAGAGAACGCTACCCCTGCTAAAAGGTAAAAAAGCCTTTATTACCGGCGGATCGCGGGGGATTGGCAAAGCACTATGCGCCGTGTTTGCCCGCGAAGGCGCGGATGTGGCCTTTAACTACCATGCCAATGACGAAGCTGCCCAGGATACGCTGCGGCAGATTGAGTCTTATGGTGTCCAGGGGCTGAGCTTCAGGGTTTCGGTCACGGACAAGGTGGCCATCAAGCAAATGTCCCAGGAGATTTTAGAAAAGTTCGGCCGGATTGACATCCTGGTGAACAATGCCGCCATCAACAAGGCGGATAGCTTTGTCACCACCACCGAGCAAGCCTGGCTGAATGTCATCGACACCAACGTGAACGGCCTCTACTACATCACGAAGCCGTTTTTCAAGCAGATGCTACGTCAGCGTTCTGGAAACATTCTGAATATCACTTCGATTGGGGCAATCCGATCCTTACCGACCTCGGTGCACTACGCCACCGCAAAAGCAGCCGTGCTGGGCTTTACCAAGTGCCTCTCCCGCGAGGCGGCCCAGTTCGGGGTGTCCGTGAACGGCATTGCCGCCGGTATTTTCGATACCGATCTGGGGCACTCGCTGCCGGATCGTTTTACCGAAATGTACGAGCGGTGGTGCATGAAGGGCCGTTTCGGCAAGCCGGAAGAGCTGGCTGAGTTCGCCGCCTTCATGGTTTCCGATCGCAACAGCTACATGAGCGGCGAAATCATCACCATCGATGGCGGAACCGTGGTTTAGAGTCCCCGATTTTCTTGCCGCGCCGACTCTCCCAACGATTGATGAACAGGTCCTGGTTTCGGTTCTTTCCAGACGTTGAAAAACCCTAACGTATACGTTATCCTTAGGCGTAGACGGAAGAGCAACCAGAAATCCAGGCAAACACCCCAGGCAAGCAGAGGATATCCCTATGTCAGAAACCGCACCGCAATCGATCGAAAGCCCTGTAACCGGCATCGTGGACGTAACCGAGGCCGCGGCCCGCAAGATGCAGGAAGTCCTGAAGGACTCTACGAACCAGGGCATCCGGGTGGGCATTGCCGGTGGCGGCTGCGCCGGTTTGCAATACGATCTCAAGCCCGAAGCCCAAGCCGCCGAAGGGGATATCGTACTGGAATTTTTCGGCGTGCCCTTCTATATCAACCCCATGGTCGTTCCCTACCTGAAGGGCACCCGCATTGATTACTCGAACTCCCTGATGGAAGGCGGATTCAAGTTTATCAACCCGAACGCCAGCAGCTCTTGCGGCTGCGGCACCTCGTTCTCAATCGGAATTTAGCAACGCCACACGCGTGTTCAAAATTTGATTGCCTTTTGCCTAAGCCCCAGAGAGCGCGGCAATATCCCAAATGGTTATAAATTAAGCAAGGAGACAGTTGATGGAATCTGAAGCGGTTCAACAAGAACAAGTCCAGATCGATCGCGATAAGGTCCAGGAAGTTCTCAATATGCTGCGCCCCTACCTCCAGGCGGATGGCGGCGACGTTGAGTTGTTGGACATCACGCCGGATGGCGTGGTTCAAGTGCGCTTACAAGGCGCTTGCGGCAGCTGCCCCAGTTCCACCTACACCCTGAAAATGGGCATCGAGGAACAGCTGAAGCAGTATGTCCCCGGCGTGAAGGAAGTCGTGTCGGTTTAAAACCGGTCTCTCAGAATTAAAAAACGCCGATCCGTTGAGGTCGGCGTTTTTGTATGCGCTCCCCCGCTGCCCGGTTTTCTGCTAAGCTCTCGGCATGCCATCCCCTGATTTGGATTCCTGCACAACAGCCTCCACCCTGGCCTCCTACCGGGCTGACTTGGAACGCCGGGCGTTCGAAGAGCAGTTGCGACGCTGCCGCGTGGTGGAGCCCGTTGCGGACGGCGAGCCCATGCAGGTTTGGGTGGAAGGCCGGTTGGCCGTTAATTTCAGCAGTAACGATTACCTGGGCCTGTCTCTGGATGAACGTTTGCAGGCAGCGGCCATGGACGCCATCCGGCGGTATGGCACTGGCAGTTCGGCGTCCCGCCTGATATCCGGCACCAGCGAACTAGTCCGCGACCTGGAACAAGCGCTGGCCGCCTTCAAACACACCGAGTCGGCGCTGGTCTTCAATAGCGGTTACCAGGCCAACGTTGCAATTTTGCAAGCCATTCTGCAACCGGGGGACTGGGTGTTCTGCGACAAGCTGAACCATGCCAGCCTGGTGGACGGCTGCCTGCTCTCGGGCGCACGTTGGACGCGCTACCGGCACCTGGATTTAAATCATCTGGAGCAAAAGCTGACAAAAGCGCCTGCCGAAGGACGCCGCTGGATCATCACTGACACCGTGTTCTCCATGGACGGGGATTATCCCGATTTGCAGACGCTGCTTGAAATTTCAGAGCGCCATCACGCCCTGGTGATGGTCGATGAGGCCCATGCCACCGGCTTGTATGGCGAACGGAGCAGCAGCGGTCTTTGCGAACAGCTTGGCGTGAGCAAACGAGTGGCCCTGCAGATGGGGACTTTCAGCAAGGCGCTCGGCGGCGCGGGGGCTTACGTGGCCGGTTCACAGGTGTTGATCGACACTTTGATTAACCAGGCGCGGGGATTTATCTATTCCACCGCCTTGCCTCCGGCGACGATTGCCGCTGCCCGGCAGGCCATTGAAGTGGTGCAGAACGATCACAGCCTCAAACAACGCTTGTGGGATAACGTAGCCTTCTTTGAGGAAACGCTCCGGACGCTTGGACTGGCAGAGCGGTTCACGCTGCCCTTCAAAAGCCCGATTATTCCCGTGCTGATTGGGGACAGCGGCGAAACCCTACGCATCAGCCAGGCCCTGCTGGAGGCTGGTTACTTCGTGCAGGGCATCCGCCCACCCACAGTCCCTCCCGGAACTGCCCGCCTGCGCATCGCCCTCTCCGCCGCGCATACCCGCGAACAACTAAAAGGGCTCGCCCAAGCATTGGCAACATTGCTGTAGGACACGCCAAATATCCCAAGCATAGGGCTTCGTGGCTCGGGATATGGCACCTGGCCCTTCGAAACAATGGCAATCGTCGTCCAGTTTATTGGCCCGGAATACCCGTCGAAACAACCTAGGGACTAATGCCACCGTGGGACGGCGGAACGGGTGAATAGGGATAGATATTCACCGTGGGAGGCACTGTGCCGGCAGGGGGCTGCGTCAAGGGAACGCCCAGAATCGTGCTGCCCGCCGCGCGTCCGATGTTTCCGGCCTTGCCGTTGCCCAACAGACGGCCAATGGATTGCATTTGGTAAGTCTTTTGCAGGTTGGTCAAGCGCTGGGTGGGGGCGTAGCTGGGGTATATCTGTCCGGTCATGGCCGTTTCCAGCTTGCCGAGCCGGATGTAGACTGGCTCCATGGTGTTCACCTGCCCGAAGAGATTCAATTCCAGGTTGCCCAATTGTTGCAGGAAGGCCGGGTCTCCGACATAGGCGGGGTTGGGTAGCGTCTGCACGTTGCCCGGCAGGGTGTTATTCCCCTGGTAGCCATAGACCACACTGCTGCCGTCCGGCTGGATGACCGTGGTGGTGGTCTGGCTTTGGGTTTGAACGCCGGGCTGACCGTAATAATTGTAATACTGGATGGGCGAACCGGTGCCGTACTGCTGAAATCCTGAGTATACCGGCGTCTGACGCTCAATGATGACCGTACTGGGCGCTCCTATCACCGTGCTGCCGGACTGCCCGCTGATTTTGCCACCGAGTTGCGCCCGGATGTCCGCAGGCAGCATGTCCAGCATCTCTTGGCTGTATTGGTGGCTGCTGGTCTGCCCGATGCTGGAGCCAATCACGATATTCTGGGGCGGGGAAGGCGTGGCGGGGCGTGACAGGCTGGTGCTGGCGCCGCTGCTGTCTGCGATTCGATGCGGAGCAGATTGATAGCCGGGACGGCTCTGGAAAGCGGGCCTGGGTTGCGTACCGTTTTCGGCCACTTCGAAGTTTTTCACCAGCCTGGAAAGCCTGAAATCAATCGACTCTCCGCTATAACTTTTGCCGTAAATCCGGCGCTCCAAACGATCCAGGCGTTCAGTGAGCAGTTCGTTAGGATAGGTCTTATCCTCCAGCAGACGGCGCTCCATGGCTTCCACCTTGGTGTACACATCCCGGCTGCTGCCGGTAAACTGGCTGGAATTGTCCGGCAGATCCCGAATGGCGGAACCGGGATACTGCTCCCGGTTCAAAGCTGTAGCGGCAGTATTCAGTTGCGGATAGCGGGTTAGCAGTTTATCCACCCGGTCAATCAACGCAGATTGCGGGTAAGGTTGCCCGAACACTTTCTTCTCCAGGCGAGAAAGCCTGTTTTCAATCGGCTCCCGGATGAAATCCCGGCTGAACACTTCCCGTTCCAACGCGGTGACCTTGGGGTAATCCGTGGCATCCGGCGGGCGGCTGGGTTGCTGTTCTTCCAGCCGGTTACCAGGTTCCGGCACGCCCATTGCTGCCGAGTCAGAACTCTCCGGCACGGGCGGGCCTTCCGATACCTGTGCCGAGGGTGAAACGGAGCCCTTGGCCTTTCCCAGGATTTTCAGCAACCGCTCCCGGCGCTCCATCTCGCTGCCGGACTGGGCCTCCCCGAAGACATTGCTTTCCAGGCGCTCCAAGCGCTTGGAGAGAGGCTCGTCCATGTAGGCGTGATTGAAAATAATCTGCTCGTAGGACGCCAGCTCGTCCGGTGAAGTTTGAGCCCCGGCTCCCGCAACCAGCAGGCAGGCAATGCCGAACGCCAGGATGGCTCCCGGTAAAATGCCCCTTGGCATGCTGGAATTTTTGAGTCTCTTCATGAGTCGGGATCAATCCGAACAATTCAGTCTTCTATAAGGATAGAACGTTTAATGATCTGTTTGTACCCTTTTTTTCCCGGAACTAACGAATCTGATGAGCGTCCCTGGAATATCACCCGATGCCATCCTGTTATAATCGATGCATCTCTTTCAGAGGCTGTTTATAGTGAGGCGAAAAATGACACGTTTCCTGAATATTTTCGCGGTATTCCTGCTAATTTTAAGTCTGGCGGGCTGTGCGTCTCCGCCAAAACCCGGATCGAGCGCCAAGTACGGCGGCGGACTGGCCACGGATGGCGGAAAATCCATTATTATGGTTGAAGCCAAACAAAAAGCGCCGTTCAGAACCGTGGTGCAAGATGGTGTGGAAATGCTGGAAGCTCGCGGCGAAGTCGGCAAGTTCGGCGGGACGTTTTATGACAACCAGATTGGCGATGGCCCCAAAACCTTCAACTATTGGGCTTCAACAGATGCCACGTCATCCGGGCTGGGCAGCATGATGCTCGCCGGGTTGGTGAACACCGACCCTTACACCGGGGAGCCCTATCCTTACCTCGCCAAGGACGTGAAAGTTTCCGACGACAAGATGACTTATACGGTGACGCTGCGCAAGGGATTGCAATGGTCGGACGGTCAACCCATCACCGCCAAGGACGTAGTCTTCACCTGGAACGGCATCATCAAGAAAGGCTTCGGTAATGCCAGTATTCGGGATGCAGCCCTGGTGGAAGGCAAATTTCCGGAGATTCGGGCGATTGATGGCTCGACTGTCGAATTCAAAACCGCGAAACCCTTTGCCCCTTTCATCCGTCAGCTGGGGGCACCGATTGCGCCCGAGCATGTACTGAAAGGCGTGGTGGCCCAGGGGAACGATTCTTTCAGTGCGGCCTGGGGCGTCACGGATGCGTCCAAGCATCCCGAAAGATTCGTATCCAGTGGGATGTGGTTGCTGGAAGGCTATGATCCCCGCCAACGAGCCACGTTCAAACGGAATCCAAAGTTCTTCATGGTGGATCAGAAAGCCCAGCGCCTGCCTTATCTGGATCGTTACGTGATCAACTTCGTGGGCGATATCAACAATGAAGCACTGCAATTCGAGCAAGGCAAGAGCGACACGTTCACGGTGCCCGGAAACCTGGTTTCCCACATGCGCAGCCTGAAGCGTCCCACTTTCAGTCTCTACAACCAGGGCCCCGCTTCCGGAACCATCTTTCTGGTTTTCAACCTGAGCAACCGGAAAGGCATGAACGGAAAACCACAGGTAGACCCGATAAGAGCCAAATGGTTCAACGATGTTAATTTCCGGCAGGCGGTCAATCACGCCATCAACCGGGAAGATATCGTGGCAAATATCCTGAAGGGTGTGGGCGCACCGCTCTATACGTCGGAAGCCCTGTCCTCCATCTACCTGAACCAGAATCTGGCCAAGGGCTTTTCGAACAACATCGAGGAAGCCAAAGCCCTGCTGAAGAAAAGCGACTACAGTTGGAACGCGCAAGGCCGCCTGATGGACAAGGACGGACATCCGGTGGAGTTTACCCTGTATACCAACAGCGGCAACACGGAGCGCGAGGCGGTTGGCGTTAATCTGAAGCAGGATTTGGATGATCTGGGTATCAAGGTCAACTTCAAGCCCATTGATTTCAACGTTCTGGTCGGCAAATTGCGAGATGGCGAATTCGAATCCATGATCATGGGCCTGACCGGCAGCAACCTCGAACCGCATGACGGCGTGAACGTCTGGAAGAGCGACGGTTTTATGCACCTCTTCAACCAGCGTAAAGTCGCGCCGGGCAAGCCGACGGATATCAGCGATCGTCTCCCCTGGGAAAAACAGTTGGATGAGCTGTTTGAAAAAGGGGCGCAGGACTTCGATCAGCAACGTCGCAAGGAGATCTATGACCGCTATCAGGAAGTGGTTTACCAGCAGGTGCCGTTGATCTACCTGTACTCGCCACTCCGGATTGTGGCCGTGCGGGATAGAATCCGGAACTTCGATCCGACGCCGCTGGAGAGCTTCCACAACATGGAAGAAATCTGGATTGACGATTCCGCCGGGAAATAAACCAACAGGCACCCATACGCAAAAGGCCAGGAATGAACATCCTGGCCTTTTGTTTGGCGTTTAACGCGATCCTATTCTTTCAGGAGGCGGGAGAAAGTGTCCAATTCCCGGGCCAGTTCGGGTTGATCGATCTGCCGGGCCTTCAAGGCTTGCAGCATGACTTCCGGCAGGTTCAACGCCTCACCTTGCTTCACCTTCTCGAAATATGCCTTCTGGAAATCCTTGGGGATCCGCAGAGACCAGTTCTCTTCCGCCGTGCTGCCGGGCTTGTTGTACCGCTCCAGCCCCAGCCAGTCCCCAAAGAAAACCTGGAGCTTCCGGGCCGGGGAGGTGAACAGTTCCACCCACTTGGCATGGGCCAGCGCGGCGGGATCATGCATCAGTTGCTGTATAAAACCTTCCCGCTCCGCAGACTCGGGAATCAAATCTTCGGCCAGCAGGGCCGCATGGCGGTATGCTAGATCCGGATTTTTGACCACTTCCTGCGCCCACTCGCGGATGGGCGGGGTATCATGGTTGCCCAGTGCAGCCCAGGTGCGTTCTTGAATATTTCGGCCTCGGTAGGGGTCCTTCGGATTATCCTGATTTACGTACTGGGTCAGTGCAATACCGGAGAGCTGGCGCTCCTCCATGATTTTCATCACCGGATTGGTCAGCACACCCAGGTCTTCGCATTGGATTGGGACGGGGGCGCCGTTGCGCTTTGCCGCTTCTTCCGCAGCCGGGAGCAGAATCCGATCGACGATGCGGCCATAGCGATCCGTCACCTCCGGGGTCAGCGCGTCCCACTTCACCCGATGGGCATCAAACGGCCCTTTTTCAAAGTCCAAATCCTGTTCGGAAACCAGCGCGTATTTGCCCAGCACGGGATGCTCCGGCGAAGAAAACAGACGCGCGCCGTCCAGTGCTGTACGAGCCTTGGCCGGATAGACCCAGGGATCGATAAGCCCAACGATGTGATCGATGCGCAGGCCGCCGGGGTTCTCCTCGAACATTTTCTCGTAAAGCCGATACAGCAGCTGGCCACCCTCGCCCAGGCTGCCATCCGGGTTGAACAGCTTTTCGGGGTCCATCACCGGGAAGCCCCAGGCTTGCCCGGTCGGCGAGTAATAATCCGGTGGCGCCCCCATGGACCAATCGGTCAGAAACAGCTTTTGGTAGGCCCAGCGATCACGGTCGGAGAAGGCCACCTGCCGGTCGGCCATGGTCTGGAAGCCTTGTTGCGCGCCAATCTGCTTGAATTCCTCGCGCTGTTTGGCGGCAATAAACTGGGAGAACTTATATGCGCCAATCACCGGGGCGGCTTTCTGTTCCAGTTCCAGAATACGCGCCTTGGCCTGCTCGGCTTCAGCTTCGTTGCGGGGGTTGAACAGATGGCGATCCAGATCGGCCTGCGGGCCGCTCCAGGCTGGGTAGTGGTCGTTGCCGTACTCGTGAATCAGGGCCTCATACAGGGCATCCTGCTTCAGCCAATCCTGGTTTTGGGCCAAAAATTCCTGGGCTTCCCGGTTCAGCCGCTCAATCACCTGAGCCCGACCGCTTGGATTCAGGGCGCCGGTCAGCTTGGCGATTCCACGGGCCAGCGGATTTTGGCTGCCCTCGCCCAGATTCTGGCTGAATGTATCGTAGACCTCCTGCAAGGCCTGGTGTTGCTCGTCGAAGATGTACTGATAAGCCGTCCGCACGCCATCTTTGTTGGGGTTATTCGCCACGATCCGCTCAAAGGTTTCCTGGCTGAGAAGATTGCCCCATTCTTCGGTGGCCAGGGGAGCGAGATCGATGCTGGTGATGGGATCCAGGGAGAAAACAGTGCCGGTATAAGGCGAAGCGTCGTCACGCTTGCGCTTGCCGGGAGGATCCAGCTGGTAGGTATCAAAGCCCAGCCGGGTGGCAAACTGGAAGAAATCCGTGGCGCCCAGCAGGGAGCCGTTACCGGTATCATACTGGGTTTTGGGCAAGCTTCCCACCGGGGTGATGAGGCATAACCGCTCGATGCCGAGGGCCTGCTTGGCATTCCGGATAGTCTGGGCGTATTGCTGCCATTCTGTACTGCTGAATTCACGCCCGAATTTTAGGGGAACCGATGATGGGGGGATTGAGGTTTGCATATGAAATACCTGATGACGGGATCGTGGGAAACAAGACCATTTCATGTGGATAAAAGAAAACCAGTGATGGAATTGCCTCCCACATGAGAGTCACGTTTGACATGATATCCCGATCAGATGCCAACGTCCAACAGGGACCGGAATTCCGGCCTCGTTTATCTCAAATCGGGAATTCGTTTAAGAACCCAGATATTCGCTCTGCGCGGAAGCGGCTTGCTGACGGTCTTCCGCATTGCCGGGAAAAAAGTACTCCCAGCACTTGATAGACCCGCACTCCTTGCAGACCGCAAACTGGTTCATGAACATCAGGTCGGCTACAAATTCCTGATTCCCAACGCTCACAACCACTTCGGAAAACTCGTTGTTGCGAATCAGCACATTGCCCTGAAAGCCGGGTTGCAGCATCAATTGAAATTCAGTTGAATAGCATGCCTTGCATTTAAACATCAATGAAGCCCACATCTTTAATTATTGATTAAGGTCCCCTTCTGCCCGTCCTGCCGATATCGGACTGGGACCCCGTCTCTCATTATTTTTTGGATTACTTGTATGGATTTTTGTTTCTATTTTTGATTGATAGTTTTTATTGAGTCATTTTCCAAGAAGATTCTTTCTTCTATGATACCCTGTTAATCAACACACGACCTAGTTATATTGAACGTTTTTTACAAAATATGACAGAACAACTTTCACTGTTGGGTTCGACCGGTTCCATCGGAACGCAGGTGCTGGATGTGATCCGGCGCTTCCCGGAGCGCTTTTCCGTCATGGGCTTGGCCGCAGGTCGCAACTTGGTCAGACTGGCGGAGCAGGTTCGGGAATTCAAGCCATCCATGGTTTCTATTCAGCGGGAGCAGGATCTGGCCGAGTTCCGAGCACTCTGCCCGGAATTCCGGGGTGAACTGCTGACGGGCACCGAAGGACTGAACGCCCTGGCAGGAGCATCCGGCATTGATACGGTGATCGTGGGGCTGGTTGGTCTGTCGGGACTTGAACCTTCCATGACGGCCCTTCAGCAGGGGCGCAAGCTGCTGACGGCTAACAAGGAAACTTTCGTGGCGGGCGGCCATTTGGTTCAGCCTTACCTGGAGCAGGTCCTGCCCATCGACAGCGAGCATGTGGCAATTCACCAGTGCCTGAAAAACGAACTGGCCCAGGCCGTTCAAAAGATTTACCTCACCGCGTCCGGCGGGCCGTTCCGCCGTCACAGCCTGGAAGAAATGCAGCGGGTGACGTTGGACAAAGCACTACGACACCCCAACTGGGTGATGGGTGAGAAGATTACCATTGATTCCGCCACCATGATGAACAAGGGACTTGAAATCATCGAGGCGCATTGGCTGTTTGGTCTGCCCTACGATCGAATCCAGGTGGTCGTCCATCCGGAAAGCATTATTCACAGCGGGGTGGAATTCGTGGATGGCTCCATCCTGGTGCAGATGGGCGCGCCCGACATGCACGGCCCCATTCAGTACGCCATGACCTACCCCGAACGTCTGCCGAACGAGGCCCCCGGCGTGCGCATGGATCTGTTGGACCTGTCCCGGCTGAACCTGGAACCACCGGACATGGAGCGCTTTTCCTGCATTCGATTGGCCTATGAGGCAGGCCGCATGGGCAGCAGCGCCACGGCCGTTTTGAACGGGGCCGATGAAGCGGTGGTTCGGTTGTTTCTGGATCGGCACATCGGATTTCTGGATATTCCGCGCCTGCTGGAAAATACCCTGGAAGCCCATCAACGTGAAGGACTGAGTGCAGCGCCGTCCCTGGAGGAAATCCGGCATTTGGACGCCTGGGCAAGGGAATTTGTGGCGTTATCGGTGGGTACGCTCTCCGGCGCGGTTTCGTAAGCGCCCCGAAAAAACGGTTCAACAGGATTCATGGCGTGAGGATGACGTGATCTTGTGCGCTGCCTATTGATTGCTTTTTCCCGCGGGGCGTTAATTTAAACTAATTTGAATGCCTGGAATCATGTCCCATGGATAGTTTCGAGTAGCTCAGCAATAAATTGCTAAAATTATAAAAAAAATCTCAATGGTTCTAAAAACAAAAAATGTCTTATAATAGTTTTGTAAATGTATACCCCTTCGATTGGCCGGACTTACTTGTTAAGTCCGGTTTTACTTTATCTTAGCAATTCAAATAGTTGTTAAGATTTTAAATATTTAAACAAATTTATCCACGTTGCCATGGCAGACTGACATTTTCGCTCTCAGGGACACCGGGAGGGCAGGAATGGAGTCCTTCTTACGGGAGAAATCATCGTCACCACCCTATACCAATTCAAGCTGGGCAAGAACTCCCTGCTAGACTCAGCGCTCTACCGGAGATTGCTGCTCCGAGCTTCTCATCGATAGCCACAACTCAGATATTGTCACGTGGGAAGGGGGCAAAAATCGTTGTTTTCAACCAGGTCGGCAACTTTTTCGTCGTTACTGCTGGTATTGATGTAGAAATAATGGATCATTTTGTTGTTTTGAACCCCGGTTTCCTTCTGGTCAATCCTGTGATCAATACCAGGGTGCTGAAGCTGCCGCAATTTAGTCACGATATTGGCAACGTTTTCGATCATCCGGGTGAGCTGGTTGATAAACGCATCGCTGCCTTTCAGCAGAAAATAGTAGTTTCCATCCCTGCTTTGCTTTTGCTTGATGTCGGATATCAATGCCAACCCGGCGCTATGGGCTTTGACAAAGGCATCTCGCCCAGCCGGGATCGAGGGTAAGCTCTTAAACTCTTCCTCATTGTAAACAAAATTGATGCCATTATAGCGACTGTAGGGAAAGGTTCTCTCAAACTCATTCCATTCATGGTCTCCCTTGGGCCGCCGGCTGAATCGAACATCCGAAGAAAGGGCGCCGCCAGGGTGGGTATTTCCGAGATGGGATGTGATCATGGGGTTTGCCCTTTCAAGCATAGACAAGCCCTCTTCTTTTAAGCTAAATGCTGAACCTGATCAATTAGCAATTTGGCGAAGCTCTTTGCACAAAAAAGAAAGCCGGAGGGGGGCTCCGGCTGTTGAATCAGCTTCATAGGGGGTTTTACGTTTACGCTGAACTTGTTTAATATTGGCTTAGGTAGGGTAATAACTTATTGACGCGCTTCGGCTCCGGGGCGCCGAGGGTTTTCAGAAGCACCGGCACCACCTTGTTCATCTGGCAGATGAACGAGTAATTTCCTTTGGGAATTGTGCAGTTGGCGCAATCAGCCTTCGTGACGTAGCACTTGATGGCCTGATCCGTCCAGGTCTGGGTAATGGACGTGGACACCTCGTCATCTATCGGTTGCGCCCAGTAGTTGCAAGCGCCGGTCATGGTCGCAGTCACCATTCGGGAAAACCTCCTCCACACTCCATCCATTGAACCTATACAGGGGAAACGTCATGTCTGACCACTCGTTCTGAATCAATCGTAAGCTTTTTGGCCCGCGATTCCTTCCTCTGGACAGAGGATTTGGCAAAAACTCCGGAAATCATCTCCCAGATTGCACTACGGCGATTTCAAAAGATTTGAAAACTTTTTTTCAGATTTCCCAAAACAAGTCGATAAACATCCTGAAACCTTTCCCAGACTTACCAACACCCGGAAAGCAAATACCAGCAATGTATCGTATATTCTCAGTAGAAACCTCCGAAAAGAGTGACTCCTCCCTCGCCGAGATACGTGCCCGGCTCTCTGTCCTGGGATATGAGCTGATTTGTCATCATGGCGATGCCGAAGTGATGGATGAAATCAAATCCCAGCAGCCGGACCTGGTCCTCATCGACCCGACCTTGCCGGACCATCACAGTTATCTGGTCTGTGAGGCCTTGAAAAACGACCCTGAGACCGAAAATATTCCGGTTATCTTCGTGCATACCGGGCAATCCGTGAATGGAGCCTTGCTGAAAAGCTTTGAAAGCGGCGCTACTGACTTTATATCCGTGGAAGTAGGCGAAATCGAGATGCTGGCCCGGTTGAATGCAGCAATTCGGGGCAAGCAGGTCGTCAGCCAGTCCGTTGCCCTGGCCCAGCAGCTCAACAAGATGAATGCCGAACTGTATGAGCGCAATTTGCAGGTGGAAAAAGAACTTTATGTCGCCAGACAGCTTCAGCAGAGCCTACTGCCGCCCTTTCTGCCGGATGAGGAAAATGGCGCATCGCACGTTTCGGTCGAGAGTTCCGGAGAGCCCACCGCCCCGCTTCATTTCAGCAAGTGCCATTACCGGGATGACAAGTTGAAAATCTCCGGGGTCTACCTCCCTTGCGATGCACTGGGCGGGGACATCTACGATGTCATCAAATTTCCCAACGGTTCCATCGGGGTCACCATTGCCGATGTTTCCGGACATGGCGTACCCGCCGGGTTTATTACCGCCATTTTCAAGTCTTCTTTTTACCGAAACACCCACAACCACAGCGATCCGGGTGACATCCTGCACCACCTGAACAACGAACTGGCCGACATCATCAAGACCGGCGAGTACGTGACGGCGGTCTACTGCCGGATCCGGAACGACGAGCAAACGGGCGCGCTGGTCATGGATTATTCCGGCGCCGGGCATCCTTATCCCGTCTATTACAAGGCTTCGGAAGACCGGATTATCCGCTTGCAGGAAAACGGAACGCCCCTGGTCTGGATCAAGAACATGGAATACCCCATGGGCACCATCACCCTGGAGCCCGGCGACAAGCTGCTGCTGTTCACGGACGGTGTGACCGAGATGCGAAATATTCATAACGCGCTGTATGGCGAGGAGGCGTTGGATGAAAACTTCCACCGCATCGTCCAGGAGCAGCCCAATCACGTCCTGGATGCTCTCATCCAGCACCTCTCCGACTACACCGAGGGCCACCCGCTGGAGGATGACGTCAGCGTGGTCTTGATTGAGGCGTTGTAAGTTTTAACGTCTTTTTGTTAGCATCATGCCTTAACTGTGTTTCAACAAACAGTTGAGGCTGTCATGTTTGCAAGAGGGAGAAACGCATGAGGACTTCCACTTCTTTGAGTTTTGGGAGCCGGACCGATGTAGTCAGGGATATGGTGAAACTCCGGAAGGAACTGCCGAAGGCAGGAATCTCCACAGCGCAACACCTGGTTTCCGAGCATATCCTGACGCCGCTGACCCGCGCGGAGAAAGATCCGAAACAAATCCCCAAAGCCCTTTTCTTGTCGGCTGTGTATGAAGCGATTACCACGCCGGTGTTTCTGGGTTCCCAAGTCAAGCTTCTGGGTTCCCAAATCAAAGAGAAGCTGCTTCCGTTACAACCGGCAAGCGAGAATCAACAGCATATTGCCGCGAAAAAAGCCTCTAAGCTTGCCATGAAAATTACGGCTGACGCTGAATTCAACCTGGGGCTGGATGATTTCAAGCAGGCCCATGGACCTCTAACTCCCAATGAGACCATGTATCTCAATGCCCATCGGGATCGCAGAGACGAGCTGACCCGCCTGCCATTGCTCGCCAAAGTCCTACAGGCATTAAGCGGCGCCAAGTAAGCCGATTTTTTGGGTGGGCCGTCCCCACCATGACCGCAAAATCCCCGATGTGACCAATCACATCGGGGATTGCCGTTTTTTATAGCTTCTCCAGCTTGGCGAATTTGGGATTCAGGAGTTTTTTGCCAGGGATGGTGTCGAACTGGATGCTAGCCATACCACTAGCCATCCCCTGGGAAACGATGTTAGCATCGTGTTGTTCGATACGTTGTAATGACTCATTTGGTGCTTTTGCCGTCTTGGTTCGAGTTGAAGTTTTATTAAGTCTGCATGGCCTCTTTCAGTATTTTTCGTAATTTTTGTGTAAATTTGCAGATATGCTATACAAAGTGGAAAGGGGAGGTATGAAGCTCCAAAGTCAATTTGCAAGACCACTGGTTCCACCTACCAATCATCTCAATCAAAAAGCAGCACCTCTGCCAATCAGTAATGAATGCCTTCAGTTCTCTGGCGTTGAAGAATGGGCTCAAATCCCCTGGGAAATGATTCAAATCAATTGGGATATGTTATCTGATTTGTGGAATGATGGCGCTATGGGAAAAACAGTGGCCACCATGATGGGTACATGCGAAGCCGCATTAGCGGGAGTCATGGGCTATGCAGGATTTGAATTGGGACGGTCCATTAAACAAAAAATACAATCCAAATCAATCATTGCAGCGATGTCTGCTCAGTCCAAAACAAATCCCATGAAATTTGCAACGAATGTTCTGCTCGCGCTCGGTCATAAAAATCCTTATGTTCGTGAATATGCCGTTGGGCAGATCAACGGCTTGAAAATCGGTGAAAAAGATAAAACCCGTGCTTATCTTCAGGCTCTTGAAGACCCGGATGACGACATTTTTGGACTTGCCAAAAAACAGGCCAAACAGTTCCTAGAGCAGGAAGTCCGTGACCCGCAACTGAGTCAATCCTTTGAAAAGCTGTTGTTGGCTGCACCATCCATCGAATCCAGCACGTCAACGACGTTGGTGTACAATGTCGCGTTGAAGGCGCCTATGCCTCAGACAACAACAACATATTTCCGGACTAAATATACCGACAAGTATTACAAATTCAAGCAGGAACTCGAACGGATAGTTGCTTAAACGCTATCCCGGCTGTTTACAGCTTGGTGTCATGCCTCAAATCTTTTCCAGCTTGGCGAACTTGGGATCCAACAGCTTTTTGCCGGGGATGGTGTCGAACTGGATGCTGTAGATGGCCTTGTCGCCTTCGCCTAACACCTGGCTGACCGTGCCTTTGCCGAACTTGGCGTGCTCAACGCGATCGCCCAGCTGAAACCGGGGTCCTGCATCTGCCGAAGCGGATGAGGAGGGCGTGGACCCGACCGTGGGCAATGCAGCCGGCACGCTTTTCTGGGTGCGTTTCTTCAGATAACTGCTGACTTGCGAACTGTCATCGTAGCCGCCACCGCCATAGCCGGAGCTGGTGCGTCCATATCCGCCGCCGGATTTACCGGAAGCAGACCGCTGAGAGCCATAACGCTCGGAACCTGAGCCACCGGAATCGGAAGAATAGCCTGAATCCTCGAACCGGGATGAGGAGTAGCCACTGCTGCCGCCACCCCGGCGCATATCGTCCACCGACGCATCCGAGTAGCGGCTTTCGGAAGAATCACGCTCAAAGCTGTAGTAGCCGGACAGGTGCTCCTTCGGGATCTCCTTCAGGAAGCGGCTGGGCAAGCCGTAGCGCAGTTCGCCCATCATCATGCGCCGCCGCGCGTAGGTCAGGAACAGGCGCTCCATAGCGCGGGTAACACCCACGTACATCAAGCGGCGCTCTTCTTCCATCTGGCTGGCGTCATTCAGCGAGCGGAAGTGCGGGAACAGCCCTTCTTCGTTCCCGGCAATGGCCACCACCGGGAACTCCAGCCCCTTGCAGGCATGCAAGGTCATCAGCACGATTTTGTTCTCGGCGGGCTCCGAGGTGTCGATATCGCTGAGCAAGGACATCTGGGTCAGGAAGTCGGCCAGCGTGCCTTCCGGGTTTTCAATCATGAACTGGCGCGCCACACTGACGAATTCCTGCACGTTGGCCTGGCGGCCTTCGCTGTCGGTGGGGTCTTCGGTTCTCAGTTCGTCAAAATAACCGGTCAAATCCAAGATCTGCACACTCAGCTCATCCAGGCTAACCTCGGTGGCCAGGCGTTTGAGTCGCTCCATGACCGCTACAAACTCGCCTATCGCCTTGATCGCCTTGGGCTTCAGCCCGTCCACATGATCGGCCTGCCTCAGAACGTTATACAAAGTCGTTTCCTGCCGGTCCGCCGTCGCTTCCAGCAGTTCGAGCGAGGTCTTGCCGATGCCCCGCTTGGGCACATTCAGGATACGTTTCACGCTATAAGCGTCCGCATCGTTGAAGATGACCGTCAGATAGGCCATCACGTCCTTGATTTCTTTCCGCTCGTAGAACTTCAGCCCGCCAATCATCGCGTACGGGATGCCTCGGGAGATCAACACATCTTCCAGCACCCGGCTTTGGGAATTGGTGCGGTAGAGGATGCAGCAATCGCCCGGTTTGTGGGGACCGCCGTTGGACGTCAGTTGCATGATGCGGTCAATGATGTAGAAAGCTTCCTCGCGATCGTCTTTCGCTTCGAAGCAATTAATCTTTTCGCCCGCCCCGCGTACGGAAATCAGCTCCTTGGGCAGGCGCTCCTTGTTTCGCTCAATGATGGCATTGGCCACTTCCAGGATGTTGGCGGTGGAACGATAATTGTGCAGTAGCTTGATAACGTGGGCATCCGGGAAATCCGTCTGAAAGTTCAGGATGATGCGGAAGTTAGCGCCGCGCCAGCTATAGATGGACTGGTCCACGTCACCCACCACGGTGAGGGAGCGTTCGGCCCAGAGTTGCTTGTGCAGTCCGGGCGTGCGTTCGGCCCAGAGTTGCTTGTGCAGTCCGGGCGTGCGCTCGTCCTTGGCGCAACCTTCGGCCAGCAGGCGGACCAGCTCGTATTGGGCGTCGTTGGTGTCCTGGAACTCGTCCACCAGGATATGCTTGAACTGCTCATGGTAGTGCTGCAATACCTGCGGGTTCTGCTGGAGGAGTTTGACGGTCATTAGCAGCATGTCGTCAAAGTCCATGGCGTTGTTGCGCGACAGCAGTGCCTCGTAGCCATCAAAAATCTGGGCCAGCTTCTCGGTCTTGAAGTCCTTGGCGTTGGATGCGTAATCGAAGGCGTCAATCAGCTGGTTCTTGAAACCGGAGATGAGATAGCGGATGTTGCGCGGGTTATAGAGCTTATCATCCAGGTTCAGGGCTTTGATGACCTGCTTCATGGCCGCCATGGACTCGGTTTCGTCGTAGATGACGAAGTTGTTGTTCCAGGTTCGCCCCGCCTTGGAGGTGTAATGCACGATCTCCCGCCGCAGGATTCGCCCGCAAATGCTGTGGAAGGTGCCAATCCACAACGACTTGCCCAGGGCCTCGCCCACCAGGTGCTGAAGACGCTCCCGCATTTCCTTCGCCGCCTTGTTGGTAAAGGTGACGGCCAGAATGTTGGCGGGCCAGACGCCGCTGCGAATCTTCCAGGCGATTTGGTGGGTCAGCACACGGGTTTTACCGCTGCCGGCACCGGCCAGCACCAGCAGGGGGCCCAACGGATGGGTCACGGCTTCTCTCTGGGACTCGTTCAGTTTTTGCAGCAGGTCCTGGTCCTGATTCTGGGGGGTCATGGTTTGGGTCACGATCTAATCTCTTCCTGAATAATATACCGGCCATATACGATAATCCGGCCTCTTTGATGGGTGACGCCTCTCGGAAATGCATTCCTGTGGGGAAGCGGAGGGCTTCATATAAAAATTCTCTAAGGAAATGGCACAACGGCCAGCTTTGTATATAATATAGTGTTTGAATCAGCGGTTTGTCGAATAGATGTTACGTGGTCCTGATGTTTCTTAATGATGTCCCGGCCCGAATAGCGTAACATGATGCCGTGAATCCCACAGGCTGGCTCACTTCCTTGTTTATGATTCTTTAATGGTGGATGGAAACTCGCATGATTGATTGCTCCCACTCTGAAAATCCCTTGCACAAGTCATTGACGGACTCCCTGGTGAAATGTTTTGCCGACGAAGAAAAGGGGGAGCAGACCATACTGGTTCCCATCACCGCCAAGGATGAGCTGGATCAGGATACTCCCGATCCGAACGACGAGTTGGCCGCGGAGCTGTCCATGCTCCAGCAGAAGTCCAAGTCGGTGGCCATTATCGGTAGCCGGAACATCCCCTTGCCGCACCAGCAGATTGTCGAGATGCTGGCCTTTTCTCTCACCCACGAGGGCAACCAGCTGATCACCAGCGGTGGCTCCTCGGGGACCAACGCGGCGGCTATCCGCGGCGCCATGCGCGGCAACCCCGACTTGTTGAAAGTCATTTTGCCCCAGACCATCGGGCAACAGCCTTCCGATGTACAGGATCAGCTCATCGGTATTCCGCACATCATCGAGCATCCGGAGTGGAGCATGATGAAACTGGCCGACGCCAGCCGTCTGTGCAACCGAGAAATCATCGACGAGGCCCAGCAACTGGTGATTTTGCTGACCCACGATAGCCCCACCCTCCAAGGCGCCATCGAATACGCCGAAGAAAACCACAAAATCGTCACCACGCTGTATCTGGATTAAAACCCCAGCCCGGATTCCAGGTAGCCCAGGCGCCAGCCGCCGCGTTCGTAGAGCATGGTCAGGTTGACTTTTCGCTCCTGGCCGTTCTCGTAGACCATCCGGGCCTCTACGGTAGCCTGCTTGCCGTTGCTTTCCAGCGTGCTGTAATAGGCGTAGCGAGCGAAATGCACCGCGTTGCTCTGCCGCACGAACTTTCGCCAGAATCGAATGACCAGGTCCAGGTTGTTGGTTTCAAACATCAGCTTGATTTCCGGCGGCCCCAGCTTGGCGGCCTTCGCGGCTTCCGGGTGTTGCTCGTAGATATCCCGCAAGGTCCAGTCGATGAACTCCCGCTGGCTCTTGTCCGAAAACAATCCCCAGCAGATATGGCACTGGTTCTGCATCAGCGATTGAAAAAAATACTTCGCGATATTATCGGCTACTTGCGCTTTCGCCATATCAGTCGGGCTCTTGGTTCATTGGTTCTGCTTCGTGTGATGATGTCCTTGCCTGTTCCTGATTACGGACACGGGGCGGGACCGCCGGCAACCGGACAGGTCTGGAATCGGACCAGATACTGGTTGACCGGCCCGTTGGCCAGGCTGAAGCTCCTCAAAGCACCTTCCCGGACGCGGATTTCGTAGCTGGTTCCGTTGGAAACATTGTTGCCCAAAGGCGCCAGCAGCAAGACCTTGGTGAGATAGGGCAAAATGGGCACGACCTGCAGGCCGGTATACTGGGTTCCGCCCACGCCGGGTGCAATCGGATTTCCATAAAGTTGGATGGCGCAGTTGTTCATGTCATTCACCGGGCCGGGCGGACTGCCGCCATTGGCATCGCCAATTTTGCACCCGGCAAGGTTACGCTCGTAAACCAGGTCCGGCCGTGTGCCGGTCAGGTTGGCCGAAAGCGAACGATAATCAATCGGCCCGTCAAAATACAGCATCATGGAGGCATTAACGGGTACCGGATTGGCAATGGTCGTCTGGAGAGGGTTTCCGGTCAGACTCACACTCTGATAAATCCGGTTGGGTCCGAAATCAAAGAAAACGATACGGGTCAATCGAACCGGAGTTTGGTTGGCAGTATTGCCCGCGTATTGCCAGGCCAGCGGGAAGTTGACGTTATTCTGCTGCCAGCCTTGACCCGGAATGAACGCCTGTCCGGGCAGGTTGATGTTGGTTGAATCCTTGAACTCCAGGGTCCGGTTGACCCGGTCCAGGGTGCCGGCCACCTCCGATTCCATGGCCACCCGCGTGACCAATGTGATCTGATCCAGAGTATTGGGAGCCTGGCATGCCGGGTTGACGCCAATGTTGGCCGGGTCGCTCGTGGGCGCGCCGACGAACTGATCGACGCCGACGGCGCCGCCCGGTGTCTTGCAGGAAAAGCCTTGGCTGATGACGTAAAAGGGACTGTTTGGTGGGCTGGTCTGGAAAGTCACCAGACGCGGGATAGGGTTGGCCGCGTTCTGGGTGGTGTTCGGTCCCACGGCGAAGGGCGGCCCCGGCGGGATGTCGTAATAACTACCGTCAGCGCGGCGGGAGGGGTCCCCGCCCACGACCATGTACCGGTAGGCGCCGATGAGACCCTGCTGATTCTGCGGATCCCGGAAGACCAGCCCGGAAGGCGGCAGATAAGGATTAACACCAGCTGGCCTGGGATTCATGAAATTCAGATAGTTGCTGCGCGGCAGCATGCGGGTGGCCAGTGCCTCCTGGATGCCCGCCTCCGCCACATAGTAAGTTTGCAGGGTTTGCCGGGTCACAACGGTTCGCTTGGCGTTGGTCATGGTCAGGTTGGACAAGGTGGTAGCGCCCAGCACCAAGGCCACCATCAAGGTGATAGCAATAGCGACCATACCGCCTTGCCCTGGGGCGGCGGCTCGGGTGTGATTATGGCTGGATCTTTGCAGCAAATGCGTCATTGGGATCAATTCCGGCGGGTCAATTCCAGTGATCGACCAGGTAACTTCCTTGATCGTAATTCCGGCATCCGTGGAGGGGATCCTCGGTCTGGATTAGTTTCCGCCAAGGCCGGTAGATGTTCGGAGGATTTCCGGTTCTTTGCGAGGTAGAACTACCCCTTCTATCGGATGGAATCACAAAAGATTGAACAGAGTTCACAAAAATTAACATTAGAATCAAGTTCCTGAGGAATTGACCGAAATCTTTCATGAAGCAGACAGGCAATCTGACGAGAATTTTTATGCAAGCATTCAAAGCGATATCTCCTCCGCTCAGAGTCAAGGGACTTTCCTTGATCGAGCTTGGGGTGGTCATGGTGATTATTTCCCTGGCCCTGGTGCCGCTGGTTCAGATGATTGGCGGTCCCAACAGCCGGAATGGCCAAGGCAGCGCCCAGCGATTGAACGCATTGCGCTCCAAAGAAATGGTGCTGGCCAACGCCTTGATTGAACGAGCCCTCTCGTCTGATTTTGCCGCCTTCAACTGTAATAACGGCTTCAATCCGGCCACCGGCCTGCCCGCAACCGGACAGACCATCAATCTGCCTGCCGGAAACCGATGCACGGACAACACCTACAACGATCCGCTTTATTACCAGTGGACCGTCCGCAACGCTGACAACAGCAACGCCATTGTGCCAACTGGAAACCATTACTACCAACTGGTGCTCAACGTCTGGAACCAGCCGACCGGCGGCACCCCGCTGCTGACATTGCCCACGACCGTATTCTGGAACGAGTCGGGCAGTTCCGGAGGCAGCAATACGACCGGGATTGTGATTGTGCAGGATATCTCCGGCTCAATGACTTCGGGCAAATTTAATGGAAGCCCCGTTTCATTCTCGCCTGCCAGCCCTTATCTCAATTACCGGTATAGCGACCCGAGTGTGGGATATGTTCCAAATCCCGCTATTGCCTTGCCCTGGAATGATAACAGCCAACTGGACCTGGTGAGCGCATTGGACGTGAATAATCCCCAAACCGCCTGGGATGATCGCTATCCGAAACCGGGTGTGCTGGGAGTAACCGCCTGTACTGGCGCCAGCCCGCTTTGGAATAATACCGGTGGCCGTATGATCCCTGTCCGAGAAATTTGCCAGGCGAATGGCGGGCCAAATGGCAATGCGTGGCAGGCAACCATGAACGACCACTTATCTCGCATCGAGGCGGCCCGATCATCACTGCTCAGTTTTCTGCTCTCCATCGAGGCAGATCCGGACTTGCATGAAAATACCAAGTTGGGCTTTATCACCTTCGAGACCAACGTTATCAACCGGGTAACGCCCCTGGAAGCATCGGATGCCAGCAATCGATATCCGCAAATGAGGCGGAAGCTCAGCTGGATCAACCGTCAAGGGCCTGCTGCTGCCAGAATATACGCCAGTGGTAGTACAAACATGTATGGGGGATTACAGCGGGGAGCCCAAATCGTCTTTGCCGATAATACGCTGGACAACCGCATCATTTTCCTGGTCGGGGATGGTGAACCCACCGTGGCGCCTACCAACCATGCGGCCTTCCAGACACTGGCCACCCAAATCGGCAATGGAACTTTTCCGGGCGCCAACGGTAAGACGGCAAGCGTCTTTACGCTTGGCCTGCTTTCCGGAGATGTTGGCTTGCCCATCTACCTGCGGGACGATATCGCAAACCGCACCCCGGGCGGGCAGTTTTTCTTTGCTCAGAACATGGGCGACGTGAGCCCCATGTTTGACCAGATCAAGTACCAGATCCAGCGGGTCATCCTGTTGAACAAGTCCAACCGCTACAACGTGGATTTCGGGTAGCCCGCCGGCGGATTTTACAACATCTGTTAAAAACGGCACAATATGCGTGTGTGCCGTTTTTGTTTTCATTAGAATAATGGGACACTCCCCCAAGCAGTTACCAGAGGGCGTCCATCAAAACCATGTTCACCGGATTGATTGAAGAAGTCGGTTGTATCCGCACCATTGAGGCCAGTACCGGCGGCAGCCGGATTACGATCGGCGCCAACGCTGTCCTGGAAGGGGCCAAATTAGGCGACAGCATCGCCGTGGACGGCGCCTGTATGACGGTTGTTGCGCTAGAGGAGAATTCCTTCAGTTTTGAGGTTTCCCCCGAATCCCTGTCCAAGACGAATTTTGGAACCTTCAAGCCGGGAACGCGGGTGAACCTGGAGCGTCCCTTGACCCCTACCAGCCGGATCGGTGGCCATTACGTGACCGGGCATGTGGATGGACAGGCGACCCTGCTGTCCATCGAGCCTCAAGGCAACAGTTTCATCTACACATTCCAGGTGGAAAGCCCCGAACTGGGTGAGCTGTTGGTGCCGAAAGGCTCCGTCGCCATTTTGGGCATCAGCCTGACCGTGAACACGGTGGCAGGCAATTGTTTCTCCGTGGCCATCATCCCTCACACGCTGGCCCATACTAACCTGGGCGATGTCCAGGCGGGCGACCGGGTGAACCTCGAAACCGATCTGCTAGGCAAATACGCGCGACGCCTGCTGTTTGAACGCCCATCGCAGCAAAACGCGACAGAAGCGCCTTCTTACACCGGCGAGCTGGCCTGCGGCGCTACCATCAACGAGGCCGCCCTGGTCCCGGCCATGAACGCCGTGACGCTCACCCACACCAAGCCCACCGCCAACATTCGCACCGGCGGCTGGTTCAATTTCGAAGCCGACTAGGGCATCTCCCCAATATTCCACCCCCAATCGCGAGGAAAGTCCGAATGAACAACGCATCCCCCACTGAAAACCCGAACGGTCAGAGTGCCCTGGACGCCTTCAGCACCGTTGAAGAGGCTATTGAGGCCATTCGCAACGGTGAGATGGTGATCATTGCCGATGACGAGGACCGGGAGAACGAAGGGGATTTCGTTTGCGCGGCCGAGAAGGTCACGCCGGAGATCATCAACTTCATGGCGGCGGAAGGCCGTGGCCTCATCTGCCTGACCATGACCTCCGAGATGTGCGACAAGCTGGAATTGAGCCAGATGATCTCCCCCTCGCCCGATCCGCTGGGCACCGCCTTCACCATCAGTATTGATGCATCCCCCAAGTTCGGCGTGACCACCGGCATCTCCGCCAGCGATCGAGCCGTGACCATCCAGGTGGCCGTGGCGCCGGATGCGGTTCCTTCCGATCTGCGCCGCCCAGGACACATATTCCCGCTGCGTTCCAAGCCGGGCGGCGTACTGGAGCGCGTCGGCCAAACCGAAGCCAGCGTGGATCTCTCCCGACTGGCGGGGTTGAAACCGGCAGGCGTGATTTGCGAGATTCTGAACCCGGATGGCACCATGGCCCGCCGCAACGAGCTGTTTGAAATCGCGCGCAAGTACGACATGAAGTTCATTACAGTGGCCCAGCTCATCAACTACCGCTTGCAAAAAGAATGCCTGGTGGAGAAAGAGGCCGAAGCCTCGCTGCCCACGCAGTATGGAGACTTCAAAGTGCTGGCCTACCGCAACAAGATTGACGGTTCTGAACACCTGGCGCTGGTCAAGGGGGATTTCAGCAATCCCGAAGATACGCGCCCTCCGCTGGTTCGCGTTCATAGCGAGTGCTTGACCGGGGATGTCCTGGGTAGCCTTCGTTGCGACTGCGGCGACCAGCTTCAAGCGGCTCTGGCCGCGATTGATGCCTACGGCAAAGGCGTGCTGGTTTACATGCGCAACCATGAAGGTCGCGGGATCGGCCTGCTGAACAAGATTAAGGCCTACGCTTTGCAAGAGCAGGGCAAGGATACCGTGGAAGCGAACCTGGAAATGGGCTTCTCCCCGGATTTGCGGCATTACGGTGTCGGAGCGCAGATTCTGCATGATCTGGGCGTCCAATCCTTCAATCTGTTGACCAATAATCCCCGCAAGATTCGCGGCTTGGATGGCTACGGCTTGCAGATCCTGGAGCGGGTGCCGATTCCGTCGCTGCCGCATAAGCATAATCGGGATTATTTGCAGGCGAAGCAGGAGAAGTTGGGCCATTTGCTGGATCTTTCTGCCGAGGGGGCCAGCCCCCTCAGCGCTCCCCCGCTGGGTACACCCGTGTCCCCAGACCCCTCCGATAGGGCGCTTTAATAAGCATTGAAGGAGTTAAGTCATGACCAAGATTTTTGAAGGCAAACTGATTGGGACCGGGCTGCGGGTTGGCGTGGTGGCGTCCCGGTTTAATGATGTGATTACGAAAAAGCTGTTGCAAGGGGCTTTGGGCGCTTTGTCCAGCCATGATGTGGCCGAGGCGGACATTGCCGTAGCCTGGGTACCGGGCGCGTTCGAACTCCCGCTAGTAGCCACCAAGATGGCCATGTCCGGACAGTTTGACGCCGTTGTGGCGCTGGGTTGCGTGATTCGCGGAGCAACTTCCCATTACGACTACGTTTGCAGCGAAGCCGCCAAAGGGATCGCCCAGGCATCCCAGAAAAGCGGAATCCCGGTGATCTTTGGGGTGCTGACCACCGACACCATCGAGCAAGCCATCGAACGTGCAGGCTGCAAGGCGGGTAACAAGGGCGCGGACTCGGCATTGGCCGCGATTGAAACCGCCAACCTGCTGAAAACCATGAAAGCCGAGAACGTCATCCTGGCTTAACCGGGGTCATTTGCTCGGATCTAAAGCTAAAAATGGCGGCTAGGGCGTGTTGACAATTGCGTCTACGGCGTTGCTGCGGTGCTCGTTTTCGTCACGTACTGTTGTACGCTCCTCAACGGCGCTCCTCGCGCCTTGTAGCCACTAATTGTCAACACGCCCTAGTTGTCGATCGCGTTTTTCACCGGTCGCTGAGAGGCCCGGCTGACGATTTTCATGAAAACTTGGGCTTGTTTCCGTTGTTCTTTCGGCAAAACTTGGGGATCCAGGAGTTGGATGTACAGAAAGAGCCTCCCGACAATCGCGGGGTTGCTTTTAACGCTCTCCAAAGATGCTGCTTTCAGAAGAGATTTGGCCAGCAATGTTTTTCTCTCCTGACTATCCTTGAGGTCTTCGGACTTAACCAGGCAACCGGTTTCCGGATCCATCAACGCCATATCCAGCATGGTGAGACCGATTCGAATGATAAGTTGAATCAGATTGGTGACGCAGGTATTCAAATGAGCCCCCTTTCCTTCTCCTTGCTTAGGGAGCTTATCGACCAATCCATCATATACTTTAGGCACCTTGAAAAAATTTACAACAGACGTGCGAGTTTTAATATTTCTTCGGGCTGAATGACAGTCTGGTCGCGCTGTCGCATAATGGGTGCATGGAGACACGTTTGTTCGAGCTTGAGATGCCGCCCCCTGTTGCGACCGGCACGGCGCTTTACGCGCAGGTGCTGGTAAACGTGACCGCACGAACCTTGCAGGACCGGATTTTCACCTATCTGATACCGGAAGAATTTCACGCGGTTGCCCGAATTGGACAGCCGGTGCTGGTTCCATTCGGCGCACAAACGGATCTGACCGGTTTTATCGTAGACCTGGGTGATACGTACGAAGGGCGTTTCAAGCTGCGGGAAATCACAGACATCCTGGATGAACAGCCGCTTTTCGATGCCGAGTACTATGATTTCATCCGCTGGGTGTCGGATTATTACGCCACCCCCATTCCGCAGGTGCTGGATGTGGCGCTTCCCGCCAACCTGGTTCAGAAAGCCCGCAAGGTGGTCTTTGCGGGCGCCAACCTGACCGACCCGATGGCGGTCCGGAAGGTTCAGCATGAAAAAAATGGCCGAAAAGCGCTGGAATTGGTGGAATTCCTCTACCAGAACACGTCATCGCTCGACGAACCGCTCTCCGGCAAGGGATACACGCCCAAGTACCTGGCCGGAAAACTGCGACTGCCCACCAAGGCGATCAACCAGCTTTTGGCCCGCCTGAGGGCACTGGGCCTGGTGACGGTGGAAACCGAACTGCGCGCGAAAACCGCGATTAAGACCATCCGAAAGGTTTTCTCCAGACCGGAGGCGGAGACGGCTGAAAAGCTGACCGCCCGTCAGCGGGAAATTGTGGCGTATCTGCGGGATAAGCCGGAAGGTGTCCCGGTGCAGCAAGTGGTAGCGGAACTGGGAACTACCCCGGAAACTCTCAAGCGGTTGGAAAGCCTGGGCGCGTTGCGCCTTGAGGAGGTCCAGAGCGTCCGGGATCCGCTCTCCCTCTACCGCCAGTTGCAGGAGCACACGCATTTCAAGCTGTCCGCATACCAGCAGGCGGCCATGGACGCGGTCATCTGTGGTGACAATAGCGCGCCCTACCTGCTCTACGGCATTACGGGCTCCGGAAAGACCGAAGTTTATATGAGCCTGGCCCGCCACATGCTGGAAAACGGCCAGTCGGTGCTGGTGATGGTACCCGAGATTGCCCTTACCTCGCAAATTGCCCGGCGCTTCATCGCGCATTTCGGCTCGGAGAATATCGCCCTCTGGCACAGTAACTTATCAGACGGCGAAAAGGCCGACACCTGGCAGAAGCTGAACAACGGCGAACTGAAAATTCTGATCGGGGCCCGTTCGGCGGTCTGGGCGCCCATGAAGCGGCTGGGGCTGATTATGATTGATGAGGAGCACGAATCCAGCTACAAGCAAGACTCCCCCGCCCCCCGCTACAACGCCAAAACGCTGGCCATGGAACTGGCCCGCCGCACCGGGGCCCGACTGCTGCTGGGCAGCGCCACCCCAGAGGTCGCCGTCTTTTACGAGGCCAAGGCGGGAAAGCGGATATTGCACCTGCCGGAACGCTTCGGCGGGCGGCAGCTGGCCAAGGTCAGCATTGTAGATATGAAGCGGGAGCGCGCCCAAGGCAATCGCAACCAGCTTTCCCGCGCGCTGGACGAAGAATTGCTGCGCAACCTGGAAACGGGCGAGCAGTCCATCATTCTGCTGAACCGGCGGGGCTTTTACACCACCATTCAATGCACCACTTGCGATTATATTTTCATGTGCCCCGACTGCGACGTGGCAGTGACCTTTCATCGAACCCGCAACATGGTTTGCTGCCATTATTGCGGCCATGAGGGCGAGCGCCCCCAGTATTGCCCAGTGTGCGCGGGCATGGAGCTTTCTCATAGCGGGGTGGGCACCCAGCGCATTGAAGACGAGCTGGTGCGCAAATTCCCGGAGGCCCGCGTGCTGCGGTTGGATAGCGACGTGATGCAGCGCAAGCATGCCCACCGGGAGATTTTTGAAGCCTTCTCCGCCGGGGAGGGCGATATTCTGATTGGCACCCAGATTGTGGCCAAAGGGCTGGATGTGGGCAATGTCACCCTGGTGGGAGTCGTCAGCGCGGATTCCGCCTTTGCCCTGCCGGATTACAAATCTGCCGAACGGGGCTTTCAGTTGCTGACCCAGGTGGCGGGGCGCGCCGGTCGTGGAGACAAGCCGGGACGGGTGGTCATCCAGGCGGTGCAGACCCAGCACATGGTACTGCTGCATACCGAGAAACAGGATTACGACGGTTTTTACGAGGAAGAAATCCAGCAGCGGGAAACGCTGGGCTTTCCGCCGTTTTCGCAGCTATTCCGCTTCATTGTCAGTTGCGAGAACGAGAAAAAGGGCCAGCAGTTCATCCAGGCGGCCGCGCTGCATTTGCGGGAGTCCTTTGGGCAAGCCGGTTTGGAGCAGCAAATCCAGCTGATGGGACCGGCTCCCTGTGTATTGCCGCGCATCCAGGCCCGCTACCGGTTCCATCTGCTGGTCAAAAGTTTTGCCGGGGAGCCGGCACGCCAAGTGGTGGCGGATTTCTACCGGCAGACCCTCTCCGGCAGCGCCTTACCTGAAGACATCAATTTCATCCTGGATATCGACGCCCAGAGCCTGTTGTAGAATATCCTCATGTCAGAACATCCGCCAAAACAAGATCTCATTTGCCTCCTGGAACAGTGGCAGGCGGGCATTATAGACGAGCAGGCCGTCCATGGACAGGCCGAAGCGGCTTACGCTGCTTACCGCGAGGATGAAGAAGATCAACTTTCCGCGCAGGATGCCCTCATTTACCATGTGGTCTGTGTTCTGGAAGTGCTGCCGACTTACATGGTCATCAAGGAAGACGTTCCTTTTATTCTGAATTTTCTGAATACCGCTCCTGGCCGGGAAGATGAAGCCATGGAAGCATGGGATGACTACTGGAACCTGCTGAACTACGAAGCCCGGAAGGTCCTGCTCTCGAATCACCCGTATTATTGCAATTCATAGAGGTATACTGATGACCGTGATCGATCAATTGAAAGCCAAATTGTCCCAAGAGCTGGATGCCGAGTTTGTTGAAATCCTGGATGACAGCTGGAAGCATGCCGGTCATCTGGAGGCCAAGCCTGGCCTGGAAGCGACCCATCTGACCATCACCGTGGTCTCGCCCCGTTTTGAGGGTCTGGGGCTGATGGAACAGCACCGGCTGGTTCATGAGGCGCTGAAAGAGGCCCGCGAAAAACACCTGCACGCCCTGCAACTGAAAACCCTGACACCCACAGCCTGGAGGCAATAAGCCCCCAGGCCACGGATGGAAATTAAAAAAATGGAATTAAGCGGAACGCCCGAACATGCTCGCCATCATCATATTGAAATAACCTGAGAGTACATTGGCTATGCCGGCGGATGAAGAGCCGCCACTTTGGGGAGTATACGGCGAAGGCGTGAAAAGGTTCAGATTGTTACCGGTTACGGGAGTGAACGGGGAATTGTCGAAGGAGAAATTTCCGTTTGATCCGCTTGAAGCCTGGTTGTTACCGAAAGGTTGCGTTCCAAATCCGGTACCGAAGGCGCTGCCCGCACTAAATGGCGACGCCAGGACTGACGGTTGAGAGAATATATTAAAGGGTACCGTCGGGAAGCCCGTAAAACCCGTGCCACCAAAAATGGGGGGGATTCCGCTATAGAATCCGCCAAAATTGATGGGTACCAACTGGAGGGAAGATCCATACAATAGTGGGTTAATCAGCGATGAACTGGCTGCCGGGGCTGCCAGAAAGCGGGGATCCAACCCGAAGAAAGTGGAAATTGGGGGTGTGACTGCCATACCTGTCTCCTTATTGTCCCTGTGCCGGGATGTTAATAGAATAAAAAATTGTATATACTAATTATTTCTTAAAAATATTTGTATTTTTACAATTATTAACATGTTTCACTTTCCCGATCTGCACAGCCAAACTGTAACGTAAAATAAATACGAACATTCTCCAGGATGTCGTGGCTTGCATGATTATTCACACCGCTTTGAATTAATCTCCTGCTCATCCTGCAATTAATATACTGTTCTGCTTGTAATTAAAAATTATTGGAGCAATACTTAGAGCAAGTCTGTTTAGAAGTCTGTTGGTATAAAATCGGGTTGGTAGCAGTTATGGCACATAGTCGATATCGCTGCCTGTTTTGTGGCGCAGAATTAGATGAGCAGTGCAGCGGCAATTTTTCAACCTTACGTTCGAATGTCTGTGAACAGTGCTGGCAGATTACCCTGGAGCGGGCAGGACACGGGAACATCTCCTCGAATCCGGCTGATCGAAAAGCAGAGCTTTATGAAATGATCCTGCCGGGTGAGAGGGAAAATTCGCCCATCATGTTCGCGGAAGGCCGTAAGGGTTAATTCTGCCTGGATTCCGGACAAAAAAAGGCCCTCCGCGAAGAGGGCGCTTTACCTGATATCGTTGAGGTTATAGACATTCCTAAAGTGTCAGTCACGTAGGTAGTCTTGGCACGCTATAGATATTATGTAAACGGCAGCCGCCGATCACTTACTCGAACGTCGAAATCTGAATTGTACGATTGTCTCCGGCGACCCTCTCCATCCGGATAATCGGGGAAGACAGCCATTACCCGACAGGCAATCCGGCAAGGCCGGGTGAGTATGCCAGGCGCAATGGTTCAGCCATTGCACATGGTTTTGGGGACGGTTACTGAGGGTTCATCAGAAAAATTCCGGGTAGTGTGGCCATTTTGCGCCGCGATATTTAATGTCGCGCTTGAAATTACCTTTTGAACGGAACAATATACAACATCAGGAGAGATGGCATTGAACCGAACCCATGGTTGAAAGCACGCTTTGCATATTCTGCGGG